>JAFAFW010000073.1 GCA_023423275.1 Pseudomonadota bacterium
GATGCTACGACCAAGGCGATCACTGATATATCCGGAGTTTCGATATGGCTAAGCCTCCCTTGCTGTTAACCGGTCAGATGATGCCCTTGATCGAGGAGCAACTCGACGCGGCCTTCGAAGTGCATCGTATGCAGCAAGGCGACGACAAAGCGCTCCTCGCCAAGGTCGGACCGACGATCGAAGCCATCTGCACCAGCGGCTTCACGGGGGTTAAAATCAACGAAGCCCTGATGGATCAGCTTCCCAAGCTGAAGATCGTCAGCAACTTCGGCGTCGGCTACGACAGCGTCGATGCCGCGACCGCCGGCAAGCGTAATATCATCGTCTCCAACACACCCGATGTGCTCAACGAGGAAGTTGCCGACACCACCCTCGGCCTGTTGCTGATGACAGTGCGTGAGCTATCGCGCGGCGAACAGTATCTGCGCGCCGGGAATTGGGCCAAGGACGGTGACTACCGGTTGACCAAGGGCAGCCTGCAAGGCCGCACCCTCGGCATCGTCGGCATGGGCCGCATCGGCCAAGCCATCGCGCGCCGCTGCGAAGCCTTTGGCCTGCCGATTTCCTACTGCACCCGGCGCAAGGTGGAAGACGTTCCCTACACGCATTACTCCAACGTGGTGGAACTCGCCAAAGCCGTCGATACGCTGATCGTGATCGTGCCCGGCACCGCCAGCACGAAGAACCTGATCAACGCCGAAGTGCTCGAAGCGCTCGGACCGAATGGCGTTCTGATCAACGTCGCCCGTGGCATCGTCGTGGACGAAACCGCGCTGATCAAGGCGCTGCGCAACAACACAATCCTGGCCGCCGGCCTGGACGTTTACTGGAATGAGCCGAATTTCAATCCGGAGTTCCTCGAACTGGAAAACGCGGTGCTGCTGCCGCATCTCGGATCGGCGTCGATCCCGACCCGCAATAAGATGGGCCAGCTCGTGGTCGACAATCTGAAGGCCTATGCCGATCGCAAACCGCCACTGACCCCTGTTCTCGAAACGCCATTCAAGGGCTGGTAGCGGCAAATTAGCCCGTTTTCCTCTGGATTACGGCTTGCCCCTGACGGTCCGGGCTCGTAGGTTTCGGGCCGTTTGGGATAGCGCCAACCGTTTAGAGGCACAAAGCCATGGGCTTCATTGCTGACAGTCTGAACCGCATTCAACCCTCCGCCACCATCGCGGTTTCGACGAAAGCCCGGCAGCTCAAAGCGGAAGGCCGTGACATCATCTCGCTGTCGGCCGGCGAGCCGGACTTCGAGACGCCGGTCAACATCAAGGAAGCCGCCATCCGCGCCATGCGCGAGGGCAAGACCCGCTATACCGATGTCGATGGCATTCCGGAGCTGAAGGCTGCGGTGGTCGCGAAGTTCAAGCGCGACAACCAGCTCGACTACAAGACCTCGCAGGTCACGGTCGGAACCGGCGGCAAGCAGGTGCTGTACAATGCCCTGCTCGCGACGCTGAACCCCGGCGATGAAGTCGTGATTCCGGCCCCATGCTGGGTGTCCTATGCGGACATTGTGCTGCTGGGAGGCGGAAAGCCGGTGTTCGCCCCGTGCAAGATCGAGGAAAGCTATAAGCTGCAGCCGGCTGCGCTCGACGCCGCGATCACGCCGAAAACCAAGTGGTTCATCTTCAACGCACCCTGCAACCCGACCGGTGCGGCGTACTCCAAGGAAGAGATCAAGGCGTTGACCGACGTGCTGATGAAGCACGAGAACGTCTGGGTCCTCACCGACGACATGTACGAACATCTGCTCTATGACGGCCTGACGTTCTGGACACCTGCCCAGGTTGAACCGCGTCTGTATGAGCGCACTCTGACCCTCAACGGCCTGTCCAAAGCCTACTGCATGACCGGGTGGCGTCTTGGATACGCGGCAGGTCCTGAGGTGCTGATCAAGGCCATGTGCAAGTTGCAGTCGCAATCGACTTCCAATCCCTCGTCGATTGTGCAGTGGGCGGGCGTCGAAGCGCTGAACGGGCCGCAGGATTTCATCGAGAAGCACAATACGGTCTTCATGCAGCGGCGCGACCTCGTCGTCTCGATGCTGAACCAGGCCCGCGGCATCAAATGCCCCAAGCCGGAAGGCGCCTTCTACGTCTATCCGTCCCTGGAAGAGCTGATCGGCAAGACGACCAACAAAGGCGTGAAGATCAATACCGACGAGGATTTCGTCACGGCCCTTCTGGACGAAGAAGGTGTTGCCTGCGTTCACGGCGCGGCCTTCGCAATGTCGCCTTGCTTCCGGATATCTTATGCGACGTCGACGGACGCCCTGGAAGAAGCCTGCACCCGCATTCAGCGGTTCTGCGGCAGCCTTCGCTAAGTCGAGCGAAGCAGGGAGGCCACAGGCGCGCGCAAAAATACCTTGCCGCGCCGCTCGTTGGCTGGTTCCTCAGCCGATCCGGGGCTAATGTCCCGGTCAGCTACTGGGGGTTTTGATGCGCAGACTGTTCTTGCGAAGCATCGTTCTGGCGGCGGCGTTGGCCGTTGCCGGTTGCGGTGTGCGCGGATCGCTGGAAGCTCCCAAGGACCCGATGGCGGACAGCACCGCGAGTGCGGAATCCGGACAGGGCAAGCCCGCCGGCGCTGCCCCTAAGCCGCATCGCGACTTCATCCTCGACGGTCTGCTCCGCTAGTTTGAACTCCTGGGCCGCTGCCGATGAGCAGCGGCCACGTGCATGTGCTCAGCCTTGCATGAACATCGCATCTTGTTCAGCCCGCAGTCGCCACAGCGTCGAGCCTTCCGGCGCATCGACGCAATCGGCGGTGATGTAGGCGCCAGCCGCGACTGGCCGTGTGAGCGTCCGCCCGACCGCCATGTAGTAGGGCAGCGGCGCATCGCCTGAAATCAGCCGGGCCGGCGTCAGCCCCGGCTCGAGATCGGGCACGGCGTGGCGCGTCCCGACGATGTCGAGCGTCCGTCCGGCTGGCAGATCCACCATGGCGCGCGCGGTAAGATCGACGACGGGGCGATAGCTGTCGTCGAGAATGGACTGTCCAAGGCGTGCAGCCGCGAGAATCGAGATCGGAGCCTCGACACCGAGCAGATGCGACGGGTTGTAAACCAGCCCATAGCGGCCGTCGGCCGTCGTCGGAATGCCCTTTCCGCGGAACAGCGCGCCGGAACGCTCATCGGCCCAGGCAACGACGACGAACACACCGCCCGCAAAGCTCGCCTCGTTGGGCCGCCGCAGACAGTTGAACACATCAAGCCGCCCTTCCCCGCTCAGCAGACCACCATCGGCCTTGGGAATGTAGAGGTCCGGCAATTCGACGGATCGCGTCAGCGGTGCGTGGAAATCAGGACGGTCGGGCAAAAGACCGGTCGCGTTGGCAACGAGCGCCATCTCGCAGTTGTCCGGAACGGTTCGCTGCGGCAGCCCGGCGAGCGCTTCGGCACGCGCCTGGACGGTTGCGGCCCTGTCCGTTCCGAGATCCCAAAGGTTTACGATGCCAGGCGCGGTGACACTCTCCGTGGTCCACGTCACCTTGTGGGTGCCGGGATCATAGACGTAGTCGTATTCGCTGGATTTACCGGCGCAGATGATCGGCAGTCCGAGGGTCCGCGCCCAGCTCACCAGTCCGATCAGCAGCGCCGGTTGGTCGCCTTCGACCAGCGTATAGGGAACACCGGCAGCGCGCGCCTTGGCCGCCAGGATCGGGCCGACGACGCACTCCGCTTCCTTCGTGACCATCGTGACGCCCTTGCCCGCCTCGATCGCCTCCAGGGCAAACCGTGCCCCGGCCTCCGCGTCGCCCGTTGCCTCGACGATCATTTCAACCGGGGCGGCGAGCAGATCGGCAACCGAACTGCACAGCGCGATGTCTCCCGCTGCGATAGCCGCCTTGGCAGCCGCCAGACTGTTACAGCGGCGGGCGGGAATCCCCTTCTCCGCCAACATTGCGGCGGCACGGTCGAGATCCTTATCGGTAACGGCGCTGACCGTCAGGCCTTGCATCCGCCGTGATTGGGCAATCAGCGACATGCCGAATTCGCCTGCGCCGATAAGGGCAACGGAAACAGGCTTCTCCCGCGCCGGGCGGAACAGGGTTTCGAACTGCATGGGGTGTCCTCATTTTTACCTTGGCGGCCAATAAACGCGGCCTTCGCCGACCCCGCAATCGAGAATTTCTTCCCGGCACAACACGCCGGGCCGGCCACGGCCGCCAACCCCAGCGCTTTGCCGTGAATTGAGCAAAGCCTTGACGGAATCCCGCGCCGCCCCTAGCCAATCGCCAACGGCCCGGGCTGGGCTCTCAACACGGCTGCGCAGGTACCCATGCACCATTTCAGCTATCGCGATGGCGTCCTGCACGCTGAAGGCGTCAGCCTGGAGCGGATTGCCGAAGAGGTCGGCACGCCGTTCTACTGTTATTCAACGGCGACGCTCGAACGGCATTTCGAGGTGCTGTCGCAGTCGTTCCGCGGCACCGATCACCTGATCTGCTACGCCGTCAAGGCGAACTCCAACCAGGCTGTCCTGAAGACCATGGCCCGGCTCGGCGCCGGCATGGACGTCGTTTCCGAAGGCGAGCTGCGCCGCGCGCGTGCCGCCGGTGTTCCTGCCGACAAGATCATCTTCGCCGGCGTCGGCAAGACGCGCGAAGAGATGGACTATGCCATCCGTGAAGGCATCCTCGGCTTCAATGTCGAAAGCGAGCCGGAACTGGAACTTCTGAGCGAGGCGGCGGCAAGCCAAGGCCGCATCGCCCGCGTGGCCATCCGCGTTAATCCGGACGTCGACGCAAAAACCCACGCCAAGATTTCCACCGGCAAGTCGGAGAACAAATTCGGCATCCCCTTCCTCGACGCACCACGGTTGTATACGAAGGCCGCCAAGCTGCCGGGTATCAGGATTTCGGGCATTCATATGCACATCGGCAGCCAGATCACGGATCTTGCCCCGTTTGCCGATGCCTTCCGCCTCATGCGCGAACTGGTTCAGAACCTGCGCCGCGAAGGCCACGAGCTGGAGCATCTCGACCTCGGCGGCGGACTCGGAATTCCCTACACGGGCACCAACGATGTGCCGCCGCATCCCGATGAATATGCCGCGACGATCCGGGCCGCAGTCGGGGATCTCGGCCTCAAGCTCATTCTGGAACCCGGCCGCATGATCGTGGGCAATGCGGGCGTGCTGGTCTCACGCGTCGTCTACGTGAAGCAGGGTGCCGCCAAGACGTTCACGATCGTCGATGCGGCGATGAACGATCTGATCCGGCCGACTCTATATGAAGCCCATCATGACATCTGGCCGGTAACCGAAGCCAAGCGTGCGCTGCCTCCGACACGTCAGGATATCGTCGGTCCGGTCTGCGAAACCGGCGATTATCTTGCACTTGACCGTCCGCTGCCGCCGCTGGCATCGGGCGACCTGATCGCCATCATGACGGCTGGCGCGTATGGAGCGGTCATGTCGTCGACCTATAATTCGCGCCCGCTCATTCCCGAAGTTCTGGTGCGCGGCAACGACTACGCCGTGGTTCGTCCTCGCCCCAGTTACGAGGAATTGATTGCACTTGATCGCCTGCCGGACTGGCTTTCCGGCCAATAGCGTTCACCGGGCGCGCTCAGGCCCTTGTGCCGCCGCTTTTTGCCCTGCACCATGCAACCCACACGCCATCTGGTTGTTAGCTCCGGATGGGAAAGGTGCATTCGTGCTCATTTCGGCGGGTGAGGCCGTGCTAGGCTAGGGCATGTTCAGGAATCAACGGTCGGCATCGTCGGAAGGTCGGCAATTCGAGCGCAAGGTCGCGCTGAGCCGCCTGGTGATGCTGTTTGAGGCTGTCTGGCCTCGCCTATGGCTGGTTCTGGGCGTTATCGGCCTGTTTGTCATTGCCTCCTTCGCGGGTCTTTGGCTGTGGCTGCCGCCGCTTGCGCATCAGATCGTTCTCGGGTTGTTCGCGCTGGCCCTGCTGGCCGCTGTCGTCGCCGTGCTGCGGGTGAAATGGCCAAGCCGTGACGAGGCACTTCGCCGCATCGAGCGCAGGTCGGGCATCGCTCATCGCCCAGCGTCTTCCTACGAAGACACGCTGACCTCGAGCGCCGACGACCCGGCAACGGATCGCATCTGGCGCGCTCATCGGGCCAGGCTTGCAGAATTGCTGTCACGTCTGCGGGTCGGCAATCCGCAACCGCGCACCGACCGCCGCGATCCATTGGCGCTGCGGGCCCTTCTTCTTCTCAGTGTCGTGCTCCTCGTCGCCTTGGTCGGAGACCGGGCCAAGGACCGCCTGCTCGCGGCCTTCAGGTTTGGCCCTGAGGCCCAGTCGACCACGGCGCGTCTCGATGCCTGGGTCGCGCCTCCGCCCTATACCGGCCGAGCGCCGATCCTGCTCGCCGATGGCGGACAGAGCGGCATCAAGCCGGCAGCGGCAGGAAATGGGCCCATCGAAATCCCGGCCAAAAGCGTGATCATCGTGCGCGCCAGCGGCGCGGGCCAGCTTTCACTGGAACAAGCCGGCGAGAGTGGCGCGAAGCCGGAAACAGTCGAGGGGCAGGCGCCAAAGGCTGCGGGTGATGTCTCGGAGGTGCGCACCGAACTCGTCAAATCCGGGACGATGCGCGTTCTCGGCGATCGCTCGCGCATTGCGTCGTGGGACTTCCGCGTCATTCCCGATACGGCGCCACGCATCAGCCTGACCAAAGAGCCGGAACGCACGATCCGCGGTGCGATGAAGCTGTTCTACAAGATTGAGGACGACTATGGCGTCGCATCCGCGGAAGCGCGCTTTGAACGTCCGCGCACGGCAGCCGGCGATCCGCGTACGAGCTGGGCGCGGGAAGATATTCTGAAAGGCCCACGGCCACCGCTCGAGCGGCCGCCGGTGCTCTCGCTGCGCTTGCCGCGCCAAAATGCCAAGGAGGCCGAGACATCGAGCTTCCACGAGATCGGCGCGCACCCCTGGGCGGGCATGAAAGTCCGCATGACGCTGGTCGCCAAGGATCATGGCGGAAACGTCGGCAAGAGCCAGCCGATCGAGATCATTCTTCCGCAGCGCCAGTTCCGCAATCCGCTGGCCAAGGCGGTCGTCGAGCAGCGCCGCAAGCTTGTCGAAGATCCTCGCTACCGGCAGCTCGTCACCCGGGCGCTCGATGCCCTGACGATGGAGCCGGAAGGCTTCATCACCGACCGGCACGTCTACCTCGGTCTGCGGTCAGTCTATTATCGCCTGGCGCAGAGCGGTAACCGCGCGACGCTGCGCAGCGCGGTCGACCAGCTCTGGCACGTGGCGTTGCGCATCGAGGATGGCGGCGGACTGACTGACGCCGAACGCCGTCTTCGCGAGATCCAGGATCAGCTTTCCAAAGCGCTGGAGGAAGGTGCGTCGGAGGAAGAGATCGCACGGCTGATGCAGGAGCTGCGGCAGGCGCTGGCCGAATTCATGCAGCAGCTTGCGCGGCAGGCGCAGCAGAACCCGCAGCAGCAGATGCCCGAGGGCATGAACCCCAATCAGATCATGCGTCCGGAAGATCTCGAACGCATGTTGCAGAACCTGGAGAACATGGCACGGCAGGGCTCGCGCGAGACCGCGCAAGAAATGCTCAGCCAGTTGCGCGAGCTGCTGGAATCCCTGCAAAGCGGACAGATGGCCGGCCAGCAAGGTCAGCAGAACCAGCAAATGATGCAGATGATGGATCAGATGGGAGACATCATCGGCAAGCAGCAGCGTCTCTACGACGACACGTTCGGAGAGCAGCGCCGCCAGGGCGACCGTGGTCAAGGCCAGCAACAGGGTCAGCAGGGGCAGCAAGGTCAACGTGGGCGTCAGGGACAACAGGGCCAGGGGCAGCAAGGCCAAGGACAACAGCGAGGTCAGGGCCAGGGCCAGCAGCTCGGCGCGGGTGAACTCGGCGACCGGCAAGGGCAGCTTCGGGATCAGCTCGGTCGCATGCGGCAGGGCATGCAGCAGTTCGGGATGCGGCCACCTAATCAGTTCGACGGTGCCGAACAGTCCATGGAGAATGCGCGCCGGGCCCTTGAACAGGGTGATCTGGATACGGCGACCCGCGAGCAATCGCGCGCGCTCGAGCAGTTGCGTCAAGGCGCCCAGTCGATGGCCGAGCAGATGCTGCGGCAGATGCCCTCGCGGTTTGGCCAGGGACCGGCGAATGACGCTCCCCGCGATCCGCTCGGCCGTCCTCAACGATCGGAAGGGCCCGATCCTGGCACGTCGGTCCGCGTTCCCGATGAGATCGACGTACAGCGCGCGCGCGAGATCCTAGAAGAATTGCGCCGCCGTCTGGGTGAGCCATCCCGGCCGATGCTGGAGCTGGATTACATCGAGCGGCTGTTGCGCAGGTTCTGATCTGGTACGAAAGGCAGGGATGACGCGCGCTTGCTCTACGCCAATGAGCGTATCCATTACATATTGACAGCTTTCATCAATCCAGTCTGATATCCTTACATATTCATCCCGCCATCGCGCTCGGGGGAGCGTTCTGCCGGGATTATTTATCGCTCCATGAAGCGTACTGCAGAGACGGCTGCCGTTCTATGAGCGGCGGCTTGGGTAAAGCGTAGGACACATGCGCATGCCCCAGGCAAACGCGGATTGCGGCGCGCGACTGGCCGGTCGGGGGACTGGTGGACTGGGGAAACTGGGATGGACATACAGGATCTGCGGATCTTTGCCCGAGTGGCTGCGGTGCAAAATCTGTCATCCGTCGGCACCGAGCTTGGCCTGACACCGGGCACCATCTCGAAGCGGATTCAAGCTCTCGAAGATGAGTTGCGCGTGCGCCTGTTCGACCGGACGACACGATCTATCCGCATCACGGAGGAAGGCTCGACGTTTCTCACACACGTCGAGCGGATTCTGATCGAGTTGGAAGCGGCGCGAGCATCGGTCGGCGAAAACGCCACGCGTCCGAAGGGCAAGCTGAAGATCTGCGCCCCTGCATGCTATGGCCGGCTATTCCTGGCTCCCGCCATCAGCACGTTCATGCGCAGCTACCCCGATATAGAAATCCACATCGATCTCACCGACCGGAACGTCAATCTGCAGGATGAGGGGTATGACGTCGCCATCCGCACCGGCGAACTCAACGATTCCGTCCTGATCGCGAAACGGCTGGCCGACGATCATCAGGTGATTGTCGCCGCGCCGAGTTATCTCAAGACACACGGCCTGCCCCAGATGCCCTCAGATCTCGAGCGGCACAATTGTTTCGCGCTCGGTGATACGCGTCAATGGCGGTTCAGCCGCGGACGCGACGAGATGGCGGTGCGGATCAGCGGACGGCTACGTTCCAACAGTTGCGAAATCCTGCGGCATGCGGCGCTCGATGGCCAGGGTGTGCTGCAGATGTCCGAACTGCGTGTGAGAGACGATATTGCAGCCGGGCATCTCGTCCGCCTTCTCAAAGACTATGAGCTGGTGACAAACGCCGCCGTCTGGGCGGTTTACCCGAGCCCCAAGCACGTGCTGCCGAAACTCAGGGTTCTGCTGGATTTCCTTGCCGCATGGTTCCGCGAAACCTGCACGGAACGCCCGCGAATGACCGCGTCTCACAACCATAGCGAACGGCCCTTCCAGCGCAGCAAGCATCTCCAGGAAGGGCCTGTTCCGCTGTAACCGCTACGGCGTAGCGGGCGGCGTCGCCGATCTGATCAAAAGCCCGCCAATTCCGTGGTGAGTGGCCAGCGTCGTCGACAACGTCCCTCCCGGCGGCCGCTCCCCGGTCATCCAGGCCCGGAACTGACGCCACAGATCCGTCACCAGCAGATCACCTTGACGCGTTTCCGTGAGCGGAACGCTGTAAGGCGCAAAGCTGAACTTGTATTCGAAAAACAGAGACGTCCGCCCGATCGGAATTTCGATACCCGCGAGCGCTTGCCCGACAAATCCCGCGAATTGATATTCGAAGGTGCGCGTACGCCCCTTGATTTCGATCTCCGTATGCGGCAGGGACACCCCGCCGCCGAGCCCGAAATACGGACGGATCGGCAGCCATGACGCCGGTGCCCTCAGCAGACCATTCAGCGTCAGCATGTTGTGGCCGTGGCTGAACTCCAGCCGCTCGAAGACCGTGTCGAGCTTCGCGGGCGACGGCACCGGCTTTCCATCCAGGGTGCCGGAGAATGTTGTCATGTCGTCGGTGACGGCAATCGCCTTGGCGTGGGTGAAATCGATCATCGACCCAACCAGCGATCCCGCCCCCCAGCGTTGTGTGCGCAGGCCGTAGTAAATCGGGCTCTTGAACGGCCTGCCGATCCAGCCGAAGTCGGACGCCGTGAGATCCGTGACGCCGGGGTTGTCGACATGCACGGCACTGGGTTGCGTGTAGGACACGCCACCATATCCACCGAACGTGTACTCGAGACGGGCCGCGCGCACCGGGGTGCCGTCGGTCCTGGCCGTGGAGACCGCCGCGCGATCGTCACTCGGTACGTTGGCCATCAACGCGGGGATGGCTGCCGAAGCCAGCCATAGGCTGAGCGCGATCAGGCCCGTGATCGCCGCAGGCGTATCGGCAACCGCGCTCCACGCACGTCTACCGGTCTCGCGATCATGCGATGCAAGACGTCCCGTCTCAATCAAAGTCCCCTCCCACGTCCGGCTCACGATCCCGCAAAACCTGCCTGAACAGGCCCCATGGACTCACAGTCGATGAGAGATCATGGCACAAGGCTGGCTTCCGGCTTTGCTCTAGATCATGGACCGCCGCGCCGCCAGCCGTTCCAGCATACGTCTTATCGCCACAACCTGTGGACCGTCCCGTGTCAGGAACCTGGCTCCGGTGTAGCCCCACCAGTCCCAGCAGGCCTGCGGATTGGACGGCGTGCTGCGGACCTGCGGAAAGAGGATGATGAGCCGGTTGGCATCCGCCCAGCCGAGGAACCCGGTGTGCGCGACAACAACATCGCCCACGGCGGACATGTTCTGCCCACAGCCATGCAGGACGACGTGGACCCTGCACCCCCCAGAATCGCGGCACGCCGGGGGCATGTAGACCGCACCCGCATCGCCCAGGCCGTGCTCCGGCAGATCAGCCAGGAACTCACGCTGGTCGAACGACACCACATCTCCAGTCGGCTTTGACACCCTCGGGTTCAGGTCGCCATAGATATGACTCAGCATGGCGCCGACTTGATCGTAATTACAGTCGACGATGTACGGCGAGGCGGTCAGATCGCAATTCCCGCCCCAGTCCGCCGTGACGAAGGCATGGCCGGCCGGGAGGTTACGGACGAACGTCACGTTCTCTGCCGGCACACCAAGTTCTTTGTAGAAGTCCCCGGCTGCTGCCACGATTGCGGGAACCACCGTGCGATCCTCGCGGCCGGCGAACAGGTAGATGCGGTCGCCGCGAACATTCTCGACAGGATCGATCTTGCCTTGACCTGCAAGCTGCGCGGCGCGCTCCGCCAGCCCGCGTGGATCGGGAATGCCCCACGGCTGCAACGCATTGAGCATACAGCCATTCATCGCCTTCGAGAGATTGAGAAACGCGGCTCCCGGCCCGGGGATAATGCCGGCGTACACGCTTTCCGCGCAACCATAAGGGCCGCCCGCCAGGATGCCGACCCCCACGACATCGCGAGAATGCGCCATCTGGAATTGACCGGCCATATAGGCCCCGGATGAAATCCCCGACAATGACGTCTGATCCAGACGCGCCTCGGCCGCCGGCAACCGGTGGCCCGGCTCTTCACAGCCGCCCAGCAGAACCAGCCCAAGCGTGGCCATCGCCACCCGGGCGCAGAGTCCGGTAAGCGGACGGGCTAGATATCTGACGATCATCCGGACCGTTGCCAGCTCATCTCCGGATATCAGCCTACGCCGCCAGCATCCGGGCGGCCAGTGCGGTAAGGTGACGGTGGTCAATCAAATCAAACCATCTGTCGTGTCTCGGTTTCAAATTCGGTCACGACCGCAACCATCATGAACGTGGCTGCTCAAGGCAACAGCAACACCTGCGTGGGTGGCTCTTTCGCAGGCTACATGAGTGCAGCGTTGACCCATAGATGGGTAAGGATGCTGGCCACGTAGCCCAGCCCGATGGCCCAGGCCCACCGAAGATGGTTCATGAACGTATAGTGGTTGCGCACGATGCCCATCAGCACCACGCCGGCCGCCGTACCGATGGAGATCAGACTGCCGCCCGCGCCCGTGCTCAGTGTGACGAGCATCCATTGGCCGTTCGACATCTCCGGGTTCATCGTGAGCACTGCAAACATCAGCGGGATATTGTCGAATGCGGCTCCCAGCACACCGATCGCAATGTTGGCGACGGTCGGTCCCAGGTCGCCATAGAGATAGTTCGACACCAGTGCGAGATAGCCGGCGACGCCAAGTCCACCGACAGCGAAAATGATGCCGAAGAAGAACAGAAGCGTGTCCCACTCGACGTGCCGCATCGCCCGGAAGGAGTCGAACCCGATCGTCTCGTCGCTACGGCGGCGACCGATCGTCTGCAGGAGGTAAGCGTACATTTGCAGATATCCGAGGCCCAGCATCATGCCCATTGCCGGTGGCAGGCCGATGAAGCTCTTAAACACGACGGCAGTCGCAATGGTGGCCAGGAACAGCAGCACCACGATGCCTCCTCCGCGTTTGAGCGGCGTAATGTCACTGACCCGTTCCGGCGCTCCTTTCGGCACGCTGAAATGCATGAAGAACGCCGGTACGAGGAAGTTCACCAGCGCCGGAAGGAAGAGATGGAAGAACTCAAAGAAATGCAGCTTGCCCTTCTGCCAGACCATCAGCGAGGTGATGTCGCCGAACGGCGAAAAAACGCCACCCGCATTGGCGGCCACCACGATGATGATACAGCCCAGAACGATGAACTTGTAATTGCCAACTCCAACGGCCACCACCACGGCGCCCATCACCAGCGCCGTGGTCAGATTGTCGATGATGGGGCCGAAGACGAAGGACGTGCCGCCGATCAGCCAGAAAAGCTGCCGGTAACTCAGGTTCATCCTGACAAATATTGATCTCAACGCGTCGAAGACGCGCCGCTCCCGCATCGTATTCACGTAGGTGATCGCTACGATGAGAAACAGCATCAGCTCGCCATAGTCGAGGATCACATGCTTGGCGGCGTCTTCGAGCGCCGCGGTCTCGCCACGCGCGGCATAGACGAGGCCAAGAAGCGCCCAGATGAGACCGGCCGCCAGCATCACAGGTTTCGACTTACGCATGTGAATGGCGTTCTCGACGGCCACGCATCCGTAAGCGACGAAGAAGATGATGAGAGCCAGATAGCCGACAGGGTGGTGAGTCAAGTCGATGCGCGAAACGGCTTCTTGCGCGAAAAGTGGTGAAGGGGCGATTGCTGACAGGACGACTATCAGGGCGCGCAGCAGCCACACTCGTCCTGACAATTCCTTGATCCTTCCCCGACCCGAATACGGATTTTGTACAACTTTAGTAGATCAGAACGTTGCTGCAAGAGCGCAGTTGGCTCGAAAGCGTTGCGGATCCGCATCGCAGGATATTCCGTTCAGGAGCGGATGGCTGGAAAGACTGCTATTCGTCAATTTCCAACTGAAAAACGAGCCAAGTTATCTCAACCGCACGGTGACACGGTCGACCCGGCCTTTGGCATCGGTGACGGTCAGCTTGACGAAGCCGCGACCGTCCGGTTCCCAAACCGCCTCGCGCCGATGCGGATCGGAAGCGATCGGCGCTCCGTCCACCATCCACGTCAACGGCAGGACACCGCCATCGGCCTTGAGCATGACGAGATCATCGGCCTCATCGACTTCAAGCTCCGAGCGATCGGGCGGGAACGAGATCTGCACCACCGGTTCGAGATGACCGGTCATGGGCACGGCGTCGCCCGGCTCTGCGAACCGCTTCAATGGCGGCGGCAGATCAGCACCGGCCACGCGCAATGTACCCGCCGGAGCCGTAAGCAACGGTGCCCGGCGTTCACCAAGACGCTGGAAGGCATCGAACAGGATCGGGGCTGCGGAGCCGCGCCCCGTGAGGCCGAGCGTCGAGGAGCCGTCGGCCCGCCCCGCCCAGACTGCGATGGTGTACTGGCCGTCATAACCAATGGCCCACGCATCGCGGTAGCCGTATGATGTCCCGGTCTTGTAGGCGAGACGTCCACTGATGGCGGCAGCAGGTGGCGGCGCGTCCTTGAGGATGTCGCTGACATACCAAGCTGCAACGGGCGTCAGCAGCCTCCGGGCCGTTTCGATCTGACGCGCGGGAAGCGCCATGCGACCCGGCTCATTTGAGACGTGCCGTAGCGTGACCGCCTCGCCGCCGCGGGCAAGCCCGGCATAAAGGCCCGCCAGATCGTGCAGGCTGAGACCGAGCCCGCCGAGCGCGATGGCCAGGGTCGGTTCCTCTGCCGCTGGCAGCACCGGCATCGCACCGCCGCGCCGCAGGCGTCCGACGAGGCGTCCGGGGCCGATGACATTCAGCACCTTCACGGCCGGGATATTCAGTGAATGAGCGAGCGCCTCGCGAATGGTGACCGAGCCGCGAAATTCCTCGTCGAAATTCTGCGGCCGATAGAGACCGAAACGTGTTGGCCGGTCTTCGATCAGAGTTTCGGGATGAGCCACGCCGGCTTCGAACGCCAGTCCGTAGATGATCGGTTTCAAGGTCGAGCCCGGCGAGCGGATGGCGCCCACCATGTCGATGGGTCCGAGGCGCGTTTTGTCGAGATAATCCGGCGATCCGACGTGCGCCAGGATCTCACCGCTGCGATGATCGACGACGAGAACCGCCACCGACATCTGCGGACCGAGCGCGCGGGCACGCTCAAGCGCCAGACTTTCGATCTGCCTTTGCAGATCAGCGTCGATCGTCAGGTGATGCTTACGCGCGGTTGGATGCAGCGCGACCTCCGTCTCCGAGAGGTGCGGCGCGAGCTTCGGAAATTCGCGGCGTTGGCGCGGCACGATTTCGCGGCGCGCACGATCAGCTTCCACTGCGCTGATCACGCCGTGCTCGACCGCGCGCTCCAGGACCCGATCGCGGGCACGCCGCGCGGCCTGAGGAACCCGGTCCGGACGGCGAGCTTCGGGGGATTGCGGCAGAGCGACGAGCAGCGCCGCTTCGCCCACCGAAAGACGCTTCGGCTCCTTGCCGAAGTAGGCGAGCGATGCCGCACGAACACCTTCGAGATTGCCGCCGAATGGCGCCAGCCGGAGATAGAGCTCGAGAATCTCGGTTTTCGACAATCGCTGCTCGAGTTGCAGCGCGCGGATCGTCTGCCACCACTTGCCCGATAACGTCCGCACATGTTCGCCATCGAGCAGCCGCGCAACCTGCATGGTCAGCGTCGATGCGCCGGAAACGATCTCCTGATGACTGATAAGCTGCCAGACCGCGCGCAACGCGGCGAGAATATCCACGCCGCCGTGCTCGTAGAACCGCCTGTCCTCGAACGCGAACAGGATTTGCAGGTAGCGCGGGTCAACGGCCTCGACAGTCACGGGGAGACGCCAGCGTCCCTCAGGCGTGGTGAAGGCCCTGAGCAATACGTCGTTGCGATCCACGACGGTGACAGAGAGCTGGTCGGCACGCTCCAGCGGAGGCGGTCCAAGCCAGTCCATCGAAAGGCGCACCGCACCATACGCCGCGAGCGGCAGCATCACCAGGGCCAGCAGGGCGCCATAAATCCAGCGCCGCGCCCTGCTGCCGATTTTCTCTGCGACTGCAGTCGCCCCTGCCACGTCTCATCACTCCCGGGCGAGAACCTCGAGCTGACCGGCTGCCGTGCGTGCAAACCGGTCAGGACGGTACATATCCTCAACGGTCGCCGCCGGATGCGCGAAACGTCCCGGCGTCACTGCGCGCACCATGTAGGCGACTGTCGTCACCGACGCCGGTGCGGTGTTACCGTCGCCGTCCGTGTTAGCACGGCCGAACAGATTGAACGCCGCGACGAAACGATCGTCCCGGAATTCCGTATGCTCGGGCCGCACGGTGGTGTTGAGCCAAGTGAAACTCTTGAGGTCTGCGCTGTCGAGCAGACGGGGGTTCTCGATTTCGAGACCGGCCGGCAGATGATCGACCAGCATCACACGGCCACCCGGCGTCGTCGCCTCGACCTTGAGGACCACGACCAGGCGGTCCGTCTGCCGAAGCTGACCCTTACCACCCTTGGCGCTTTGCAGATCAACCGGCTTGCCGTCGAGCGTGTAGTAGGAACGCTCGATCCGAAAATCGCGGCTGATCGGCGGTTCAGGCGTCAATGCTGCGCCGATGACAGAGATCACCGCATCGACGGCGGCATCGCTGTCGTTCTGGATGACGAGCCCGCGCTCGGTCACCTCGGCAGCAGTCAGCGTGCGATTGAGGTTGCCTTTATGCGCAGCACCGTTCACCGACAGCGCAGTATCGCGACTTTCTTCGGCCAGCGCCCGCGCAGCCAGCAACATCCACGCCTGTTCCTGTGTCGAGGTGTATGCACGGGACGAATAGGCTTCCGCCAGTGAACCAGCGAGCCGGGACGTATCCTCCCGCAGTACGCGCGTTTCGCTCGCCAACGTCACCAGCGCCGCGTTGTCACGCAGCTTCGAACCGAAGTCCTGACGCGTGTTGTCGTCGGTCTCCTCCGAGCCCAGCGCGGTACGGAACACGCGCTCCGCCCGCTCACGATCACCCAGCATCGCCAGCGCGGCGCCGATCTGCGCCTTGGCCAACGGTGTCGAGAACCGCTCGAGACGCGTATCGGCGTAGTACCGCAGTTCACCGATCGGAGCCCGGCCGTTGCGCGCCAGCACATAGAGTGCATACGCCCGCGCCTCGCCGCCCTTTTCGAAGTCCTGCGCATAACTGACGAAATTCTGCAGCCGGTCGAGCGCCTGCGTGAACGCCTGCTGCTTCATCTGGAAGCCCTGCTCGCGTGCCCGCGTCAGGAACTCCGTGACATAGCTCGTCAGCCACATATCACCGCCGCTCGGTCCCCAAACGCCGAACGCGCCGGAGCTGTCCTGCATCTCGAAGACACGGTCGATGGCGGCCTCGATGCGCGCCTTCAGCTCGCCGTCGCGCGGCAGGCCGGACTGCACCGAGAGCTGGTTGGCATAGAGCAGCGGCATGGCGCGGCTCGTCGTCTGCTCGGCGCATCCATAGGGATAGCGGTCGAGCTGCGTCAGCAGGCCGGGCACGTCGAGATTAGCGATCGGCCCGACGCTGACGGACACCTTCGTGCGACCAGGTATGAGATCGGCCAGCAGATCGGCACCGAGCGTCAGTTTCCCGCCCGAGGGCGCGAGCTTGCTCACCGTCACGCGGCGGATATCACCGGCAGGCGGTTTGACGTCGAACGTCAACTGACGTGACACCTCCATGCCTGAACCGTTCGTCACTTTGATATCGTAAGTGAATTTTCCGACATCCTGCGGCTTCACCGAGAACCGCTCCGCCTTGCGCTGGTTCAGAGCAAGCGTCACGTCCCGCTTCGCCACGGTCGCCCGGCCACCCGTCGGAGCCAGCTGTTCGACGGTCACGCCGAACGTCCCGTCAGGGCCTTCGACATTATGCACGTCGAGCTGCAGGCGGGCTTCGTCTCCCAGCGTCAGGAAGCGCGGACCAGCAGCAATCAACGCCACCGGATCACGAACGATCACATCAGTCGTCGCGTGACCGACCTTGTCCGCGCTCCATGCTACGGCCATCACCCGCACCGTGCCGTTGAACTCCGGCATCTGGAATTCGACGCGCGCCGTACCGTCCGGTTGGACCTTCACGATACCGGAGTAGAGCGCGACCGTGGCTTCGACCGACGGGTTGCCCTGCATGGCCACACCGCCTTCGTCACCGCCGGAACGCAGAGACCCACGATCCGCGCGCATGCCGTCGATCAAACGGCCGTAGAAGTCGCGGATCTCGGTGCCGAGACTGCGCTGCGCATGGAACCAGGATTCCGGCGCAGGCGCCTGATAACGGGTGAGGTTGAGAATACCCAGATCGACCGCCGCAACCGTGACACGCGCCTCTTCACCGGCAGCAATGCCGCTGATCTTGAGCGGAACGGCCAGCATCGCGCCCGACCGCACCTTCTGCTCCGGTGTCAGCGCAACGCTGAGCGTCTTGGCGCTATGGTCGAGCGGCAGCCACTTCACGCCAATGGCACGGCTCGGCATCCGCTTCGCCTTCTCATCCATCGGACGGTACATCATGGCCGTCACATAGGCGCCAGGTCCCCAATCCGCTTTCACCGGAATGGCAACCTCGCCACCGCCTGCCGGCAGATCCACTTCCTGACTGGCGAGCAGCCCTTCGCCCAGTACCGCGACAAGTGCCTTGCCGGCTTGACGCGCCGCGACTTTCAGCTTGGCCGTATCGCCTGACTTATAGAGCGGCTTGTCGAGAGCGACGTCCAGAACCTCCGGGCTGTCGGCACCTTCATCGGCGTACCAGCCGGCGTTGAACACGACGCTGGAGGCGGGGCCGCCTGGCGCATCCGAAATGACTTCCAGCCGGTAACGCCCCCAATCCACTTTCGCGGCAATCTTGACCGGGGCGTCGGCCGAAAAGTCAGCCACGCCGTCCGCAATCTTTCGCGTGATGGTGATGGGTTCATAAGCCCAGCGCCCGTCACGGCTGTACCACTGCCAACGCTGATCGAGACGCATGAGCTGCCAGCGGAACCCCTTACCCGTGGCCCGCTTGCCGTCCTCGTCTACGAGGATCGCTTCGAATCCCGCTGTCTCACCCTCGCCGATCTGCATGTCCTTGAACTGCGGCCTGATACCGATCCGCGATATTTTCGCGTCGACGGGCAACGTCACCGAGCGCTCGATCGTACGTCCACCCGGCTCGCGCAGGCGCAACAGAACCTGAGCTTCCAGAGGCCGGGCCGTGCGCTCGATGGCTGGCAGCATCACCGCCAGCTCGGCCGCGCCCTGCGCGTCGGTGTTCGGCAATTCCTCCAGCGGCTTGCGGACCGGGTTGATCTCCTCATCCGCCAGTCCGAAGCGATAGCCGGGATAGGCCGCAACGTCCTTGGTCGACGGCTTCACGACGATGTCGCCTTCCAGCGCCAAGTCCGACGCTGGCGAGCCGTAGAGATAGCGGCTCGACAGTTTCAACGTTCCCTTCTCATCCGGGACCAGGGCGGCCGAAACCGGCTCGACTGTCATGTCGAGCCTCTCGGGAACGAAGTCCTCCACCAGGAACGCAACGCTCGCCAAGGCATCGCCCTTCGGGTCGGCATAAAGGCGCGTGCGCCACGTGCCGGTCATGGACGATGCGGCCAGTTTCAGCGTTGTCGTGCGCCCGCCGAGTTGATCCTCCGTCAACGCGATGCGCCGATGCTCGACGCCGTCGGGCCGGGTCACGATCAGTGTCATCGGCACACCCGACGCCTTGCCCGCGCGATCACGCACGAGTGCCGTCATGAACACGTCCTCACCCGGACGATAAACGCCGCGCTCCGTGAACAGATAGCCGTCCAGCGGGCCCGGGGGCGTGCGTCCCTTGACGCCGCGATCGGACAGATCGAACGCAGATGCCGTCAGATCAAGAAATGCGTAGTCGCCCGCCTTGCCCTCGGCCATCAGGATCGCCGGGGCCATGCCACCTTCACCGCGCTTCAATCCGGCTTCGAAGTGCACGTAGCCGCGCGCATCCGACGTGCCCTGGCCCAGCACTTCATTATTCCGCGCCACGAGCTTCACGCGGGCGCCGGACATCGGCTCGGCCGTCGCCAGGGAGCGCACGAAGGCGTGGATGCCATCATCGCCGGTCAGTGTCGTCAGGCCCATGTCGGAGACGATGAACCATTGCGTTGCGAGAGAGTCGTGCTCCTCACGCACGTTCACCGGCTTGGCGATCATCACATAGACGCCGGGATTCAGCTCCGGGATCGCATCGCCGACGGGCACCGCCGTCGTTACTTCCTCGTTGAGCCGCGTTGCCACGCTCATCTCGCCTGAATAGACGCGCGAGCCCGTACTGTCCTTGAGCTGGCTGATGTCATAGGTGGAGAGCTGCCGCTGCAGGTCGCCGCTGTTCAGTGTCGATGCGAGATTGCGATCTCCGATGCGGTAGACCTCGACGCCGATTTTCCCGGTGTTGATCGTGACGACCGGAATACCGGACTGACCACGGCTCGGCAGAACATAGCTGCGGCCTGTGAAGCGCACACCCGGTGACCGGTCGCGGACGTAGATCGCAAGCTCTGCCGCTTTTTCCAGCGCCTCGCCGACATCCGATGGCAAACCGGCCCGCACCAGGACCTCGTAACGCTTCCCGTGCGCGACGCCTTCGAGGCAAAGCTGCTTGCCTTCGACTGTCAGGCCTTGAGCATCCTTGCCGTCGACGGCGATGAACGTGTTGAACTCCTGCCCGCGCTGCAGAGCTTCGGAGAACTGGATGCAGACGCGCGGCTGGGACGACTCCTGCTCGACCTTATAGTCGACCAGACGAAAGCCATGCTCGGTGCGCAGCGTGTTGTAGGTCTCGCGGATCTCAGGATTGTCGGCGAGTGCCAGGCTGATCTTGTAAGCCTCCAAGGCCGGACGCCAATACGACCGCCGCGTCAGCGCCTGACCGAGAACGGCCAGCGCACGGGATTTCATATTCGGATCGCTGGCTCGCTCGTAGGCGCGATAGGCGGCGCCGCTGGCGTTCACCGGCAAGTCATAGCGCTCAGATGACTTTTTAGGATCCGGCGTGGTGGCCAACAGCGCAGTCGCCAGTTGCAGCCACGCTTCCGCATTATCCGGTTCGAGCACCAGCGCCATCGCCAACGCGCGCGCAGCTCCGCGCTGATCGGAGGCGGCTGTGGCCTGCCGCGCCACGGATTGCAGTTCCGCCGCGCGGTGCGCACCCGGCTTGGCATTCGTCTTTATCCAGGTTTCAAAGCGCTGCGCATCGCGCGCAATGCCCGTGTGCGTGAATGTTTTGATCTGGGCCAGCACCGAGGCCGGCAACAAAAGAACGAGGGCGAGAAAGGCAATGCGGAGGGTTCTGGTCATGGCACATCCCAACAAGCGGACGTTTGCCGCCGGGCCCCTCCAAGAACACTTGGCTGAAGACTCGTGCGGTCAGGTCACACTTGATCAATTTGCGATGACAGAACAGAGGCTGGCGGGTGCCGGCTATCCGGAAGTCGGGCCTATTGCGCCTCGTTGCCGGACATTACCGCCGAGGGATCACGCAGGCGCCCGCGCGGGGCGCCCGGCGAAGAGTTCTCAAGGCATCGGCCGGCGAGACGGGATCTTGGCCGCACGGTTCAGATCGAACTGCTCGAGCGATTGCGCCGGCAGCGGGTGATCCAGCTCGCACGCTCCTGTGCCCAGCCGCTCGAAGATCGGCTCGCAGGCTCCCCACAGGCGCTCGAAATAAATGGCGGAGCGCCGCGCCGTCTCTGCACAATCGCCGGCGAACAGCTCGCATGCGTCCCGGCTCGACGGCTCGCGGCGCATGCAGTCGCCGATCCAAGAGGTTGTCGGTCCAAGGACGAGTTGCTCATGAGCGTCGAGCAGTCTCAGATCGCGCGCCCAGCGGATCTGCAAACCCCAGTCTGAAACGCGACAGGCTTCGGCCACACGCGCCGTCTCGGTCGTGCCGAGATAGGCGAAGATCGCCCGCACCGTGAAGCCTTGCAGTCGGGCCTTGGAACCCATGGCCAGGACGGTCTTGGCGACCGGGCTTTCGGCGGAACGGGCAATCAGAAGGCAGCTCGGAAACGGATCGGCTTCCACGACAGCCGCTGTCCGGGCGGCGAGATGGCCGACAATGAACTCCTTGAGCTTCGTCTCTTTCTCTTCGCGCTTCACGACGGCAAGACGAGGAACAGAGTTCTCGGACATGGGCAATCCTCTTTCGCGCACGCCTCGGCGGAGGCGCTGCTGCCTTTCGAGCGGTGGGCTGACGAGGTCAATTAAAGAGGGATGGCGGTTAAAGATTGATGAGCGCAAGGTCGATTGTGGATCAGTTTACGAGCGATCTCGCCGAAGCCGTTTTGCGGCCACCCGGATGCCACGGTTGGCGGGAGTGCCACGATGAGCGCGTCTCAATCAACGAGAGATTGGACGTCAGGAAGATCTCGCCAATACCGGTCGCTTCTGGAAGCTGCACTCCGACGCGCTGAGGTCTCGACCAAAGTCTGACGGCGCACACGCGTTAGCGTGCAGCCGCGATCATACGAGACAAAACTCGCGCTGTCACAAAGCGGAAATGGAATGACGGTAGCTAGAGATGCCAACGCATCAATCAATGCGCCACCCTTGGTTGGGTGGCTCGAGCATCACACATGACCCGCAAGAATTCGGCGGGGCTACATGGTATGCATCAGTATAAATAGTCCGACGCCAATAACTGGCCCCAAAAGCGTGGCCAGAAGCATCACAATCAACGGCTTCGCCGTCATGACACAACCCCGCAACACTTACAACGCCGCCCGAAGGCAATCCCCTTCCTCGGGCTACTTAAAAGTGGTGAAATGCGTCCCTCAACGCACCACCACACATTCTCAGGATACACCCAATTGCGAGATAATGCATCTGGAAATTGCATAGCTCGCATATATAGTTCTTAACGTGCCTTCGCATGCCGCTTCCGGGCTTTCTGCGCGCACGTAAGAACGCTCAATGAACGACGGAATTATTGAGCAGTTTTAATAAGATAGGGTTTCACTCTAGAATTGGACTTAGGTTCCTTCGAATTCTGTGGATAAGTGAGACATCTGTCAACAGAATACTCCGGCCGGTCGGCGCAATCGTGACATTATTGTGACACTTGGCCGTCGCGCCCTTATTTCAGATCGAAGAGAGGAAGCTGCTTCTGATCCTGCCCCTTCGTCTCATGGGCAAGCTGCTCGATCCGATCGAACGGCACCTGCTCGGCCATGATCAGAGAGCGCTGAGCCTTCAGTGACCGGACCAGCCCTTCCTGAACCAGATGGAACTCGCCGACCGTCTGTCCGGGAAGGACCGCAGCCGGATCCAATCCGCTTTCGCTCTGGAACGCCGCTTTCAGTTTCCGCAGCGCCGTATCCTCACGCACGCGACCGATGAACCACGATGTGATCTGATCGCGGCTCTTGTAGTCGAGGTCGCCCGGCGACTGGGTTGCCAGCATCAGCCCTAGACCGGCCGATCGCGCGCGCTTCAGCAGGCTCTGCAACGGCTCCGCCGTAGCCGGCTTAGCGTTCGCAGGGATGTAGAGATCCGCCTCGTCGAACATGACGACGGCTTGCAGTTCATCGTTCGGATTGCGCTGACAGAAACGTAGCGCTTCCGAAAGGAACTGGGAGACCCAGAAAAGGATGTTCTCGTTGTCACCAAGAAAGCCGGTGTAGATCACGGACAGGCGCGTCCGGCCAGGCCGGGCGAATGGCCCAATTCCGAGAAGCGACTCCATGCGTAGATTCTCGCCACCGCCCTCGAACAACGCCGAATTGCGATGCCGCAAGCTGTCGAGCTGAGCGACGAGATCGCGGCGGATCTTGCCCGACGGGTCCATCCGCTGCGTGAGATCGGTCAGCTCCGGATCTTCATCCTCCAGCAGATAAATGAGATCGCCTAGCGTGACTTCCGTCCGCGAGCGGCTACCCAGAATCTTTAGCGCGACCGACAACGTGCCGGACTGTTTCTGATGGGTGGCCGAGTTCTTGAGATGCAGCATGTCGCCCAGCGCCGCCGCCGACAGATTGGCGAGAAGCTGCTGCTCGTGCTCGGGAAGCTCGCTGATGCCCGTCGGCAGCAGCGTGATGGAGATCGGGCGGCCGGACGAGCGTCCCGGCGTGTAAACGGCAACGTCGATGGCATCGGCCAGCTTCTCGCGCTCGCCGCGCCGCTCATGGATTTCCGTATCGTTGGAGCGCCAGACATCCGGGTTGGCGTAGCTGCAAAGATCGCCCTTGCGGTCGATCAACACCGCCGGAATGCCGCGAAGCAGAAGCTGCTCGATCAGGCTCAGCGCCAGGGTCGTCTTACCGGAGCCTGATCCGCCGAGCACAGCCGCGTGCCGCTTCAGCACGTCCCTGTTGAGCGTCACCGCCTTTGCGCGTGCGCCGACTTCGCGGCCGGCGTAGATGCTGCGCGCGTTATCGCCGCCCTCGTCGAGAATGACCGACAGCGGCAGTTCATCGTCATTGGCCGGCAGAGGCTCCGGCGTACTGGACGATCCCCAGCCGATCCAGTCGGCCCATCGTGTACGGGGAGACTTGTCGGGCTCCGCGAGACCTGGAGCCGGCGGTAGCGGCACGAGCGGCGATGCGCCATCGGGCGACAACACCTCACCGGACAGGATTTCCGGCTGTTCGGGCGTCGCCGTCAATTCGTCAACTGGCAATCCCGGGGCAGGCGCCGGCGCGACCGCTTGCGGGCGCGGCTCAGCCTTCACAATCGGCCGCCCCATAAGATCGAGCCGCAGCATCTGGACGACCGGAATGAGACTGGACAGCAGCTTCGCCTGCTCGAACCAGCGTTTGAACCCTGGGTCGTACCGGTGATGGGTATGAAACTCGCGCACCATCATCATCCGCTCCCAATCCGGGATCGGGACCAGAACGGAGCGTCCGCCGCCATCGCGGAATTTCCGGAACGCCTGCGCCGTCTGGTTCTTCTTGTTCGGCGGGAAGTCGCTGGCGCGTAGCATGAAACAGGCCCGGCCGCTCATCTGGCCCAGCACTTTATCGAGTTGCCGCTTCAAGCCGCCGCCCTGGGTCGGCCGGTTGCAGAGAAACACGCGCGCCTCGAAGCTGTGGCCCGCGCCCTGCCCCGACGCGTGACGGACCGTGATGTCGATGGCGGGCAGATCGTCCGCGATCTCGAGGCGCTTCACATCGAGATGGATGGCGTTGCCCCACTCATCCTTGGCGAGGCCGAGCGTCGCAACCAGGACGTCCATCAACTCCTGATCATGGGATGGCATCTCCGCTTCGGAAGCTTGCGAGAACCGGTTCCACATATCGCGGAAATCAAGGTCGGAGACCGGCTCGCTCGCCGGCTCGTCGTTGTTCGGCGCGAAACCCAAAGCCGCCGCGAGCGTGGAAATGAAGCCCGCGTTGGCGTCCGATTGCCCAGCCGCCTCGTCTTCGGGCTCGTCGGCGCCGCCCGCTTGCTGTGCCCGCAACCGGCCTTGCGCGTGCTCAAGCAGACGGCGTGTCGACAGGCCGCCGAATTCCTCGAAGAACTGCGGACCGAAGAACGCCGACGCGTCCGGGAAGCTCAGTCCGCCCGCGTTCGTCTCCGCCTCATGTTCCAGGCGCTTGGCGATGATCAGGCGGGCCTCCTCGGGCGACCGCGATTCGAGCAGCGCCACCGGACCGGACTTCTCGATGCGGTCGATATAGGACTGCGCGAGGACGCCGCGCACCTGACCGTAGAAGTCCTCCAGGCAGGAGATCAGCACGATCGACGTCGGCAGGCGATTGGCGACCTGGATCAGATCGCGCACGGCTTTCTGGAAGCGTTCCTCCGCGTCCTCGAAGAAGCGAAGATCCTCGACCTGATCGATGCAGAACACGAGCGCGGCCCGATCGACGGTCCACATGATCCGGCCCATCGCCTCGATGATCTCGAACGCACGGCCATCACCCGTGTTCGGATCGAGCGCCGCGACCGCAGTTTGAGATAGCTCATTGAGCGAGCGGCCGTAGAGATATTGGCGGACACGCTGATCGATGCGCGGATCGTTGCGCTGCAGATAAAGCAGAGCACGCACAACGTTGATGTCGAGTTCCTGATCCACGAAAGCCGGACTGGCGACAACATCGTCCGCGAGTTGGACGATGAACCGTGCCAGCTTCTGCTCGTCGAGCGTGGCCTCGCGCAGACGCTTGATTTCATCGGCCGGCAACACATCCGCCGTATCGAGCAGTTGGCGCGTCAGCCGCGCCAGCGCGCTTTCACCGCCTTCGTCCGGATTGTACGGCTTCTCCAGCGAGTTGATCAACCGCCTGAGGTAGTAATCAGCATAGCTCGCGACGTCGGGCGTCATCTGAGCATAGCCGAAATAGGCCTTGCCCTTACGATGCGCGCCGGTCCTCAGCGCCCGCAGCAGATGTGTCTTCCCGGCTCCCGACTGGCCATGAAACAGGAGGATGCGAGCCTGCGTATTGGAGCCGCGGCCCGCCGTGATGGCCTCCAGCAGATCATGAAACTTCTGCCGCGCCTTCTTATGCACCTGCTCGACATCGACCGGGTCGGCACGCCAGATGTCGTCCTCCCAGGTGATGGAGTGCTCAAACGCCGCCGCCAGTCCATCGACGGACGGCGCGGCTTGCGCATTCGGCTGCGTATTCAATCTATCCCCCGACGCGGGCAAACGCGACGCTCCTTCTTAAGTCTCGACGCGCACGAAGTGCCAGACGGTGTTCTTGTAGGCGACAGCCGAGTCCTGCAGATCCTTCATGCTCTTCTTGTCCTTCAGGTCCGCGTTTGCCAGCACCACGTGACCGGTGCGATGCGCTTCGGCAAGCATGGCCTTGAATTCGATATCCGTCAGTCCCCATTCGGGATGCTTTTCCTGCACCACGCTCCAGACGTGCGAAATGAACGCCTTGCGATTGCCCGGCCAACCTTCGGCGCGAATGCTTGCGGCGGACTGGACGACGTTGGCAAATCCGGCAAGATCCGGACGCGTGGCCGCCGCTGGACGGGCGGGCGGCGCCGGTTCCGGCTTCGGCTGGGGCACGGGAGCCGGAGCAGCCCTTATCACGGCAACCGGAAGCGGCGCTGGAACCGGCGGCTGATCGCCTGACAACGAGCGCGCGACATAAGACCGGAGAATGACCGTTCGCAGGGAATCGGCGTCCGGCTGAAATGCTCCGACCTGCTCGGCCGCGAGGGCGGCAACGAGCCTGCCGTCGGTTCCGAAGTCACGCGGCCTGATGGCGAGTTGTCCGGCGAGAAGACGGCCCGCCTTCGGAGCAAGCCCCGTACGATCGCCCAGACCGCCCTTAAGCTTGTTGCCGAACGCCCGCTCCAGCGCGACGGTGGCCAGGGCCTGCCGCAGCTTCGCGGTGCTCGGCGCCCCCTTGATCTTCAACGAAAAGGCTTTCACCAGGATCGCCGCCCGCAATCCGTCCGGCTTTGACAGCGCCTTGAGGCGCGGCGCGGAGGCACCCTCCAGCCCCAACATCCGGGCAACGATGCGGATGTCGCGGATCTCCGGCCATGTCTTGGGAAGCGGCTTGCCACCCAGCTCACGGACCAGCATCTCCCGTCCGGAGACCGTAAGCTCGGCGCGATTGCGCGACATGCTCATCGAACCTTCCACGACGAGGGCCGTCGTCACGCGCGCCAACGTATCGCGCCAGGCCGCCGGAGCGAGCTTGTGCGTGACGTAAGGCGCCAGATCGCGCGCCAGCTCGCCCTGAGTGGCGCCGTTTTCCGCTGCGGCGCGGGCAAGCACCAGCAGACGAAGCGCCGGTGCGATCGTCTCGGCACGGATTTCGGACACAGCAGCAATCTTCATACTTCGACCTCCTGGTCAGTCCAGGACGCGAATCACCGGAGAACGCTTCGATTTTGAGGAACGTTGCCGTGGTGCCAAGGCCAAATCTGGCCTCAGGGGTCGAAACGCGCGGAAAAAGGTTCCCTGCGCAACACCAAAGCGGGTCTCGGGCGTCCGTGCTCTCCGATCACCGGACGAAAATCGGGCAGAACCACATTCGGGCTTCAAGTTTTCGTGTCTTGCTCCTCATACCGCCGTCTCGCCGCCCTACTGCCGTCACCGTCATGATGGCATCATCCCTGCGCTGAGGGCTCTCATATATCCATCCGGAAGCGAACGGCAGACCGGGACGTCGCCGGGACCGTGGGGGCCGTTAGGATTAACTGTCAATTAACCCCTTTCGGCAATCCTGGAAGCGGGTCCGCTACCGGCGGGAGTTACCGGATGTATCGCGTTGCGCTTTCTGCCCTCTTCATCACGGTGCTGACAGGATGCAGCATCGGCAGCTCAAATCCGCTTGCGTTTGGCTTCTCGGGCGCCGGGACGAGTTCCGGCTCGGGCGGCAGCATGGCGCTTGGAGACGGTGCGTCGACGGCACGGCCGAGCTCGTCCGGTAAAGCGCAGGTCGCCAGCCTCCAGGACAGCGCGCCGCGCAACTCCTATGAGAAGGCCAGCCGTGGTGCGCTTTCCGGGCGCGACTATTCCCAGACCAAGCTCGACGCCGAGAAGGCTCGCGACCTGATCAATGCCTATCGCAAGGAAAAGGGTCTGAAGCCGCTGCGGATCAGCATGGAGCTGACGAACGCGGCCAAGGCACATTCACGCGATCTGGCCCGTTGGGATCGCATCTCCCACTACGGATCAGATGGCTCCAACCCCTGGGATCGCGTCAAGCGCACGGGCTATAGCGCACGTTTGGCTGCGGAAAACGTCGGCACCGGCCAGTCCAGCATCGAGGAAGTGATGAAGGGCTGGAAGGCGAGCGAGGGGCACAACAAGAACCTGCTGATGCCTGACGCTCAGCATATGGGCATCGCCCTCGTGCAGGACCCCCGGACGGAATTCAAGACCTTCTGGACCCTCGTTCTTGGCGCCTCGTAGACGCCAGCCCCTCTGATCCGAACTCCGGCTTATCCGCTCAGCAGACGTGCCCGCTCGCGCTGCCGGACCGCGTCGGCGACGCCGGCCCAAGCCCATGATCGGCCGACATCGCCACTCTGGCTGTGAAAGGTTGAAAAGAATTCGGCCACCTCGACCGCATGTTGGCCATGGCGCGACTCGAGAACAGCTGCAAGCGCCTCGACTTCAGCAAAGCCCGGCGTGATGTCTTCTTCGGAAGTGCGGTGCAAGGTACTCATCCCACGTTCGAACAACACCTGGGTCAACAGCAAGATCGATGCCACCC
The DNA here is from genome assembly GCA_023423275.1 of Pseudomonadota bacterium. Lineage (GTDB taxonomy): Bacteria > Pseudomonadota > Alphaproteobacteria > Rhizobiales > Hyphomicrobiaceae > ZC4RG25. The sequence goes on from JAFAFW010000073.1 coordinate 28,742, forward strand.
TGCGCTGAGCCCTACGGCTCTGCTCCGATCCGTGGCGGGCTTGGAGCTGACGCATTTGCCTGTTAGCGTTAATACATCGCATTGTCGCCGATGAGGTTGGACATGGCATCGTTAAGATCGTGGCGCGCAGGCTGTGTGAGCGTTGCGTTTGGTGCGTTGCTCACGTGCATGGCAGTGTCTTCGGGCAGCGCTCAAGATGGAGACAAGGTGCAGGGCACTCCACCTGCCGCCTCCCATAGTGAGACAAAACCACCCGCTCAGGATCACGGATCCGAATCATCGGCACCGGCACAGACCGAGACACCAGCGGCGGCACCGGCGCCCGGCTGCAAGCTGCGCGAAAACCAGAAGCTGGAGTTGATCGTCTGACCTGTGGCGCGCCTCCAGCGCAGCCGGATAACCTGCAACCTCCCCGGATGCAGGCCCCAATTCGCAGCGCTAATGCGCCTTGGTCGCGGAGATGGACGACGCTTCCGCGGTCGCGGCCCTCTTTCGGGCCGGGCGTGACGGCTGCGATGCCGAACCGGCTGTTGCCACGCCTGTCTTTTGCGTCGACGCCTTTGCAGCCGCTTTCCCCTTCCTGGCCTTGGCCACGCGCGGCCGTCCGTTGCAGCCCCATGAGGTGACAGTCGATCGCACGCTGATCACGGCTTTGGCATCCGGAGTCATGGGCATGCTTTCCAGCGTCGGGCTGTTGAACAGCACCTTCCAGCCGTAGTTGCCGAAGCCATGGTCGAGCAGACTCGCAGCGCGGATCGATCGTTCGTGGCCCGAGCTTTCGCCGAGCACGACAGCCATCAGCCGATGCCCGTCACGTGTCGCGCTGGCAACGACGTTGTATCCGGAATCGCAGATGAAGCCGGTCTTGAGGCCATCCGCGCCCTCATAGTTCATCAAGAGACCGTTGTGGGTCACCAGACGGCGCTTCCCGATCCGCATGTCAGAGGAAGCCCAGCGATCGCGATGCTCCGGAAAGTCACGCAAAACAGCGGTAGACAGCAGCGCGAGATCGCGCGCGGTCGTCACTTGCTCTGCGGCGGGCAGGCCATGCGGATTGACGAAGTTCGTACGGGTCATCCCGAGACGTCGCGCGGTGGCATTCATCTTCTGGACAAATGCATCCTGGCTGCCGCCCACGGCTTCGGCCAGCATGACGGCGACGTCGTTCGCGGATTTCACGATCAGCGCTTGCAATCCCAGTTCGACGCTCATCTGTCCGCCGACAGGAAGCCCCACTTTGCTCGGCGGCTGAGCATGCGCAATTTCGCTGGTCGTGATCTTGCTGTCCAGCGTGATGGTGCCGGCCTTCAGGGCCTCGAACACCAGATAAGCGGTCATGATTTTGGTGAGTGACGCCGGATGCCACTGATCATCGACATCCTCGGCATACAGCACCTTGCCGTTGGCGGGATCAAACAGCAACGTCGGCCCAGCCCAAGCGCCGGCAGGAAGTAGCAGACTGCTCAGCAGCACAAGGAAGGTCCGGAGTTTCATCATCATCCCGTTCCGCCTCTCTTTCCCTCTGCATCTTGCCAGATTCGGCGGAATCGGCGCCCACTTGATACAATTGATCGTCAAGCGTGCATTCGCGGGCACACACTGGTGCCCCAGGCCCGACTCGAACGGGCACTCCCTTGCGGGAACCAGATTTTGAGTCTGGCGCGTCTACCGGTTCCGCCACTGGGGCATAGTGCCCTGCTTCGTGAGCCGCGATCATAGCCAGGAAGCTCGTGCCGTCAACGCGGCAAGCCAGCAATCGGTCGACCGCGGCATTCAGGCACCTATTTTTCCCATGCTCTGCTCCTTGCCCGCCAGGAACCGGTTAGCCACAACGGTGTTATAAGTGCGGCCCGCTGCGGCCATCATATGCCGACCAGGGAGCTTCCCGCTGACCACGCCCGATTTACCCTCCGACCCGAACGGGGACTTCCAGTTCCTGCGCCGGGTGCTGACCCTTGCCGGATTGATGGCCCTGGCTGGATTGATCTGGGCCATGTCGGACGTGCTGCTCCTGATTTTCGGCGCGGTGCTGTTCGCCGTCATCCTGCGCGCGCTCGCCGATCCGCTGGTGGAGAAGGTCGGGCTCAGCGACGGCCCAGCGCTCCTCGTGTCCGCCTTGGCAATCCTCATCATCATCGGTGTCGGTGTGTATCTGTTCGGAACGCAGATCAGCGCCCAGCTCAATCAGTTGTTCGAGCTGTTGCCCAAGGCAGCCGAAACCGTGATGGCCCAGCTCGGCGTCGCGGGTCGCACGGACCTTCTTTCCGGCACCGCAATCGGCAACCTGATTTCAACCGCCTACACCTGGGCGACGACCCTGGTCTCCGTGCTCGCCGGCATCCTGATCGTTGTCTTTGGCGGCGTTTATCTGGCCACCGTTCCGGCAACGTACCGCGACGGCTTCATCATGCTGTTTCCACCGAGCGTCCAGACCCAGATTGAAGAGACGATCAACGATGCGGGCCGCGCATTGCGGCTTTGGCTGACGGCCCAGCTCATCGCGATGGTCATCGTTGGCGTGACGACCGCAGCCGGCCTTTGGCTGATTGGCTTACCCTCGTGGCTGGCGCTCGGGCTGATCGCCGGGCTGGCCGAGTTCATCCCCGTCGTCGGGCCGATTGCTTCCGCAATTCCCGGACTGCTCATCGCCGTCACGCTCGGATGGGATATCGTGTTGTGGACGCTCGCCGTCTACATCATCGTCCAGCAGATCGAATCCAACTTGATCATGCCGCTGCTGGTCGGCCAGGCCGTCAACATCGCCCCGGCCCTCGGGCTGTTTTCCACGATCGGGCTCAGCGTTCTGTTCGGACCGCTGGGGCTGCTCTTCGCATTCCCCCTGACAGTGGTCGCGGACGTCGCGGTGCGTCGTCTCTACATCCGCGACACACTGGGTGAACACGTCAAGATCGCGGCCGAGAAACGGGACTGATCAATTCCAGCTATAGGTGACGCGTCCGGTGGCATGCCGATGTTCGGTCACATCCACCTGATCGCCAACATGCGGCTCATGCGTCTTCAGGGCGAACACCTGGACATGCCGGCCGTTGTCGAGCGTCACATCGATGGCGACGGCACCACTCGCACCTTTCACGGCCGGAACGCTCACACGATCGACGTGTGCATGGATCCGGTGATCTTCCACCCTCGAGTCCATGTCGGTCAAAACCAGCATACCCGTAATGCCACCCACCGCGGCGAGCACAAGCGCGCCTATTTTCAACCGCCGCCGCCGCAGCTCCCAGTCGAGTTTCCGCTTCGTCTCTGCGCGCATAGTTAGTCTGGCCTCTTGCCTGTCAGGCGGCCTGCGATTGAGGCTGCAGGAGCCTGACGATATCGAGCATGATGTCGTTGAGCTGAAAATCCTTCGGCGTGTAGATGGCCGCAACCCCCATCGCCTTCAATGCCGCAGCATCTTCCGGCGGTATAATGCCGCCAACGACCACCGGAACGTCGTCCATGCCTTCACGGCGCATACCGGTCATGACGTGTTGTAGCAGCGGCAGATGCGAGCCGGACAGGACCGACAGTCCCACGACGTGGACGCTCTCCTCCAGGGCAGCACGGACGAGTTGATCGGGCGTCAGCCGGATGCCCTCGTAGACGACCTCCATGCCGCAATCGCGGGCGCGCACGGCAATCTGCTCCGCGCCGTTCGAATGACCGTCGAGGCCGGGCTTGCCGACCAGCAGCTTGACCGGACGGCCAAGACGCTCGGCGGCCTGGCGCACTTCCGCCCGTACCGCCTCCAAACCTGCCAGATCACTGCCCGCAGACTGCCCGACGCCGGTCGGAGCCCGGTACTCACCAAAGATCCGGCGCAATGTCGACCCCCATTCACCCGTCGTCACGCCTGCTTTGGCACAGGTAATCGACGGCTCCATGACATTGCGCCCTTCGCTGGCCGCGCGTGCGAGATCTCCAAGTGCAGCCTCGACTGCCTTTGAATCGCGCATTTCGCGCCAGGCGACGAGGCGGGCAATCTGTTCGGTTTCCGTTTCCGGCCCGACGGTCAACACCGCACTCTCGCCTGCCGACAGGGGCGAAGGCTCAGTCTCGGTGAAGCGGTTAACGCCAACGACAACCTGCTCCCCGTTCTCGATCCGCGCCAGCCGGACCGTGTTGCTCTCGACCAGACGCCGCTTCATGTAGTCGATCGCCGCGACCGCACCGCCCATGCGTTCGATGATCGCGAGCTCGGCACGCGCATCCTGCTTCAGCGCCTCGACTTTGCCGTCGATCGCCGCAGAACCATCGAAGATATCGCCGTACTCAAGCAGGTCGGTTTCGTAGGCGAGGATCTGCTGCATCCTGAGAGACCATTGCTGATCCCACGGCCGCGGCAACCCCAGCGCCTCGTTCCAGGCTGGAAGCTGTACGGCGCGGGCCCGTGCCCGCTTGGACAGCGTCACGGCCAGCATCTCGATCAGGATACGATAGACGTTGTTTTCCGGCTGCTGCTCGGTCAGACCCAGCGAGTTCACCTGAACGCCATAACGGAACAGGCGATACTTCGGATCACTCACGCCATAACGATCGCGCGTGATCTCGTCCCACAACTCGGAAAACGCCCGCATCTTGCAGATCTCGGTGATGAACCGCAGACCGGCGTTGACGAAGAACGATACGCGGCCGACGACAGCGCCAAAGGCTTCCGCATCGACCGCGCCGGAAGCCTTGACGGTGTCGAGCACCGCGATCGCAGTCGCCAGCGCGAAGGCCAGCTCCTGCACCGGCGTCGCGCCGGCTTCCTGCAGATGATAGGAGCAGACGTTGGTCGGATTCCACTTCGGCACTTCAGTGCAGGAGAACACGATCGTGTCCCGGATCAGCCGCAGTGATGGCTCGGGTGGAAACACGTAAGTTCCGCGCGACAGATATTCCTTGATGATATCGTTCTGGATGGTGCCCGTCAGCGCACTGCGTGGAGCGCCCTGCTCGTCCGCCACCGCAATATAGAGCGCGAACAGCCATGCTGCCGTCGCGTTGATCGTCATCGACGTATTCATGCGATCGAGCGGAATGCCGTCGAGAAGGGTCCGCATGTCGCCGATATGACCGATCGGCACCCCGACCTTCCCGACCTCGCCGAACGCCAGTACGTGGTCGCTGTCGTAGCCGGTCTGCGTCGGCAGGTCGAAGGCGATGGAAAGGCCAGTCTGGCCCTTGGCGAGATTACGCCGATAAAGCGCGTTGGATTGCACCGCATCGGAATGTCCGGCGTAGGTCCGGATCATCCAGGGCTTGTCGCGGCGGGCTTCGGCGGCTCTCTCGTCCGGGAGACGGACCATCGCAACGGCTCCTTCGCAAGTGCAGCAGGAGCTTACTGCAATGCGGAGAATCCGCAAACGGAGTTTACCGGTGCAATAGTGGCTATCGCGTCGAAATCGCGAGAAGCCCGCGGTAGGCGACGATGGTCAGGATGGCTCCGGCCGTCATTCCCATGCCAGCGGCAGCGGCGACATCCAATACCTTCTCGGCGCCCAGGGTGAGGCCGAAATCGCGCCAGACTGCCGTGGCCGCGAAGGCGCTGAACACCGTCACGGGAGCAGCCACGAATGCCAATCCCGGCGTCGGGAGCATGGCTTTCATGATCGCACTTCCGGTCATGCAGATCATCACAATCAGTGTGGCGCTGATCCAGTCGACCTGAAACAGCTTCATCCAGAAATCGATCATCCGCGAATGCTCCTCCCGTACCACGGCGTAAAAGCATCGCAGAAGTTCGCCAAGAAAGCGTTTCCTTCAAAGACCCCCGAAGGATGCGACGGCGCGATTTCCCCAGGCCCGCCCCGGACGAAAGACGACCTTTCCGCCGCCATTTTGCAGTGCAATAATAATCCTTATGCGCCGTCATAAAAACTGAGCCGACCGGGAGCGAGGCCATGTCAAAGTCGAACGCCGCAGTCAGCCGCCCAGAAGAGACCACGAGTTCGAAGCCGATCGCCGTTGCACCGGCCGTCATCCGGTCGACGAAGGATTTGTATGAGGTCGGCGAGATCCCGCCGCTCGGTCACGTCCCCAAACAGATGTACGCCTGGGCCATCCGCAAAGAGCGGCACGGCGAACCCGATACAGCCATGCAGATCGAAGTGGTGCCGACGTGGGAACTGGACAGTCACGACGTCCTGGTTCTCGTGATGGCTGCGGGCGTCAATTACAACGGCGTCTGGGCTGCCCTCGGCAAGCCGATTTCGCCCCTCGACGGCCACAAGCATCCCTTCCATGTCGCCGGTTCCGATGCGTCCGGCATCGTGTGGGCGGTCGGCTCGAAGGTGAAGCGCTGGAAGGTCGGTGACGAGGTCGTCATTCACTGCAACCAGGATGACGGCGACGATGAGGAATGCAATGGCGGGGATCCGATGTTTTCGCCGTCACAGCGGATCTGGGGCTACGAGACGCCGGACGGTTCGTTCGCACAGTTCTGCCGTGTTCAGGACCGCCAGCTCATGGAGCGGCCCCGGCATCTGACCTGGGAGGAAAGCGCCTGCTATACGCTGACGCTGGCCACCGCCTACCGCATGCTGTTCGGCCATCGCCCGCACATTCTGCGGCCGGGTCATAATGTGCTCGTTTGGGGCGCGTCCGGCGGGCTGGGCTCGATGGCGATCCAGCTTTGCGCCACGGCGGGCGCGAACGCCATCGGGATCGTATCGGATGACGACAAGCGCGATTTCGTGATGTCGCTGGGCGCGAAGGGCGTCATCGATCGCCGCAAGTTCAGGTGCTGGGGCGAGCTGCCGAAAGTCGGGACGCCGGACTACGACGCCTGGTTCAAGGAAGTGCGTAACTTCGGCAAGGCCATCTGGGACGTTACCGGCAAAGGCAATAACGTCGATTTCGTCTTCGAACATCCGGGCCAGTCGACATTCCCTGTCTCGGTGTTCGTGGTGAAACGCGGCGGCATGGTGGTCATCTGCGCCGGAACGACCGGCTATAATCTCACCATGGATGCCCGTTATCTGTGGATGCATCAAAAGCGCGTCCAAGGCTCACATTTTGCCAACCTCCTCCAGGCGATGCAGGCCAACAAGCTGGTTGTGGAACGGCGCATCGATCCTTGTATGTCGGAGGTGTTTTCCTGGCAGCAGATCCCCAAGGCCCATATGCGTATGCTTCGTAACGAGCATAAGCCGGGCAACATGGCCGTGCTCGTCAGTGCGCCCGCAACCGGCCTGCGGACGTTCGAGGACGGGCTCGAGGCCTCTGCGGCGCGCTTCGGCTGACGCGCCGAGATTGCACCGGAAGCAGAGTATTAACCAAAAACGTGCGAGCTTGCCTGCGAGGAAACTTGCCAGGAACCTCTATGCTGTGACGTAATTCCATGTTGCAGGTGGGCGGCGAATGGAGACCGCTGTGACGAACAATGACGACGGAGCATTCCGCACGCGGGTCCGCGTGAAAGCCGGATCGCAAGATCTAGGAGCGCAAGCGCCCGGTGCAACAGCAGAGGCGTCTTCGGCTGCGAGCAAGGGCAATTCCAAATCGCTCATCGAGGCCCTCAAACACACCGAGCCGCCTGCCCCGCGCGCGACGAGCAACAGCCGCAAGTCCGGTTCAGCTTCCACACCCAAGCGCGCTTCGAAAAAAAAGGCGACGAACCGTAAGCCGCGAGAGACCCAAGCGGCCGGGAAAGCTTCCGCCCTACAGAGCGGCCCTGAGGCTCCGGCGCCGAAAGACGCTCCGCGCGATGTGATTGCGGCAGCGAAGCCGATGTCGGGACATTCCGTTTCCGCGCGCCTCAAACACCTCGAACGCCTCAAGGAGGCGACGGCAGGACTGGAACGCGTGACAAGCGGTCAGATCGAAGAAGCCATCGTCGAGATTATTCATCACGACGGCCACCGCACACAGACCGCGATAAAGGATTAGCTTCCAAAGCTCCACGCGGGATTGCGGCATGCGCAGAACCCACTATCCTGCGGTGCAACAATTGCTTTCGCGCGGGGTCCACGCCCAATGGCCGTACAGTCTGGTTCCATCGGTGTCACGAGCGCCGCGACATCGATCGATGAAGCCGACGCTGCCGTTTCCGCCGCCGATCATGTCCTGCAGATTGCGAAAGCTGCGGCGCGCCGTGAGATCGCAGCGGCAGGCGGCATCGACGCCGGCCAGCATATCGCCCACAGCCTCGCCTGGCTCGCAACCTATGTCGAAGCGCTGCGCCAGATCACGGGTTGGGCCAGACGTCTCGACGAGAACGGCACTTTGGGTGAGCTGGAGCAACTCCTCCTTTCCCTGAGTATCGGCGAATACTCCGCCCAGATTGCTGGCGGCATCCCAATGAGCCAGGGCGAGACTGCCCGCCTCAGCGATATGGGCGTGAGTGTGGATGACGTGCAGACCTATCGCGAGCGGACATCGGATGTCGTTGCTCGCGGCACCAGCATCCGCACCAAGCAGCGTCTCGCGGAACTGATTTCCGACCTGGCCCCGGGCGACCTGACCGGACAGACCGGTCTCGACGAGACCCACGCCGCGATCCAGGAACAGATGCGCCGTTTCGCCGAGGCCGAAGTGCTGCCGCATGCGCATCAGTGGCACCTCGCCAACGCCTATATCCCGCTCGACGTGATCGGAAAGCTCGGAGAACTCGGCGTCTTCGGCATCACTCTGCCGGAGGACTTCGGCGGCCTTGGCCTCGGCAAGGAAGCCATGTGCGTCGTGTCCGAAGAATTGTCGCGCGGCTATATCGGAGTCGGCTCCCTGGGCACACGCTCAGAGATCGCCGGTGAACTCATTCTGGCGAACGGCACCGACGCGCAGAAACAGAAATACCTGCCCCGGATCGCGAGTGGTGAGCTTCTGCCGACGGCAGTGTTCACCGAGCCGGATACCGGATCCGATCTCGCCTCCCTCAAGACGCGCGCTACTCGCGACGGAGATGTCTATAAGGTCACCGGCCAGAAGACCTGGATCACGCATCCGGTGCGCGCCGATCTGATGACCCTCCTGGTCCGCACCAATCCCGCGGAACCCGGCTACAAGGGGCTGTCGATGCTGCTCGCGGAAAAGCCGCGCGGGACGGATGACGATCCCTTTCCGGCGCCCGGCATGACCGGTGGCGAAATCGAAGTCCTCGGCTATCGCGGCATGAAGGAATTCGACATCTCGTTCGATGGCTTCGAAGTCCCGGCCTCGCAGCTTCTCGGCGGCGTCGAAGGCCAGGGGTTCAAGCAGCTCATGGCAACCTTCGAAGCCGCACGCATCCAAACGGCGGCGCGGGCAATCGGCGTTGCTCAGTCAGCGCTCGACCTGGGACTGGCTTATGCCCGCGAACGCATTCAGTTCGGAAAGCCGATCTACAGTTTCCCGCGTGTCGCCAATAAGCTCGTTATGATGGCAGCGGAAGTCATGATCGCACGCCAGCTCACCTATTTTGCAGCGCGGGAAAAGGATCAGGGACGCCGGTGCGATCTCGAAGCCGGAATGGCGAAGCTTCTCGGCGCGCGTGTTGCCTGGGCTGCGGCCGATAATGCGTTGCAGATCCACGGTGGAAATGGTTTTGCGACCGAATATCCCGTCTCGCGCGTTTTATGCGACGCCCGCATTCTCAATATTTTCGAGGGCGCCGCGGAAATTCAGGCTCAGGTGATCGCGCGAAGGCTGCTCGAAGGCGCCAATTGACGTATCGCTTTCGACCTATTTCGCGCCATGCCTAACGAAAGCCATCCGAAAGGGGTGGCATTTTTCAGCCGTAACGTCACAAAAGAACTCTTGATCCCTTTGATTGAGATTGACGGATAGCGCCTGAATAGCCGGCAAACCCGGTCCATTGCGTTCACAAAACACGACCACGTCGTAAATAGGCGGTTCTTGCTGAGTAAAACGCGGAACGGCGCTTTTGAGCATCTGGCATGCATATTCCGCTATCAGCACATTTGTTGCATGGACCCCCACGCGGAACCTTCTGCTTGAGACGGTAAAAACTTCCGGACCGCGCAAAATGGCGGATCGAATTCGCACAAAATCTGTTGTCGAACAGTCGCCTCAGACTCCGGAGGAACCCGTGACCACGGCACAGAAAACAAACACGACGCCGATCGCACTCATCAGTTCCGCAAATCTGCAACCGGGCGCTCAAGTCCGTGAGCGTAATACGAACGACGTCGAGGACAACGTTCATGTCCGGTTCGCGACCAATATCGGTCGCGTTCTGCATGCGCGCTGTGTTCGAGAACTCGGCCGGCTTCTCACGCGCCATCCCAACCTTGTTGTTGCATGCACCGACAATCTGATCACGATCCCCTCTCCGGCCGCGCACGGCTTTACCATGTCGATCGTCACGGACCGTGGGCGCTGCACTGTCGTTTTCGGCGAATGGGAGGATGATTTTACTGCGGTAGAGGAAGCCGTCGGCCTGATCGAGGACGCGCTCCACGGAGACATCCGCTTGCGTGTCGATGTCGATGAACACGACACCCGATGGACTCTGGAACGCCGCTTGCCGGACGGGACCTGGATGGAGCAGCCTCGCGCAAGTTTGCCGGAAACACTGAAATTTCTCAGGGGCCGAAGGCGGACGACGACCTACCTGCATAATGATTTCAGGCGCATCGCCTGGAATGCGATCAGCTAAGCGCGGGCATCGCTGCACAAACGTCATAAGCTTTGAAAAAACATTTGGTTTGAATAACACGCAGGCGCGCTAAATTGCGCATTGTCGAGCCCATCCTGGGTCCGGCCGCGGTGATTTCGGCAGTTCAACTTGCGCCGCGTCATCAAACGCTAAGGTGCCACGAAGTGTCTTCGTGGACTCCGGCTTGTCAGGAGTTGGCCCATGACACAACCGATCTCCAAACGTCTCCTTGGTGCAGCTGCCAGCATGCGTGCGCGACGCATGATGTGCCCGGCCTGTTGTTGTTGAACACCGGACACACGGCACCACTCACTGAAGCTCATCGAATGTCAGCTTTGAGACGCTGCCGACGGCAGCGGAGGAGAATTCATGTCTGAAGGATATGCACTTGAGGATTCCCGCGGAGAAACCGTGGGTATCGTCGTCCGGCAGAAGGGTGATCGCGCCTTCCGCTTTCACGCCTCCACCGGGGCCTACGACGCTTTGGATGGACATCTGTTTGCCACGCCGCTTGCCGCGCAACGCGCGGTCAGTGATTTCTCTACGCGCAGAGGCAAACACCGCCCGCAAACCCAATGGGCGGGGGCCGCATCGTGAAAGAGATCGCAGCACTTTTTTCCTGGCTTTGTCTCCGCTACGCGGAAGCCATGACCCTCACCGCTGCTGGTGCGCCCAACGAGCCCGGCAGCCGCATACGCGAGGAGGAACTGCGCGCTCATCATGAAAGGCTGGCGCTCAGCGTGATCTTCTTCTAGTCACGAGATATCAAGCGCGAACAATCATCCTGCTGTCCGTCGGGACCGGGTTTTCACAAACCCGGTCCCATTTTGTAACTTCACTCGCCATTGACGCCCGTCAGCTTGCGGACCGTTGTCTCCGTCAATTCCGCCGAGCACAGCTCGATAAAGCGATACGCATATCGCCGGAGATAGCTTCCCTTGCGGACCGCAATCCATGTGGTGTTGGTCGCGAACAATTCCGGGCATTCGAGCAATTGCAGCGCGCTGTCGCGCTCCGGCTCGAATGCCATCGAAGCGATGATGCCGACACCAAGGCCGAGGCCGACGTACGTCTTCAGCACGTCCGTATCCATCGCCGACATCACGACATCATGCGCAATGCCCGCCTCGGCGAAGGCGCGATCGATATTGGTGCGGCCTGCGAAGCCCTCGTGATACGTGATGATCGGCCATTCCCCGATCGCTTCGAGCGTCAAGGGCTGCACCGAAGCGAGCGGATGCCCGCACGGAACAACGACGCCGTGGTTCCACGAATAATAGGGAAACGCCGCCAGGTTGCTGGTTTTCGAAAGCGTTTCCGTGGCTATTCCGATCTCCGCTTCACCGGCCAGCAACATCGATGCAATTTCGGGCGGACTGCCTTGATGGAGCACGAGATGCACCTTGGGAAACGCCTTCATGAACGCCGTGATCACAGGTGCGAGGGAATATCTAGCCTGCGTGTGCGTGGTGGCGACCGTCAACTGTCCCTGATCACGGTCGGCGAACTGCTGGCCGAGATGCTTGATATTACCGACATCCAGGAGAATGCGATCGACGATCTCGGCCAGTTCCTTGCCCGGGTCCGTGAGGCCAAGAAGCCGCTTTCCCTTGCGCATGAACAGCTCGAAACCGAGCTCGTCCTCGAGATCCTTGATGTGCTTGCTGACGCCTGATTGCGACGTGTAAAGCGCGCTCGCAACTTCCGTCAGATTGAAGTTGCGGCGCACCGTCTCGCGGATGATGCGGAGCTGCTGGAAATTCATGATGCGCTCTCAATTTCGGGGGGCGATCGTGGATCAGCGACGGACTAACGGAAGGAAACAACAGCCTCGTCACTCGCACCGCTACGACCGCCCCATTTCAGCGCAAACACATACCAGAAAAAATATTCCGATCCATCTCGTTTTTAGACGTTTTTGTGAAATTACATTTCCGATCTTGAGCAAAACAGGACAATGCGTCTCAAGATGCGGCCCTGAAAAAATGGCGTCAGCGCATACTCCGGAATCCGCAGGTCGCGGGTAATGTGCAATCCGCGATTCAGTCGCTCAGTCGCTCGGCCATGACGGAGATCGTCCGAGCGTAAACATCGGCCCTGTTCCAGGCTTTGATGACGTCGTAGTTGGCGCTGCCCGGTCCCCACGAGGCGCCCCGTTTCCAGCCGTGCGCCTGCAGATAATGCGCCGTGGAGGCCAGCATGTCGGGAATACTGTGCACGAGATCGCGGTGCCCGTCGCCATCGTAGTCGACGGCATACTTGTCATACGACCCCGGCAGGAACTGGACCTGACCGATCTCACCGGCCCAGCCGCCGCGCATCTGATCCGGGCGCATATCATTCTTCTGAACGATCCGCAGAGCCGCCATCAGATGATCGGTAAAGAACTCCGACCGTCGGCAGTCGTAAGACAGCGTCGCAATAGACTGAATGATGGAGTACTTGCCGGCGCCGTCGCTGCCGAAATTGGTCTCCAACCCCCAGATCGAAACGAGGATCTCCTTGGGAACGCCGTAGCGCTTTTCAATGCTCGCGAAGAGGCCGGCATGACGCTTCATCTGCGTCCGAGCCCGCGACATGAGATACGAGCCGACGCGGCGCTTGTAAAACTCCTCGAAGCTCAGCTTGAACGACTTCTGCGAGCGATCCCTTCGGATCACGGCCGTATCGTATTTCACCCCGCTGAGCGCCCTGTCGATCGTCGCCTGGGAGATACCGCTCGCGCGCGCTCGCCCTTTGAAATTCTCCAGCCAGGCATCGAAACCGCGTCCGTCGTTGCCGCAGGATGCTGCGGAGACGGGCGACGAGGCGAGCAACAGACATGAACCCGCGATGGCGAGACAAGCTCGGAATTTCATGGAAAGCCCCTCGGTACGATTTACGCCAGCATGCAGCGCCGAGCCGAAATGGCCCGTAGCCTGATGATATCGTTCAGCAATCAACCATGTGTCTCACACAGCGTTTAGCAACGCGATGAGCAAATGGCCACTGCTTCGATGGATCGGGGGACGACGCGTTAATACTGCGGCGATTATGCGGCCGAAATCGGCTCGGGTGTTTCGCGCACTCGAACCGCGCGGCCGGATTGTCGTATTGGTTAATTTGCGAACCTATTCGCCCTGGGCACGCGGGTCGGGAGACCATTCCAGCTCACCCGCCGTTCCGGCACTTTCCGATAAGGCTGCCAGCCCCTCAACGTCTTTGAGATACAGGTTGTTGTTGGGCCCGAGTTCGATCAGTCTCTGATTTTGAAGTTGGACCAACGCCAGTGCCAGCAAATCGATGGTCAGCTCGAGATATTCGGCAACCACCGCGCTCCTCGGAACATCATCGATGAGATAGGGATCGCGGCCTTCATTGCGATTGCGGCGGGACAGCGCCACCAGCAACGCCGCCAGCCGGACAACAGGCCTGCCCCGGCCATCCGCAGCAAGCGATTTACGGCGGAATTCGAATTCCCGAATGATCGCCGCATTCAACCGCTTATTCGCACGTTGATCGTTTGCGCTGATCTGGTCGACAGCGCTACGCGGCAGGCATGTCACCCATGTTTCACCGACAGCGCGCGCACTGCATGCGTGCGTGGGCAGAAAACCCATGCCGACGATGTCACCGGCGAAGGCAAATTCGATGACATCGGGTTGGCCATCAGGGCCTGCCGTATAAAGACAAATGCTTCCGGATTCGATCCGGTAAAGCTCTGTTTTCGCATCGCCGGTTTCGAACAGGACTTCATTGCCCGCCAAAACGCGAGCCGAACGATCCCCAGCAACGTCGTCCCGAGCCTCTATTGAGGATGCAGCTCCCGGCGGCATTCCCGACTCGGCCGCAACACGCGACATAACCAACTCCACACACCCACTCCCTGACGTTGCATGAACCGCGCAACCTGTGCAATGGAACTTGCACTTAGCGCTAACGCCGAAGCTTAGATTTAGCTCCGTCATAACCGGACGGAGCTTAACCTTACGTAAACTCGACGACTGGTTTCGGCAGGGTGTGTGGCATTTGCGCGATATGGCATCGCGAAGTGTCGCAAAATGGCATCAAATCGGTCGGCGGCAGGCCTGCTCCGAAGGATCGGCGTCGCGATCGGAACGCAGACATCCGCCCCGTCCCCCTTATTTCGCTCCGACCCGCTTCAGAGATTTGATCGGCGCTCGCCCGCGGCCGGAGCGCTCGGCGATTTCGCGGTCCTGCGCTTCGATGAACTCTTGCGCCGGTGTATCGCCGTCGAGGCCTCCGAGAATGGAACCAGGCACCCGTCGATTGGACGTCACGGTTCCATCCTCATAAACGACATTGAACAAAACGAATTCGGCCTTTGCCGTTGGCTTGCGGGCCATCTGGTTTCCTTTCGTCGTTGCGGGGAGAGATGAAAGACGCCCCGCGCATCAATTCATGATCAGCCCGCTTCTCGTTTTGCGCCGCCAGCCCCATAACGCGGCCGCCGCTTGTGCTTCATCCTGCGATCGGGAGAGGTGTCCGCGCTGCTCGCGCCGTCAGTCGCTGTCCGCGTATCGGCGCGATCGTGCCGCTTGCGTTGAGCACCATACCCCTGACGCGATGCGTTCTGAGGCCGCCCATCCTGGCCATTTCCGCGATGACCATGGCTTGCGTCGCCGCGCGGCTTGCTCCAACGGTCGGAGCGTGAAGCGGCCGCGCCCGCAGCACTTCCGGTCTCAGAACGTGTCTCGGACCGGTCGCGCCACTTGCGCTGACCACCGTCATACCCCTGACGCGATCCATTCTGAGAACGCGCATCCTGGTCATTTCCGCGATGATCTCGACCTGCTCCGCTGCGAGGATTATCCCGCCGATCGGAGTGTGTGCGAGCGGGCTTTTCCCCGGCGGGCGACGTCCGATCCCGACTCCGGCCATCAAATCGGTCAGACCGCGAGGTGCCCGCGCCTGCGGCACTTTTGGTCTCAGAACGCGTCTCGGACCGGTCACGCCACTTGCGCTGACCACCGTCATGTCCCTGACGCGATCCATTCTGAGAACGTGCATCCTGGCCGTTCCCGCGATGACCTTGACCACCGCCGCTGCGCGGTTTGTTCCAATGATTGGCGCGTGAGCGGGCGGGCCTCTCCTCGATGGGCAACGTCGTATCCTGACGCCGGTCCTCGAACGGAATGGACTGACGCGTCAGCCGTTCGATTGCACGCAGCTTGTCGCGCTCGTCTCCAGCACACAGCGAGATTGCGCTGCCGGACGCACCGGCGCGCGCCGTACGCCCGATCCGATGGACATAGGCTTCCGGAACATCCGGAAGCTCATAATTCACGACATGGGACACGTCATCCACATCGATGCCGCGCGCCGCGATGTCGGTTGCCACCAGGACGCGGATTTTCGAACGCCGGAAAGCGTCGAGCGCAACCTCACGCTGGCGCTGGCTCTTGTTGCCGTGAATGGAAGCAACCCGAATTCCACAGGTTTCAAGGTGCTTCGTCACACGATCCGCGCCGCGTTTCGTGCGGGTAAAGACCAGCGCACGTGACAGCGCCGGGTCTGCAAACAATTCGGCCAGCAGCGCCGGCTTTCTCTGATTGTCGACGTGGATGATGCGCTGTGTGACGCGCTCCGCGGTCGACGCTACCGGCGTGACCGTGACCCTCACCGGATCGCGCAGGAAGTCCTTCACCATTTCGGCGATCTCGCTCGGCATGGTCGCGGAGAAGAACAGCGTCTGACGCCGGATGGTCAGTTCCTTGACGATGCGCCGGATCGGCTTGACGAAACCGAGGTCCAGCATCTGGTCGGCTTCATCGAGAACCAAGACCTCGGTCCCCTGCAGAAGAATATTACGCTCGGCGACATGATCGAGCAGGCGCCCCGGCGTCGCGATAAGCACGTCGACACCACGCGCCAGCGCATGGATCTGCGGTCGATGCGGCACGCCGCCGACCATCACCGCGACGGACAACCGCATATGACGGCCGTAGGCACGGAAGCTATCGGCAATCTGCGCGGCAAGCTCACGCGTCGGCGACAGTACCAGCACGCGGCAGCCCTTGGGCATCGGCGCCCGCTGCTCGCTGGCGAGGCGGTTCAGGATAGGTAGCGCGAACGCCGCCGTTTTACCCGTGCCCGTCTGCGCGATTCCGAGCAGATCGGACCCCGCCATCACGGCAGGGATCGCCTTTGCCTGGATCGGCGTCGGTGTGTCGTATCCTTGGTCTGTCAACGCCTTGAGGATTGGCGCAGCGAGACCGAGTTCAGAAAAGTTGGTCACTGAATATCTTTCATGAGCAGCCAACCGGCCGGGTGCCCGTCTCATGCGACAAGCAGCCAGCGGCCGTGGCTCGACCGTATGGACGCCCCGCGTGGCCTGGGCTGTCGGATGGAAAAACGTTCGGGGCGCTCAACAGGGGGACGAAACGAAGCTGGGGGTACAACCCTTCAGCACATATCCCTTCACGCGGCTGGAGCGCCGGAAATCGCTCTACGAGCGGTGCCGGCTTCTCGCATGCTGCATTGCAAAAGTCAAATACTACGTCGAACTTACACGACGACTTGAACGGTACACGGCGGACGTCAGGACGCCTTCTCGATCTCGGCACTGGTTCCGGGCGACGGCGTAAACACCAACAACCCCTCCTGCCGAATCACATCGTTCCCGCCCCAGAATTCCGCTTTCGCCTGCTGATCGGCCTTCGCGCGCCGATCGACCTCTTCCGGGTTGCAGATCCCGCGCAACTCGCGCTCAAGGGCCGCCGCCCGTGCCTGGCCGGCTGGCGTCGCCGCCAGATCGTTCGTCTCGCCGGGATCGACCGCCAGATCGAAGAATTGCGGCTCGGCGCCAACGTGATAGACGAGCTTTTCGTTGCCCCTGCGCAGCATGAACATCCCGGCCCGGGATCCGGCAGCGTGATATTCCGCGAACACAGGATCGGGACGGCGGGCCTGTGCAAGCACCGGCCAAAGGGACCGCGCATGCGCCGGATGTTCAGGGCCGACGGGTGCCTGCCCAAACGCTTCCAGGATGGTCGGATACAGGTCGATGTGAGAAACCGGCTCGTCGCAAACCTGACCGGCAGGGATATCCGGCCCCGCCAGGATCAGCGGAACACCGGCTGATGGTTCATAGAGCTGGAACTTGCCGAGCAGGCCGTGCGCTCCCAGCGCCTCGCCGTGGTCGCTCGTATAGACGATGCGCGTATCGTCCGCGAAACCGAGCCGCTCGATGGCCGACAAGACCATCCCGATCTGCTCGTCCAGGTGGCTGCAAAGCGCGTAATAGCAGGTTGCGATTTGGCGCAGCATGGCCTCGTCGTCGAGATCGCGATAGGCGAAGTTTTCGCGCAGATGACGGATCGCGGCGTGCTCCGGCCGCTCACCCGGACGATGCACGGGCGGCAGCGGCAAGTCCACATCGCGATAGAGATCCAGGAATCGTTGCGGCACGCTGAACGGCGGATGCGCACTCACATACGACACCATCAGCGCCCACGGCTTGTCGCCGGCTGACGCCGCGCGCTGCTCCAGCCAAGCGATGGCGTGTTCGGTGATGTCTGCGTCGTATTTCTGATAGGTCGTTTCGCCGACACCGGACTTCTCCGCATAGAGCTCCCACTGCCCCGTGTTGACCGGCTCCTCGCCGCTCCAGCGCAGCAGCATGCTGACGCCGCCCTTGCCGCCGAGGATGTGCATGGGCACGATCTCCTCGGAAAATCCGTTATCGTCCTGGGTGCTGCGGTAATGCAGCTTGCCGACGGATGCCACCTCATGACCGGCGTCCCGCAACCGGTGATGCCAGGTCGGGATGCGGCCGTCGTAGGTGATCGCGTTGTCCCAATAGCCGGTCTCGTGCGGATACCGGCCCGTGGCAACGGCTGCGCGCGACGGACAGCAGATCGGACTTGCGGTGTACGCGTTCGTGAAGCGCGTGCCGCGTGCCGCGAGGGCATCGAGGTTGGGCGTCTTGACGATGCCACCGCTCGCCGCGCCCAACGCCGTGCGCGCGTGATTGTCCGACATCACAAACAGTAAATTGGCGGGCTTCATCGGCATTTCCTCGCGCATCTCCATCGCCGTAGCCAGCCGTCCGCGCACATCAAAACGCACGGATAGCCGCCGGCGATTTATTGGTTAGAGCTCGCACCAAATGCCGAACCCAATCCGTCACTCAGACTAGATCGTCATGCGTTAAGTGGAAATCGGGGATTCCCTTGATCGTCGAACTGTGATTCACCGTCGGTGGAGGTGGATCATGGGACGCAGCTATTCATTGGATTTGCGCGAGCGGCTGCTGGCACGGGTAGCGGGTGGCCAGTCGCGTCGC
>JAFAFW010000034.1 GCA_023423275.1 Pseudomonadota bacterium
AAGATGGGCAGCCGGATGATCGATTCGTCGCTTCGCACGAAGCTCAACTCACTCAAGACGCGCATGAAAGAGGTTGGCTGATGGATATTCGAGCCGCTGAGATCTCTGCGATCCTCAAGGAGCAGATCAAGAGTTTCGGCAAGGAAGCCGAGGTCTCGGAAATCGGGCAGGTGCTGTCGGTCGGCGACGGCATTGCTCGCGTCTATGGTCTCGACAACGTCCAGGCCGGTGAAATGGTTGAATTCCCGGGCGGCATCCGGGGGATGGCGCTGAACCTCGAAGCCGACAACGTCGGCGTGGTTATTTTCGGCAATGATAGCGGCATCAAGGAAGGCGATACCGTCAAGCGGACCGGCGCGATCGTCGAAGTCCCGGTCGGTAAGGAGCTGCTCGGCCGCGTCGTCGACGCGCTCGGCAATCCGATCGACGGCAAGGGCCCCATCAAGTCCGCCAACCGCATGCGCGTGGACGTCAAGGCGCCGGGCATTCTGCCGCGCAAGTCCGTGCACGAGCCGATGGCAACCGGCCTCAAGGCGATCGACGCGCTGATCCCGGTTGGCCGCGGCCAGCGCGAGCTGATCATCGGCGACCGTCAGACCGGCAAGACCGCGATCATTCTCGACACCTTCCTCAACCAGAAGCCGCTGAACGTCGGCAACGACGAGAGCCAGAAGCTCTACTGCGTGTATGTCGCCGTCGGCCAGAAGCGCTCCACGGTTGCTCAGTTCGTGAAGGTTCTCGAAGAGCGCGGCGCTCTGGAGTACTCGATCGTCGTCGCTGCGACGGCTTCTGATCCGGCGCCGATGCAGTACCTCGCGCCGTTCACCGGCTGCACCATGGGCGAGTATTTCCGCGATAACGGCTCGCACGCCGTGATCGCCTATGACGACCTGTCCAAGCAGGCCGTCGCAT
Organism: Pseudomonadota bacterium; assembly: GCA_023423275.1. GTDB lineage: Bacteria > Pseudomonadota > Alphaproteobacteria > Rhizobiales > Hyphomicrobiaceae > ZC4RG25. Next base: position 913 of record JAFAFW010000034.1, read on the forward strand.
ATCGCCAGATGTCGCTGCTGCTGCGCCGTCCTCCGGGCCGCGAAGCTTATCCGGGCGATGTGTTCTATCTTCACTCGCGCCTGCTGGAACGCGCCGCGAAGCTGAACGACTCGCATGGCGCAGGTTCGCTGACGGCTCTGCCGGTCATCGAGACCCAGGCCAACGACGTGTCGGCCTACATCCCGCCGAACGTAATTTCGATCACCGACGGCCAGATCTTCCTTGAAACCGACCTGTTCTATCAGGGCATCCGTCCGGCCGTGAACGTCGGTCTGTCGGTGTCGCGCGTCGGCTCGTCGGCTCAGACCAAAGCGATGAAGCAGGTCGCCGGTAAGATTAAGGGTGAGCTGGCGCAGTATCGCGAAATGGCGGCTTTCGCCCAGTTCGGCTCGGACCTCGACGCCGCCACGCAGCGCATGCTTGCGCGCGGTGCCCGTCTGACGGAGCTGCTGAAGCAGCCGCAGTTCTCGCCGCTGAAGATGGAAGAGCAGGTGGTGGTGATCTTCGCCGGTACCCGCGGCTACCTCGACCCGCTGCCGGTTGCGGCCGTTGGCAAGTTCGAGAGCGAGCTGCTGCTCAACATCCGTGATCAGCATCCCGCGATCCTCGAGAGCATCCGCACCGAGAAGGCGCTGTCGGCTGACACCGAAAAGAGCCTCGTTGCGGCGATCGACAAGTTCGCGAAGGCGTTTACCGCCTGATGACTCTTTAAATCGTTTCCCTGTCATCCCGGAGGGCCGCAGGCCGATCCGGGACCCAGGGCCACGAGGACGACCTTAGATGTTTTGGCTCTGAACCCCGGCTCTCCGTGCCGGGATGACAAGTCAAACAGGGAAGCAGGAAGAGAGCAGAGTCGGCCATGCCGAGCTTGAAGGATCTGAGAAACCGCATCGCCTCCGTGAAGGCGACGCGCAAGATCACCAAAGCCATGCAGATGGTTGCGGCCGCGAAGCTGCGCCGTGCACAGGAAGCGGCGACGGCCGCGCGCCCCTATGCGGAACGCATGGACGCCCTGCTGGCGAACCTGAATTCGAAGATCACCAGCAAGGAAGGTCTCTCGCCGCTGCTCGTCGGCACCGGCAAGGATCAGGTCCATCTGCTGATCGTGATGACGGCCGAGCGCGGTCTGTGCGGCGGTTTTAACTCCAACATCGCTCGTCTTGCGCGCCAGGACATCGTTCGCCTGCAGCGTGAAGGCAAGACGGTGAAGATCCTCACCGTTGGCCGCAAGGGCTACGATGCTCTGCGCCGCGATCTCGGTAAGAATATCGTCGATCGCGTCGATCTGCGCGGCGTTCGCCAGATCAGCTACGTGAACGCCGAGGAGATCGCCAACAAGGTTCTGGCGATGTTCGAGGCCGGTGAATTCGACGTCGCGACGCTCTACTTCTCCGAATTCAAGTCGGTGATTGCGCAGAAGCCGACGGCTCTGCAACTCATCCCGGCTAAGCTGCCAGAGGAGCAGGCCGAGGCGACCGGCACGGCGTCCGCGATTCATGAATATGAGCCGAGCGAGGAAGAGATCCTCGACCAGCTCCTGTCACGCAATATGTCGACGCAGATTTTCCGCGGCCTGCTTGAGAACGCGGCGTCCGAGCAGGGCGCTCGGATGAGCGCGATGGATAGCGCCACGCGCAACGCTGGCGACATGATCAACAAGCTGACTGTGAAGTATAACCGTCAGCGTCAGGCCAATATCACGAAGGAACTGATCGAGATCATCTCCGGCGCGGAGGCGCTCTAGGTCGGTTCGGACTTTAAGTTCAATCATGATGCGCAAGCATCGCAGGCATCAACTGCTGCACGTATAGGGAATAAGC
>JAFAFW010000079.1 GCA_023423275.1 Pseudomonadota bacterium
GCATCGCGCTGATCCGAGGTGAGGAAGAAGAACGGGTCGGTCTCGGCCGGTCTCTCGGAAAAGTATTGAGCGCCTGGAGAGACGTTGCGTTCCAGACGATGAAAACCACCGCGGTTTCACAAACGTCCTCGTTCATCGCTCCAGTTCTTCCAATCATCCTGTGCTCGCCCAAGTACCTGGATGGTTCGATGTCGCTCGGCGAGATCATGCAGGCGGCATCCGCTTTCACCATCGTGCAGGCGGCATTCAACTGGATCGTCGACAACTACCCGCGTCTGGCGGACTGGACCGCATCGGCCATTCGGGTCGCCTCTCTCATCGCGTCTCTCGACAGCCTTGAGGCTGCCGAAACAGGCGATCAAGTCGGTCGCATCAAAATCAGCAACGATGGCGACGGCGCCGCTTTGCGCCTTCACGATCTGTCGGTGGCCCTCGACGACGGCACTGCGATCCTCGAAGAAACCGAGGTGGATATCATGCCCGGAGAGCGCGTCCTCATTGCCGGAGAATCGGGCACGGGAAAAAGCACTTTGGTGCGTGCCCTTGCGGGTCTATGGCCATGGGGCGGCGGCTCGGTCGAGATCCAGAAGGGTGCCTCGCTATTCTTTCTCCCGCAGCGGCCCTACGTGCCCGTCGGTTCACTACAGCGCGCAGTGACATACCCCGCGGCTCCTGAGAGCATGAAGGAAAGTGACATTGCCGACGCTTTGAAATTGGTCGGTCTCGAACAGCTATCCGACCGCCTGAGTGAAGAGGCGCCATGGGACCAGACGCTTTCAGGCGGCGAGAAGCAACGCCTGGCGATCGCACGTATCCTTTTGCACAATCCCGATATTGTCGTGCTCGATGAAGCAACCGCGGCATTGGACCCAAAAAGTCAGGACGAGCTGATGGACATCCTCGTCAACCGGTCACCAAACACGACAATCGTCAGTGTTGGACATAGGCCGGAGCTGGAGGCATTCCACACACGGAAATTGACCCTGGCGCGGCGTCGAGGCGGAGCGCGATTGATCCGCGACGATGATCTGCGGCGCTACGCCGCCACGAAACCGATCCGGACCTGGCTATCCGAGGCATTCAAGAGATCGTCCCGGCAGAATAGCTGATCGGCGACTTCCGCTTTGCGGATAAGACGGCCTCCGACCGACACGTCAGACCGACACGATCCTTATCAGCGCGGCCGTTGACGCAACTCGCACGGCACGAGATCTCGAACGGCCAAGGGCCGTTAAAAGCAATACCCCCAGCCTGGGCCGGGGGTATCGCCGCATTGCATCGGTGGAAGGTTCCGATATCCGCGTCAGATATAATACGGGATACCGTAATAACCGTGAACGCCTCGGCCATACGCAGGATCGTTCCAAGGGGTTTCATCGACAGCGTAGCTGGGGGCCTTCTCCAGCATTTCCTTGTCCAGGTTCACGACGAAGCCACCGAGTCCAACGTCATACCTCAGTGTCTGCCACGGCAAAGGATAATAACGCTCACCAATCCCGAGGAACCCGCCGAACGACATGACAGCGTATTCAACTTTTCCCGTGATCTTATCGACCATGAAGTTGTAAATCGCGCCAATGTTTTCGCCGTCAGGATTATAAACCTCTGTGCCCTGCACTTTATCCGAGGCGATCAAACGCGCGGTCTCATCAATAGCGATCGTATCCGCGTGCAAATCGTTGGGCCTTCGTATGGTATCGACCATCGCATAACTCCTTTTTTATTGATTTCAATCGGCAACGAGACAAATCACTCGCTCTGCAGCCGACAATTCCGACGCCTCGCGCAATCGTCTATGTCTAGAATGCGCCCACCAGAGCGAGCAATATGACGACGCTGAGCGGCACACCGAGTAGCCAAAGCACAACTGGCATTTCATCCTCCATTTCGATCTTATGAGTAACGCAATACTCAGCGTGTCCGTTCCATGAATAAGGCATTGGGACTGGAGGTTAACGGTGCAATTCGTCGATAGTTTCATCTAGATGATCTGCGCCAATTCGATAGTCACGTCGCTTTTGCCGCCATGATCATGCTGCCTGCGGATTGAAGCAATCCATCTCGCGGCGGATCGACTCCATAAATCTCCGGCATAGTCTGCCCACCAACTATCGGCGTTTTGCGTGAAATGCCTGCGTAAAGAAGTCGGCGGCCGCAATTGCGAATTGCACCCGAAATGGGACTTGCGCGCGGCGCCATTATCAGATCAGAAAAGGAAAGCCAATGCGGATTGCATTTGTCCTCAACGAGCAGGGTGAACCGGCCGAGTTTGCCGCCGACGGCGAAATCAAACTGCTGATCATCCGACGCCCCGCTGCGGCGCGCGAACACGCGCCGGTCATCCCTGCAAGCGCAAGGGGCTTGGCCGCGGCGGTCGCTGCCCCTGTCACGGTGGCTTATCAAGCGGTCCACGGACGGCTGCAGGGCGGGCGAAGATCAGCCCGACCTGGAGCGCAGCACTAAGCGGCAATAAGTACGAGCGCAGCGCCTGAAATCATCATCATGGTGAAGTTCGAGAGCGTTCGCGGGTTGACGATGTCGTAACGCTACAACTTGCCACTTAAGCCAACGATAATAGTCTGAATAAGTCCGATCGCGCCGGAAATCGGACGAAACTGTCCGGTCACTTTGGTATCGACATGGAAGGCGAGCGTCGCGCCGCGCGATAGCGGGCTGGTCGGTGTATCGGTTATTGCGATGATTTGCAGCCCTCGCACTTTCGCGTCGCGGACGACGTCAACCACCGCCTGCGAATATGGCGCAAAGGCGATGGCCACGAGAAGATCCTCGTGCCGCATGTTGGCAACTTGCTGCTCGGCCATGCCGCCGCTGAAATCGAGCAGGCTGCATCTGCGTTCCAATCGCGTCAGTCCGTAGGCGAGGTAAGTCGAGATCGGGCGGGAGCGGCGAAGACCCGCGATATAGATGTGATCTGCGCCATGGCACAGGCCGACCGCGCGGGATAGTGCCTCGCCATCTATTTCATGACGCAGCGCCTCCAGCGAGGCGATGAGGTCATCGATGCATTCGTTGAGCACCACGCCGGCGTCGTCGGGTTGACCGGTTGCGGCCCGCCGCTCGTAGACCTCTTCGCGATAGGTCGCGACGCCTTCGATCAAGCGATGCTTGAATACGTGCTGGAGACTGCTAAATCCGTCGTAGCCTAGCTCCTTGGCAAAGCGGATCAGTGTCGACGGCTGGACGTCGAGCGTGGTTGCGATCTGCGCGATGGTGCTGAGCGCGAGCTGGTTGGGCTGGTCCAGGGCGAGCCGTGCAATCCGCTGCAGATGCGGTGACAGATCATCGAAGCGGTCGCGGATTCTTTGCCGGAGCGCTTCGAAGGTCGCGTCGACGGACTGCGGCATAGGGGTGGGCTGTTTCATTCGATCATTTGACGAAATATTCATTCAATTTCAAGCGCTCATCTCACTGTCCAGTTTAGTTGCGCGACGCATATCCAGCGTTTCTCGGGTGTCCAGAGAACGGGTACGCTTGACTATTGCATGAATATTCGTTCTTTTAGTGAAAATTCATTCACTCTGCGATGGCCGCGCGGTGTCGTTGAGCAAAGAGATTGGCTGGCGTTTGTGACCGGCCGCACAAGGGAGGATGAGATGTCGAAAAACAAGATCAGTCGGCGCGGCTTCATGGGTGCAACGGCCACCGCGGTGGGCGTCACCAGCTTCTATGGTCCCTGGCATCACAACCATGCGCTGGCCAGCAACAAGCCGATCAAGATCGGCCTGACCTCCGACGCCAGCGGGCAATATGCGAATTCCGGCATCAGTGACAGGCGTGGCATGCTGATGGCAGTCGAGGAGTACAATCGCAAAGGTGGCGTTCTCGGCCGCAAGATCGAAACGGTGCACATCGACACCGAAACGACACCGGCAACCGGCAGCCGCGTCGCCGAGCGGATGATTTCGCGTGAGCAGTGCGCCTTCCTCATCGGCGCGGTTCACTCAGGCGTCGCGAACGCAATCAGCCAGGTCGCCCAGAAGCACGGCGTCATCTACATGAATACCAATTCCAGCTCGCCGACGGAGGCTGGAAAGAACTGCCATCGCGTGAAGTTTGTGTGGGATGGCAACGGGACGAACTTCGCGAAGGCGGCGGTCAAGAACGCCATGGCGCAATACGGCAAGAAGTGGGTGCTGCTGACGAACGACTACGTCTGGGGGCACAACACGTCGGCGGCGACGAAAGCTTTGCTGAAGGAATACGGCGGTGAGATCGCCGAGGAAATCCTGGTGCCGCAGGGCACGCGCGATTTCACATCGTTCCTTCTCAAAATCCAGCAGATCGGGCCGGGTGTGGTGGCCGCTGCCATCGGTGGCGACGATCAGAAAGCCATGCGCCAGCAGATCGCGCAGCTCGGCATGGGCGACAAGCCGGCCTGGATCAACAACCAGCAGGATTGGCCGGATGTTTATGGCCTTCCCCTGGACAACCTGTTTGGCGTGTTCGGCACCACCTGGTACTACAAGCTCGATCTGCCCGGCGTCGCCGAGTTCGTGAAGCAGTACCAGACCATGTATCCCGACACGCAGATGCGGGTGCCCGGCAACGTCTTCTACAACGGCTATATGGCGACCAAAGAGCTGTTGGCGGCCATCGAACGCACGGGCTCGACCAACAACATCAAGCTCATTAAGGCGCTGGAAGGTCACAAGATGGCTGCGAAATCCCGCATGCAGCATCACGATGCCTGGATCGATCCGGCGACGCATCAGGTGCAGCAGACGATCTACCTGGCGACGGCGAACGTCGGCACCAAGGATACCGATGACATGTTCAAGATCGTGAACAGCTCGGCGCCGAAGGATGTGATCGACGCTGAGTCCGCGGGCGAGTGCAAGCTGGAGACCTATGAGGCGACAACGTCGTTCGATGCCTGAGGCTATCAGTTTCTGATGCGCATCGACAAAGAGGGGCCGCAGTTTTCGCGACCCCTCGCATTAATCTGCATCCGGTACAGCTCGGCACGGGCTGCCGCCACATGATCCAGCATGGTCCATGATTGAGCTCGTTCCCCATCTCATCAATGGCCTGACAATCGGGTTGCTGTTTGCGCTCATAGCGCTCGGCTTCACGCTGATCGTCGGCGTCATGGAAGTGATCAACCTCGCCCATGGCGCGCTTTTCGCGCTGGGCGCCTATTTTGCTCTCGTCATCATCGGGCCGGCCATACTGTCCGATACGGTGTTTGGCGCATGGTGGGGCCGGCTCCCGCTTGAGACGCGCTACATCCTCGCGCTGATCGTTGCGCCGCTCCTCGCCGGATGTACCGGCATGATCCTCGAATTCTGCCTGCGGCCAACCTACGGAAAGCCGCCGCTTTACGGTTTGTTGCTGACGTTCGGTGCCGCGTTGGTGTTGGAGGAAATCATTCGGCTTGTCTGGGGGACGGGCGAGAAGAGCCTCAGCGTGCCGCAGGCGATCAACGGTGCGGTGCTGATCGGTGGAATGATTTTTTCAAAGTACAAACTGTTTGCGGCCGGGTTTTCGGTTTTGATCATCGGCCTCGTGTGGCTGTTCCTGGAGCGCACGCCGTACGGCGCGATCATCAAGGCTGGCGCGCACGACAGCGAAATGGTGCGCGCGCTGGGCTACGATCTTTCGACGCTGCGGCTGCTGGTGTTCGGACTGGGTGCGGCACTGGCGGGGCTGGCAGGCATCATCATGGTGCCGATCTGGGGACTGAGACCGCACGTCGGCGTCGACGTGGTGATCCCGGCGTTCCTTATCATCGTTCTGGGCGGTGTCGGCAGCTTCTGGGGCTCGGTCGTCGCGGCACTCCTTGTCGGGATCACGATTGGCGTGGTGGGCGCCTATGCGCCGGCCTGGTCTTTGATGTCGATTTACCTGCTGTTTATCGCGATTGTTGGAATTCGCGTGCGGGGTCTTTTCGGGCGCAAAAGCGCGTTGGAGGTCTGATGCGCACGCTGTCCGACATATCGACAAAGGCGGCGTGGTGGATGACGCCCGGCATGATGGTGATGGCGCTCGCGCTCGCCACGATGCCGGTTTGGCTCGGTCCGATCGGTCTTTATCAGTATCTCGGAATCGAGATCGTGATCTGGATGATCTACGCGCTCGGTTTCAATCTTCTGTTCGGCTATACGGGGCTGCATTCTTTCGGCCACGGCGCCTATTTCGGAATAGGCGCGTATGCGTTTGGCCTGTTCCAGAAGTTTGCCGTCGTCAGTCTTGTTGGTGGATTGGGTGTGGCGATTTTTGCTGCGGCTTTCGCAGGAGCAATTGTCGGTGCAGCAGTCTCTCATCGGCGCGGTATCTATTACGCGCTTCTCACCATCGCGTTCGGCCAGATCTTCTGGTTCGCCTCCATGAAGCTGCATTGGCTGACAGGCGGCGAGGATGGATTACTCAATATTCCGCGCCCGCCGCTGGACCTCGGCTTCGCCAGTTTTGATCTGCGGGACAACGTTGCATTCTACGCAGTGACAGCCTTCCTTCTCGTGATCGTGACCGTCCTGGTGTGGCGGCTGGTGAACTCACCATTCGGGCGCGTATTGCAGGCGATCCGGCAAAACGAGATGCGGGCGTCGTTCGCGGGCTACGATGTGTGGTGGTTCAAATGGGCGGCGTTCGTCCTGTCCGCCGCGATCGCGGGGCTTGCAGGTGGATTGTTCGCCATGGCGCAGGAAAGCGCCTATCCGGACGTTATGAGCCTCCATCAATCCGGCCTGATCGTCATGATGGTGCTGATTGGCGGCGGCCTCGTCAGCTTCTGGGGGCCGATCCTTGGCGTCATCGTTTACTTCGTCGCACGCGATGTGCTTGGCGGTCTCACCGAGACGTGGCTGCTCTGGTACGGGCTGATGTTCGTCATTCTGGTGATGTTCCAGCCGGAGGGCCTCGCCGGTATCGGGCAGCGTCTGCTCGGTCGCGTATCGCGCTCTCAGCCACCGGCGCGCGCCACGACGATGGAGCACGCATGATGGCTCTGTTCGAGGCGCGCAATATTCATAAGCGGTTTGGCGCGCGCGTGGTGCTGGAGGATATTTCCCTATCGGTCAACGAGGGACAGATCAGCGGCATCATGGGGCCGAATGGTGCGGGCAAGACGACATGCTTCAATGTCCTGACCGGTCGCCATAAACCCGATCGCGGCTCGATCCGTTTCGATGGCCAGGATATCACGGGGCTTTCGCCTCAGGAGATCGCACGGACCGGCATTTCCCGATCGTTCCAGGTGATGAACCTGTTCGATCAGTCGGCGGTCATCGAGAATGTGATGATCGCGCTGCCCGAGGTGAAAGAGCGCCGGCGAAACGTGTTGAGTACGCCATTGGCCGATCCCGTGCTGATCGACATGGCGACGCGGGTTCTCGATCAGGTCGGCCTCGCGAATAAGGCTTGGGTACCCGCGCAGGCGCTGTCCTATGGCGAGCGTCGCGCGTTGGAGATCGGGGTCGCTCTCGCGGCGCGTCCGCGCATTCTGTTTCTTGATGAACCGACTTCCGGGCTTGGTACGGAGGCGACGCGGGCGCTGTCGCGATTGATCACTGAACTGCGCCGGTCCGTGACGATCGTGATGATCGAGCACGACATGCGTTTCCTGTTCGAACTGGCGGATGCCATTTCCGTCATTCACTGGGGGCAGGTCATCGCTCAGGGCACGCCGGAGGAACTGCGGCGAAACAAATGGGTCCAGCGCTCATCACTCGGGGAGCTGGTGTGATGCTGCAAGTCGATGCCATCTCCACGTTCTACGGCGAAACCCAGGTGCTGTTCGGGCCGTCCCTGTCGGTTGGTAGCGGCGAGATCGTCGCGTTGCTGGGTGCGAACGGCGCGGGAAAGACCACGTTGTTGCGCTCGATCCTCGGGCTTACGCCACCGCGCAGTGGTGCGATCAGTTTCGACGGAGCCGCCATCACCGCCAGACCGACGCATGAGATCGCGCGGATGGGGATCGGCTGGGTGCCGGATGACCGGCGTGTGTTTCCGAGTTTGTCGGTGGCGAGAAATTTGCAGTTGGGATTGAAAAAGACGCGGTTTCGCAGATGGACCCTGAACGAGATGTTCGGGATTTTCTCTCCGCTGGAACATCTCATGGCGCGCGATTGTGAAAACCTGTCGGGCGGTGAAATGCAGATGGTTGCCATTTCGCGGGCATTGCTTGGATCTCCCGGCCTGGTCCTGTTCGATGAACCCAGCCAGGGCCTCGCGCCGAAAATCGTTCAGGACGTGATGCGCACCATTCGCCGTTTAAAAAGTGAAGGCATCGCGGCGCTCGTCGTCGAGCAGAATGCGCTGGCGGCACTCGATGTCGCTGACCGGGTGTACGTCATGGGCCGCGGCCGGATCGCATATGAAGGACCGGCTGCGGAACTTCGCAGCGATATGGCGCTTCGCACCCGGTTGATCGGAGTGTAGCGATGCAGCCCATGCTCCAGGTCAACCAGGTTGAGAAGGTCTATACGCGGGGCCTGCTGTCACGCCAGCCGACGTTCCGGCTTGCAGCGCATTTCGCGATTGAGAGTCCGTGCATCGTCGGGATGATGGGCCCCAACGGGTCCGGCAAGACAACGCTGTTCGAACTGATTACCGGATCCAACGCGCCGACATCGGGCAACGTTCTCGTCAACGGCCGCGATATTCATCGCGTGCGCACCGACCAGCGCGACCGTCTCGCCATCCACTATCACCAGTCGTATCAGGTCCGGCACTTCCGGACGCTGGTGCCAAACAGCCTGCTGTCGCCCGCAGGATCGGACTATCCGGTCGTACACCTGTTCGATGAGCCGCAGTTCAATACGCAGGACGGTTACATCGGTTTCATGCTGGATTTTTTCCGCAAACTGCGTGGTGAGGGCCGGTTGGTCTTTCTTTGTGTACACCCGAACGAAAAATTTCATCTTGAGATTTTGTCAGAGATCTGTGAGCGGTTCATCTTCGTCAACAAAGGCACCGTGACGCCTCTCAACAGCTACGGCGACGTTATTCAACACCCGCCCGCGCGAGACTATCTGGGTGCCCTTCTGAATGACGAGCCGGGACAACTGAACTGAAGAGAGATGCTCAGATGACCAAGCCAGCTCTGAGAGCCGCTGTAATCGGCGCGGGGATGATCAGCCTCTATCACCTGCGTGCGTGGCAGAAGACCGGCGTCCCCATCGTCGCAATTTGTGACATCGATGGACAGCGTGCGGCGGCCCGGGCCGCCGAGTTCGGCATTGAGCGCGTTTACTCCGATCCTCATCAGCTTTTCGCGGACGGTGGCTTTGATCTCGTCGACATCGCAACCTCGGTCGATTCGCATGGTCCATTGACTCTGCGGGCCGCGGACGCCGGCGTTCACATCATGCTCCAGAAGCCGATGACATCGACCGTCGCTGAGGCGGAAGCTCTTGTGCGCGACGTCGGCGACCGCGTGCGCTTCATGGTGCATGAGAATTATCGGTATCGCCCGCACTACATGACGGTGCGTCGCTGGATTGATGAGGGACGTATCGGCGAGCCCCGCCACGCGGTCATCGCCGTGCGTGGATCGGGCTTATGCCCGCGCGAAGGCACGGTTCCGTTTCTGATCGAGCGTCAGCCCTATCTGACCGGATTCCGGCGCAATCTCGTTTTCGAAACCATGATCCACCACCTCGATGTGCTGCGCCTCATTGCGGGGCCCCTGCGTGTCGTCGCGGCGCGGTTGAACCGGCTTGCGGAAGGTCTGCCCGGCGAGGATACGGCGTCGATCCTGCTCGAAAATCCGAACGGGTTGATCGCGTTTGCCGACGGATGCATTTGCGCGCCCGGCTATCCGCAATTGCACGGCGACCGCTTTGAAGTCATCGGCACCAAAGGAACGTTGGTCATGGACCTCGATAGAGTTTTCATGGCCGGCCAGGAGCAGGACGCCGAAAAGGTGGATCTTGTCGGGCGCTATCAGGAAAGCTTCGATTACGCGATCAGTCATTTCGTAAAGTGTATCGAGACCGGTGCTCCGTTCGAAACGGATCGCATCGACAACCTCGAAACACTGCGCCTGATGGAAGATGTTTATCGCGCGGCGGGGGTCGAGGTTACGCCATGACGGTCCAGGTTGAAGGCGAGCGGCTGACGCCGAGGATCGATGTCGGTCTCATCGACTCGCTGTTTTCGATCTCGGGGCTGCACGCCTTCATTCCTGGCGGTTACGGCGCACTCGGCGAGGCGATCGCCTGGGCGATGGCGCGTCATGGAGCGCGCGTCACCATTGCAGGCCCCACGCTTTCGCGCGCCGAAGCGTTGGCGGACGCGATCGAGGCGAGTGGCAGTGTCGCGAAAGGACTGCACATCGACGCCAGCCGCGTCGACTCCATCCGGTCATGTGTCGATGCAGCCGTCGATGTCGGCGGGCCGATCGACGTTCTGGTGAACTGTGTCGGCATCCAGCGCGAGCAGAGCCTGCTGGATGTCACCGAAGAGGTCTTCGACGAGGTTTACCGTACGAACCTCAAGTCGGCGATGTTTCTGTCGCAGGCAGTTGCACGTCACCAGATCGAGGCTGGCAAAAGGGGACGCCACATCCACCTGTTGTCCGTGCGCTCTCAATTGGCGCTGCGGGCGCGCGGGTATTCAGCCTACTGCGCCACTAAGGGCGGCTTGGCGATGCTGGTGAAGCAGCATGCGATGGAGCTGGCGCCATACAACATCACCGTGAATGGTGTGGCGCCGACGTTCATCCAGTCCGATCGTATCCGCCCGCATCTTGAGCGTGAGGCGTTCAAGCGATTCATTCTTGAGCGCAATCCTTTGGGCCGGATCGGCGAGCCACTCGAAGTGGCCGGCCAGGTGATCATGCTTGCGGCCCCAGCCGGGAGCTATATGACGGGACAGATCATTTTCATTGATGGTGGTGTCACGGCAAGCCAGTAGCTTTGCGGTGGTCTTTTCGAAGATTTTGGGGTGCCTTGGCGAACTGGGGCCGATCGTGGCGCGCGCCGGAGGCCGTCTCCAGAAAGATATATTGGTTCAGCATCCTGATCCGGCGTGCTGCACCTACCTGAAGATCGAGGCTCTGATCACGGGTTGAGATGGGAGCGAGAAGAGTCTCGTCATCTCACTAATCCGCCGCGCCCGAGGTATATCTGGCCTACTTGACGATCAGGTCACGACTCATCCGCGATAGCAGTTCGCAACCGTCATTCGTAACGAGGACATTGTCGATCAATCGCGCACCAAGCTTCTCCTCTCCGAGAAACACGGGCGGCTCTATCGTCACCACCATTCCGGCTTCGAGCCTGTACGTGCTGCCGCCGAATATGTGGATCGGCTCGCCCCAAGTTGGTGGGAAGCCGGGCGCGAGACCGTAACCGGATGTGTGCACGCGCCCGTGACCCAGCCCCGCATCCTCAATAACCCGCTTGGCGGCCTCGTGTGGAACCACAGCGGGCACGCCAGCGCGGATCTCAGCGATGCAAACGTCGCACGCCCGCCGCACGAGTTCATGGAGTTCGCGCATTCGCGCTGTGGGCGTACCAAGACAGAACTGTCGGCCGATTGTCGATGTGTAGCGGCGGAATGCAGAGCCATACTCGATGTTGCCGAAATCGCCGTTGCGCAGAATGCGCTCGGTTGGTGCGCCATGGCTGAAGCATGCGCGTTCCCCGGAGACGAGGTTAAGGGTGCTCGCCGCAATGCCGCTGCCACGCGACAGCAGTGCGTCATAGACCTTTCCGGCAAGCGCGAGCTCCGATTGGCCGGGCACCAGCGCCTCGGTGAAAACGTTCATCGCGGCATCGGCAATGCGGCTGCTTTCTCGGATGTAGGCCAATTCCGCCGGTGATTTCACGAGGGTCAGATCGTGAATGAGCGCGCTCGGTTCCGCGATGAGTGCAGGACCCAAAACGTCGCGCAACTGAAGATAGTGATAAGGGTGCAGATAATAGGCTGGCACTTCGATGCCGACGCGCGCCTTCAGCAATCCGTAGTGTTCGGCCAATTTCGCGAATGCGGCGACAGGATCATCAGGTTCGCCACCGCCCCACGGGATGACTTCGTCAACCAGGGCATCTACAAGAAATTCGTTGGTTTCGCCGTCACGTGTCAGCACAATGATCGGACCAGTCTTGGCCGAAACCAGGAGGCACTGAAACTCCTGATAGCTCTTGGCATCCGAGCCCGTCAGCCACCGGATCGAGACAGGATGGAACAGGACCATCCATTCCAACCCTGCCGCTGCGATTGCGGCACGCGTACGCGATCGTCGCGTCGCAAATTCCTCGGCGGTGAAATCGTGCTTCGACATTGCAACGTCTCTTTTGCGGAATTTAGGGCGGACAGACGCCCGCCCCAAAACAAACTCAGCTTAGAGAGCTGGTAGCGGGCGCATCGGTCCACCCAGCCACTTCTTATGCAGCTCGTCGAGATCGCCGTTGAGTGTGCTCTGGAAGATGAAGGTATCGAGCCAGCGCAGCAGGTTATGCTCACCCATCCGGATGGTGACGTGCGCGGGGGCGCGGCGCAGAGCGAATTTGAAGTCGAATTCCTTGTTCGGATTCTTTTTTGCCAGCTCGACGACGACAACGCTGTTGGCTGCGAGATACTTGGCCTGGCCAGAAAGATACGCCTGCACTGCTGTGGCATTGTCTTCCGTGCGCATGATATCGGCCTTCGGATTGGCCGCCGTCAGCACAAGGTCCTCGGTGGTGCCCTTGGCGACGCTAACCTTGCCTTTCAAATCCGTCGCCGTCTTCACCTCTTCGCCCTTGGGGCCGTAAACCGCGAGCGACGTGTCGGCATACGGTGCGCTGTACATCACCTGCCGCGCGCGCTCGGCGGTAATCGACATGGCCGCGATGTTCATGTCCGCTTTATCCGTCAGCAGATGCGGGATCCGGCTGGCAGCGGGAACTGGCACCAGCTCCAATTTCACGCCCAATGCCTTGGCGACGAGGTTTGCCATGTCGATATCAAAGCCCTCCAGCTCGCGATTGGCGTTCTGAGAGCCAAAAGGCGGAACGTCCGCAAACACCAGAACACGCACGACGCCCTTCGATACGATATCGGCGAGCTTGTCCGCGCGCGCCTCTGTTTGTCCCATCACACCGACGGCAAGCACGCAGGCCAGCCCGAGAATGCTCTTGCGCAACCACGTCATTGATACCCTCCTTCACGCCATTTTTAATGAAGCACTGCACTGAGAAACGTCGATAGCTCCGGTGTCCTAGGATTCGCCAGAATGTCGGATGCCGCTCCGCTTTCCCAGATTTTCCCGCGATGCATGAAGATCGCACGCGAGCCGACACGACGGGCGAAACCCATTTCGTGCGTCACGAGCGCCATCGTCATTCCGGAACCGGCCATCTCCTCGATGACTTTGAGAACCTCGCCCGTCAGCTCGGGATCGAGCGCGGCCGTGATTTCATCGAACAGCATCAGCTTCGGTTGCATGGCGAGCGATCGCGCAATGGCAACCCGCTGCTGTTGCCCGCCGGAGAGCTGGTGCGGGTAAGCGTCGAGCTTCTCCTCGAGACCGACGCGGCGCAGCACATTGCGTGCAATCTCGCGTGCCTGTTCCGTCGGAATGCCTTTCACGACGGTCGGCGCCAGCATAATGTTGCGCGCCACCGAGAGATGCGGAAACAGATTGTAACTTTGAAAAACAATCCCGACGTGCTGGCGCAGCTTGCGGAGATCGGTGCTGGGATCGTTGACGCGTACACCGTCAACCACGATCGAGCCAGCCTGAATCGGTTCCAGCCCATTGATACAGCGCAGCAGCGTGCTTTTTCCCGATCCGGAGCGACCGATGATGGAGACCGTTTCGCCGGCCGCGATGTTCAGTGAAACATCATCGAGAACCGTGATGTCGCCAAATCGCTTGGTGACGCCGTTGATTTCAACCAGCGACATTGAGCCTCCGCTCCAAGATGCGGCTCCACTGGGTCAGCGGGAAGCACATGAGGAAATAAAGAGAGGCAACGACCATGTAGACCGTGAACGGCTGGAACGTCGAGGCGGTCGTCAACTGCCCCTCTCGCGTCAGCTCAACAAAGCCGATGGTTGCCGCCAGCGACGTGTTCTTGATCAGCTGCACAAGGAAACCGATGGTCGGCGGTATGGCGACACGAATAGCCTGGGGAACGATAACGTAGCGCAACTGCTGTAGGTAACCGAGCCCGAGAGATCCGCCTGCCTCCCATTGTGTTTTGGGTATCGACTGCAATGCGCCACGCCAGATTTCTCCGAGGAAAGCCCCGGCATAAACCGAGAACGCTACGCCAGCCGCAATCCATGGCAGCACGGGCAACCCGAAAATCGGCAAGCCAAAGAACAGGATAAACAGCAGTACAAGCAGTGGCGTTCCCTGTATGATCTGGATGTAGCAAACAGCTACTGCGCGCAGGATACCTAGATTTGAGACGCGCATGATGGCGACTAGCAATCCGATCAAACTGCCGCCAGCAAATGCCGCGAGCGTCAGCAAAACTGTCCATCGCAGCGCCGCGAGCAGGAACAGAAGATCGATGGTGCCGAATTGTCTGATCATCGCCGGTCAAACACCACTTTGTAGATGACGGCGAAAAAGGCGCGCAGCATCAGCGCCAAGACGAGGTAGAGCACGCCGATGACGGTATAGACTTCGAAATCGCGAAATGTGCGGGACTGAATGATTGAAGCGGCGTGAAACAGATCGGACACCGAAATCTGCGACGCAATACTGGTCGCCAGCATCAGCAGCACGAACTGGCTGGCGAGCGCCGGATACATCATCTTCAGCGATGGCATCAAAATGATGTAGCGGAACACCTGAAAACCGGAGAGTCCGAGTGAATGCCCAGCTTCAATCTGCGATTTCGGAATGGCCTGCAGACCGGCGCGCACAATTTCCGTCGAGTACGCACCAAGATTGACCGTGAAACTGAGAATTGCCGCCGTAAGCGCATCGAGGCGGATACCGAGACTTGGCAATCCAAAAAATATAATAAAGAGCTGAACGAGTAGCGGTGTGTTGCGGATGACTTCGACATACGTTGCAATGGTGGCGCGCACCGGCGCTGGACCATAAACCCTGCCGGCGGCACAGATGATGCCAATCATGAGGCCGAACACCATCGTCACCACCGAAAGGTGCAGGGTCGTCGCCAGTCCTTCCATGATGAAGTCCCAGGACGCGAAGACGTCCCGGAACTGAAACTTGTAGGTCACGGACGCCTCATGACGTTTCCGCACGCCTTCTTCGCGTCTGTCGCAACCGCCCCTCCGGCGATGGCCGAACATCCAGCCATGCGACAACCTCCCATTTCACATTTTATGAAAGACTAAGGTAGGTTTGCCTATGCAGTCAAGCTTCGCCAATGAAGCAATATGGAGAAACGACATGCCACCCGCTCAGCGCAAGCTGCGCACTCAAGACTTGGCCTATACTGCTCCCGCCCTCGAAAAAGGGTTGGAAATTATAGAACTCCTCGCGGAAACCGAAACGCCATTGTCAACACGCGCTATCGCCGACCGGCTCGGGCGCTCGAAGGGAGAAATCTTCCGCATGGTCTTCGTTCTGGTGGAGCGAGGCTATCTTACGCGCGATGCCACAACGGAGGAGTTGTCGCTCAGCAACCGGCTCTTCGAGTTGGGAATGCGCACACCGCGCTCGCGCCAGCTGATGGAGATTGCCGTTCCGGCGATGGAGGTTCTGAGCGAAAAGACCGGCCAGTCCATTCATCTCGTTGTTGTCAATAAAGGTGAGACCGTGGTGATTGCGACGGCTTCCGGTACCGCCGAAGTGAGTTTTACGCTACGTCTGGGCTACCGGCGTCCGTCGCTCGATGCGACATCCGGCCAGATCGTGCTCGCGTTTCAGGATGCTGAACGCCGCCAGCGAATGATCGCCGAAGGCAAGACCATTCTGCAGAAGCCAATTCCGGAAGCCAAACTCAAACGTTACCTCGATGAGATCGCAGAAAAAGGCTACCTCATTGCCCAAAGTCACGATGTGGTTGGCGTAACGGATATCGGTGCGCCGATCCTTGGAAAGCACGGCAGGGCCATTGCTGCGATCGTTATTCCCTATCTTGATCGTCATGGCGTTGCTGCCCAGCACGACCGCGTGCTCGAAGCCTTGTGCGCCACCTGCCAAGCGATCAGTGATGGGCTGAATTGAGGCGAGAGATCAGGCGTAACGGTCAGGTGGCGGTACCATCAGGGCCAGCGCCGCAGATCAGCGCGCAAATTTCGCGGGCATTGCTCAGTATAGGATGGCCCGTGCGAATTGCCGCAATCGAAGCCGCACCCGAAAGATCAGCGGCGATACCCATTTCGAACCACAGCCATTCAGCCGCGGCCTGCATCTCATCATCGCCGACCAGAATGATGTCTTCGACCTTACCTCGGACAATCTCGAAAATGTGAGCATCAGCCGCGCGGCACGCCATGGTTGGCACGCGCGTGGTGACCTTGTCGATGGCCATCGGCTGGCCAGCATCGAGGCTCAGCTTGAAGGTCGGACAGCCTGTTGGAGCTACGCCGATAACATGGACACCTGGTCGCCGGGCCTTGATGGCAGTTGCCAGGCCGGAAATCAGTCCGCCGCCACCGATCGCCACCAGAATGGTGTCGATGTCTGGAAGATCGTCGGCAATTTCGAGTCCGAGCGTTCCTTGTCCGGACACAACGAGTGGGTCGGCGAAGGGATGGAAATAGGCTGCACCGGTCCGCTTGGCGTAGTCGAGCGCCGCCGCATTGGCATCATCCCAAACGTCGCCGACAATTTCCGTACGCGCCCCCCATGCCTTCAGCTTGGTCAGTTTGGCGGGAGATACATTGGATGGCAGATAGATCGAAGCCGTCGTCCCGGCCGCGAACGCCGTACGCGCGACGGCCAGACCGTGATTGCCGCCGGACGCCGTTACGATGCCCTTGCTGACATCCAGATCTCCTGCGCCGAGCAGGCGGTTCATGGCACCGCGCGCCTTGAACGAGCCCGTCACCTGCAGACATTCCAGTTTCAGGGTGACGCGAGCTGTTCCCGGCAAAACCGTCTTGACGCCGGAAACATCCAGGGTCGGGGTATGGCGCACGTATGGCGCGATGCGCGTCCGCGCGGCCGCGATATCGTCGATTTAGATCATGTGATGTCGCCACGATACCGCGACGCAATGACAAGGCAACAGTTGCCGGGGCGCACGCGGCCCGGATGGCGGCGGCCATAGAGAATACCATCGGCCTGATAAAACAGGGTTTCGGGTTCCTTGGATGGATTGAGCGGGAAATGGATGCGACCGGCCGGCTCGCCGGCATGGACCTCGTGTCCGTTTTCATGGAATGGCTCGAACACGCCATCAGCCGTCGCGTATACGTACGCGTTTGGCCCATCGAGTTCCAAAACCATGCTGTCATGCTTGCGAGGAGAGCCATGGGTTGGCTCCAGCACTCCAAGATGCACGAGCACGTTGCGCACGCCGCGGCGGCAGATGGCGAGCGCGTCGAGCGACACACGCCCCGCACCCGCCATTTCCGTGCCGACAGTGACGAGACCGGCGCGGATCGCAGCAGCTGTGGCCGTACGGGGCTCTCCGAGATTGGAAATCACCACCGTCAGCGGCGCATCGAAGGCGCGCACGGCAGCCACATTCCTGCGACGCAGATCGGCATCCTCGGACGGCTCGATGATCGCACTCGGCAGAATATCGAGCGATGAACCGCCGGAATGTAAATCCATGAAGGCGTCGCCGATCGGCAGAATGTGATCGGTCATGTAGGCCGAGATCTGCTGCGTGATCGTCCCACGCGGATCGCCCGGGAACGTCCGGTTGAAATTCAGTCCGTCGATCGGGGAAACACGCTGCGAGGCTTGCACCGCCGGAGCATTGTTGGCCGGCATGAGAATGAGGCGTCCCTGTACCTGACCCGGGTCGAGCTCGCGGATCAGCTCACCGATTGTGATCGGGCCTTCATGTTCGTCGCCGTGATTGCCACCTTCGATGACCACAGTCGGTCCTTTTCCGTTGGCAATCACCGCCAACGGAATTCGGGTCGCTCCCCAAGCGTCATCATGCGGCGAGTGCGGGATCATGACAAAGCCGATCTGCTTGCCAGGTTTATCAAGATCGACGGTGGTGAAGGCGGTGGAAGGGCGGATTGCCGCCGGACGTCCCATGGAAGTGCCTCGTTACGCGTTTGTAAGCTGTCGGGAATGCCCGGCAGAAAATGCGATTATGGGATGACGGAGATTGCCGGTCGACAGAAACTTCCGCCGACGGGCAATCGCATTCAGAGCGTCGGAAGCGGATCCATGGGGATGCCCAGATACTTTTTGTGCAGACGATCGAGCTCCATGTTCATCGTGTTGTAGAAGATGAAACCATCGAGCCAACGCGCCAGATTTATCTCACCCATCCGCACACCCATATGCGCGGGGCTGCGGCGGATAACGAACTTGCGGTCGAATTCCTTGTTCGGATTCTGCTTGGCCAGCGCCTGCGCAACGATGCTGTTGGTGGCAAATAGCTCGGCCTGCCCCGAGATATAAGCCGCCGCCGCAGTCGCATCATCCTCTGTACGCATCAGGACGGCCTTGGGATTCATCTCCGTCAGCGCCAGATCCTGTGTTGTACCGCGGGCTGCCGCCACACGTGCCGATCCGATATTATCCGCCGACGTCACGGCCGATGTTTTTGGTCCATAGACGGCCAGGAAGGTGTTGGCATACGGCGCCGTGAACATGATCTGCTTGGCTCGCTCAGGCGTCAATCCCATCACCGAGATGACGATGTCCACCTTGTCTGTCAGCAGGAAGGGGATGCGATTGGCGCCCGTTATCTGTTGCATTTCCAGTTTGACGCCTAGCGCCTTGGCCACCATTTCCGCCATCTCGATATCGAACCCGATCGGGTTGCGGTTGGCATCTTGCGAGCCGAACGGCGGCGCATCGAGCGGTACGCCGATACGCACGACACCTTTCGCAAGGATATCTGCGAGTTTATCGGCTTGGGCGCTGGTCTGCGCCACGACGCTGGCGCTGAAAAGGGCCAAAGCCGCAACGAGGTATTTCAGGCCTAGTCGCATTGCCTTCCTCCTCTGCTTTCGGTTTCGGAGCTCAACACCCCCGCCGATGTTATTCGCTGTAGTTCGGACAGACTTTGAAAGCGCTCCGGAATGAAGAGGCCGAATGTACGGCATTTTCATACCGAACTTTAACAAGGTCGATCCTAGTATCGCTTTGTCTATGCAGTCAAGATTTGCCAATGAAGCAATGCTTCGAGGACCCGAGCCAGTCGTCCGAAACGCAGAAAGCCTGTCTGGCGCGATGGCTGCGGCCCCCTCGCCGCCGCACCTCGTGACCTCTTGGAGGATCTGGAACGGCGTGGCGTCCACTTCATCACCACCGATGGCGGTCTCAGCACCCAGGAATCGACCGGCAATTTCGCGCCCAACATTATGGCATCCGTTGCCGCCTTCGAACGGCCCTTGATGCCGCGCCGATCTCGGCGCGTGTCCGCAAGCTGCTGGAGCGCTGAACGCGCAGGAGATAGCAAACCTGCTGGGTGTCAGCCGGGCAACGGATGTTCCGGGAACCGCAGAAAGCCGAGGCTTCTAGGGCGATCGAGGCTGGCAGATAGGGAAGCCGGCTCGACGGCGAGCGGAACTTCTCAAACCGCTGTTCCCATTCGCTGTACCTCCGGATGTCTCGGCAGTCGCATTCGTCTACCGCAGGATGCCGAGGGCCTGTTCGAGATCACTGATCAAGTCGTCCACGTTCTCAATTCCAATAGAGAACCGAAGCAGGTTCTTCGGAACCACGCTATGCGGCCCCTCTACAGAGGCGCGATGCTCGACAAGGCTTTCCACGCCGCCTAGTGATGCCGCTGACACGAACAGCTTCAGGCGCGCTGCCACCTTCTGAGCGTCGTGCTCGCCACCCTTGACGCAGATGGACATCATGCCGCCAAACCCGTTGCGCATCTGACGTTTGGCGATGTCATGGCCTGGGTGAGTCTTCAGGCCGGGATAGAGGACACTCTCGACGCAGATGTGGTTCTCAAAATGCTCGGCAATCCGCTGTGCATTCTCGGATGCGCGCTGGAAGCGCAGGTAGAGGGTGCGAAGGCCACGCATCAGGAGCCAGGCTTCAAACGCACCCAAGATACCACCGGCCAAGTCCCGCACTTTGATGATCTCTTTCCAGCGATCATCAGTCCCCCGTGTGATCAGGACGCCAGCTAAAATATCGCTATGGCCATTCAGATACTTGGACGCGGAGTGGAAGACGATGTCGGCGTCCAGTTCCAACGGTCGGGTCGTTACCGGTGGCGCGACAGTACTGTCCACACAGAGGATGGCACCAACACTGTGAGCAGTCTTGGCGGCTTCCTGGATATCGATGACGTCCCAGGTCGGATTCACCGGTGACTCAATCCAAACAACGGCAGTTTCCGGCCGTATAGACTGGGCCAGTGCTGCCGGATCGCTCTGGTCGAAGAAAGTCACTCCGATGCCGCGCTCGCTCGACAACCGGCGCATCCAGTCCTGAAGGCCATGATACATGATTTGCGGAGCCAGAATATGTTGCCCGGTTTTGACCGTTTCCAGAACGGCGCTGCAGGCGGCCAAGCCGGAAGCAAAAACCCGCGCCTCGGCGCCGCGTTCCAGCTTTGCCAGGATTTTCTCGACCTGAATGCAAGTCGGATTGCCGTAACGGCTGTAGCGCAGGCCGCCAATCAACTCATAGGCGTCATCCCGGGCAAAGGTTGTGGCGGGCTGAATGGTCGGCACCACTCCACCGGCCAGAGGGTCAATAAAATGTCCAGCCTGGACAGCCATCGACTCTTCGGAGATGCCGGAAAGTGTTTTCATGGGACTTCCTAGGTTGCTCAGTGACTGAGGATTTTGGAAAGAAACCGTTGAGCCCTTGGGCTCTTGGGTTGAGTGAAGAAATCGGATTTGCTGGTGTCCTCGACGATTTCGCCGTGATCCATAAAGACGACCCGATCTGCAACGCTACGGGCAAAGCCCATTTCATGGGTTACGACCATCATGGTCATTCCGTCGCTCGCCAGATCGACCATGACGTCCAGAACTTCCTTGATCATCTCCGGATCCAGGGCGGACGTCGGCTCGTCGAACAGCATGGCGATCGGGTCCATGGTGAGCGCACGGGCAATCGCGACACGCTGCTGTTGGCCACCCGAAAGCTGGCCGGGAAACTTCGTCATATGCCCTTTGAGGCCTACCCGATCGAGGAGGTGAACCGCCTTGCCTTCGCTCTCGATCTTGTCCCGTTTAAGGACTTTGGTTTGCGCGATCACGAGGTTCTGCATCACCGACAGATGCGGAAACAGCTCGAAGCTCTGGAACACCATGCCAATGCGAGAGCGGAGCCTGGGCAAGTCTGTTGACCTGTCGCCAACCGAGACACCGTCAACTTCTATGAAGCCGGACTTAAAGGGTTCCAAACCGTTGACGCATTTGAGAAGGGTCGATTTTCCGGAGCCGGACGGGCCGCAAACAATGACCACCTCACCCTTACTGACGCGCGTTGTGCAGTCTTTCAAAACCTGCAGGCTGCCATACCATTTGGAGACGCCTTTAATTTCGATCATGGGACAGGCACACCTCAGCGAACGATGGCCAGACGGGACTCCAGCTGCCGTACGGCTTGGGATGCAGCGAAGGAAATACAGAAGTAGACGACGGCGGCGAAGAGATACATTTCCACCAGACGCCCGTCTCGCTGTGCCACGATGGAAGCGGCGCCGAGAAAGTCCACGATAGAGACGACGTAGACCAGGGACGTGTCCTGGAAGAGCACAATGGTCTGGGTCAGCAGAAGTGGAACCATCGTCCGGAAGGCTTGAGGCAGGATGATGAAGCGCATTCGCTGCCAGTACGTCATGCCGAGGGCCATCGCAGCATTGCTCTGCCCGGTGTGTACTGAGCCGATACCGGCGCGAACGATTTCGCAGAAATAGGCAGCCTCAAACAAACTGAATGTCATCACGGCAAGCCAAAAGGCACTGATCTGGACGGGCCGCGGCGAACCAGTAATCCATTGGATCACATGCGGCGCTAAAAAGAAGAACCAGAAGATAACGAGGAGCAGCGGAATAGACCGTATGAGATTCACATAAGCGCCCGCAATTATCGACAGCCATCGAATTGAGGACAGCCGCATCAAGGCGAGGCCTGTGCCGAGCAATATTCCTACCGCGGCTGCTGTAATCATCAAGGTCAAGGTGAATCGCAAACCATCGAGAAACAGAAATGGCAGCGAAGAGATAATGACGTTCCAGTCGATTTCATGAAACACGGCTGAACCTCAGGTCGCCTGCGCGGTGGGTCGAAGCGCGGTGTAACCGGGAATGGACGAGTGTTTTTCAACCACATGCATCAGGCCGACGACCACAATATTGATAATGAGGTATAGAACTGTAGCGGCGGCGAAGGCCTCAAAAGTCTGGAACGTGAATTCCTGCATAGACCGGGCGGCGCCAGTGAGTTCGAGTAAGCCAATGGTCATCGCTACGGCGCTGTTTTTGATGATGCCGAGGAATTCGGATGTGAGTGGCGGCACGACGATACGGAACGCCATCGGCAGAATGACATAGCGGTACGTCTGCCATGATGAAAAGCCGAGCGCGAGACCCGCCATTCTCTGACCTCGTCCCAGGCTCTGGATGCCGGACTTCAGCTGCTCGGCAATGCGGGGCGAAGTATATAGGCCGAGACAGATGACAGCAGTGTAGAAAGCGGCATTTGGCGACTGTTTGATGGCGCTTCCAACTGATGTGGGCAAAAGCTCTGGAAATACGAAGTACCAGACGAAAAGCTGGACCAGAAGCGGCACGTTGCGGAATATTTCGACGTACGCGCGAGCACAACCGGCAAGGTAAGCATTGTCGGTGGTTCGCAAGACGCCAACTACGCAGCCAGCGGCCAGTGAGATGATCAGCGCGAGGATCGCGACCGCCAGTGTCCAGGCCGCGCCCTGTAGGAGATACTGGGCATAGTTCAAGCCGACAGCGGGCGATTCATTCAGGAAAACGGACCAGTTCCAGTTATAGCTCATTGCCTACCTGGCCATGTTCAATCATGACCAGGGGCTGGAGCGCCTCCCCTGGCCTGGCGTACGAGACAGCTCGAGAGTCAATAGGACGCAGGATCGGCACTGTCCGTCGGTGCGCTGAGAACCTTCTTCAGCGCAGCGCTGATTGGCATATTGAGAGCGTTGCCGCGCGGTGGGATCGGTTTCATGAACCACTTTTCGTATGTCGTCTGGTATTCGGGGCTGACGAAATACTTCGACAGGGCATCATCCACGAGCGCTTTGAACGGCGCATCGTCCTTCCGCATCATGAAGGCGTAGGGCTCGACCGACAAAGCTTCGTCCGAAATTGCAAAGGCCGTGGGCGTCCGGGACGATGCAATCAGACTGGCGAGAATGACGTCATCCATGACAAATGCCACCGCGCGGTCCGTTTCGACCATCAGAAAAGCTTCTGCATGGTCTTTCACCGCGATGATGTTGATGCCCAGGTTTTTCTGGCGGTTCAGATCCGTGATCTGCTTGATATTGGTCGTGCCGGAGACAGACACCACGGTTTTATCCTTGAGATCATCCAGAACCTTCACGTTGCTGACTGTCTTGGAGGCGAAGCGGTTCGAGGTGATGAAATGGGTTACCGAAAACGCCACCTGCTTCTGGCGGTCCATATTGTTTGTGGTGGCGCCGCATTCCAGGTCGATGGAGCCATTGGCGAGGAGTGGGATGCGGGTGGCTGATGTCACCGGGACGAGCTTGACCTCAAGATTTGCCAACTTGGTGTTCGCCTTGACTGCATCGATCACCGCCGTGCACAAATCCGCTGAATAGCCGACGACATTCTGGCCCTCCGCATAGTAGGAAAATGGCGTCAGAGTTTCGCGATGGCCGACGGCGATAACTCCGCTATCCTTGATTTTCTGAAGGGTGCCGGATTGGGCATGGGCGGGTGCGATTGCGCCGATCAGGAGGGCAGTGGTCGCGGCAAGCAAGGTCTTTATTGGCATTTCTGGCTATCTCCCTTTTGAAATTCCCGTTTCCCTGGCGGGACCTGTTGGGCCGCCCGCGGGGCCGAATTTCAGGCGGTGACGACAACCTAGGGAGTTGACAGCCATAATAAAAATCGAACTTATTGTGTTCAGTTATAACTAAATTGTATGGTTTCCATGGAAATATCCCAACTGAGGACCCTGTTGCATGTGGCCGAGCTGGGAAGCTTGTCCAAGGCGGCCGACCGGTTAAACGTCGCCCAGCCTGCTCTGAGCCGTCAAATTCGCCTGCTTGAGGAAGAACTCGGTACCCGTCTTTTTGAACGCCACGGTCGTGGCATGATCATCACCGACGTTGGACGGGAAGTTGCGGCACGGGCCGCCCGTGTCGTCGCCGAGCTTGATGGCATTCAGACCCATGTCCGTGAACTGGGCGAGACGCTGATGGGGCGCGTAAGCATTGGCACGGCTGCCTCGGTCGCCACCATAATTTCGGTTCCTTTGGTCGCGGCCTTCCGTGCCAGCCATCCAAGGGTTCAACTCCGACTGGTGAGCGCGCTGAATGGTGACCTTATCGACGGCCTTCACAAAGGCGACCTGGATATCGCCTTGCTTTACGATCCCCAGCCCACCCGGTCACTCCGGGTGACTCCGCTGCTGGTCGAAAGCCTGTACTTGGTCGGTCCTGCCGATGCCAGGCTATCGCCACAAAAGCCCTGGCTTTTTTCCCGGCTCAAAGAAGAAACCTTGCTGCTGCCCAGCGAGCGACATGGCATTCGGATGATTGTTGAGCGCTGTGCCGCCGGAGCGGGAATACCCCTCAACGTCGGCTTGGAGGCGGATTCCATGCTGACGCTGAAGGATTTAGCCGCGGCGGGCTTCGGCATGACTGTCCTGCCACTTCCATCCGTCCATGCCGACATTATAGCTGGCAAGCTTAGTGCGGCCCCGCTGATCAAGCCATCGCCGATCCGGCGGAATGTCATTGCGCTCCCCGCGGACCGGCCAATCTCCCGTGTCACCTCTTTTGCTGCCGCCACCATCGCGTCGGTGGCCAGATGTCTTGTCAAGGAGGGTGTCTGGCAGGGCGAGCTTATCAAGAAGGCCTAAAGGTCTTGTTCGAGCCCGCAGCATGATCAGCGCGAGGATAATACGATAATCGGCGGTTTATCAACTTACCGGCCGTGCGGCAGCTAAGCTTGCCGCTCCCATCACGCTAGAGCGTCATGCGTTAAGTGGGAATCGGGGATTCCCTTGATCGTCGAACTGTGATTCACCGTCGGTGGAGGTGGATCATGGGACGCAGCTATTCATTGGATTTGCGCGAGCGGCTGCTGGCACGGGTAGCGGGTGGCCAGTCGCGTCGC
>JAFAFW010000093.1 GCA_023423275.1 Pseudomonadota bacterium
CCTCAAGGCCGGACGGGCTGATCAGGATGCGGTCATCGACGTGCACCGTTCCGGACAGCACAGTGCCGGTAATCGTGGTGCCGAGGCCTTGCCGCGTGAACGAACGATCGACGGCAAGACGGAATAATCCGGTTTTCGAGCGCTCCGCGGCTTCACTGAGTGCGGCGTCGAGATGATCGGCCAGCGTGGTGACGCCGGCTCCGGTGATCGCTGAAACCGGGATGATTTCCGCGCCCTCGAGGCTTGTGCCCGCGATGGTCGCGCGGATCTCGTTGATCACGGCTGCGAGCCGGTCAGTATCGACGAGATCGCATTTGCTCAGCGCGATGACGCCATGCTTGAGACCTAGCAGATCCATGATCGCCAGATGCTCGCGCGTTTGCGGCATGACACCGTCGTCGGCGGCGATCACCAGAATGACGAAATCGATGCCCGTCGCGCCCGCCAGCATGTTGTGCACGAGGCCCTCGTGGCCGGGAACGTCGATGAAGCTGATCGTCCGTCCATCGGGGCGGGTCCAGTGCGCGAAACCGAGGTCGATGGAGATACCGCGCTTCTTTTCCTCCTTCAGCCGGTCGGTGTCGACGCCGGTCAGTCTGCCGATCAACGCCGTCTTGCCGTGATCGATATGACCGGCGGTACCGACGATCATCGCACCACCTCCTCGAACGCCAAAGGAAGCGTGGCGCGTTTCTCGGCTTCGCGGCGCTGTTCCGGCGTACAGGTTTCGCGAACGCCGATATAAAACCGGTCGGCGAAAGAGCTGCGGCCGACACGAGCGCGGATCAGCCACGCTAACGCCGCGACGGGATCACGCTCGACGCCCGCGCCGATATGATACGCAGCGCCGAGCATCGCCTGCCCATCCGGGTCATCCAGCATGGCCGCCATCCGCCACCATCTGGCGGCGGCTTCGACATCGCGCTCGACGCCGAGTGCGTTGTTGTAAAGCAGGCCGATGCGCGTCATGGATGCGGCGACGCCCTGATCGGCTGCTTTACGCGCCCATCGCATTGCCTCGTCGTAGTCCGGCGCGCGGTGCTCGCCTTCGGTCAGAATCCACGACAGCATATCCTGCGCGAATGGCTCACCTTGCCTGGCAGCGCGCGCATACCATTCCTCGGCGATGGCGCGATCCGGCGCGCCGTCTTCCCCGTTGAAATAGAAGTCCGCCAGGAGCCTCTGGCCGAGCGGGTCGCCAGCTTTTGCCGACTGTGTCAGCCATTCTTGCGCCAAGCCAACGTTTCGCTCGACGCCATGCGCGTTGACGAAGCAGCGGCCGATTTCGGCTTTAGCGCGCGCGTTTCCGGCGTGAGCTTGCGTGTTCCAGATGGCCAGAGCTGCGGGATAGTCTTCGCGCGCGGCCGCGGCAGCGGCTTCCGCTATCGGATCGGCTGGTGCCGCCGCCTGCGGCTTGGATCTCAGCGCTGAAAAGGCGCGCCAGATCATTCCGCGCCTCCTGCGATGTTCAGATGCTTGAGCTGATCCCGAAAACCGGTCTCATCTTCGAGGCAACGGAAATCGAAAATCAGCGCGCCATCCTTGATATGCCCGATGACCGGGATCGGCAGCTTGCGAAATGCGACGGCAATTGCTTCGAGGCGTG
Organism: Pseudomonadota bacterium; assembly: GCA_023423275.1. GTDB lineage: Bacteria > Pseudomonadota > Alphaproteobacteria > Rhizobiales > Hyphomicrobiaceae > ZC4RG25. The sequence continues at coordinate 1,607 of JAFAFW010000093.1, forward strand.
TGCCCGCGCCCTTGCGTGCGCGTGGGCGAATTGCAAGCCCGGCGCTGGCGAGCGTCTCTAACGGAAGTGATCCGGAGCCGATCTGGCTCGCGCAATCAGTCATCCCGACGTTGTACTCATCGCCAACGGCTGCAGTGACCGACATCCGCAAACGCTCCGCGATGGCGGCGATGTCTGTCTTGGAACGAGTGAAATAGCGCAGAGTCGGCAGCACCTCTGATAACCGCTCCGGATCGCGATACAACTTCAGGACAGCTTCCAGCGCCGCCAGCCGGATTTTGTCGATCCGCAGCGCGCGCTTCATCGGATTTTTCGCGACCCGCGCGACGAGATCCTTCCGGCCGGCGATGATGCCGGCCTGCGGTCCACCGAGCAGTTTATCGCCGGAAAACGTGACCAGATCCGCGCCTTCCGCAATCGACGCTTTCACCGTCGGCTCGGGATGCAAGCCGTAGCGGCCGAGATCAACCAGCGCGCCCGATCCAAGATCGTGAATGACCGGCACGCCGTGCGCGCGAGCAAGTGTGCTCAGTTCCGGAGCAGATACAGATTTCGTGAAGCCTTGGATCAGATAGTTCGACGTGTGCGCTTTGAGCACGAGGCCGGTATTCTCGCCGATAGCTTGCTCGTAATCCTTCAGGTGCGTGCGATTGGTCGTGCCGACTTCAACGAGGCGCGCTCCTGCACGCGCCATGATGTCGGGCAAACGAAACGATCCGCCGATTTCGATCAATTCGCCGCGCGAGACGATGGCGTCTTTTCCCGAGCCAAACGTATTCAGCGCGAGCAGAACCGCACCGGCATTGTTGTTGACGGCGATTGCATCTTCCGCGCCGGTCAGTTCACGGATTAGCCCGCGCACATGATCATCGCGTTCACCTCGCGCAGCGCCGCCGATATCGAATTCCAGCGCCACGGCCGACCGCATGGCATCGACGGCTGCTGCGATGGCGCTGTCCGGCAGAACGGCACGGCCGAGATTGGTGTGCAATACCGTTCCCGTGAGATTGAAAACGCGGCGCAAACTGGGGGCGTCTTCGCGTTCAAGAAGACGCAGGGCTTCAGCGGCTAGCGTATCAGCATCGGGCGGCGCCGGTGGGCCGTCTTTCAAAACGGCGCGTGCGGTATCGCTGGTCCGTCGGATTGCTGCGACGGTGGCGTCGTGGCCAAAACGTTCGGCCGCGACGGTTCCGGTGGCGCTCCGCAGAACCTGATCGACGGAGGGAAGCCTGAATTGACGAGATGGGCGCGAGTCGTTCATCGGCACGGGACTCGCTGTTCAATAGCCCATCAGGAAGGGATTGTGCCCGCCGCGCTTCCAACCCTCCTGGGTCATCAGCATGTCGAGGCCGAGCGTTGCAACGTCATCGGCCATCGGCTCAAGCGGCGCGTCATTCACCTGATAGAGGATTTTCACGTAGGCGTGACATTTCTCGCAGGTTTCGGCTTTGACGGTTTCCGGCTGACCTTCGATAGTGTGATAGGAGATGCCTTCCGTCGTGCTGCACAGAACGCATTTCACACGCACGACATTCCACATGGTCGAACAGAGCGGGCATGCGCAAAATCGTGAGTTGTGGGCATTGGGCCAGCCGACAACCGAACTCGTCATCGGACCGCTGCCGCACGTCGGGCAGACGCCGTCCGTAATGGGTTTCAGATCATCCGCATCGAGGAGTGCGGCGAGCCGTGTGAAATGCACTTGCAGGCCGGCGGCAATCAACGCGCGCTGGGCGACGTCATCGGCCGCCTTTGCATCGCTGAGGATGGCAGATGCCAGAACGCGCCGCTCGGCTGCCGTGATTTGCAGCAGGGACTGAACGATGGATGCCGTGGCGGGCGGCAAGTCGGCAGCGGCAAGCCGGTCGATCAGCCGCTCAACGGTTGCCATTGCCGTGTCATCGATTTCGAAAGACGTGCGCGCGATTGGCGGCATTCCGTGCTCGAGAGCCTGTGCGATCCGATCCGGAGGCGGAAGCGCGGCAATCGGCAGCTCGGGGAGGATTTCGTGCTGCGTGCGCGTCACGGTAGCGAGAAATTGAAGATAAGCTTCCAGGGGATGTCCTGGAGCCAAGTCCTCCAAGCGTTTTGCGCGATTGAGAAAGACGACAGGAGGATCGGGAAGGGCCGCGAATGGCGGCTTGGCTTCCTTCCCGATATCCATCAGACCCGTTTTAGGGCCGCCAGACTCAGACATGAGCACCTCGAACCGAGGATAAAACTCGATACCGTTTCGGCCTATTCTGCAGGGGTCACCTTAGGCCGTTCGATATCACCTTTGTCAACTTCCTTGCGCAGCCACTTGCGATGGTGTCGCCAGCCCCAGCCGCCGGTCACGAAACCGCGCGTCATGGCGCTGATGGTGCCACGCACCCAGATCGCCGCATAGACGTGGATAATCCAGATCGTAATCGCAAGGACGGCCGCGCCAGCATGCAGCAGGGCCGCCATCCGAAGCTGATCGATGGTCGCCTTGAAGCCGAACAAGCCCTCGAAGTAAGCCAGTCCCGGCTCCCACAGGCCTATGCCGGTGATGAAAAGCACCGCCACCAGGACCGATTGCGACCAGAACACGAACTTCTGGCCGGCGTTGTACTTGCCGATTTCAGGCAGGTATTCGTCCTTTGCGGTCAGCACCGCGCGGATGCGTGCCAGCCAGACGAAGTCGGTCGTCTCGGGCAAGTTCTGCCAGAAAAAGCGGAAAAACAGGCCGAGGAAACTGGCCACCAGAACCACGCCGATCCACGGGTGGAGCCAGCGAACGACGGCGCCACCACCGAACAATCCACTCAGCCAGAACAGGCTGGGGTGGAACAGGGACAGCCCGCTCAACAGCAGCAGGACGAAGCAGATCGCCACGATCCAGTGGTTGATGCGAGCCAACCCGGAGTAGCGGCGCACACGGATGTGTGCGCCTTCTTTGTCATGTGTGCTCACGACGTGCCTCCGCGAGCTTCTCCGCGCTCTCCTCGTCTTCCTCGGAAACGCGGTTTGGTCCTTGCAGAATGTGGTGGATCAGACCCGCAGCCGCCGTCAGGCCGATAACAGCCATACCAGCGTATTTGCTGACGCCCTTCCATGCCTCGACGATCGGGCTGATCCTCGGATTGGCAGGAAGACCGGCGTAGATCTGCGGCTTGTCGTTGTGATGCAGGACGTACATCACGTGCGTTCCGCTCACGCCGGGTGGATTATAGAGCCCGGCCTGGTCGAACCCGCGCGACTTCAGATCGGTGATCCGGGTATTGGCCAGATCGACCATCTCCTGCTTGGTGCCGAAGGTGATGCAGTGGGTCGGGCAGGCCTTGGCGCAGGCAGGTTCCTGCCCTACGGCCACACGATCCGAACACAGCGTGCACTTGTAGGCCTTGTGATCGACCTGGGAGATGCGCGGGATGTTGAAGGGGCATCCCTTCACGCAGTAGCCGCAGCCGATGCAGTTGTCCTTGATGAAATCGACGATCCCGTTGGCATACTGCACGATGGCTCCGGGCGCCGGGCAGGCCTTGAGGCAGCCCGGATCCTCGCAGTGCATGCAGCCATCCTTACGGATGAGCCATTCGAGATTCCCCGATTTCGGGTTCTCGTACTCGGTGTAGCGCATCAGCGTGAACATGTTGGGAGTCAGGTCGTGAGGGTTGTCGTAAACCCCCACGTTGATCCCGACCGGTTCCCGCATGTCGTTCCACTCGAGACACGCCGACTGGCAGGCCTTGCAGCCGATGCACTTCGACGTGTCGATCAGCTTCACCACTTCCAAGCCGCGATTCGGCTGCGGCGTGCCCGTCATCGAGGCCGAGCGGCGGATGACGTCGAATGGCTGAAACGTTGCCATGGCTTCGTCCTCCCTATGCCACTGGGCCGGTTGTGAGCGGCTCGATATTCACCAGGAACGCCTTGTATTCCGGCGTCTCGATGTTCGCGTCGCCCACGTATGGTGTCAGCGTATTGGTTGCGAAGCCTTTCCGGGTGACGCCGGTAAAGCCCCAATGCAGGGGAACACCGACGATGTGAACCGTCTTGCCATCGCAAACCATCGGTTTGATGCGCTTGGTGACGACCGCCTTGGCCTTGATCGACCCGCGCTTCGACCACACACGCACCCAACCGCCTTTTTCGATGCCCTTCTCCTTGGCGAGTTCTTCCGAGATTTCGACGAACTGCTCGGGCTGCAGCACGGCATTGACCCAAACGTGTTTCGTCCAGAAGTGGAAGTGCTCGGTCAGCCGGTAGGTGACCGCGGCGTACGGGAATTCTTTCGAAGTCCCGAAGTCTTCCATGTCGCCCTTGAACACGCGCGCCGCCGGGTTGCCCCGGATATTCGCGGCGATCGGGTTCTGGATCGGACTTTCGAACGGCTCGTAGTGGACCGGGAACGGCCCGTCCTTCATCATCCGGCGGACCCAAAGGCGCGCCGTCCCTTCCGGGTTCATGATGAAGGGTTGGACATCGCCCGGCTTGGCCGTCGGCGCAATGTCGGGCACGTCGAAGCCTGCCCACCGTTCGCCGTTCCATTCAATCAGCTTCCGTGTCGGATCCCAGGCTTTACCCTCGAGATCGGCAGAAGCGCGATTGTACAGAATGCGGCGGTTGGCCGGCCAGGAGAACGCCCAGTTCGCGTAGGCGCCCGAGTTGCCCGGATCGTTGTTGTCGCGCCGCGCCATGTTGTTGCCGGTCTCGGTGAAGCAACCGGAGTAGATCCAGCAGCCGCACGCGGTCGTGCCGTCATCGCGCAACACGCCGAACCCAGCCACCTGCTTGCCCTTTTGCAGTACAAGCTTGGTCGGGTCAGCCGGGTCGGCAACATCCGCCACCACGTAGCCGTTGAGTTCCTTGGCGAGTTCCGCGGGGTGCGGGTCGCCCGGATCCTGATACGGCCAGTTCAGGTTGACGATTGGATCGGCGAACGCCCCGCCTTCCTTCCGGTACATCTCTTTCAGCCGCAGATGGAGCTGCGCCATGATCCAGATGTCGGTTCGGGCTTCAGCAGGCGGCGTGCCGCCGGGCCAGTGCCATTGCAGCCACCGTGACGAGTTGACGAGCGAGCCTTCATCCTCGGCAAAGCACGTGCTGGGGAGCTCGAAGACTTCCGTCTTGATATCCGCAGGCGTAGCCGGATTGAACTCGCCATGGTCCTCCCAGAAGCGGGCCGTTTCCGTTTCCAGCGGGTCCAGGACCACGAGGAACTTCAGCTTCGCCAACGCTTCTTTCAGCTTGCCCTTATTGGGGAAGGACATCAGCGGATTGAAGCCCTGGCAGAAGTAGCCGTTCATCTTACCCTGGTGCATCAGCTCGAATGCACGCAGGACGTCATAGGCTGGCACGTCGAGCTTGGGCAGGTAGTTATACGCGAACTCGTTTTCAGGCGTTGCAGCGTCGCCCCACATCGCCTTCTGGAAGCTCACGAAGAACTTCTTGTAGTTCTGCCAGTAGCTCATCTGACCCGGCCGCATCGGCTTGAAGCCGCGCGTTGACATATAAGTCGTCAGGTCGGCCTCACGCTCCGTCGGGATCGTGAGATAGCCCGGGATCAGGTTCGACATGAGCCCGATATCGGTCAGCCCCTGAATGTTGGAGTGACCGCGTAGCGCGTTCATGCCGCCGCCACGCACGCCGATGTTGCCCAGGATCAGCTGCAGCATCGCCATACCGCGGATGTTCTGCGAGCCCTTCGAGTGCTGGGTCCAGCCGAGCGCGTACATCGACGTCATCGTCTTGTCGCGCGCGGATGTTTCCGAGACCATCTCGGCCACTTTCAGGAACTTGTCCTTCGGTGTCCCGCAGATGCGTTCGACCATCTCCGGCGTGTAGATTTTGACGTGTTCTTTCAGGAGATTCCAGACGCACCGCGGGTTCTGCAGTGTGTCGTCTGCAACCACGAAGCCATCCGGTCCGATTTCATATTCCCAGGTTGCGCGGTCATAATCCCGCTTGGCCTCGTCATAGCCGGTGAACAGTCCGTCCTGATAGCCGTAGTCACCCCTGACGACATAGGTGGCGTTGGTGAAGGCCTTGGCGTACTCCCACTGCACCTTGTCGTTCTGAATGCAGTAGTTGATCAGTCCGAGCAGGAACGCAATGTCCGATCCCTGGCGGATCGGCGCGTAATAGTCCGCCACCGACGCCGAACGCGTAAAGCGCGGGTCGACGACGATCAGCTTCGCACCGCGGTCTGCCTTGGCCTGAGTCACGCCCTTGAAACCGCAAGGATGTGCCTCGGCAGCATTGCCGCCCATGATAATGACGAGATCGGTATTCTTGATATCGGTCCAGGAGTTCGTCATCGCTCCACGGCCAAACGTCGGGCCCAAACTGGACACCGTCGGGCCGTGTCAGACACGCGCCTGGTTATCGAAGATCAGAATTCCGGTGCTGCGGACAACCTTATAGGTCGCATACGCTGTTTCATTGGTCGTCGCCGAGGCGGCCAGGAAGCCGGTGGTGGTCCATCGGTTCACAGTCGCGCCGTCTGCGTTGCGAGCCACGAAATTCGCGTCGCGGTCCACCTTCATGAGGCGAGCGATGCGGTTCAGCGCATCGTCCCACGACAGCTCTTTCCATTGGCTGGAGCCAGCTTCGCGGACACGTGGAACCTTCGTGCGCGTCGGCGCTTTGACGAAATCGAGCAGCGCCGAGCCTTTCGGGCACAGCGTTCCACGGTTCACCGGGTGATCGGAGTCACCCTCGATGTGGAAGATTTCGGCCTTCTCGCCTTTTTTGACATCGCCGCGGCTGTACAGAATGACGCCGCATGCGACCGAGCAGTAGGGACAGGTGTTCCGCGTTTCGGTGGCTTTCGCGAGTTTGAACGGCCTGACGTACGCAGCCACCATGGCCTCTGCTTCGCCGAAGCCTAACCCCGCAATGGCCGACCCTGCGACACCAGCCCCAGCCAGCTTCATAAACTGCCGGCGTGAGACTTCGATGTTCATGGGTGGATCCTCCTCAGGAGCGATCGACAGTTCGACCGCAACGATACGGTAGTGCGATTGGAGCGACCGGTCAATTTGCAGCGCAACACAGACGGGCGCATTGCACCCTTCGGAACCGTGTCCGCTACTCTTGCGTTGCTTGAACTGCAAACAAGCGCTCCGCGGATGGGATTGATGAACGGTCTTGGGAAATGCATCGGCACGAGCCTGGCGTTGGTCATGAGTGCCATGGTCGGAGCAGGGGGGACCCCACTGGCGGCGCAATCAAATTCGCAGCAGAAGACGGAGTGCGAGACCGCCGCACCAACGACGGCGCCGACGGAAGCTGCCAAAGGACCCAATTCAGGCACGCAAAATATGGGATCCACCGGCTGGTCCGGCGGTGGGATGGGCGGCTCGCATAATGATACGACCAGTGCCGGGCCGACGCCTGGATCCAAGACCGAGCATCCGGCTACGGCTCAGGGGCTCAACCCTATAAAGCCGAGCGCGCCGACGACTCAGCGCGACAGCGGGACCCGAACGCCCTGCTGAACTCTCGGATGCGTCAACGAAGGTGTGATTGCCGCGCCAGTTGACCCTTCGGGGATTTTCTTTAGGCTTCATCCTGGATGAAGTTCTGGTGCGCTCCCGAGGCTCGGGGCTCAGAGTCGAGACCGTGTGGTGTGCTGGCTGCTTGGCTGGGCGGGCCGGTCGTTGCTGCTTTTCTATCTGCTGCGGCATTGGCGGGGACTGCATCTGATCTCATTCCGCCGTCAGAAATTGCGAAGCCTGGCTTTGCATTGGTCGATGCCGCGGGCTCTCGACACGATCTCGCCGACGTCTCATCCGATGTCATTCTCGTCCATTTCTGGGCAACGTGGTGTGAACCATGCCGCGCTGAGCTCGCATCCTTGTCGCAACTCGCCGAGCATCAAGCCGGTCTGAGAGTGCTGGCTGTCAATGTTGCGGAGTCGCCTGCCCGCGTCCGCCGCTTTCTCGAAACAACGCCGGTGATGTTTCCTGTTCTCCTCGATGAAGACAGAACCGTGACGCGCGCCTGGGGTGTCGGCGTGCTTCCGACAACCTTCATTCTCGATCGTGCTCTTGCCGTGCATCGCGTTGCCGAGCGCGACATCGACTGGCTGCGGCTAGATGTGCTGGCGATGCTGTCAGAAGTGGCGCGGATCTCACGTCAGACCACCTTCCACCAACAGGGAGAGAAACGACATGCCGATCAATAGACGAGACGCAATCAAGGCTGGTGGCGCAATGGCTGCGGCTCTTGCTCTGCCGAGGGCTGTTTTCGCACAGGGTGGCCGTTTTGCTCCAACTCCGGGCGGTTGGCGCACATTCGAAACCGTGACGAGGTTGCAGATTTCGAAGCCCGAGGGACGTGTTCAGGCTTGGATTCCGCTTCCGACCCTGAGTGAGTCAACGTGGTTTCGGCCGCAGGGAAATACTTGGACGACCAACGCGGCATCTGCGGAGATCAAACGCGATCCCAAATATGGCGCGGAATTCCTGCACGCCGTCTGGGCGGATGATGAAAAGGCGCCCCTCGTCGAGATCACCGGGAAATTTGCTACGCGCGACAGATCCGTCGATCTCTCGAAGCCGGGCCATGTTGCTCCGCTTTCTGACGCGGAGTTGAAACTTTACACCGAAGGCACGATCCTCATTCCCATCGATGGGATCGTGAAGGAAACGTCGGACAAGATTACGGCTGGCGCGACAGCAGACATCGACAAAGCGCGCAGCATCTACGAGTGGGTGGTGGAGAACAGCGCGCGCGATCCGAAAACCCGGGGATGCGGCATCGGCGATGTCGCGGGGATGTTGAAGAGCAGCAATCTGAAGGGCAAGTGCGCCGATCTCAATGCGCTTTACGTGGGGCTCGCGCGTGCGGCAGGCCTTCCCGCCCGCGACGTTTATGGTGCGCGCGTTGCACCATCACAGTTTGGTTACAAGAGCCTCGGCGCCGGCACGGAGGTCATCACCAAGGCCCAGCACTGCCGCGCAGAGGTCTGGCTTTCCGGATTCGGCTGGGTGCCTGTCGATCCCGCCGACGTGCGCAAGGTGATCCTGGAGGAGCCGCCCGCGAACCTGCCGCTGGCGGATCCGAAAGTCGCGGATGCCAGAAAGGCCTTGTTCGGCGCGTGGGAAATGAACTGGCTGGCCTACAATGTGGCGCATGATCTTGCGCTCCCTGGAGCCAAGGGACCGACGCTGGAATTTCTGATGTATCCCCAGGCGGAGACGGCGGCAGGGCGCCTGGATTGTCTCGACCCCGATACGTTCACCTACAAGATTACGGCCCGGGAGCTGACGGCCTGAGCGGCCGCGGTTACAATTCAAGGGGCGGCGCGGGTTCGCGTCGCCTGCATCTGCGACGCACGTCGTCAGGAGAATACGCATGAACGTCCCTCAGCTCAGATTGACCAGCCTCGCACATGGCGGCGGCTGCGGTTGCAAGCTTGCGCCGTCGGTTCTGCAGCAACTTCTCGCGGATCAGCCTGCGATGGCTGCATACAAGCAGCTGCTCGTCGGGACGGAAACGGCTGACGACGCTGCCGTCTGGCAGCACGACGAAAACACCTGCATCATCGCGACCACCGACTTTTTCATGCCCATGGTCGACGACCCCTATGATTTCGGCCGTATAGCCGCGACCAATGCCATTTCGGATGTCTACGCCATGGGTGGCCGTCCGATCATGGCGTTGGCCATTCTCGGCATGCCCGTTGACAAGATCCCGGCCGAGATGGTGCGGGAGATCCTGAAGGGTGGTTCGTCGGTCTGCGCCGCGGCGGGCATTCCCGTTGCCGGCGGTCACTCCATCGATTGCCCTGAACCTGTCTATGGCCTCGCCGTCATCGGTGTCTGCCGCCCCGAACATGTCAGGCGCAATGCGAGCGCCAAGACCGGTGATGCACTGATCCTGACCAAGCCGATCGGCGTCGGGATTTACTCCGCTGCGATCAAGAAGGGTGAACTGTCTGCGGATGGTTACGCCGAGATGATCGGCACGACGACGCTGCTGAACAGGATCGGCGCCGAGCTTGCTCAGAACGATGCGGTTCACGCGATCACGGACGTCACTGGCTTCGGCGTGCTCGGGCATGCGATCGAGATGGCGCGAGGGTCGGAGCTGACGATCGTTCTTCACGGCGAAGGGATTCCCGTGTTGCGCGACGTGACACGTCTGGCTCAGGCTGGCTTTGTCACGGGCGCCTCGCACCGCAATTGGGCGAGCTATGGTGAGAGCGTTGATTTGCCGGTCGACTGTCCGGATTGGCGACGCCATCTTCTGACTGATCCGCAGACGTCCGGAGGATTGCTGATCGCCTGCGCCGCCGACAGCGCGCCGGCAATCGTGCGGAGCATACAGGAGGCGGGCTACCCGGCTGCGTCCGTCATCGGTCGCGCGGAAGCGGGTTCGGCGCGCGTCAAGGTCACCTGAGACGCGCCGGTCAGGCCTCCGGCTTACGCCCGAGATCGACGTCCGGGATCGTTGCCGCAAGGATCGCGGTGAGGCCGCTCACGACGCCGAGCATTGCGAAAACGAATCTGAAGGCAAGCCGCGCGGCATCCACGGAGGCGGTCGGCAATGCCATGATGTGCGGTGATGATGTCAATGCATCGCTGATTTCGTGCGTGAGGTTGGGAGCCAGATATTGGAAGGCAACGATCAGAAGCATCGAGGCCAGGGCGGCACCTATAAGGCCACCGATTGACCGGCTGAACGAGATGAGGCCGGTTGCGCGCCCGACGCGCGGCACCCCGGCGGCCCATTGCACGAGCGTCTGAGACAGGGGGCCGATCATCCCCAATCCAAGACCGGTCACGATCAACGCAAGCGCGATCGCCCACAAGCCGAGGTGCAGCACGCTCGCCAGGGTGAAGAAGCCGACTGCCGCAGTGCCGAAGCCGATCCCCATGAGGTGTCCGGTCTGGCCAGTGCGGGAGATACGCGTGCCGGCGAGCATGGCGGCGGTGACTTGCGCCAGAACGGCGGGCAGCAGCATCAGCCCCGAGACCGCGGGCCCGACGCCAACGACAAGCTGGAGAAATATCGGCAATTGCACGATCAGTGAAAACAAGACGGCAGCAAACAACAGCACGCAAAACACGCATCGCCACACGACAGGCTTTGCCAGCAGGTCGACGGGCAGCAACGGATCGTCACTTCGCGCTTCGACGGGAATGAGCAAAGCGTAACCGAGAAGGGACAGTCCCGCGAGCCCGGCGACGAGCGGATTGACCCATCCGATCGAAACTCCGAGGCTGAGCGTCGTCAAAAGAGTGACGCTTGAGGCGATCACCAGGAACGTGCCGAAAATGTCGAACCGGAACCGCTGATCGCCGGGCAATGATGTGATCCGCACGACGACGACCGCCGCGAGGAGACCAAGCGGAATATTGGCCCAGAACACGGACCTCCATCCCAGCGTCTCAGACAGCACACCGCCTGCGAACGGTCCGATCGTGCTGGCCAGAGCAAATACGGCACTGAACCAGCCTTGGAAGCGGCCACGCTCGCGCGGGCTCACGGCTTCGCCGATCAGCGCCTGCGCGAGCGTGATCAGGCCGCCGCCGCCCAAGCCCTGGACGAACCGTGCAGCCACGAGCATTTCGAAGCTCAAGGCCAGTGTGCAAGCCAAAGATCCCGTCACGAAGAATCCGAGCGCCCAGATCATCGCCCGCCGACGGCCGAAGGCGTCGCCCAGGCGGCCATAGACCGGTGCAGCAATGGTGGCTGCGAGCAGATAGGCAGTCACCACCCACGTGATATGAATGAAATTGCCAAGCGCGGCTGCAATCGCGGGCAGAGCGGCCGCGACGATCGTCTGATCCAGTGCGCCGAGAAACATTGCCGGCGCGACATAGAAAAACATGCGCCCGAAACGCTGCCGCTCTTGTGCCAAGGCTTCGGCAGTGGATCGATCACTGTATGAGCGCAAGGGACTCACGGCATATCCTTTCGATCCCCTGGTCACGCGCTCCAAAGCTCTAAAGCCATCCCATGCTGGTCGCGAAGATCAGGCAGATTATGGCGATTGCGATGGCCCAGAGGCAGGCGGCGAGACCAAATGCTGCGAATGCCAAGGCGCCCAAAATAACGCCACTGACGAAGGTGAGCCAGGATGCGGCGTTCAGGGCAGCGCGCCCAGCCTCTGCGGCATCCGAGGATATACGTGCCAGCGCCTGCCCAAGGCTGAAGAGATTGCCTGAAATGAAACCTCGGCCGATGTCGGCTTTTGCGACAACCTGATGGAGCGTGTTCTGCATTCCCATCGCGGAGGCAATCAAAATAAGGGCCGTTTTCTGCAGGCCGATATGCAGGAGCGCGATCGCCATCAAAAAGATGAGGAGTTCCGCTGCAAGTACGATACGCAGGCTTTTGAAAGCATCGGTAATAAAAGTACCCGCCGAGACGCCGGCAACGAATGCCGCAACAACTCCGGCAGCCGTCAAGGCCGTTGCCCGGTCGCCGCCCGCAAGCGACAGGCCCAGATGCGTGCTGTTTCCGCTCATGAAGGAGAGATAAAGATGACCGAGCGGGATGAAGCCGACCGCGTCCATGAACCCTGCCATCGCCGTCAATACGGTGGCAAGGACAGTCCTCTGCGGCATGTCCAGTCGCGACCGTAAATCCGTATCGGCCACCATTCCTCGGCAGGGGCTCCTTGCCCTGTTCGATATTTGACGAAACGATGTGCCGCAGGCCGAGGCGGCCTGCGGCACATGCAAATGGAACGCTCGTGATATCTCGTCTCAGGATAAATCAGCGGTTGGATTTATCCGTCCGTGTCGCCTCGAACAGGAACCAGGCGCGGCGCTCGGTTTCATCCAACCAGACTTCGATCAAGCTCGTCGTGGCCACGTCGCCATAGTTCTCGCAGACCTCGTGGGTCTGGCGCATGCTCGCAGCGAGCTGAAGGTTATCGTCGCGGAGTTCGGCCAGCATGTCCTGGGCTTCGACATACGACGCGTCATTGTCGAGGAGGCGTTGCTGCCGCGAGATCTGACCGATCGAGCGAAGCGTGGTCCCTCCGATCTTACGCGCGCGCTCCGCAATCGGATCGGTCATGGCAAAAATCTGATCGCCTTGCTCATCGAGCATCAGGTGATAATCGCGAAAGTGCGGCCCGCTGATGTGCCAATGGAAATTCTTGGTCTTGAGATAGAGAGCAAAGACGTCGGCCAGGACGCCAGTGAGAGCGGCCGAGATGTCGCGGACGGCATCTTCGCTGAATCCGGACGGCGTGCGAAGGCGCTCGCGCTCATAAGCGACTTTGGGAGAAACGGCATTACGCATAACCTGCTCCTCATGCTTGAGATGCTTTTCATACCGATGGGGCGGACTCGGGCTCTCTTCTAGAATGCTCCTTTCTTTTTCCGGTTCCCACGGCCGTCGTTGGAGAGATTGCTGTGTTGCCGCATCCTTGAGGATGCGAGCGCTTGCCTGTACGCAGGTGTGTCGGTGACCTTGCCGAAATGCCGGGCATCGTCGGCAGATCGAAATCATAGGCACCGGCATTTGCCAGCGTCATGTGACCCGCGCGCCGTCGTCCTGGTTGAACAGATGCAGCCGCTGCGGATCGAGCCGGAGTGCGAGCATATCTCCGTTACGCGGCAGCGAGGCTTCCGCTGAATCACGAACGGCCAAGGTGCTTCCGTCGCTCAAAGCGGCGTGAATGATGCGCGACTCGCCAAGTTCCTCGATATGGAGAACCCGCGCGCTCAACGCGTTCTGCTCTCCACTCGTGGTCAACGCTATGTTTTCGGAGCGAATGCCGAGATCCGCAGGGCCGCTGTAGTGCGTGTCGGCTGGAAGGCGATCGCCCGAAGGCAGGATAGCCGTGCCGCCCTCGATCCGCACGGGCAGGATATTCATCGCCGGTGAGCCGATGAACTGAGCCGCGAACCGCGTTTCCGGGCGCTTATAGAGGTCCGTCGGCGTTCCGACCTGCTCGATACGTCCCTTGTTCAGCAGGACGATACGGTTGGCAAGCGTCATCGCCTCGAGCTGATCGTGCGTCACGTAGATCATGGTGGAGGAGAGATTGTCGTGCATGCGCGCAATCTCGAGACGCGTTTGGGAACGCAAAGCAGCGTCGAGGTTGGAAAGTGGTTCGTCAAAAAGAAAGACTTGCGGTTGACGGACGATGGCACGCGCAATCGCAACGCGCTGACGCTGCCCGCCGGATAGCTCTCGCGGCCGACGATGCAGGATGTCACTGATTTGCAGCATGTCGGCGACACGCCGGACCCGCGCGTCGACCGTCTCGTTTGCGGTGGCCGTCATCTGCAGGCCGAACGCGATGTTCTTATAAGCATCCATGTGCGGGTAAAGCGCGTAGGACTGAAAGACCATCGACACGCCACGCTTGGCGGGAGGGAGTTGCGTGACATCCTTCTCGCCGATCCAGATGGAGCCGGACGTCGCGATTTCCAATCCTGCGATGAGCCGAAGCAGAGTCGACTTTCCGCAGCCTGACGGACCTACGAAAACAACGAATTCACCGTCCGCAATATCGAGATTGATATTGCGGATCACCTCGACATCGCCGAAGCGCTTGACCAATGTCTCAAGCCGCACGCCCGCCATCGCCTAACCTTTGACTGCGCCGGTCGTCAGGCCGGCCACGAGCCGGCGCTGGAAAACCAGAACCAGCAAGATCAGCGGCACCGTCACGATGACGGACGCCGCCATGATATTCCCCCATGGCAGCTCGTGCTCGCTGGCGCCCGTGATGAGGGCGATGGCGACGGGAACCGTGCGCTGCTCGTTAGAGAGAGTGAACGTCAATGCGAATAGGAATTCATTCCACGCCGCGATGAAGGCGAGCAGTCCCGTCGCAGCAATCGCCGGACCCATCAGCGGCAGGAAAATCCGCGTGACGATCACGAACGGGCTCAGACCGTCCATGATCGCTGCTTCTTCGATTTCGAGCGGCAGATCGCGCATGAATGTGGTCAGCATCCAGACGGTAAACGGCAGTGTAAAAATCATGTACGACAGGATCAGGCCGCCCAGGTTGTTGTAAAGCCCGAGCACTCGGATCACCTCAAAGAGCCCCGACAGCACGGCGACCTGCGGAAACATGGAGACGGCCAGGATCGTATAAAGCAGCGTCCGGCGGCCCGCGAATTCCACTCTGCTCAGCGCAAACGCGGCAGTGAGGCCTAGCCCCAGCGACACGGCAACGACGGCAGTTGCGACGAAGATCGAGTTCAGGATGTTGCGCGCGAACGGCTGTTCCTGCCAGATCCGCACATAATTCGTCAGATCAAATCGCGTCGGCCAATAGTCGACCTGGAACAGCTCGGAGCCGGATTTGAATGACGTGACGATGGCATAATAAAATGGAAACAGCAGAAAAACTGCCAGGACGAGACAGGCGATCGTCAAGCCACCCGCGGAGAGCACACGTTTCATCGCCGCCTGCCCCCGAAGTCGACGCGCATTGCCATGACATAGATCGTCGTGAGCAGCGCGATGATGAAGAACAGCAGGGTCGAGGCCGCCGATCCGTAGCCGACGTCCTGAAAGTCCACCAGTTCGCGGCGTGCAAAGACGGATAACGTCATGGTCGCGTCGGTCGTGCCTGTCATGACGTAGACCAGATCGAACATCCGCATCGCATCGAGCAGGCGGAAAATCACCGCGATCGCCAGCGCGGGCGCGATGAGCGGCAGCGTAATCTGGAAGAACACCCGGATCGGATGAATGCCATCGACGCGGGCGGCTTCGTAGCAATCCTTCGGCACCATTTGCAAAGCGGCGAGCGCCAGCAGCGCGACGAACGGTGTCGTCTTCCAGACATCGACCATGATGACCGAGAGCAGCGACAGGGCCGGATCCGCGAGCCAGGCGACCGGCTCCGCAATCAGTCCAAACTTCAGCATGGCATCATTGACCACGCCGAACTGGCTGTTGAGCATCCAGCCCCACATCTTCGCCGAGACCACGGTGGGGATGGCCCATGGAACCAGCAGAGCAGCCCGCATCAACCCACGGCCCGGAAACTGCGCGGCCAGCAGCACGGCAATCGCCACGCCGAGGATCGTTTCGAGTGTCACCGACGCGATGGCGAAGATCAGCGTGTTGCGCAGCGCCATGCGCCATTGTGGATCGGCCAGGATGCCATACCAGTGGCCGTTATCGTAAGCGAGATAGTTCGAGAGACCGACGAAACTGTACCGGCTCATATCGACGAGCGTTGCGTTCGTGAGGCTGAAATAAAACGTCCGCAACAGCGGCCACGCCGCGACAATCGCGAGGATGAGCAGCATCGGCGAGAGAAACAGCCAGGCCGCCCGCGCCCGCTCGGAAAGTAGGTTACCCCCGTTCCTCATCACCAGCCAGCCCTGTATTTCAGTCTGTCGAGTTCTTCGGCCAGTTGTTCGACACGCGCCTGGGCGGGCTGCCCGGCGAGAATGTCATGTGCGGCCCTCCAGACGTCGCTTGAAAGGCGATTGTAATGCGGGCCTGCAATACGTGATGGCCGGGCCGTCGCGTTGCGAAGCGGATCGAGCAGGTCTGCGAAAAAGGGGTTTGCGGCCAAGACTTCCGGATCATCGTAAAGGGCCGGGATTGTCGGATTATACGAGGCCTTGACCGCACGCTTCTTCTGCTGGGCGGCGCTTGTCAGAAATCGCACAAGATCGGCGGATTCTTCCGGATGCGCCGAGTAGCGCGAAACCGCCAGATGCCAGCCGCCGAGGGTTCCGGAGATCCTGCCTTCGGGTCCGTCACCTTTTGGAAGCGGAATGACGCCGACCTTGCCGCGCACAGGGCTATCCTCGCCTTGTGCCAACATCCACGCGTAAGGCCAGTTGCGCATGAATACCGCGTTTCCAGTTTGGAAAACGCCGCGCGCCGCTTCCTCGTCGAAGTTGAGGACACCCCTGGGGGAGATATCGCCGACCCAGCGTCCGGCCAGGCTCAAGGCTGCAATCGCCCGCGGATTGTTGACGGTAATGTTGCCATTGGCGTCGATGAGTGTGCCGCCGCCGAAGGAGTCGATCCATTCCAGGGCATTGCACGTCAGGCCTTCATAGGCTTTGCCCTGGAACACGAATCCCCAGAGCCGCGGATTTCCTGCGGCGCGTTCCGCGTCCATGATTTTCTTTGCGGCAACCGTCATCTCCTGCCACGTGCCGGGTGGAGAAAGGCCATGCTGCGCGAGTAGATCCTTTCGGAAATACAGAACGCCCACATCCGTCCACCACGGCATCGCGACCAGCCGTCCGTCGATGGTGTCGTTTTCGATCAGGACGGGGAAATGCGCTTTGGGCGTATCTCCAACGTAAGGCTTTAAATCAGTCAAGTGACTGGCGAGCATCCCGGCCCAGACGACGTCGATCTGGAGAACATCGATGTCGCGCGCGCGCGAGGCAAGCATCTGCAGGTAGAGCGCAAGTCGGTCGGTGGAGGAGTTCGGTGTCGTGACGATGGTCACCTGATTGCCGGTCTGACCTTCCCATTCGGCAACCGCGTCCTTGCACAGCTCCAGCTCGATGCCGAGCGCACCACACGCAATGGCAATTTTCACCGGGGCGGCGGTTGACGGCTGTGCAGCCATCACCACGAGGCTGAAGGCGAGTAGAACGCTGGTGGCCAGCGCCTGCATCACGCTGCTGCCTGAGCTTTTAGGCGGCGCAATGCAGCGGAGATGTCATCGAATTGCTCAGAGACCTGGTCAGCCCAGCGGCCGAGATCGTAGTGCCGGACCACTTGACCCATCTGCGCCATCCTCTCGCGGGATTCGGCTTCCGGCATGTCGATGGCCTGGTCCAGCGCACGATCCATATCGCGGTTGGAGTAGGGATTGGTCAGCACGGCTTGCGGAAGCTCGACGGCGCAGCCGGCGAATTCCGACAGGATCAGCGCGCCGGGACGTCCCTGCTTCGCCGCCACGAATTCCTTCGCAACCAGGTTCAGGCCGTCACGCAGCGGTGTCGTCACGCAGACGTCGGCAATGCGGAAGTAGGCAACCAGGCGCTCGAAGGGAATGGCGTTCGAGAACAGCACGACGGGTGTCCAGTCGAGCTTGGAAAACCGTCCATTGATGCGTCCGACCAATCCCTCGATCTCGCGCTGGGTCTCCTCGTAAATCTTCATGGTCGCAGCAGCGCGAACGGAGGTGACGAGCATCTTCACCTCGCCGATCAGCTCCGGGCGCCGTTCCATGAGACGCTCGAACGCAAACAGACATTCGATCATGCCTTTTGTGTAATCCGTCCGGCCCACGGTCATGAGAAGCCTGCGTCCGCCGAGATCCGCGAGAAGCTGCTCCTGCAGCAGCTTGTTGTCCTCGGCGTTGACGTAGGATTCAACGAGATCGGGATTGGTTCCGACCGGGCTGACGCTGAGACGTACCGACCTGTCCCCGATGCGCAGACTCGTCGGCACTTCCGGCTCGGACAGCGCGGTGCCGGAGGGCGACAGCCCGTCTTCGACCGGTTCCGAAGCCTCGACCTCGGCGCGGTTCAGGGCGCGCGCCACATCCGCGAAGTTTTTCGCGTAGCGTGGGATGTGGAAGCCGACCAGGTCGCAATCGAGCAGGCTGTCGATGATCTCGCGCCGCCAGGGCAGCACATTGAAAACGTCCGCCGCGGGAAACGGCGTATGATGGAAGAACGCAATGCGGACATCCGGCTTCAGGCGGCGCAGATAAGCCGGCACGAGCCAGAGATTGTAATCGTGGACCCAGACGAGCCCGTCATCTTCCACCCGTTCGGCGGCTGCTTCGGCGAACAGGCGGTTCACTTCGCGGAACGTCTGCCAGTCGACATTCTCATACTGGAAGAGGCTCGGAAACGAATGCAGGATCGGCCATAACGCTTCTTTCGACGTCACGTGATAGAAGCTCTCGACCTGCTCCGCGGTCAGAGGCAGTCGGGATACGGAATAGCCGCCGTTGGGATCTTCGACGTGGATCACGCGCTCGAAATCGACGCCTTTTTCCGGATCATAGATTTTCCACGCGACCCAGGCACCCGCATCGGGCGGCAGCCGGTGAAAGAAGCTTTTCAACGTCGGCACGATTCCGTTGGGGCTTTTATGGGTCCGATAGACGATGCGGCCGTCGACAACCACTTCGTCATTGGGCTGGCGGTGATAGACGATCACCAGTGATGATTTACTCAAAGCTTCGGCCCCCTTTGAACCTGAAGTGACGGATCGCGTCGGAAATTCCCGCCGCGCCGGGCAGCGAACTGCAGTAGACGTTGGAGAGGTCGCGCACGGCTGCCGCGAGGCGGGCCTCGGAATTGCCGACCGCGACACCCTTGAACCCCGTCTGGAACAAGGACAGGTCGTTCATCGTGTCGCCTGCGACCAGAAGGGCGTCCGGGTCGAAACCAAGCGCCTCCACGAGCCTGACGAGTGTCGGCCCTTTTGAAATGCCTTTGGGCAGGACATCGAAGAACCGGTCGGCGGAGAGAAGGCAGTCGAACCCAGCGGCCTCGACTTTGGCCGCGCTTTGCGGCGAGAGGGCGCCCGGGTCGTAATCGTAGCTGACGCGATGGCGGAACGGTATGTCCTGAAGCTTTAATCCGGGATCGCCGTCGAGCAGGGCTGCGACGCCCGCGTTGGCATTGTTCCAGAGAGCCGCAATCGGCGCCTCGAGCGCGGTGACCGGCTGCAGGTTTTGGCCGTCGTAAATCGAGGTGCCGACGTCACCGACAATATAGTCCGGCCTCGGCATCCCGGGCGTTGCGATCAACTCAGCGATAAAATCGATATCCCTGCCGGTCACAAAGATCAGGATCACATCGTCACGCGCGTCCAGGTGAGAATAAAGCGCGCTGCGATCGTCGTTCGTGCCGCCGAGAAATGTACCGTCGAGATCGGTGGCGAGCACTAAATTCGCCGCCGTCATGCCGGCATGACCTCCTTGATTCTCTTGCGAGCTGGATTTGGAATCCGTCGGCCGTTCTCGTAGGGGTACGCTTCCGCCCGAATATCGGCGGTCATCAGCTTGCCGATGGCCTGTTCGACCGGCTGTCCGCCCAGGATCTCTTCGACGGCCGAGCAGATCGGCATCGCGATGCCGACGCTCGCAGCGAGCCGGACCACGGACCGCGCATTCACGACGCCTTCCACGACGGGGCCATCTTCGCGCAATGCCGGGCGCTGGTTTTCACCAAGGCTTTTGCCGAATGAAAAATTACGGGACTTCTCGCTGGAGCACGTCAGCATCAGATCGCCGGCACCGGCCAGTCCGCAAAGCGTGTCCGTACTGGCGCCCAGTGCGCGGCCCAGCCGAATGATCTCGGCAAGTCCGCGTGTGATGATAGCTGCCCGTGTATTGGCGCCCATGCCGCGTCCTGCGGCAACGCCACAGGCGATGGCGAGGACGTTCTTGGCAGCGCCGCCGATTTCGACGCCGATGACGTCGTCCGACAGGTAAGGGCGGAACGTCGGTGTGGCGAACGTCACCGCGACACGCGCGGCCAGATGCTCCGTGTGAAACGCGTCGCCATCGAGAGGGGCAGCAATCGTCACAGCAGTCGGCAGGTTCTCAGCGACTTCCGACGCGAAGGTCGGACCGGACAGGATTGCCTGCGGCCGGTCCGGCATTTCCGCCGTAATGACCTCGCTCATCAGAAGTCCGGTCTCGGCTTCGACGCCCTTGCTGCAGATGACCACCGGAATATCGCGGGGAAGCATTGTCTCGACGCGTCGCGCGATGCTCCGCAGATGCTGGGAGGGGATCACGAGCACCGCGAGCTGGCAACTCTGCAAGGCCTGCTGCAAGTTGGTGGTGACATCGATCTCGCGGGGTATCTCAACAGTCGGCAGAAAAGGATTGCGCTGCGACCGCACGACCTCTTCGACGACGGACGCCTCGCGCGCCCAGAGACAGACGTTGCGGCGCGCACGGTGTGCCGTCAGCGCGAGGGCTGTACCCCAAGCGCCAGCGCCAATAATCGCGATGTTTTCGAATGCCCTCGGTCCTACGTCGTCTTTACAAGACCGCGTGGCTGCTCCGTTATTGTGCACGGTAGCCCTCCGCTGTGGTGTAAGCGACGCATTCGCCGCCAGATGATCTGGAAGCCTTCCTGGACCCCCTCAATATTTGATGTGCGCCTTGATAGCGCCTTACTCCGATCGCGTCAACCAATTCGTGGGAATTAGGTGTTTTATTTGCAGATATTCTTGGAAATTAGAATTTTATATTTGATTATGAAATGTTGAGCAAAAAGAAATGGCGGAGCGAAGAAGCGCGGACCCACAGGTCAAATAAAGAACGCGCCCATTACATTGTTTTGACAGTGGTCGGAGCTTTCAGTCGGGAACTTTCTCAAGCTTGGCGCTCACGCCCGGAGCTAAGCTCCTGTAAAGCACACGTCCCGCCGATGCGGGACGTGACGCGTTCGATTGGCGATCAGCGGTTGTTTTGTGCGCGCCATTTGGCGAAATCGTCCTTGGCCTTCGGATCGGTTGCCGGGTAAAGGCCCAGGATCGACCGGCCATTGGAAACTTCGTGGGTTACGAAATCCTCGTAAGCCGTCATTGAAACAGCTTCCGTGGCGATCTCGTCCGCCATGTGCGCTGGGATGACCACAACGCCTTCACCATCGCCAACGATCACGTCGCCGGGAAAGACCGGTGCATCGCCGCATCCGATAGGCACGTTGATGTCGATCGCCTGATGGAGCGTCAGGTTCGTCGGAGCAGACGGCCGCTGATGATAGGCTGGAATATCCAAGCGCGCGATTTCAGGCGAGTCGCGAAATCCCCCGTCCGTCACCACGCCTGCTACGCCGCGGTGCATCATGCGCGTGACGAGGATAGAGCCCGCCGATGCCGCACGCGGATCCTTGCGGCTATCGATGACCATGACGCATCCTGCCGGACAGTCCTCGACGGCTTTGCGCTG
The DNA here is from genome assembly GCA_023423275.1 of Pseudomonadota bacterium. Classification (GTDB taxonomy): domain Bacteria; phylum Pseudomonadota; class Alphaproteobacteria; order Rhizobiales; family Hyphomicrobiaceae; genus ZC4RG25. The sequence continues at coordinate 23,418 of JAFAFW010000093.1, forward strand.
CGGGTGGGCGCGATCTTCGAAAACAGTGATTGGATTGAGGTCCTCGCGCGCGGGAATGTAGCGCAGCGTAAACGCCTCGCCGACCATCGGCTTGCCGTTCGGGTTGAGGGGGCTGACATTTTGAATGAACTGACTGCGCAGGCCGCGTTTGAACAGCGCCGTGCAGATGGTCGCCACGCTCACGGTCTCAAGCTTTTTGCGGGTCTCGGGATTCATTGGCATTTTCTTTTTCCTGGGTTGATGCCGGATCGAAACAGCAGCCGGAATATCACGGGTTGCTTCGATCTGTGAACCGATAAGCTGCGCGGGCCCTGGAGCGGGGTGTCGTGCTCGAGGGGGCGGCTTCGAACAAGTCCGGCCATTTTCGCGCAAGGTTCGGCAGCGCCGTCATCATCCCCGACAGGTGAACCCGCATGGCCCGTTCCGCGGCTGCCGGCTTTTGGGCAGTGATGGCTTTTATAATATCGGAATGCTGCTCGATCCGCTGCTTGAGCGGGCGTTCCTCCAGCAAGGTCAGATAACGAACGCGATCGAGCTGGGCCTTGGCATCTTCCACGGCGCGCCAGGCATTGGGGCGGCCGGCGACCGCGGCAAGGCGGCGATGGAACTGCTCGTCGAGTGCGAAGAACCGGCCTGCATCTTTCTCCCGGCCGGCCTGCCGCTGAAGCTTGAGCTGATGATCGAGCTCGGCAATGTCCTGCGCGGTCGCGTTACGCGCGGCTCTGCGGACGATCTCCAGTTCGACGGCCTGCCGCACGAAATGCGCGTCCTCGATCATGTGCAGGCAGATGTGGGCGATCAACGTTGCGCGCTGCGGCCTGATAATGATGAGGCCCGAACTGCTCAGGCGGATGAATGCCTCGCGAACCGGCTGCCGGCTGACCTTGAACTTATCCGCGATGTCCTGTTCCGAGAGCGTCATGCCCGATTGCAGGCGCAGCGTGACGATCGCCTGCCGCAATGCGGCAACGATCTTTTCCGCTTTCGTCCCGGGGCGATCCTCATCGAGCGTCCACACGTCGCCGGTTGAGGAAAGATCGCTCAGATCTTGTTGTGTGTTGACTACCATACTAGTATGGTACGCGACATCAGCACACACCACAATAATATTAGGGAGGAATTCATGGTGCCGATGACCCGCAGAGGATTGGTGGCGCTTGCGGCGTGCTTGACATTGACAGCCCACGCCGGCGTGGCGCAGGCGCAGCAGCAGCTCAACATCAACACCGCGCTGACGCGTGATGATCCGATCTACAAGGGATTGGAGCGCCTGCGCGATCGCGTGGCGGAACGCTCGAAGGGACAGCTGACGATCCGGATTTTTCCGGGCTCGCAGCTCGGCAAGGATGAGGATGTCCTTGAGCAGGCACGTGCCGGGGCGAATGTTGCTGTTGTCGTCGATGGCGGGCGGCTGGCCGTCTTCGTCAAGGAATTCGGTATTCTTGGCGCGCCGTATCTGGCGAGCGGGTTCGACGGAATCCGGAAGGTCGTCACTTCGCCCATGCTCGAGGAATGGAACAGCAAGCTGAAGGCCGCGTCAGGTCATTACGCGCTGTCCTTCAACTGGTGGCAGGGCGAGCGGCATCTGCTAACGAACAAGCCCATCAAGGTTCCGGCGGATCTGGCAGGCATTCGCATGCGGACTCCCGGCGCACCGGTCTGGATGGAGACGATCCGCGCCATGGGGGCGACACCGACCCCGATGGGCTGGGGAGAGGTCTACCCGGCCTTGCAACAGCAGGTCATCGACGCGGTCGAAGCGCAGCATCCCGCGAGTTATGGTTCCCGTCTGTATGAGGTTACGAAATATCTGACGAAGACCGGTCATTTCAATCTGATCACCGGTGTCGTCACGTCCGCTGCCTGGTTCGACAAGCTGTCGCCAGAGCTCCAGACGATCCTCAAGGAGGAAACGCTTGCGGCGGGCGATTACGCGTCGAAGCTCACGCAGGACTCGCTCGCCGGTATCGAGGCGGAATTCAAAGCCAAGGGCATGACGGTGAGCGAAGTCGATACGACTCCGTTCGTGGATGCAACGAAGGGTGTTTATGACAAGCTGGGCTACGGTGAGCTGCGCACCAAGGTCGAAACACTCTTGAAGTAGCTTACACGTTTCTACTGAGCCGGCGTGAGATCATGACGTCCGGCTCTCTGCCCAAGCAACAAGCCCGGCAATCCTAAGTCGTCGACGCATACGAGTCAGGAGGGCGCATGCCCGAATGGTACAATCGGCTTGAGGAACTCGCATCAAATGCGCTCCTCGCAATTATTACGGGCCTCGTCTTTTTTGCGGCTATCGCGCGGACACTCGGTTCACCGATGATCTGGTCGGTCGATGTTGCGCAGCTCCTGTTCATTTGGCTGTGTTTTCTGGGCGCCAATCGGGCGATGCGGCTCAAGGCTCATATCGGCGTCGACATGTTCGTCCGGAAAGCTCCGCGAATGCCGCGCTGGATTCTCGAGTTTGTCTTGGGCGTCATTACGCTTGGTTTTCTGATCACGCTCGCCGTATCGGGATATCAGCTTACAGTCCTCAATTGGCAGCGCATCTACGGCGATAGTGGTATCTCGTACGCATGGGTCACGGGAGCCGTTCCAGTCGGCTGCCTGCTCATCAGCCTCACGGTCATCAGCAACATGATCAAATCGATCCGCGATCACCGGCTGATCTTTTACGTCGATAAATCGCGGGAATTGGATCGTACGGGGAGCCAGCTCGGGTAAACAGCGATGCTTCTTCTCGTCATCACGTTTTGCATTTTGATGTTCGTTGGATTGCCGGTGTCGCTGGCAATCGGAATTGCCGGCTTCACGTTCTTCCTGTTCAGCGGCACGGTCCCGGTCAGCATCGCCGTGCAGCAGATCGCGACCGCCTCGCAAAGCTTCCCGCTTCTAGCCGTTCCGTTCTTTGTTCTTGCCGGGCACATGATGAACAAGACGGGTGTTACGCAGCGGTTGATCAATTGTTCGAACGTGCTGGTGTCATGGATGGTGGGCGGACTGGCGCAGGTTTGCGTTCTGCTTTCGACGTTCATGGGCGGCGTGTCCGGCTCCGCGGTTGCTGACGCGGCGATGGAAGCGCGTATCCTCGGGCCGGAGATGATCCGGCGCGGGTATTCCCGTGGCTTCACGTGTGCGACGATTGCGGTCGGTTCGCTCATCACGGCGACAATTCCGCCGAGCCTCGGGCTTATCCTTTATGGATATGTCGGCAATGTCTCGATCGGCCGTCTCTTCCTCGCCGGCATCATCCCCGGACTCATGATGATGGTCGGCCTGATGAGCGTGATCTGGTTCCTGTCGCGCAAGCGCGGCTATCAGCCGTCCGCCAAAGACTTGCCCACCGGTCGCGCTGTTTGGGAGGCGGTCGTTGACGCCAAATGGGCGCTGCTGTTCCCGGTTGCCCTGCTGGTCGGCATACGCGGCGGCGTGTTTACGCCTTCAGAGATCGGCGCCTTCGCGGTGGTTTATGCGGTTGTCGTTGGCGTGTTCCTTCACAAGGAGCTGACGTGGCAGGGATTCAAGGAGGCGCTTTCGGACGGCGTCATCGACATCGGCGTGATCATGTTCATCATTCTGATGTCGGGTCCGGTCGGATACGCGCTGATTTTCGAACAGACACCGCAGGACATGGCCGAATGGATGCTGGGCCTTTCGCAAAATCCGACTGTCATCGTGCTTCTCGTTCTGCTGTTTCTGCTTATCCTCGGCACCGCGCTGGAAAGTACGGTGATGGTGCTGCTGCTGACGCCGATCTTCGTGCCGATCGTGACGAAGCTGGGCGTCGATCCCGTTCATTTCGGCATCCTGATGATGTCGATCGTGACGCTCGGCAGCATGACGCCGCCGGTCGGTCCGGCCATGTTTGCGGTATGCACCATCCTGGATACGCCGATTGAAGAGTACGCCCTGGAAAGCCTGCCTTTCATCGCCATGATCTGCTGCATCATACTCTTGCTGACTTTCCTTCCCGGTCTCGTGCTCTGGCTGCCGAACCTGCTAATGTAGGGCGGGGTTGCTCGTGCGCGTGACTGACCGGGGATTGGGACGATGCTTGAGACATGGAGATGGTTTGGTCCGGACGATGTGGTTCCGCTCATGGCGATCCGCCAGGCCGGCGCACGCGGGGTCGTAACCGCTCTGCATGAAATCCCCTACGGTGTCACATGGAGCGTTGACGCAATTCGCGCGCGGCAGAAGATCATCGCCGGCGATCCTGCGCTTGGGCTGCACTGGGCGGTGGTCGAAAGCCTGCCGGTACATGAAAACGTCAAGCTCGGCGCAGGGAACTGTGCAGGCATCATCGACAACTATCGCACTTCGATGCGTAATCTCGCCGCTGCCGGAATCCGCACCATTTGCTACAACTTCATGCCTGTTATCGACTGGACGCGGACGGATCTTGCGTACCAGGTGCCAGGCGGAGGGAGGGCGCTCCGGTTCAGCGCGCATGAGTTTGCAGCCTTCGACTGCTTCATGCTGCAACGGCAAGGTGCCGAGGCCGATCATGATGCGGACGCCGTGCGGCGCGGCAAAGCCTGGTTCGACCGCTCGTCCGAGACCGATCGTGATCGCCTCCTGGCAACGATCATGGCCGGGCTGCCCGGAGCCTTTAACCGATATGATATCCCTGGTCTGAGGGAGATCCTGGCGCGCTATGCCGATATCACGGCCGATGGCCTCAGGGCGCACCTGATAGAATTTCTCAAGCAGATCCTCCCGCTTGCCGAGGAACTCGGAATGCGGTTCGCGATCCATCCGGACGATCCGCCACGGCCGCTGATGGGACTGCCGCGGATCGTTTCGACGCAGGAGGACATCGCGAAGCTCTTTGCGGGGTGTCCATCGCCGGCCAACGGGCTGACGCTGTGTACGGGATCGCTCGGCGCCGGCCCGAGGAACGACATCACGGCGATAGCCCGCGCGTTCGCCGATCGGACGTTTTTCGCGCACCTTCGCAACGTGAAGAAGGAAGCGGACGGTTCGTTCATGGAAGCGGACCATCTTGCGGGTGATACGGACATGGTGGATGTCGTTGACGTGCTGCTCGCGGAGCAAGCACGCCGAAAGGAGGCGGGCATCGCCGATTGGCGCATCCCGTTCAGGCCCGATCACGGACACGAGCTGCTTGACGATATCGGCAAGGGCAGCTTTCCCGGTTATTCGGCGATCGGTCGGCTGAAAGGATTGGCTGAGATTCGGGGTGTGATGACGGCCGTTTCGAAATTGAAGGGATATCCCCTTTAGAGTCTTCCCGATTGAAATTGCATCGTCCGTTTGTCATCCCAGCCGGAGCGAAACAGGGAGCCGGGACTAAGAGGCTGCAAGGGCGAGGATTCTGCAACGGTTTCGTTTGAATGCGGCGGCAAAAAAGTGCCCGCGCAATAATCGCGGGCACGTGGGAGCTCCGTTCACTGGCGTCTTATTTCTTGGACGCTTCGTAGCGCGCTTTGGTTTCGTCGTTCATCGGATAGAGACCCGGCAGCGGGACGCCTTTGTCCACCTCGGTCATAATCCAGGCTTCCATGCGCTCCTGCTCCGGACCTTCAGCCAGCACGGCAGCAATAAGGGCTTGTGGAATGACGGCGGCGCCGTCCACGTCGAACCCCACGAGGTCAACCCGGAAGACAGCTAC
>JAFAFW010000003.1 GCA_023423275.1 Pseudomonadota bacterium
ACGCAGTGGTACAGGTCCTGGCTCCCCTCTGGCCGACGGACGCTGGCGGCCGCGACCGCCCTGAGCCAGCGGGCGAGGCGCTTCTGGAGCGGATCCAGCGCATCGCCGAGTCACCCTGCGTCGTCTCTGAAGATGAGATCGCCGCCGTAGAGAGGAGTTTCGGAGGTGACTACTCGCCCCCTCTCTCCGGCTGCCTATCGCAGGAACGAGCTGCACTCGCCCACCAGTGGCTCACCTGCACCGCGGACGAGATCGATGTAGATCGTTCCACCGGCCAACTGGGCCCTCGTCCGTTCGTAACCGTCAATGGGGCAGACGGGTGGCACTCAGTGCCGGCCGCGTTGAGCCTGGACATGGCCATGCGAGCCGTTGGCGCCCTCAGCGCGCACGTAGGCAGCGACGTCGCCGACGCTCGACTGTCGACGCTCGTTCGAATGCGGTCGACCGACCTGTTGGGGTTTCGACACAACGATGAGCTGTCGCCCGGTCAGGCGCTACCTGAACGAGCCTTCGCCGAAGCGGTGGTCGTTGTTCGAGGTCGGCGTCACGCCGTGATCGTCGAGATGCTCGCTTGCCTGGATCGGTCACGGCTGGAGCAGGATCTGAGAGCGGCGGCAGAGCAAGCGGCCAGCGTGTCCGGGGCTGAGATTTCGCGGCGTACTGGACGGTGCCAGCCCGACGCCGAAGTTCTCCCGGTCATCATGTACGGCGGGCCCTTCATGCAGACCGGCTGGGTCACGCTCGGTGTGCCTCGGTTGCATCTGTCGGAGCTCGATGCGATCGTCAGCGACGCGTTCGAACACGGCGATCTGGATCTGCTGTGGCAGTTTCTCGAGGAGCTGTCCGATCGTCCGCCGTTCGGCCCAGAGACCGATGTGTTGGATGCGTGGCGACACTGGCTCCACCTAGGCTGTTTCGACCCCTCCTGCACTCCGGGCGCTTCGGTCCTAGTCGACCCGGTTCCGGATGAGACCGCCTGGCAGCGGAGTTCCCGCATGGAGCCGGTCCGTGCGGTGCTCGCCGACGCAGGGCTGGACGATTCGACCTCGATTCGCTTTGCAGTCCTCGACGACGACGGAGCAGAGGTTGTGGTCGAGGGCTACCCGTCCCTTGTCAGCGTCCAGCCGCCGCTGGTTCTCTTCGCCGAGCCGCACCCTCATGACGCGGCACCCGAGTTGTGGGGCGACATTTCGTCGTTGGTGGCCAGCGGAATCCGCTCATCGCTAGGCGACACCCCCTCCATGCGAAGGATCCTTGCCACCAGCGGCCGAACCATCCTTGGCCAGATTGGAGTTGACCTCGACGCCGAGCAGCTGGACGCAACGATGGCCATCGGCGTGGCGTACGACGCGCAGAGCCGGGCATTCAGGCTGCAACTACGGAGCACTTGGCTGCGGCTTCTCATCGACGACGCAGCGGCAGCTCACCGCGAGTTGGGTCTGGCGCTTGCCGGGATCGCACGTGAGTTGAGTCGGGACTCGACCGAGCTGAGCGAAGCTGACCTGTGCCTAGCGATCTCTGAGTGGAACGCGGCCCCGCCCGTCGTCATTCTCCAGCCACGGGGGCGAGCGTTCGCCCAGCCGCCGGCTTGGGCTCGGGTGCCCCGAGCCCTTTCGAGTCGGTACAGAGCACAGGCCCGGATTGCGGAGGAGGTTCGCCGGCTCGGCATCGCCCCTGGGACCCGGGTTGGCGAACACGCCAGGCACTTCTGTGGTGAGTTTCTGACACCAGCTCTGGAAGCGGCGCTGCGAAGGACCACGGCACGGTGGTCATCTGATGCGGTGATGCCTGCATTGGCTGCGCTGAACCAAGCGCACGCTGACCGCTCGGCTGATCTGCAACAAACCGAGATGGGGCTGCAGGCGCCGTGGGCTGCGAAGGTGCACCAGACGGTGATCGAGAGCAACGACGGCGCGCTGGCGCGCCCGCTCGAGCTGCTCGTTGAGTGGTTGCTTGCGAACCCGCCAACTGGAGACCTGTTGCCGGACGTGATCGATCTCGCTCCTGCAGTCTTCATTTCGGAGACGATGTTGACCACCGGAGTGCTGCGCCGCGGCATGGACATCGGAATGAACTCGGCGGCTGTAGCGATCGGTCCCGGGGGCACCGTGTCGTGCCGTCCTTGGACCGCAGAGCAGGGCATCGACCTGGAGGGATTCGTCCAGGCACTCCATCAACATGCCAATCGCATGGGGGGAAGGCCGCTGGGCGGAGTCGCGCCGTCGCTCGAGGACCTCTCCGTCGAGAGTGAAGCGAAGTTCGAATCCCTCGCCGACGTCGAGATTCCCGGCAGCCTCCGGACAATCGAGAACCTCCTCAAGCACCACCTCGGCACCGGCACCGAGGGCCTCGTTGCAGTACTAGCAACTGCGCAGTCCCTCGCCACTGATGATGCCGGCTTGGTCCGTACCACCAAGGCTGCGCTCATCGACTCGGCGCACAGCTGGTCGGGCCTCGACCGCAAGGAGATCGAGGCAGCGGTCGATCAGCTCACGCTGAGCACCGCTGGACTGCGAGAGGAGTTCGACTATTGGGAGATGGAGCGGCGCGCCCAGCGGGTAATGACCCGACCTCTCATCGAATGGGATGCCGAGCTCGTCACTGCTCCGGCTCAGGCACGAACGGTTCAGGTGGTGCTCGCCGGGATGCTCCTCGACGGACGTCTTCCATGGCCGCCCTCTGCGCTCCCGGCGGCCGTGAACGATGCGCTCGCCAAGTACCGGCAGCGTGGCGCCCAAGCCCTGGAGTCCGAGGTGAGCCGAATCGTTGACGCGCTCGGCCTGCCGCACGTTTCGAACCTCGACGAGGTTCACGCTCGCTCGGCCGGTCTGTTGATTCCGGGCGAGATCGATCTCCTGGTGCTGGACGCCCATATGCGACTCTGGGTGTGCGAGGTCAAGGACCTGGCCCAGTCTCTCTCTCCGTCGGCCATCCGATCCAGGATTGAGCGATACCCCGGAAGCAAGGGATTCGCGAGGAAGCTCGACCGCAAGGTGAAGGCCGTCTCTTCGGACTTGCCGGCGGTTTGCAGCCTCCTTGGCGTCGAGCAGCCGCCCCTCGAGGTACACGGACTATTCGTGACTCGGACGGTCGAGCCCTACGCATTCTCCGGTGACACCGCACATCTCTTCGCTCTCCTCGACGACCTGCCGGCAGTACTGAGCGACATCGCGCTACCCGAGTGCGGTCATTATCCAGTTGGCCCCTCGATGCTCTCGATCTAGCGAGTGCGTGCTTGGGGACGAGTCGACGCGTGACGAGGACCCCCCCCGACCACTGCAAGACGCCATCCAATCTGCCGCGGTGCTTCGTGCAGCTACGCGACCGCCGCAGCGAACGCTGCGTAGAGATCCCCTGGCAACGGCACGTCGAGTTCCCAGGTGATCGCCATGGGCTTCTCGCCGACGTGGTCTCGGTAGGTGGCGGGGCCGAGGAACCAGAAGGCGCGGTCGTCGGCTCGTTCGCGGGCGAAGAGCAGGATCGATCGTCCGTCGCGCTCGTGGTTCCGGTACCGGAGTCCGGTGGCGCTGTCCTCGCGTGTGGTCGACTGGGACTCCCAGTGGATCAGTGTCCGGCTGATCGCATAGTCGCAGTAACGGGTGGTTGGCGAGAAGCCGCCGCTGCTCTTGTCGAGGGTGAAGGCGAAGATCTCGGCGTTGGCGGGCTTGGCCTCGTGGACGCCGCTCTGCCACGCAGCGATCTTGGCTCGGTCGCCGGCGAGGCCCATGGCGGCGAGGATCTCGAGGCGGCTGTAGCAGGCGTGGATCTGCAGCGGTGCCTCCGGATGCGTGCCGAGAGGTTGATGGACGTGATCGATCCGATCATCGAGCACGGCGAGCGTCTCGGCCAGCTCGGCGAGCACCTGCGGATGCGACCACACCAGGTCGACGCCATCGCGCAGCGACGCGTCCTTTGCGAGCGCCTGGTCGGCGAGCGCCGCAACGAGCATCTGCACGAGCCGCCGCTCTCGCTCGGACACCGCTCCGAGGTCGGGCGTCTGGCCGGCCACCAGGCGTCGGTAGGTCGTGAGGCGTTCGGCGTCGTCGAGGTGCAACAGACGACCGACCGCTCGACGAAGCGGGACCTCGTGAGGGCCCGCCGGAAGGGTTGCCCCTCCAGCAGCATCGACGAGGTCGGACCAGCTCTTCGCACCGGCGTACACGTCGGTGAGGTCGAGGCCGGTCTCGTCGAGGTACTCGGACAGACCGATGCCGGGCCGATCTCGGCGTAGTGCGCGCAGCTCGTCGACCTTCGCCGGCCACCGCGACGGGATGGCCTCGCGCAAGCTCCTGATGACGATCTCGGAGGCCTTCTGGTCGAGCTGCATGCTGCAACCCGACGGCAGGAACGGGAACTGCATCTGCACCGCTCGTTCGACGTCGCGGCGGGTGCCGCCGAGCAGTGCCCGGTAGCGGCGGTCGAAGCGGAACTCCTTGCGATGGGTGCCGACGAAGTCGAGCACGGTGCAGTGCGGCTTGTTCTCCGCTCTGCGCAGCCCTCGGCCGAGTTGCTGGAGGAACAGCACCGGACTTTCGGTGGGGCGGAGCATCAGCACCGTGTCGACGTTGGGGAGGTCGACACCTTCGTTGAACAGGTCGACGGAGAACACCACCTTCACGTCGCCCGCCGCCAAGTCCCGTAGCGCCTTGGCTCGCTCGTCGCGCAGGCTCTCGCCCGAGATCGCGACGGCGGGGATGCCGTGGTGGCTGAAGTGGCGGGCCATGAACTCGGCATGCTCGACGCTCACGCAGAACCCGAGGCATCGCATCGAGGTGACGTCGACGTGCTCGTCGACCTGCTTCACGACGAGGCGGGCCCACGCGTCGGAGCTGGTGTAGCGGTTGGTGAGCGCCTCGGTCTCGTAGCCCCGTCCACGTCGCCACGGGATGTCGGTGAGGTCGATGCCGTCGTGGATCCCGAAGTACAGGAACGGTGCGAGGTACTGCTGGTCGATCGCGTCCCACAGCCGCAGCTCCGCAGCGATGCGGTCGTCGAACCAGTGCAGGACCGGCATGCCGTCGCTGCGCTCGGGCGTCGCGGTGAGCCCGAGCAGCTCGACCGGACGCACGTGGTCGAGCAGCCGCTGGTACGAGGTGGCTGCGGCGTGATGGAACTCGTCGACGATCACGACATCGAAGTGGTCCGGCTGCAGGTCGACCAGGCCGTTGGCGTTGAGGCTCTGGACCGAGGCGAACACGTGGTCGAACCGTGTCGGGCGAGCCCCACCGACCCACTTCTCACCGAACGACGCGTCGCGCAGGGTGTGGCGGAACGTCGCGAGGCTCTGGTCGAGGATCTCCTCGCGATGCGCGACGAACAGCAACCTCGAGCGGCCCAGCTCCGGTCGCAGGCGTGCGTAGTCGAGTGCCGCCATCACGGTCTTGCCAGTGCCGGTCGCCGAAACGAGCAGGTTCCGGTGGTGCCCTCGTTGCCGCGACACCTCGATGAGTTCGAGCAGCCGGGACTGGAACGGCAGCGGGCGAACCTCGATCGGGCTCAGGATCACGTGCGGGCCCGAGTCGGACCGTCCCGCTCGCTCCTGCTCAGCCACGAACTGCTCCGCGTCGTAGGTGACGAAGTCACCGTTGGACCAGTAGCTGTCGAACACCGCAGCGAACTTGCCGAGCACATCGGGATTCCGAGCAGCGGATGCCCGCACGTTCCACTCCACGCCAGTGACCTGCGCCGAGTGCGTCAGGTTCGACGAGCCGACATACGC
>JAFAFW010000008.1 GCA_023423275.1 Pseudomonadota bacterium
TGCCGCCTACAGCAGCTCCCTCGCCTTCGGGTCACCCTGCGGCAGCTTCGCTGCCCGCTCTATCATCAGGTATGCGGCCAGCATCCTCTCTTCCCAACTCAGCGTATCGAGCAGGCTCATGGAGGGCCTCCCGGATTGGCAGCCTTGCGCTGCGCGTCGCGTGCCGACCACTCGGCCTTGCGTAGCGCGTTCTCGGCCAGCACCTGGGCGATGATGTCCGCATCCAGGTCGTCGTCCCAGGGACCGGAAAGGCCGTCGGGCGACAGCGTGAAGGACGGCAGCTTGTGGCGCTTGGGCCACCACTTGATCCGCTCCCGCACCCGCAGCACCAGCCGTTCGATCACCGGATCGCCGAGGTCGGCCTCGCGGTAGCCAGTCAGCGGATACTCGACCCAGCCGGTGCCCTTGCGCGGTATCAGCCGCCAGTGCATGCGCCCGTCGCGTTGGTAGGTGCGGCGCCCATCGAAGATCAGCGCGCTGGCGTCCAACTCACAGAGGAAAACACGCACATTCTGTTTCCGCAACCGGCGTCGTCGTGCCTCGCGGACCTGCAGCGCGGCGTCGGCGAGGTTGGTCCGGGTGATCCAGTTGGCTTCACGCTACTGGGCCATCGCCCAGCCAATCGCATCGGCGACGATGTCGTGGACACCGAAGTCGAACCGAAGCTGGCGGCTATCGCCGTGTTTGGTTGTCATGGGATAATTGAACTATACGCACTTCGCGGCGGAATAGGAAGTTCTCGGATCAAAATTCCGCTGCGACAAGACGTATCCGACAGCCTGGAGAGCGCGCAGGAACCGCGTATCAACAGATCCGAAAATCGCCGCTGGATCTTTAAGGAAACGGAGGGCGTCCGCGGCGCCGATAGTCTTGCCAAACGACATATCCGAGATACACAAAGCCGCCCAGGAAAGGAGAGAGAAAGAGCAGAGGAACCCATCCGTCCAGACCAAGCATCTCCAAATAGACTGTCCCCAGCACCGAATGTCTTTCGATCATTATCAAGCCTACCCCGACATGACGACTGGCATCACGTCACTACCGGCTGTGCGTCTCATCGACCTCGACCCGGAGAGCGTCTTCGCGCCAAGCCGCCGCCCCGGTTGGAAAGTCACACACCTCGTTGCTCACGATCACTGGCACATCGAGCGTGCAGATCGCGGTGTGATTGACCCGCAGGACGAACAAGGGCGTCTCATCGTAGCAGCGTGCAAGGATTTCTTCGCTCGGTTGGAGAGCAGATAGGGCGATCGCGTCGGCGACGATGAGGCTCACGATAAAGCGACGAGTTCCGCTCCTGACCCGGAGCGGCCATTGGCAATGTTTAACCCAAAGTGGACATACCGCTGGCAATGTCGCTTCCGACCGCGATGATACCAACAGGTCATGTTCCCGCGGAACACGGATTAATGAGCACGATTGAGCGAGGTGACGACCATGCGCCTGCCATTTCTTGCCTTTGCTTTTGTCACAATAAGCTTCGGCCAGGTCGCCTCGGCCCAGCAATTTTCTGGTAACGTCAACGGCGGCGGTGCGCCTATCGCAAGGTCGACAGTGACGCTATGGATTGCGGGTGAGGGAGCCGCCACCAGGTTGTCGGAAACAAGCTCGGGCGACGACGGCGCCTTTCGCGTTGAGTTCGACACCGAGAAAGCTAGCGGCGGCGTACTTTACCTGACCGCCAGGGGCGGAGAGCCTAAGATCGGCAGCTCCCGGGCAGCGAATCCGGCCATCGCGTTGATGGCAACGTTAGGCGCCACGGCCCCGAAAAAAGTGACCATCAACGAGCTTACGACCGTGGCATCGGTTTGGACGGGCGCGCAGTTCCTGAAAGGTGAAGTGCTGAGCGGGCATGCGCTCGGATTGAAGATCGCCGCGGGTAATGTGCCGAACCTGGTGGACCTCACGACCGGCGGCTGGGGTCCTGCGATCCAGGATCCCCTGAACAGCACGCAGACGACCTCTCTTGCTACATTGAACACCTTGGGTGGCTTGCTGTCGGGCTGTATCGGCCGCGTGCACGCAGACGCCTGCGAAAGATTGTTCGAAGCGTCAACGCCGCCGGGAGGAGCCGCCCCGACCGACACGTTGACCGCGGCCCAGGCCATCGCGCTGCATCCCTGGAATGCGCCCGAGAAGCTGTTTGCGTTGGTGGACTATTTTTATCCGGCCCAGAAGGGACCAGGTTCCCGCGCCGTCCCGTTCCGACCTTACCTTCTATTCGCTCCCAACACATGGACCATCGCGCTGCGTTACGCCGGGGGTGGTTTGAGCGGCCTCGGCGGCATCGGCATCGACGCCGACGGCGACGCTTGGGCGGCGAACAATCAGATGGCCGGCTCGCAGTCGACGATGTTCGGCGGCATCGGCGGTACGCTCTCCGAACTGGCGCCGGATGGCCGCCCCATCTCGCCGATGACAACAGGCTATACCGGCGGAGGCGTGGACTTTCCCGGCTGGGGCCTCACCATCGCGGGCGACGGCAAGGTGTGGGTGACAAGTATCGAAGGCAAGACCATTTCTGTCTTCGATGGGAACGGAAAGCCGCTGTCCCCGCCGACCGGCTACAATCTGGACGGACAGCTCGGTGGAATGCAGGGCATCAACACGACCTCCGATGGCGACGTGTGGGCGCTCGATTCAAGCAAGAGCCAGATCGTCCACTTGCCGAAAGGCGATCCGGCCAAGGCGCGCATCCTGTGCCGCACCGTCGACGGCAAGCCCGTCGACGGCACGTGCCAGGTGAATGGACCGTTCCACGTCGCGTTCGACCAGCAGGGCCGGGTCCTGGTTTCCAACGCCAACTCCAACACGGTGACGCGCTTCCCGGCGGACGATCCCGGCAAGGCCGAACATTTGACGGTCGGCTACAGCCCCCATGCCATCGCCATCGACAGCCAGGGCAACGCATGGGTCGCGAACACGCTCGGCGAGCCGAGCACGAGGGAAAAGCTGGGTTTGCTCCGGATGAAGCTGCGGAGCACTTTGGAAAGCAAGCTGGCGCCGGCAGGCGGCGGTGATGAGACCGTGGAGAAGTTCATCGCCCTCGTCCGCATCATCGAGGAGTTTCCCGGTGGCAGTGTGAGCATGATCCGCCCGGAGGGCGCCCAGGCACCCGCTCCGTCGTTTGACGGGGGAGGAAGCATTAGCGGTCCATGGGGCATTACAATTGACGGCAACGACCACGTATGGGTTGCCAACGGTTTCGGCAAAACACTGACCGAGCTTTGCGGCGTGCGTACCGAGACATGCCCTCCCGGTTTCAAGACGGGCGACCCGATCTCTCCGCCCAAGACCGGCTATGCGGGGAAGGGGATGCAATTCCTAACCGGCGTTGCGGTCGATCCGGCCGGCAATGTGTGGGCCGCCAATAACATCGATCTCATGGATGAGGTCTGTCTGACGAAAATCCCTGACGAGAGCCTCTCGACGCGCTGTGGCGGCAACGGCTTCGTGGTGTTCTTCGGGTTGGCGAAACCCGTGCGGACACCGGTGGTCGGCAGCCAGGTACAACGCTGGTAAGCTATCGCATAGCGGTATGCCGCTCAGCGATTAGTTGTACCATTTGCGTCCGCCGAGGCCGTCGCAGAACAGGTCTGCTTGTGGCCCGAAGCGGACGTTATCTCTGCGCATCTGTGAAGACCTCGTTTCCCAAGTCCAAGCCAAGTTTGGCCAGATCTGCGAGTGTAGAAACCGGCACCTCGTCACCGAAATATCCGTCGCCTAAGAACTGAATTATGAGGGTGACTGAGCCACCCGTTTGCCTAACGCGTCATGAATGCCTCGTGCGGTTGCAACCTCGCGACGAGGGCCTCCACCTCGGTCCGGAACCACTGATCCATAGTTGTGTGGCGCATGGAGTGGCGCCAACGCGTATCAGGATACCTTCCTGCTAATTGCTTGCCGGTCGGCGTGAATTTCGGATCGCCCACGCAATGTGAATGAGTGGCCGAAAGGCCCAGTGCGTGCTCTATGTCCATCGGGCGAAGCGTGGGATGCCTGATGAACAACTCGACGTCAAAGCGCTTTGCGGAACCAGCGCTTTCAGCGTTGTTGGACATCGTATTTCCCTTTCTCAGGCTTCGCTCTCGATAAGTATACGTGACGGATGTCACTTATTGGCCCATCTCTGCCCTACAATCGAATATTCGGTGTGGGTCCGCTTGTCCTCCGATCACGTTGGATTGCCGATTGTCTCGATCACCACCCGTTCATAACGCCGACCACGCGCCCATGACACGCAGTGGCAGCAGGTGGACCCGTCGGCTTTGTCAACGGCGCGGCCTCAAATCGCCCCCAGTCGAGCGCTCCCAGCCATGAGATGACGCATGCAGTGCGCTTTGTCGCTGATGCGTTTCATGTCTAACACGTGGATCAGGACCGTAGGCCAGACGATGAATTCGTAGAATTATATCGTGTGGCGAGGAATGTCTGAAAACCCTCGTATTCCAGAGCGATCTTCGCCATACCGAATTTAAGATCCGCGACAGATCTCCGTAGTCCCCATAGACGCGACCGTCGGCAAGCAGGTTCCGCCGTACTCCTTCCAGACGAAGATTGAGTAGTTGACTTCAATCGCTCCGGCGCCAGTTGCGATGTACCCTCATTCTTTCAAGTCACCGGATCATACGCATCCCGACGGCCGCACTGTCCCTGGCGAGAGCGGCCTCGCCCGCGATGTTCGGTATAGGCGGCGAACTTGTCAGGTGATCTCGACGCGGCACCAGCTATCGTCGATGATGATGTCAGCGTCCAAATATTTGCGAAGACGATGTCGTAGATGCCGATCAGGATGTCGTGTATGATCTGCGCGTCACCACACTGCAACCGTGGCTGCGTCGCTTGCACCATTACCTTGCAAAATCAGAAATCGAACCTATATTGCAAGGATCGACCTTTGCTTGTGACGTCATTCGAGAGCAAACGCTCCGTCAGATTTCCTCTCAAAAAATCGATCTCAACCCGCGAGGCAATGCGGGTACAACGTGATTTCGAAAGGAAATCGTTATGAATACTGGTATTGTAAAGTGGTTCAATTCCGCAAAGGGATTCGGCTTCATTCAACCGGACAACGGCGGGCCGGATGTTTTCGTCCATATATCCGCGGTTGAGAGAGCAGGAATGCATTCTTTGAACGAGGGACAGAAGGTCACTTTTGACGTGGTCCAGAATCCCAAGTCAGGAAAATCCGCTGCCGAGAACCTTCAGGCGGCGTAACGATTGTCATTCGCTCCCGCTGACCACGGATGTACTGGCAGCAAAGCTGAGTGGCGCGAGAGGTCGGGTTAGCACCCGGCCTTTTTGTTTTTAGTCCGAGCCTTCCATCTGCCGAGCTATGCACGCTACGCATCACCTTCGTTCGGCCAGAGCTCTGCGGGCTTCGCGTTCTGCGAGGTGGCTCGAGCGGATTGTATGAGTTTTCGAAGCTGACTCAACAGGGACGGCCCCGTGATCTGGTACAGCTCGTAGCCTTCGACTACCAGCATCCGTCTAATATCGCTGACTGATGAGTAGTCGCCCGATCGGGCCAGCTCAAACGCGCGCTCAATCGGAGTTCTTCGATAGTCCATGCGCTGATCTGGGGACGAATAGGACCAAATTCAACGGTTCTCGTTGAGCGGTAGCTTCAGCGACTCCTCTCATCAGTATCCACTGCTGGTGAGAGGCGCACCCCCTTACGCAAATAGATAAATTATCATTCCCCCTGCATCGGTGAATTTATTTCTAACAAGCTGATGTAATTCAACCTGCCCGCCTCCATTTCATGTAGGATGGATGAGTTCGATTTCAGAAAATCAGCAGAAATTTTCATAAACACTGGCCGGCGAGGAAGTCGAGGCCGTGTTGCTTACCATCGTTTCAGCACTGCGGCCGAAGCTATACGCTATGCAGTCGAGACGCTTCCATCCAGTTTGCTGCTAAGTGTTGTCTTGGAGTCCGACGAGCTTCGGTTCAACGGAAATCAGATCCGAAATCTTTACGAACAAGATGGCTATCCCCTGACACGTACTAAGCCGACATAAGGCGTCAACTGGCTCATACCGTAAGGGCGGCGAGATCGCCTCCGAGGAGAAGCGGCGCCAGATAAGTGCCCGAAGTCTGAACTGCAGCGGGGTCGCTGTAGAGGCGATCCGCGCGCATGATGGAGCATCGATAAAAAATGTGGATCGAAAATTTTCGCCAGGAACCCGACGCAATGGCACAGCAAACGGCGCTGATGAAAGCCGGCGCATGGGAACAGGGTTCGGTCGTCGAGAAAAGTGGCTGGGCGACCATGCCGGGCATGGAGAAGCGACCATCGGCGTACCACGCGCCTATGCGGAGATGATTGGCAAGTTGAAGCTTTGACACGTGATCGGCAATTGGCGCCACGCGGAGGTTCCGCATGACCAATGAAACACGGATCTTGCTCTGGCTATTATTTGGAATGATTTCGACAGGTTTACTGGAGGCTACCTACTTGCATTTTCATCAACGCAGAGGGAAGCAGAAGCGGTAATTCTGCCAGCTCAACCGTTTGCGGTCGGGCGGAGTTGAGGCTCGCCGCATCGTGCTCCCCCTGCCCGCTGGCCAACGACCTGATTTTATGGAGGACTCCGCAATCACAAAAAATTAGCGCACCGCGCCAGACTGGAAGCGGGCGAAAGGACTGCCCGCGGGTACTGAGTATAAAGAGACCGACGGTTGCGTATCCGGCGGCTTTGGCGAGGAGACTGCTACCAGATCGAAGGCCCGGCCGATGTGCGTGGTGACAGCGTTGAAGAACTGGTGCACATGCTGCTCGACCAAATTCGCTCAACGGATTGATTGAAACGCCGACGCCGGTTGCCTACACATGCCGGTTCTCGCGGACAGAATGGAACGGTGCACTGGACGATCACCGTGGCCTAGGTAGGGTAGGGCCTCGAGGTTGCAGCGAAGAGCCCACCTATTGGTCCCCTTTTGGGCACCCCCCGTCTTCGAGCAGCCTAGTCCGAAAATCTTCAATGGACCTGGAGGAGATCAACAATTTGATCAATACCGTTACGTTCCATAATCTCTCCCCATGCAACGCATGCGGAGCCTGCTGCTCGTACTCGGCTGACTGGCCACGGTTCACGTGCGAAGACGATCTCGCGCTCGATCGCCTCCCGCGAGAATTGGTCAACGACAGCATGTCAGGCATGCGCTGCAACGGTGCACGGTGCTTTGCATTTGTGGGCGAGATCGGCATCTCCACATCATGCAGTGTCTACGCAGATCGCCCCGATGTATGTCGCGATTGTCTACCCGGCGATGATGCGTGTCGGATGGCGCGTGCGAAGCACGGGTTGCCGATATTAGATGCTGGATACTCCACCACGTATCCATAGAGTGAAATTTCTTTACCGAATCCCCTGGCTCGCGCCCTGGCTTGTGCACCAATGATTTTAATCGGAAAGGCGCTGGCAGGATCGTTGATGTGAATGCCCCAGATGCTTCCCCGAAACGGAGGACTGCATGGGTAACGACATCAGCGTCAAACTCATCGCGCACGGAGAGACACAGCTCTCGTTGCTCGTATCGACTGGCGGCGATCAGAGACAATCGGTCTGGATCCGCAAGTCGGACATTACGAGCGTCCACTGGCTCGATGCCACCACGTTTGAATTGACATTGCCTCATTGGCTGGCGCGGGCTGAACGGTTGATGTGAATGCCCGCGGGTGTTACTTCGGCCATCGTGTAGATGCCCTCCGTGGAGCAGTTTGCCGGCATACTGCGCTCCGGCCCCGCATTTGACTTACCGCCCAAAATAGCGGCTAGAGCATCGTGCCTTTAATCGGGCGCATATCCTGCGTGCTTGAGGAAGTTCCAGCACTCGTGGGGCTCGAACAGGGAGCAGATGTCGCCGACGGCGCGCCACAGTGTGTCCC
>JAFAFW010000107.1 GCA_023423275.1 Pseudomonadota bacterium
TGCTCGAACGCACCGTCGATGTTCCCCCGCACCTGGTCTGGCGGGCGTGGACGGAACCCGCGCTCGTCAAGAAATGGTTCACTCCCCTGCCCTGGACGACCGTCGATTGCGAAATCGACCTGCGGCCCGGCGGTCTCTTCCGCACCGTCATGCGCTCTCCCGAGGGACAGGAGCACGAGAATATCGGCTGCTATCTCGACCTGATCACCAACAAGCGTCTCGTGTGGACAGATATGCTTGGACCAGGCTACCGCCCGCGCTCGGGCAGCCTCAACGAGAGCACGAGTTGCGGCTTCTTCACCGCCATCCTGCTTCTGGAAGCGGCGGGCAATGGCACGCGCTACACGGCGCGTGTGCTGCATGGCGCGGAGGCCGATCGCAAACGGCACGAGGAGATGGGCTTCCACGAGGGCTGGGGCACAGCGCTCGATCAGCTCGTCGCCGCCGTCAAGGCGATGTGAGCAGGCTGGTCTATCGGCTCACGTCTTGTCGTCGGTGTCGAAGTGGAAGACGTGCAGCACGTGATGGATGATCGGCGCCAATACCACGCCGGTCGCCAGCACGATCACGAGGCCGGAAAAGATCGCATAGCTACCTGCGAAGAACTTCCCTGCATTCGTGTGCAGCTCATTCACCGGCCCCATACCGGACAGGATCATGGCGGCGTTCACAAACGCATCGACGATGCTCATGCCCTCCGTCCACGCGTAACCCGCCATGCCCACCAGCAGGCCGAACAGCATGATGGCGAACCACAGCACGACGGATCTCGCCATCCGCGCGAGAAAGATCCGGCGCGTATCGGCGCTTTCAAATGAAAAGAGTGAGCGGTGGTGGCGAACGTGAGTCTTGCGAAGCGTGCTCGAATTCGATTTCAAGGGCTCCTTTTGCACCATAACCACGGCCTTTATGCAAAAAGGCGAAGTGCTTGGTCTTGCTGCGGCGCCAAAGCTAGGCCGCCGAGCGACCGCCAACAGCCCGCTGCTTTAGCTTGAACGTCAGCAGGCTATTGTGCAGCTTGAGAATCCTGCCCAGGGCAGTCCCGCGCGCGGTGCTGTCCGACACCTTCGCTTCCAGCAAGACGCTGGCAATCGCGACAGCCTCGGCCTGCTGGATTTCCTTGTCGTCTTTCAACCGAAGAAAAACAGCATCAAACGCACTGCCGCCAAGTGCCTTCTTCAGGTCAGCGGCATATCGATCGATAAGCGCATGATTGATTGGCCCGTGCATCTTCTTTTTCCGTCCCGTTTGAGGTGACGCAGACGCAACAGGTAGCTTGGAACCAGCTGATTTGGCTTTCGACAGCTTCACGCCCGTCGATTTGGATTTCGGCGATTTGGCCATACGACCTCCTGGCCAGAACCTATGAATTCGAAGCGATCACTTCAAGCGACTGTCTATCTCGTCGCCAAGTCGATCGAAGGCTTCGCGAATTTCCTGAAACGGCTCCGCTTGACCTGGATTTGCATACACGATTCCGTGCCCTGATGCTCTGCTCAATTGCCTCTTATCCGGGATGAAAGCCTTGACAGGCAGGAAGCTCGCGTCCCGAAGAGGAAAGGCAGCTGTTTGAAGGGCTTGGTCCAGTGACAAGCGACCTGAAGCATGAGCGTCAACCTCGACGTCGTTCAACGGCTGGTCGCGCAGCCTACCATCCACCACGGTCATGAAGCTGGTCATAGTCCCGACTACTCCGACGATCTTGAGATTCGGCCAGAGTGTTTGATGCACGCGCAGCTGATCGGCGAAGGCACCAACCGCTTCCGTTGATAGATCGTCCATAACGGTTGGAATAAGAACATGAGTTGCCGCACAAAGAGCTTGTATGCATCCGGTTGTCAGCCTCGGAGGAGCATCGATGATAATGCGATCAAACGAGGTCTGGATCAGAGGATCATGGAGTAACTTCGCGAGGTGAAAGCGGATATCTGAGTCCCGTTGTCCAAGCAGCCACTCAACCATGAGACGGTTTTCCATCGCCGCCAGCGAATAATAGGTCGGAATCAACTTTGCCCTTGGCACATTCGCAACATTCTGAGCAGCCTGAGATAACCACATCGCATCACGATCATTGATCAGGTGTGCAGCCTTGCTCAGATCACCGCCAGATTGCGCTATGAGCAAATCATTGCGATCGTGATCAGCAAGCGCATTTGCAGTCAGAGAGCCCTGAAAATCGAGATCGATGCCGAGAACGCGCTCGCCCTTCTTGATCGCATAATGTGCCATCAGGTTGGAGGCGACCGTTGTCTTACCGACGCCACCTTTGAGGTTTGCGACTACGATGATGGGCTTGCTGATATTGAACCAATGATCGTAACCGGCCGGCTTGATGATCGGAATGGAATTTGCCAGCCAGATGCCCTTGCTATCGGGTGCAACAGCATTCAACGCGCGTTCGATCTGTCGTTTGCCATTCCAGAGCGCCCAGATGCGCGGCCACACCTGACGCAACAGCGAAACGGCTCCGGCCGCTAACGCACTCAATATCAGCGCGGCTATGACCTTCGCCGTCCAATCTTCCCAACCCGACTCAGCAATACTTCTGAAAAGCCGCTCCATGAACGGCAAGCTCTCGCCACCCATATCAATCCCGCAAGCAAAACTGACCTTGACCGGATTGAACGGTGAAAGAGAAACGACGTCGACAATAGATCGTCAGACAACGCACGAACGAGGCGCGGCGCGATGCAAGTTCGCCACACCTGTCATCCGCGGAATCCCAACAAAAAAGGCCAGCTTTTCGACTGGCCTTTTTTCAATTCGGTTGTTCCGCTCAGTTGTCCAGGAAGCTCCGGAGCTTCCGGGAGCGGCTCGGGTGCTTCAGCTTGCGCAGCGCCTTGGCTTCGATCTGGCGGATGCGCTCGCGCGTCACCGAGAACTGCTGGCCGACTTCTTCCAGCGTGTGATCGGTGTTCATGCCGATGCCGAACCGCATGCGCAGCACGCGCTCTTCGCGCGGTGTGAGGGAGGCGAGCACACGCGTCGTCGTCTCGCGCAGGTTCGACTGGATCGCCGCATCGATCGGCAGCACCGCGTTGCGGTCCTCGATGAAGTCGCCCAGGTGCGAATCTTCCTCGTCGCCGATCGGCGTTTCGAGCGAGATCGGCTCCTTGGCGATCTTCAGGACCTTGCGCACCTTCTCCAGCGGCATGGCCAGCTTCTCGGCCAGTTCCTCCGGCGTCGGCTCGCGGCCGATCTCGTGCAGCATCTGGCGCGATGTGCGGACGATCTTGTTGATCGTCTCGATCATGTGCACCGGAATGCGGATGGTGCGCGCCTGATCGGCGATCGAGCGCGTGATCGCCTGCCGGATCCACCATGTGGCGTAGGTCGAGAACTTGTAGCCACGCCGATACTCGAACTTGTCGACCGCCTTCATCAGGCCGATGTTGCCCTCCTGAATGAGATCCAGGAACTGCAGGCCGCGGTTGGTGTACTTCTTGGCAATCGAGATAACGAGACGCAGGTTGGCCTCGACCATTTCCTTCTTCGCCTGCCGGGCCTCGCGCTCGCCCTTCTGCACGCTCTTGACGATGCGGCGGAACTCGGGGATTTCGAGGCCCGTCTCGCTCGCCAGATTGTGGATATCGCCGCGCAGCTGATCGATCCGCCGACGCTCGTTTTTGATGAAGTTGACCCAGCCCTTCTTGCCGGATTGGTTCATCCGCTCGATCCAGGTCTGATCGAGCTCATTACCGTAGTATTCGCCGATGAAGTCCACGCGCGCGACGCCGTAGCTGTCGGCAAGGCGCATCAGTTGCGCTTCCAGCCCGACGAGCCGCTTGTTGATCGCGTAAAGCTGTTCGACGAGGCTCTCGATGCGGTTGTTGTTGAGCGACAGGCTCTTCACATCGACGATGATTTCGTCACGCAGCTTCGCATAGGCCTTCTGATGCTGGCGCGAGCCCTGCTCACCCGCCACCTGCATCTCGAGGTTCTTGTCCTGCTGCTTGCGCAGGCGTTTGTAGGTGCCGGCGATCCGGTCGAAGGTTTCGAGAACCTTCGGCTTCAGCTCAGCCTCCATCGCCGCCAGCGACATGGCGTTCTCGTAGTCGTCCTCGTCGTCGATCTCACCGGGGGTCTGGCCCTCTTCTCCACCGGCGCCGTTCGCCGCGGGAGCCGGCGCATCTTCGCCCTGCGGCACCATCATCGGCGCGGCTTTCGCTTCCGGGCCTTCGTAGGTCGCCTCCAGATCGATGATGTCGCGCAGGAGAATCTTGGCGTCGTTCAGCTCGTCGCGCCAGATGATGATGGCCTGGAACGTCAGCGGGCTTTCGCACAGACCGGCAATCATCGCCTCGCGTCCGGCTTCGATGCGCTTGGCGATGGCGATTTCGCCCTCGCGCGACAGCAACTCGACCGATCCCATCTCGCGCAGGTACATCCGCACGGGATCGTCCGTGCGCTCGACCGGCTCGGCGCGCGTCTCGGCCTTGGCCGGCAAGCTCTGAGTCGTCAGCGAGCGGCCTTCCTCGTCATCGGCGCCGCCTTCTTCCGCCTGAGGCTCCTCGCCCTCTTCGGTCTCGACGACGTTGATGCCCATCTCGGAGAACATCGCCATCACGTCTTCGATCTGCTCCGACGAAACCTCCTCGGAGGGCAACACGGCGTTCAGTTCATCATAGGTGACGTAGCCGCGCGCCTTGGCGGTCTTGATCAGACGCTTGACCGCCTGATCGGATAGGTCGAGGACCGGGCTGTCACGCTCCGGCGCCTCTGCCTGAGGCGTCGCTGACTCCTCGGGTTTCTGTGCCGTTGCGCTGCGGGTCTGACCGGAAGTGTATGAAGTTGCCATGGCTGCGGTTGGCTCGCGATCTGTTGTCTCGTAGGCTTCAGCAGGGTCGCTTCCGCGCTAAGCGGGCGGGTTCATGGACGTCGGCGGCGGGGACCGGGCCGCACTCCTGATCGAGCGGGATCGCAAGCGATATCAGCATTCATATATCTCTGACGCGCTTCACGGCTTTCCCATTCGGATTGCCTGACCAAAATACGTCCGCCCGATCACTCTAACGGTCAACCCGAAGGCAGAACCGAGAGTGAGACCGGGCTATCTAAAAGTCCACGGGCATGTCTACAACGTCCAAACTCGCAATCAGACGCTGCACCTCACATATCCGTGCGAAGGATTCCTCGCTCCCCTCGTCGTGGAAGGCGCGCTCCGCGGCCTCAAGAGCCGTCTTCAACCCCTTTTGTCGCTCGTGCAACATCAGGGTGTGGCGCCAGCCGGTCTCCACTTCCGCAGGGTCAGCGTCAGGTTCTGCGAACCTATGGCTCCAATGTGGAATAGCCCGTTCGATGAGGCTGACCACCTGCTGCAAGTTCAAGGCTTCCAATTGGGAGCGTAGGCCGCCGCTGTCAAGGGAAATGTCGTTGCTTTTGAGTGACAGCAGCGTATCGCGCAGCCTCTCGAGGGATGGTTGGCTGAAAGTAATCGATGCGATCTCCTCGGCATGGTCGTCAATCAGCCAGGGATGACTAACGAGCATTCGCAACAGCAAGGCCTCGCGCGGTGGTGGAGCTTCGGAGCGCCCGACGAGGGAACTCCGCCGTAAACTGCTGCTCGGCTGAGCGCGTGGCGCGGGAAATTTCGAATCGCGTCCGCGCCGCCCACCTTGCGAGGGCGCCCATTTTTGCCCGGAATAACCCGAACGGGAAAAACGATCCCCTGCCGCTTGGCTGCTCGGCTGCCAAGCTTGTGAGACCTTTGCACGCAAAGCCTGTGCGTAGTGTTGCCGCACAGCCGCATCCTCGATGCGAGCAAGCAATTGAGCCAAACGCTGTTCAAGCAAGGCCCTCCGCTCCGGCGTCGACCACTCTCCCGAAAGCCACTCACGCTCCCACAGCACTTCCGCCAGCGGCCGCGCGCGCCCCAGCACGCTCTGCATCGCAGCGCTGCCCTGCTGGCGGACCAGATCATCCGGGTCCAGTCCCTCCGGCAGAAACGCGAAGGTAATGCTCTTGCCGGGTTGCAACAGCGGGAGGACCGTATCGATCGCGCGATGAGCCGCCTTCTGGCCCGCGCTGTCACCGTCAAAACAGAGGATCGGCTCAGGCGCCATCCGCCACATCAGCCGGATCTGATCTTCCGTGAGTGCGGTTCCGAGCGGCGCGACGGCATTTTCGATGCCGGCCTCTGCCAGCGCCACGACGTCCATATATCCCTCGACCGCAATCACCTGGTCGAGATCATGAGCCCTGGAGCGGGCGCGGGCGGCATTGAACAGCACCGAGCCCTTATGAAAGAGCGGTGTTTCGGGCGAATTCAGATACTTGGCGGGCGCTTCCGGATCGAGCGCACGGCCGCCGAAGGCAATCGTCCGATCCTTCAGATCCGTGATCGGAAACATCACCCGGTGCCGGAAACGATCATAGGAGACGGGGATATCGTCGCCCGCGATGAGCATACCAGAGGTTGCCATTTCCTCGCCGGTGAAACCAAGGCCCGCAAGGTGGTCCTTCAGCACCGATCGCCCGGCCGGCGCGTAGCCCAGCCGGAACTTCGCAATGGTCCGGCGATCCAGCCCGCGCTTCTCCAGATAGCGCCGCGCTTCGCCGCCCGCGGCCGAGCGAAACTGCTCCTCGAAGAAGGCCACTGACGCTTCCAGGACGGCCAGCAGCCGTGTGCGCTGATCCTCCTGCCGGGCATCCGCCGGGCTCATCTTCGGCATCTGGACACCGGCTTCAGCCGCCAGCCGTTCCACCGCCTCGGGGAACGACAGCCCTTCGGTCTTCATCAGGAACGTGAAGATGTCGCCGTGTTCCCCCGACGCGAAGCAGTGATAGAAGCCTTTGTGATCATTGACAAAAAATGAAGGCGTCTTTTCCGTCTTGAACGGCGACAGGCCGGAGTATTCCCGCCCCTTCTTCTTCAGGGCGACCTTGCGCGCGACCACCTGGCTGACCGGCAGCCGGGCGCGAATCTCATCGAGAAGACCTGGCGGAAAGCGCATAATGGTCCTGAGCGGC
This sequence comes from Pseudomonadota bacterium, assembly GCA_023423275.1. GTDB lineage: Bacteria > Pseudomonadota > Alphaproteobacteria > Rhizobiales > Hyphomicrobiaceae > ZC4RG25. The sequence continues at coordinate 6,970 of JAFAFW010000107.1, forward strand.
TCACTTGCCCATTCAGTAAGTCGATTCGCGCCGGCGATGATGGCGGGCACCACGCAGATCTCGCCGGGTCCCCGATATCCACAGGGTGTGGACAACGATCCCCCGGCGAACTGCCGCTACTTCAGCATTTCCTTGACCAGTCCGCTGGCCTTGCCGAAGTCCATCTGGCCCGCATAGCGCTCTTTCAGGACGGCCATGGCGCGGCCCATATCCTTCAGGCCCTGGCACTTGAGTTCCTGAACAACCTTGCCGACGGCTTCCCGCAGCTCCGCGTCACCGAGTTGCTTCGGCAAGAATTCCTCGATGACCTTGATCTCGTCGAGTTCCTGGTCGGCCAACTCGGGGCGCCCGCCCTGCCGGTACTGCTCGGCCGAGTCGCGGCGCTGCTTCACCATCTTCTGCATGAGTTGCAGCAGCTCAGCATCCGAGATCTTGTCGCGAGCGCCCTGCCCGTCCGAACTATCCATCTGCGCCGCGATATCACGATCCTTGATGGCGGCGGACATCAGGCGCAGCGTCGCCAGGCGCCGCTTGTCGCCCGACTTCATCGCTGTCTTGATGGCTTGATTCAGCGTGTCGCGCATGACAACTCCTTGTAGTGTGGCGGCTCATGTACGCCCGCCGCAACGATGCCGCAAGCCTTGAGAGTCCACTGCGATTGACCCTGTTGGCACCTTCACATAGGTTCCGATCCGCCGACGGATATCGCGGCGCAATGAGGTCGTGGCCTCGCGCGGATGCCGGACGGCCTCACCGGAGCAGCTCATGAACCCGAACGTTGACGCGCCTTTGAAGCATACTGGCACGCCTGCACCCTGGACCAGCCCGCCAGCCACCGCCCGCCTCGTTCTGGCGGACGGCACCGTGATTTCGGGCCGCGGCCTCGGCGCAACCGGCTCAGCCGTCGGCGAAGTATGCTTCAACACCGCGATAACGGGATATCAGGAGATTCTGACCGATCCCAGCTACGCCGGACAGATCATCACCTTCACGTTTCCCCATATAGGGAATGTCGGCACCAATTCCGAGGATACCGAGACATCAAATCTGGCGATGCGCTCAGGTGTCCGCGGATGTGTCCTCAAGGCAGACGTCACAAGCCCGTCCAACTACCGGTCCGCGAACCATCTCGACGCTTGGTTGAAACAGCGCGGCATCATCGCGATTACCGGCGTCGACACCCGGGCGCTGACGTCCCTGATACGCAACGGCGGCATGCCGAACGGCGTCATCGCCCATCAGCCGTCCGGTGAATTCGATATCGAAGATCTCAAAGCGCAGGCGAAAGCCTGGTCGGGGCTCGTCGGCCTCGATCTGGTCCCGGAGGTTACTGCCGGCCAAAGCTACACGTGGGACGAGATGCGGTGGGTGTGGAACGAGGGCTTCCCGCGCCAGACCGACCCGGAGTTCCATGTGGTCGCCGTTGACTACGGCCTGAAGCGTAACATCTTGCGCTGTCTCGCAAACGCGGGCTGCCGGGTGACGGTCGTGCCTGCGACGACGACGGCCGAGGAAATCCTGCAACGCAACCCGGATGGCGTGTTCCTGTCCAACGGCCCCGGGGACCCCGCCGCGACAGGCGAATATGCCGTGCCGGAGATCAAGCGGCTGGTCGACAGTGGCCTGCCGACATTCGGCATCTGCCTCGGCCACCAGATGCTCGGCCTCGCTCTTGGCGGACGCACGCACAAGATGAGCCAAGGTCACCACGGCGCCAATCATCCGGTGAAGGACTTCACGACCGGCAAGGTCGAGATCACATCGATGAACCACGGCTTCGCCGTCGATCGCGAAAGTCTGCCGGAAAATGTCGAGGAGACCCACGTCTCGCTGTTCGACGGCAGCAACTGCGGTCTGCGCCTGAAGGATAAGCCGGTTTTCTCGGTTCAATATCACCCCGAGGCATCGCCGGGTCCCCAGGACAGCCACTATCTGTTCACGCGCTTCGTCAACATGATGCGTGAGCGCAAGGGATCGCCGCCGCGCCGGGAGCGGTAAGCTTCATGTGCTGCATCCGGGCTCTGGTCGCGGCTGTCTTGCTTGCCGTTCACTGCGGGCCGGCACTGGCGCAGACACCTCCTCCGCCCACGCAGGATTGGATATCGGAAGGCGGCCGTGATCATCCGCTCGTCGGCGTCATCTGGTCGGCCAGGGCCGGCAGGACGGCAACGAGCGATGAACTGGCCGCCGCGCTCACGGCGAGCCGTATCGCGCTGTTCGGCGAGGTGCACGACAACGCCGATCACCATCGTCTACAGGCCTGGGCCGTCGACGTTCTTGCCACGCGCAAACTCGGTCCGGGCGTGGTGTTCGAGCACATTCGCGGCAATCAGCAGGCCGCCGTCGACGCAGCCATCGCCGAGGCCAAGGGCGAGCCGGAGACGCGCGCCCGCTTTCTCCTGGAAAAGCTCGACTGGAAGAGCAGCGGGTGGCCGTCTGCTGATATCTTCCTGCCGCTGTTCGAAGCCCCGATCCGACACGGCTTGAGCATCATGGCGGGCGATCCGCCGCGCGACACGGTCAAGGCCGTCGCCCGTAGTGGCGCCTCCGAATTACCGGCCGGAGACCAGCCGCGCCTCGGCCTCAACAAGCCGCTAGAAGAGCCACTCAACGACGCGCTCCTGGCGGAGCTGGTCGACAGCCACTGTGATCTGATGCCCAAGACCGCATTCGGCAACATGAGCTTCGCCCAACGCTATCGCGACGCCCACATTGCGGATGCTGCAATTGCAGCGGTCGAGCAGCACGGATCGGCGATCGTTATGACTGGCAACGGTCACGTCCGGCTCGATCGCAGCGTGCCCTGGTATCTGCGCAGCCGGGCGGCCGGTGAGAATGTCCTGGCGGTCATGCCGGTCGAAGTTCGTGACGGGATGACGGATGCCACCGCTTACGTGCTGCGCGATCCCGATGGTAAACCTGTCGCGGATTTCATCGTCTTCACACCGCGCGCCGAACGCCCGGACCCGTGCACCGAGATGCGCAAGCGGTTCCGGGGCAACAAGCGCGGGTGACGCGCAAGGGAGTTTCGACGATGGCCGTCAAGAGCTGGGTCGATTACTGGAATTCCGATCATCCGATCTACGTCAACGATCGCCACAAGCGGTTGCATGCGGAGGCGGTCGGTCGCGACATCCTGCGGCATGTGCCATCTCCTACGACGATCGTGCTCGATCACGGCTGCGGAGAAGCGCTCTACGCGGAGCAGGTCGCGCCCGGCTGCGGCCGGTTGATCCTGTGCGAAGCGGCACCAACGGTGCGGGAGAAGCTCGCCCAGCGTGTTGCGGGAATTTCCAAGATCAGCGTGATCGGCGCTGACGAGGTGACTGCGCTGGCGGACGCCTCGCTCGATCTGATCGTCGTCAACTCGGTCTTGCAGTATCTGAGCCGCGACGAACTGGCGGCCCTGCTGGATCTCTGGCGGATCAAACTGAAACCCGACGGCCGCCTCGTCATCGCGGATGTCATCCCGCCAAGCGTCAATCCGGTCACAGACGCCGCAGCGTTGCTGCGCTTCGCCTGGAAGGGCGGCTTCCTCATTCCCGCCTTTTCCGGATTGGTTAAGACCGCTCTGTCCGACTACAGCAAGATCCGCAGCACGCTCGGCTTTTCGATGTACACGGAGCCGGAGTTTACGGCGCTGCTCGCTCAACATGGGTTGAAAGCGGCACGCATCCATCCCAACTTCGGTCATAACCAAGCGCGCATGACATTCAGCGCGCAGCGAGATGGCTGAACGGGTTGTCCTGCAACAATCCAGCGGCTCGGCGTCAGAAAATCTTACACAAAAGTCGGCGAAACTCTTTACATGCGGTCGCGCGGACCTTATGTCCCGCAACTGTTTTCAACGGCGGTCTCTGCTGGTTCAGCAAGCGCCATCTGGTCCTGATCCTGACTGGTGGAGGTCCCATGAAATGCGAAGCTTCCCATCTGCCACGGCACTGATCGCCGAAACCCACCCGGATCGCCCGGTGCTGGCCGCCCGTCCGCATGCCGCGGGCCGGGCCGCGCGCTGGTTTCTGAAGCACTTTCCCGGCGAAGTGGCCTACGCCTACAAGGCGAACAGCTCGGTCTTTCTGCTGGGCGCGCTGTTCGGTGCGGGCATTAAGCAATTCGATGTCGCCTCGCTGACCGAGCTTGAGGATGCCGCGACGATTCCGGGCGTGAACCTGCACTTCATGCATCCGGTGAAGTCGCGCAACGCCATCCGGCGCGCGTACCACGAGTTCGGCATCAAGTGCTTTGCGCTGGATACTGAAGACGAGCTCAACAAGATCGTCGAGGAAACCGGCGGCGCGAAGGATCTCGAACTGTTCGTGCGCATCGCCGTGCCTGCGAAGAACAGCCGTATCCCGCTGGAGCGCAAGTTCGGCATCACCGGTCAGAAGGCCGCGCGCCTTCTGGTGAAGACGCGTCAGGTCGCGGATGAACTCGGCATCACGTTCCACGTCGGCTCGCAGACGATGACGCCGGACGCCTACGTCACGGCGTTCGAAGAAATTCACAAGCTGATCGTCAAGGCCGGCGTGATCGTCGACGGCATTGATGTCGGGGGTGGTTTCCCGTCGCGTTACACCGACATGGAGCCCGCGCCGCTGATCTCGTTCATCGACACGATCCGCACCGGCTTCGAGAAGCTGCCGGTCAGCGAGGCGTGCCGTCTGATCTGCGAACCGGGCCGTGCCCTCGTCGCGGAAGCGGAGAGCCTGATCGTGCGCGTCGACGCGCGCAAGGGCAATGACCTGTACATCAACGACGGCGGCTACGGCGCGCTGTACGACGCTGCGCACCTGGGCTTCGCGTTTCCGGTGCGCCTCGTTGGACGCGAGCAGCAGTCGGATGAACCGCTGGTCTCGTTCGCGATGTGGGGACCGACGTGTGACTCGATCGACCACATGAAGGGGCCCTTCATGCTGCCGGCTTCGGTGCGCGAAGGCGACTACATCGAGATCGGCAACTTCGGCGCCTACGGCCGCGCGCTGGCCAGCCAGTTCAACGGCTACGGGCACTACGAGGAGGTCATCCTTCTCGATGAGCCGATGTACACGATGTACGGCGAAGAGCCGGCATCGGTGGCACAGAACGCCTGAGACGCAACCAGCCCAGGCGGGCAGCAGGAACCAACGTCATGAGCACGGCCACGCCAACGGCGTTCGACTATCTGCCGCCCGCCGAAGCGTTCCTCGAAGAAGGACGCGCCGACGCTGACCGCCCCGAAGATGCCCGGGCGGTTGTCATTCCGTTCGGTCTGGAAGGATCGGTCAGCTATGGGGGCGGAACGGCAGCAGGCCCAGCAGCCATCCTCACAGCCAGCGATCAGCTCGAACTGTTCGACGACGAACTGTGGCGCGAGGCCTATCTCGACTACGGCATCGCCACGATCCGCCAGCCAGAGATCGCAAACGGGATCGCCCCTGCGCTCGACACGCTTGCGGCGGTCGTCAAGTCGGTGCTCGATGCTGGCCGCTTTCCCTTCGTACTGGGCGGCGAACATTCACTGACAGCGGGCGCGATCCGGCCGTTTGCGGAATCGCACCCCGATCTGATCGTGCTGCAATTCGATGCCCACGCCGATTTGCGCGATGGCTATCACGGAGAACACTTCTCTCACGCCTCCGCCATGCGGCGCGTGCTGGATCATCCCAACATCTCGCTGGTGTCCGTTGGAATCCGCGCTTTCTCAAAAGAGGAGGCCACCTACTACGAAGCCAACCATGATCGCATTCGCATCCACTGGGGCAAGGATCAGGCGACGTGGGATATCGAGGAGATCGTCGCGCCGCTGCGGGATAAGCCCGTTTACGTGACGTTCGACATCGACGCGCTCGACGGCGGCATCATGCCCGCGACCGGAACGCCGACGCCCGGTGGCATGCAATATCTCCAGGCGCTCGCCATTCTGAAGCGCGCAGCCGAAGTTGGACGGATCGTGGGTGGCGATCTCGTCGAGCTGGCGCCGATGCCTGGACTTCACGCGGCCGACTACACGGCTGCGGCTCTCGCCTACAAAATGATGAATTACGCCCTATCCGGCACGACGCCACGGCCCTAACCGGTCCTTGCGCAACGCTGTGTGCGGTGCATAACTGCCTCGAACGAATTGAAGATATCCAGGGCAGGACATGCGCAAGCTCACCATCGGCGACGTCACCATCACCAGCTTTGTCGAACGCGATGGACCGTGGCGTACGCCCGAAGCCATGTTTCCGAAGGCTGCTGCTGAGCCGGAACTGCTCGCGGAACGCCTGAAAGAGGTGGAGCCGGAAACCTACGATCCCGCCTCGGGCAAGATGGTCGTCACCTATCAAACGTATGTTGTGCGCACCCCGCACCATGTCATCCTGGTCGATACCTGTACGGGCGAAGATAAAGGCTGGCCCGCGCCGATGGACTATCCGAAGAAGCCGTGGGTCGATGGGCTGAAAGCGGAGGGTCTATCGGTCGGAGACATCGACTATGTTTTCTGCACCCATCTGCACATCGACCATTCCGGCTGGAATACGGTGCTGCGCGACGGCCGCTGGGTGCCGACGTTCCCGAACGCCAAATACATCTTTCACAAGCGCGAGTATGACGCCTGGGAAGCCTCGACGAAGGCTGGCGAACAGCGGTCCGGCGGCGGCGGCGACGTCTTCCGCTTCAACTGCGAGCCGGTGGTCGCGGCTGGTCAGGCGCTACTGGTCGATGACGACTTCCAGCTCGATAACTGCATCACGCTGGAACCGACTCCCGGCCATTCACCGTGCCACTGCTGCCTGCACATCCGCAGCGGCGGTCAGCACGCCGTCATCACCGGAGACCTGTTCCATCACGCGCTGCAGGTCGCCGAACCGGATTGGTCGACGGTGTTCTGCTGGGATCCGGAAGAGGCCGTGAGAAGCCGCGAGACATTCTTCGGCAAGGTGGCCGACACTGATACCAAACTGCTGCCGATCCACTTTCCCGATCCCTCGGTCGGCCGCATTGAAGGCTGGAACGGCCGTCTGCGCTGGCGTTATCAGCGCTAGTTCAGCGGCGGGGACATTCGCATGACAAAGCCTCTCGATGGTCTTCTGGTCGTATCGCTCGAACAAGCCGTGGCCGCGCCCATGGCAAGCCGGCGTCTGGCCGATGCGGGCGCGCGCGTGATCAAGCTCGAACGTCCCGAAGGCGATTTCGCGCGCAAGTACGACAAGATCGTGAATGGCCAATGCAGCTATTTTGTCTGGCTCAATCGCGGCAAGCAGTCCGTCGTGACCGATCTCAGCCGGGAAGACGATCGCGCATTGTTCGAAGCGCTGTTGTCGCGCGCCGATGTGTTCATCCAGAACCTGAAGCCGGGATCCCTGGCTCGCCTCGGCTACGGCACGGAAACCCTCACTGCGCGTCACCCGCGTCTCATCTCGTGTTCGATCACGGGCTATGGCGACACAGGCCCTTATGCCGACCGCAAGGCGTACGACCTCCTGATCCAGGCAGAATCCGGTCTCGCCTCGGTTACGGGCGGCCCCGAAGCACCAGCTCGCGTCGGCGTCTCCATCGTCGATATCGGGACAGGTATGACAGCGTATGAGGCCATTCTCGAGGCTTTGATCGCCCGCGGCCGAACGGGTCGCGGCGCCGATATCCGCGTCTCGATGTTCGACTGCATGGCCGAATTGATGACGGTGCCGCTGCTGCAGGGCGAGAACGGCCTGCCGCCGAAGCGATCCGGCTTATCTCACGTCTCGATCTCACCCTACGGTGTGTTCGAGACCGAGGATCAGGTGCCAATCCTGATCAGCATCCAGAACGATCGGGAATGGGAGACGTTTTGCCGAAAAGTTCTCCGCGATCCTGATCTCATTGCAGACGAGAGGTTTGCGACCAATTCAAGTCGCGTGCGCAATCGCCAGACGACAGACGGAATGGTGGCGCACTGGTTCGCAAATCGGGACCACGGCGCAGCGATCGATGCCCTGGCTGAGGCGGAAATCGCTTTTGCCCGCGTCAACGACGTCGCGGGTCTGAGCACTCACCCCCAACTGCGCCGGGTGCCAGTGGGGACACCGGGCGGAGAAACCCATATGCCGGTGCCGGGAGCACAGGTGCATGGGGGAGAAGATCCATCATTCGGCCCGGTCCCCGAAGTCGGAACTGATACCGATGCGGTCCGCCGGGAATTTCTCGGCAACAGCTGACGCGGGCATCTACGGCCCCGACTGTCATCGGGATGACGGATGTCTCATGAGCGGGTTCTGCTCTCCAGCAAGCGTGCCCTGCATCACGCATCACTGCCTTGCGGCGCAGCAGGGTGCGGTGATGAAAATTTGTGCTATGCCTCCCGCCGAGAAGGTCAGAAAGAGCTGGGACCCTCATCCTGAGCCCGCCGCAGGGCCGCCGCCCGCCTACTAGGGAGAATTTTGATGTCAGCGTCAGAGCCATTCACCGGCATCTATCCAATCGCCCCGACCCCTTTCACCGATAACGGCGAACTCGACCTCGACGGCAAGCGGCGCGTCCTCGATTGCATGATCGATCAGGGCGTGGACGGAATTTGCATTCTCGCCAACTATTCCGAGCAATTCCTGCTTTCCGACGACGAACGGCAAACACTCCTGGAGTTGAGCCTCGAGCACGTTGCCGGGCGCGTTCCGGTGATCGTGACCTGCAGCCACTTCAGTACGCAGATCGCAGCCGGGCGCGCCGAGGCCGCCGCGAAGGCGGGCGCTGCAATGCTCATGCTGATGCCGCCGTATCACGGGTCCGGGCTGAAAGCCGACGAGAAGGGGATGCTGGAGCACTTCCAACGCGTTGCCGCGGCTGCGCAAATCCCGATCATGGTGCAGGATGCGCCGCTCAGCGGCGTGCAGCTTTCAGTGCCGTTTCTGGTGCGCCTGGCGCGCGAGGTGCCGCTGGTGCGCTATTTCAAGATCGAAATGCCGGGGACCGCGGCCAAATTGAGAGCGCTGATCGAAGCGGGCGGCGATGCCATTGTCGGGCCGTTCGACGGCGAGGAATCGATTACGCTGATGGCTGATCTGGACGCCGGAGCGACCGGTACGATGTGCAGCGCGCTGCTGCCGGATCTGATCAAGCCGATCCTTCACCATCATGCGGCCGGACGGCGGGCGGAGGCCGTGGCGGGATATGCGCGCATCCTGCCGCTCATCAACTACGAGAACCGCCAGTGCGGACTTCGCGCGACCAAAACGGTGATGAAGGAAGGCGGCGTCATCAAAAGTGATGCGGTGCGCCATCCGCTCGAGCCGCTCCATCCGGCGACCCGCGCGGGACTGCTGGAACTCGCCGCCGACGTTTCGCCGCTCGCTCTGCGATGGGGTAAGTAACCGGAGTATCCCGTCCGGTCACCTCACGCTTCCTTCCGGAAGCTGCGTTCTGCGGCTTCCGCGTCTCGACGCTAATCATGAGGAGGCGCGCGATGCTGCGTCGCCTGGCCAATAGCGCCTTCAACAATGCTTATCTTCTGCTGACGTTGCTGGCGATCTTCTGGGCCGGCAACCAGATCCTCGGCCGTGCCGTCGCGGGGCACGTGCCGCCTGTTGCCTTATCATTCCTGCGTTGGTCGCTGGCGACGGTCTTCCTGTTTCCGTTCGTCCTGCCCTATCTGAAGCGCGATTGGCCCGTGGTGCGGGACAACTGGAAGTTTCTCGCGATTCTCGGCGTCATTGGCGGTGGCGCGTTCAATACGCTGCAATACATCGGCCTGAACTTCACGACGGCGCTCAATGGGCTCGTCCTCAACTCGACGGCGCCCGTCCTGATCGCGCTGTCCTGTGTCGTCATCTTCGGTGACCGAATGACACCGAAGCAGATCGCCGGAACCGTCATCTCGCTGATTGGCGTCCTTGTCGTGATTTCACACGGCAGCCTGGATGTCTTGTTGCATATGACGTTGAACCGCGGCGACCTTCTTATCCTGTTCGGGATGCTCATTACGGGCGTCTATACCGCCTACCTGAGATTGCGGCCGAACATCCATTGGGTGACATTTCTGTTTGCCCAGTTTCTGGCGTCGGGGCTTTTCAATCTGCCGCTCGTCATCATCGAAGCCACCGTGTTTGGCCTGACGCTCAAACCGACTCTCGTGACGATCCTTGCCGTGCTTTACGTGTCGATCTTTCCGAGCATCCTTGCCTACATCTGCTACACGCGGGGCGTGGAACTGATCGGCGGCGTCAGGGCCGGCATCTTCCTGCATCTCGTGCCGTTCTTCGGTGCGCTCATGGCCATCGGCCTCCTGGGAGAGCCACTGGCGGCCTTCCACATCGCGGGCTTCGCACTCATTTTAACAGGTGTCGCAATGACAAGCCGCAAACCCTGACGGGTCTGCGGCTTACGGGGCGCGGGAATTGGATTCGGTCTTGCCTTACTGTTTCGATGAATCCGAAGGCGCAGGCGGCGTCGCCTGAGGCGCTGGCGTTACCGGCGGCGTCGGTGACGAGGGCGCCGTCGACGTCGGCGGGGTGGCCGTGGGGATCGTCGCAGTTTCCGTTGGCTCTCGCGGCGACATCAAAGCCACCGCCAAGACAACCGCGACAACAGCTCCAATCAACCACCAGATTCGGCTATCCATTTAAGCCTCCACATCCTGATGAATGGGAGAATAACTCACGCACAATCGATATGTTCCATTCACGGAGCAACGCATGAATTCCAAATAATTGACCGATAGCACTAAACATATCGCAAGTATTATTGGTTTTTTCGAAAATTAAATGCGATAAATCTAGACTATTATTGTAATCTCAGGTGCGCCGCGCCGGTCGGTCCGTAGAATTTGGCACGCAGTGTGCAACTGCGGAGCCAAGCATGCGTTTCCTTCGTCAGAGCCTATTGGAGAGCGCTGACATGAGCCGCAAACCGGATGAGCCGTCGAAAGAGCGAACCCGCAAGGCCAAAAAACCCTCGCAGGCGCCCCATCCTGCCGGGCCGCACGCCACACCGGAGCTGACCGACGAAGATGCAACGCCGGGAACCGGGGCCTTTCCAGGGCGGACAAAGTCGGGCGGCGTTGACCCGGGTGTTGGCTAAGCCGAAGACACCGGCGGATTGGCCCAGGGATCGTAGGTGCCGAAGCTCCACACGTGCCCCTCGGGGTCGCGGCACGAATAGCCGCGACCGCCGTAATCTTCATCCTTGAGCGGCATGATGATCTCAGCACCGGCCGCGACGGCCTGGCCATGATGCGCGTCTGCATCCTCGACGATCACGTAGATCGCCTGCGTGCAGCGCCCGCCCGCAGTCTTGGGCATCGTCATGAACCTGGAGAACGGCGTGTCGACGTTCGGCCCGAGCATGATCATGCCGTTGCCGAAGGACAGCTCGGCATGAACCACTTTGTTGCCATCGTCGCGGTAGACCGCGTGCTCCTTGAAGCCGAACGCGCGGCAAAGCCAATCGACAGCCGCGCTCGCATCGCCGTAGCGCATGGACGAGATCAGATTAGCGGTCGTCGGCTTCGGTGCTGGACCCGCCATCAATGGCTCCTTTGCCGATATCAGTGATTGTCGCGCGGAATACCCTGCGCCTCGGCAATCTTCTGATATTTGATGGCGTTTTTCAGTACGGCGCCTTCACTGAGCTCGTTGACGAGACCGCGCTGAATCTCCTGCCACGGCGTCTGATGGTCCGGATACTTGTAGCCGCCGGCCACCATCAAGGCCTTCTTGCGCTTCGCCAGTTCCTCATCCGAGACGAGAATGTCGGCCGTGCGCTTGTTGAGGTCAATGCGCACGCGATCACCCGTCTTCAGTAACGCCAGTCCGCCATTGCTGGCCGCCTCCGGCGATGCATTGAGGATCGACGGGCTCCCCGACGTGCCGGACTGCCGTCCGTCACCAATACACGGGAGTGATCCGATGCCCTTCTTCAGCAGATAGCTCGGCGTGCGCATGTTGACCACTTCGGCCGCGCCCGGATAACCGACCGGCCCCGCGCCGCGCATGAACAGCAGCGTATGCTCGTCGATTTCGAGCGACGGATCGTCGATGCGGGCGTGGTAATCCTCCGGACCGTCGAACACGACGGCCCGCCCCTCGAACGCATTGGGATCCTTGGGATTGGACAGGTAGCGCTTGCGAAACTCTCCGTCGATCACGGAGGTTTTCATGATGGCGCTATCGAACAGATTGCCCTTCAGATTGAGGAATCCGGCGGCGGCCAGCATCGGCTCGTCGTAGGATTTGATGACGCGGCGGTCATCGGAGAAGTTACCCTTGCAGTTCTCCATCAAGGTTTTGCCGTTCACGGTCAGCGCGTCGTCGCGAATCTTACCCTTGCCGATCAGCTCGGCAACGACAGCCGGCACGCCGCCGGCGCGATAATATTCCTCACCGAGATACTCACCCGCGGGCTGCAGGTTCACCAGCAGCGGAATGTCGTAGCCGACCTTTTCCCAGTCATCGTTGTTGAGCTCGACGCCGATGTGGCTGGCAATCGCATTGAGATGGATCGGGGCATTGGTCGATCCTCCGATGGCGGAGTTGACGACGATCGCATTTTCGAATGCCGAACGCGTCAGGACCTTCGAAGGTCTCAGATCCTCGCGGACCATCTCGACGATCCGCTTGCCGGTCATGTAGGCCATCTGCGAACGGTCTCGATGCGGTGCCGGGATGGCCGCACAGCCGGGCAGGCTCATGCCCAGCGCCTCGGCCAGCGAGTTCATCGTGGACGCCGTACCCATCGTGTTGCAGTGGCCGGGCGACGGAGCGGACGAAGCCACGAGCTCAAGGAACCCCTTGTTGTCGATCTCGCCCTTGGCGAGCAGCTCGCGCGCCTTCCAGACGATGGTGCCCGATCCGGTCCTCTCCCCCCGGAACCAGCCGTTCAGCATCGGGCCGCCTGACAGGACGATCGCCGGGATATCGACGGTAGCGGCTGCCATGATCTGGGCCGGCGTTGTCTTGTCGCACCCCGTCGTCAGCACAACGCCGTCGATGGGGTAGCCGTACAGCACCTCGACCAGCCCCAGATACAGGAGGTTGCGATCCAATCCTGCGGTCGGCCGCTTGCATGTTTCCTGGATGGGATGCACAGGAAATTCAAAGCAGATGCCCCCGGCTTCGCGGATGCCCTCGCGCGTCCGCTTGGCGAGATCGAGATGATGCCGGTTGCAAGGCGTGATATCCGAGCCGCTCTGCGCGATGCCGATGATCGGCTTGCCGGATTGCAGTTCTTCCAGCGACAGCCCGTAGTTCATCATGCGCTCGAGATAGAGCGCCGTCATATCGATGTTGTCTGGATTGTTGAACCAGGCTTGCGAGCGCAGCTTGATGGGTTGGGCATCCGTTTTCTTGGCCATGTTCCGTCCCTGCCTGAACTTGCGACCCGCACCGGTCGTGTCACCGCGCCTTCCGGGCCTTCTAGAATGCTTCGATACCACGGCAGAGCGCGTGGTCGTCAATCACAACACGTAGGACCTATTCGCCCCTGCGATCGTCTGGACCTCGACATTGGTCGGCCGATGCGCAAAAAGAGGGCGGGCCGGAGGGGAAGAGATAGCGGGCCGTACGTTTATGCATATCGTCATCGTCGGGGCGGGCATCGTTGGGCTCGCGACCGCACATCAGATGCTCGACCAGGGCTATCGGGTCACCCTGATAGATCGCGGTGAGCTGACAGCGCCCTGGCGTGGCAACGCCGGGATCATTGCGCATATCGATATTCTGCCGCTCGCATCGCCACGGATGATCCTGCAGGCTGCGAAGTGGCTGCTGGATCCCATGGCACCGCTGTCGGTTCGACCGGGTTGTCTGCCGCGTCTGCTGCCATGGCTGTCGCGTTTCGTGCTTTCCGCTCTACCGAGTCGTATCGAGCGGTCGACGGAAGGCATCATCCAGCTTCAGGCGATGGCCTTGCCGGCCTGGGAACGGCGGCTGGCGAGCCTCGGGCTGGTTGGAGAATTCAATCGCAACGGCATTCTGTACGCCTACGAGGACGTCGACGTTTTCGAGCGTACGAAGGAGACCTTCCGTCGCCAGATCGAGTTGTCGATCCCGCTGGAACTGATCGACGGCACCGTCCTGCGGTCCATGGAACCGGCGCTCTCCGACAAGCCCCAGCGCGCAGCCTTCTTTCCCAGTGTGGCGCACGTCAACGACCCCTACGACCTGACGCACAAGCTGGCCATGGCGGCATTGGACCGCGGCGCCGAGATCGAGGAAGGCATCGTCAGAAGCATCGCGGTGGCCAGCGGAGAAGAGCCGATCGCCGTGCTGGAAGGCGGGCGATCCATTGCCGCCGATCGCATCGTGGTGGCTGCAGGCGCCTGGTCCAAAGCCCTTGCGACCTCGCTTGGCGACGCTGTTCCCCTGGATACGGAACGGGGCTACAACGCGACAATGTCAGAGCCGGGCATCAACCTGTCCCGCCCGGTCATGTTCGAGGAGCATGCCTTCGTGCTGACACCGCTGCAAACCGGATTACGCATCGGCGGCGCGGTCGAACTGGCCAGCACGTCGGCCAAGCCCAACTGGAAACGTGTCGAAGCCCTGTTGGCGAAGGCCCGCCGCTACGTCCCCGATCTTCAGGAAGGCGGACGGGTGGATTTCATGGGCTGCCGGCCGTCGCTGCCCGATTCTCTGCCGGTGATTTCGACATCGCGATGGAGCCGGAAGGTTGTCTACGCGTTCGGACATGCGCATCATGGCTTGACGCAATCCGCCGCGACTGCCGAACTGGTGGGAGCGCTGATTTCCGACCACGCTCCCGCGATTGATCTGACGCCCTACAGCGCACAACGCTTTTGATCCCAAGGATCAGCAACGATGACCAACTACACGTTCTTCTGTGTCGACGGACATACCTGCGGCAACCCGGTGCGTGTGGTCGCCGGCGGCGCTCCGACCCTATCCGGCAACACCATGATCGAGCGTCGCGCGCACTTTCTCGCCGAGTTCGACTGGATCCGCACGGCCCTCATGTACGAACCGCGCGGGCACGATATGATGTCCGGATCGCTCCTTCTGCCACCCACCCGCGACGACTGCGACGTCGCCATCCTGTTCATCGAGACGTCCGGCTGCCTGCCCATGTGCGGTCACGGCACCATCGGCACAGTGACGACCGCCATCGAGCGCGGGCTGGTACAGCCGAAAACGCCGGGAACCTTACGGCTCGATACGCCCGCGGGCGTGGTCGTCGCCGAATATGGGCAGAATGGTCCTTATGTGGACTGGGTTCGGATCACCAATGTGCCGTCTTATGTTCATGCGACGGGCCTGGAAGCCGACGTCCCGGGCATGGGCCGGCTGAAGGCCGACGTCGCCTACGGGGGCAACTTCTACGCGATCATCGAGCCGCAGGAAAACTTCCGTGGTCTGGAGCACATTCCACCGAGCCAGATCGTTGCCTTGAGCCCGGTGGTTCGCCGTGCATTTGCGGAAGCCTATTCGTTCGTGCATCCGGAAAAGCCGGAGATCAAAGGCCTGGGCCACGTCATGTGGACCGGCAAGCCGACGCAGGCGAACAGCAGCGCTCGCAATGCCGTGTTCTACGGAGAGAAGGCCATCGACCGCTCACCATGCGGCACCGGCACGTCGGCCCGGATGGCGCATTGGGCGGCGCAAGGCAAGCTGCGCGAGGGCGAGGATTTCGTGCACGAGAGCATCATCGGCTCGCAGTTCATCGGCCGCATCGCGGGCCGCACGAAAGTCGGCGAGCACGACGCGATCATCCCGTCCGTGCAGGGCTGGGCGCGCGTCACCGGCTTCAACACGATCCTCGTTGACGACCGTGATCCCTACTGGAAGGGCTTCCAGGTCGTCGATTGATACAGAAAGCCTGTTCGCCATCACCCGCTAGAGCTTTTCCGATTTAGATCGCACCATGCATTTGTCATCCCGGCCGGAGCGAAGCGCAGAGCCGGGACCCAGAGGCCCCAAGAAACACCCGAGAACCCACCCCTGGGTCCCGGATATTTCGCTCGCGCGAAATTCCGGGATGACAACAGGACGTGAACCGAAAATAGACTAGTTTGCAACGGCCGGGGCTGGCGTCGCAGCCGGAGACGACGACATGTCGTTGGCCTCGACGATAATCCGCTCGACGAGATTGAAAGCATCCTCGCGGAAGGATTTGCGGGACGCGTCGCGGCTGTAGAACATATGCCCGCCGGGATAGACGATGGTGGAGACACGCTGCGCATCGCCGTAACTGGGAAGCTGATTGAGCACCAGCTCGCTGGCGAAATAGGGCGTCACAAGGTCCGTATAGCCGTGTGCGACCAGTACGCGGACCCGCTTATCGAGAGCCAGGGCTTCCTTCAGATCTCCCACCGATTCCGGCGACGAGGGAGAATTGCCCCACTGCCAGCGGCGGTTCACTTCACCGCTCATCTTCACGTAGCGCCGATCCGTGCGGTAGCTGAGCTTGTCCACATAGAGCTGCAGCATCGCGGTGGTCATCGGCGCATTGAGCGCCGTCGTGAAGGGATCGCGGTAGTGGCGGCGTGAGGACTTCGGGTCGGGATCGAGGCCACGGATGCTGGCGTCGTACATACTTGCGAGCTTCCCCGTCGGCCGGTTGATCTCCTCCACATACGTGCGCCCTGAAATCCGGCCGCCATATCGGCTGACCGCCTCCGCCGGCAGCCCCGTAATCTCGGCCACCTTGGCAACGATGCGGGCAACAGCGTCGCCATCGCGCGGCCCGCGCAGAAGGTCCTGCAGGTAGTCGTCGCGCGCGTAATCTTCGACCGTCCGCAACCGCTCGCGGGTTACCTCCTCACCGCGACGCTCCAATTCGGCTGCGGCCAGTGACGGCAGCATCGTGACGTAGGGCAGCGGCGGGTAACCGCCGCGCCGGCCGGCGAAATCAAGAACCGGAGACACGAGGATCATCGCATTGAGCGCAACGCCGTGCCGGCTCTCCAGCGCTCGCGCAATCCTCGGGCCGCGGAAGCCGCCATAGCTCTCGCCCACCAGCAGCTTGGGAGACGTCAAACGACCTGCCTTCTGCAACCACGAATGCATGAATTGCGAGATGGATTCGATGTCACCGTCGATCGACCAGAAATAGCGGGCGCCGCCGTCCTCACGATTGCCGCGTCCACGGCGTCCGGAATCTCCGTCTTCATCGGCATTGTCGTTCGCCGCGCGACCGCCCGGCGACATCTGGCTGTAACCGGTACCCACCGGATCGACGAAGACGAGATCCGTGAAATCGAGCCACGTTTCAGTATTCGGCAGCAACGGTGCAGGCGCGGAAGGCGACGCTGCCGCTTCTTCCAGCCGCAGGCGCCAAGGCCCCATCGCGCCGATGTGCAGCCATGCCGACGATGAGCCTGGCCCGCCGTTCATGGCAAACGTAACCGGACGGCTGCCCACCGGCGCCCCGTCGAGGGTGTAGGCGACATAGGCCATTTCGGCCAGCTGCTTGCCTGCGACGTTGGTGATCGGGATCGTGCCCGCGGTCGCATTGAAGCGCAGCGTGCGACCCGGCAATTCGAGGCTATGCTGTGTCACCGTGTCCGCGGGCAACTGAAGGGCTTTAACAGCCGCCTGTTCCTGGGCCTGCGACGAGGGCGGCGCGGCGATAAGGACCGTCCCTGCGATGACAGCGGCGCATAGCTTTCCTGCAAAGGCGGTTCGATAAGCGAGGGCCATGACGACGTTCTTCCCCAGTCTCGACGGCGCGGTTGTGGGCAACATCCAAACACATCCTGAAGTAAAAAACGTGGCAGCGCGTAAATCATTCGCCGCTTCGGGCCGTCCGGATGCCCGAATCCGATAACATCTTCGCGAACGTCTCCCTTTGCCGCGCTTCGAGGTTCCCGCATGACATTCTGGCTCCACCTCGCGATCGCACTCGTCTTCGCGTCGAGTGTGCTGCCTGCGGCGGCCCAAGCACAGAACAGGTCCGGGGCCATGTTCGCTGATAGTGATGAGGACGCGAAACACCTGCGCCCATTCCGGCGTCCCAAGGTCGACAGACCGCTGCCGGACGGCCTCCTTGCGCGGGGCCCGCGAAATGTGGCTGCTGCGTGGTTTTCCGGCCCGACTGACCGCTATCGGCACTTTGCCCTGGGTGCCGAGCACGAAGCAGAGATTCTCGTAGTCTCGACCGCCGACCGGAAAATCTTCCGGCTCCAGCTTCCGGCTGACAGTGTCTTCGAGGACCGTGAGCCAAGGCTCGCGGATGTCGACGGCGACGGCCTCGACGAAGTGATTGTCGTCCGCTCCTACCTCAAGACGGGCGCTGCCCTGGCGATTGTTGCCGTTCGCGCAGATGGCTTGTCGATCATCGCCGAGACCCCGCCGATCGGCGCTCCGTTCAAATGGCTCAACCCGGCGGGTGTGGCCGATTTCGATGGCGATGGCCGGCCGGATATCGCACTGGTCCGGATGCCGCATCTGGTTGGCGAGCTTGAGATCTGGACGCTCGATAACGGAAAACTGGTTCGGATCATCACGGAAAATGACGTCTCGAACCACGCCATTGGCTCGCATCATTTCCGTCTGTCCGCCGTTGCCGATTTCGATGGCGACGGCATTTCCGATCTCGCCATTCCCTCGTTTGATCGACGCTCACTCCGGATTTTGTCGGTCCGCGACAGGAGGGTCCGCGAGATCGATCGCATCGCCCTGCCCGCCATCGCTGCGGAAAACTTCACCGTCGAAATGAGCTCGGAGCGCCCGGCAGTGCGTGTGGGCCTGAACGGCGGTCGCACGCTGTTGATCACCCCTTAGATCGATGCTCGCAGAAGCTGCTCAAGCTGATAGAATGACACGATAATTTCATCCCCTACGTCGAAATGAAGAGCGCTATGCCAGATCCGATCCTGCCCGAGGGGCTGTATCCTACGGCCTCCACCACGAAGACCCTGCGACGTATCTGGCTGGCCGGCGCCGGCGACCGCCTGGATGCGCTGGCCGGGCTGACGGAGGCGCAGCGCACATGGCTCCGGGAGTTGCGCTTCAACGGGGCTCCCAAGAAGTCGGTCAACATCCCCGGCGCGGATGGCCAGCTCGCGGGCGTCGTATTGGGTATCGGCGACGGCCAGGCAGGCGAGCCGTCAGGTCCCTCCTCGCTGCTCCTCGGACAGCTTGGTGCCAACGCGCCATCGGGGACATACGAATTGGCTTCCATGATCGGGGATCCGGAAACGGCTGCTGTCGCCTGGGGCCTCGGCGCTTATAAGTTCCGCCGCTACAAAGCGAACGGCGATGAACAGCCTCCCGGACTGGTCCTCCCCGCCGAAGCTGATCGGACGACCGTCGAACGCATTGTCGAGGCCGTCTGGATGGGCCGTGACCTCATCAACACGCCCGCAAACGACCTCGGGCCGGCCGAGCTGGAAGCTGCTGCCCGCACGCTGGCGGAACGTCACAACGCGGCCGTGCATGTTATCGAAGGCGAAGAGCTCGAAAACGGCTTCCCCATGGTCCATGCCGTCGGCCGGGCCAGCGCCCGATCGCCCCGGCTGATCGACATCACATGGGGCGACGGCAGCGCGCCCAAAGTGACGCTGGTCGGCAAGGGCATTTGTTTCGACACCGGCGGCCTCGATATCAAGTCGCCAAGCGGCATGCTGATCATGAAAAAAGACATGGGCGGCGCGGCTGCGGCGCTGGCGCTCGGCCACATGATCATGGGCCTGAAGCTGAAGGTGCGACTCAGGATCCTGATTGCCGCCGCGGAGAATGCCGTCGCCGGGAACGCCTTCCGACCCGGCGACGTGCTGCGCAGCCGGACGGGCAAAACGGTCGAGATCGGCAATACCGACGCCGAGGGACGCCTTGTGCTGGCCGATGCCCTGGCGCTCGCCGCAGAAGAAAAGCCCGCTCGCTTGATCTCATTCGCGACCCTCACCGGCGCCGCACGCGTCGCGCTCGGAGCCGATCTGCCGCCGCTGTTTTGCGACGATGATACGTTCGCTGCGGATCTGATGGAGGCAGGCCGGAAAATCGGCGATCCGGTCTGGCGGATGCCATTCTGGAATGGCTACGAGCGTAACCTGGACAGCGATGTCGCCGACATGAACAACGTGTCCGACGGCCCGTTCGCCGGCGCCGTGACAGCGGCCCTTTTCCTCCGCCGCTTCGCGCGTCCAGCGCCGTGCTATGCGCACTTTGACATCTATGGATGGCGACAGGCGGGCCGCGCCCTCGGTCCCAAGGGCGGCGAGGTTCACGCCGCGCGCGCGGTCTTGCAGGTACTGCGCCGCGACTATGGGCAAGCCAAGGAGGCCAGCCGTTGACAGCCAGTGATGCCGATAAACCTCTCGATCCTCGACGCCATGCCTATCGCGAGAATCTGGCCGCGGAATCGTTGCGCGGTAAAGTCGAAGCGCCGCGCTTTGCGGCGGGCACCCGCCGGCAAGTGATCCGCGCGGCCGTAGCCCTGCGCCGACGTCCTGCCGGGAACGTCGGATTGGACACCGAGGCGCTCTTCGGTGAAGTCGTCACCGTTTACGACGAGGCGGATGGCTGGGCCTGGGGGCAGCTCGAACGCGACGGTTATGTCGGGTACCTGCCCGCGGATGCCTTGTCGCGCGAGGTTCGCACACCGACCCATCGCGTTTCGGCGCTCGGAACGTTCCTCTATCCCGTGCCGGATATGAAATCGCCGCCGATCATGCACCTCAGCATCACATCGCAGCTTGCCGTCGCCGACCGCGCGGATCGCTTCTACCGGCTTGCCGCGGGCGGGTTCGTGATCGATCGTCACGTCAGCGAACGTGACCGCTACGCACGCGATTTCGTGGACATTGCCGAGCGCCTGATCGGGACGCCGTATCTGTGGGGCGGTCGCACGCGTGTCGGACTGGATTGTTCCGGCCTCGTCCAAGTCTCGATGGAGGCCGCCGGCCTCTCAGCCCCCCGCGATACCGATATGCAGTTGCACGAGCTGGGAAGCGAAGTCCTCGTGCCGCGCTCGCTGGAGGGACTGCAACGTGGGGACCTGATCTTCTGGCCTGGACACGTGGGCCTCATGTGCGATGGCATGATGATGGTGCACGCGAACGCGCACCACATGGCCATCGTCGTTGAACCGCTCGCAGAAGCTGTGCATCGCATCAGTCGCACAGGTTCCGAAATCGCCGCCATCAAACGGCTCGACGCACTGTCCGGTCACGGAGCAGCATCGTCAGGCGGATCTAGCGACGATACGGAGCGAAAGCAACCAGCCGCGCCATGAGCTCTTCGTCCTCGGTCGGCCATGTCTTGGAGATCATGCTTTGAACGTGCCAACGATCGCCGCCGCCTAAATCGATGACCGTCTCGATGCTGTATGCGAGGCCCGTGACGGTGCTTTCCCAATGGCGGATCGTGACGCGTCCATCGCTGATCGCCTGAACGATCCGCGGAAGGTCGAGGTTGTCGAACGACAGGTCCTCGTACATCTGCCCGCCGATCTGAGCGTCGCATTTCTGATCTGCCCGCAGGACAAACTCGAACGGGCAAGCGGTCGCCGCCGAGGGCTCGGCGCTGATGCGCCACGCATCACCGACCGGTCCATGGGAAATCTCGGCACAATCGGCCATTTCCCTGGCCCAGGCCTCCAGCCCGGCTATGAAACTGTTCCGTTGCTTTCTATAGGTATCTTCAGGGAGCATCGACGGGCCACGCCATTCCGGTCACTATCGGTCGTGAGACTAGCGCGAGTCGCCATGAACGTGCAGTTCGGTCTGTCGGTACGGTTTCCGGACTGAGAACACGGCGTTGAACGAGTTCCCGAGGGGTCCGTTGATTGATTTGGAAAGCATGGACCATTCGAACGCGGCGCGACATTTTTGATGATTTCCAGCGCCCACATCTGGATTCCTGAACATGAAGACCGAAACACCCCGTCCGATCCGTTTGCAGGATTATCGTCCGCCAGCCTACCTGATCGATACGGTCAACCTCGATGTTACGCTCGATCCGACCCGGACCAGGGTCTACGCGCGGCTTGACGTGCGACCCAACCCGGACTCTGCCAAGACCGGAGCTCCCTTGAAGCTCGACGGCGAGCATCTGGAGCTCGCGGAGGTGAAGCTGGACAGTAAAGCTTTGTCATCTGCGGATTATGACGTCGATGAAACCAGCCTGACGCTTCCGCGCGTGCCGAAGGGCCCGTTCAAACTTGAGCTGGTGACCTATATCAATCCCGATGCGAACAAGGCGCTTCAGGGGCTTTACCGGTCTCGCGACATCTACTGTACGCAGTGTGAGGCCGAAGGCTTCCGGCGCATCACCTATTTTCTCGACCGGCCCGACGTGCTGGCCGTCTATACGACGCGCATCGAGGCGGATGTCGAGCAGGCGCCGGTGCTGCTCTCCAACGGCAATCCGGTCGAGCGGGGGACACTCGCCGGCGGAAAACGGCACTACTCCATCTGGAAGGATCCGCATCCCAAACCGAGCTATCTGTTCGCGCTGGTCGGCGGCAACTTATCGGCCCTCACTTCAACGTTCCGCACGCAATCGGGCCGGATGGTCGACCTCGCCATCTACGTTGAACCGGGCAAGGAGGATCGCTGCGCCTGGGCTATGGATGCGCTGAAGCGCTCCATGCGTTGGGACGAAGAGCGCTTCGGACTGGAATACGACCTCGACGTCTTCAACATCGTCGCCGTGTCCGACTTCAACATGGGGGCAATGGAAAACAAAGGCCTCAATATATTCAACGATCGGCTGATCCTCGCCTCGCCGGCAACCGCCACAGATCAAATCTATGAAGCAATCGAGTCCGTTGTCGCACACGAATACTTTCACAACTGGACCGGCAACCGCATCACGTGCCGTGATTGGTTCCAGCTCTGCCTGAAAGAGGGACTGACGGTCTATCGCGACCAGGAGTTTTCGGCGGACGAACGCGCGCGCACGGTGCAGCGGATTTCCGACGTGCGTCAGCTCAAGACACATCAGTTCCCGGAGGATGCCGGCCCCTTAGCGCATCCAGTGCGTCCTGAAAGTTATATAGAAATCAATAATTTCTACACGGCCACGGTCTACGAAAAAGGCGCAGAGCTGATTCATATGATCGAGACGATCGTCGGCCGCGAGGGCTTCCGTGCGGGCATGGACCTCTATTTCCAACGCCACGACGGACAGGCCGCAACGGTAGAGCAGTTCATCACCTGCTTCGAGGACGCCAACCACCGCGATCTCAGCCAGTTCCAGCTCTGGTACAGCCAGTCGGGGACGCCCGAGCTTGTCTGCTCGCTGAACTATGACAAAGAGCGCAAGGAAGCCAGCCTGAACGTGCAGCAGGTGCTCGCGCCAACACCGGGCCAGGCAACCAAGAAGTCTCTGCACATTCCGTTCCGGATAGGCCTGCTGAGCGGCAACGGTGCTGATACCGAACTCCGTCTTAAGGACGGGGAAGTGCTGACCGATGGCGTCATTCACGTCACGAAGCGGAATCAGACCTTCCGCTTCACCGACGTCGCGTCCAAGCCCGTGCCGTCTCTGCTGCGTGGCTTCTCAGCCCCGGTAAAGCTCACCATCGATCTCGCGGATCGAGATCTGGAATTTCTGATGGCCAATGACAGCGATCTGTTCAATCGCTGGCAGGCAGCCAACGACTACGCGATGCGCACGCTCATTCAACTGGTCAATGCGCGCGTCGCAGGAAAGAAATCATCCCGCGGCAGATCATATGCCAAGGCGCTCGGCGCGACGATCGCCGATCCCTCGCTCGAGCCGGCCTATCGCGCGGAATTGCTGCGCTTGCCGACTGAAGCCGACATTGCCCGCGAAATCGCCACCAATGTTGATCCGGATGCCATCCACCGGGCGCGGAAGCAGTTGCTGCGTCTTATCGGCAGCACGCTGTCATCGGAACTCGATGACATTTATCGCTCGACGGCCGACCGCGGCACATTTTCTCCCGACGCGGCCAGTGCCGGCCGCCGCGCATTGCGCAACGCCGTGCTCACGCTTCTCAGCGCCCGAGGAAAGCCAGAGGACAAAGCCCGCCTGGCGAAACACTATCGGCAAGCCACGAACATGACCGATTCCGCGCACGCGCTTTATCTGCTGGCTGCAACCGGCGGAAGCGAGGCGAAGCAGGCGTTGTCCGATTTTCACGACCGCTGGAAATCGGATCATCTCGTCATCGATACATGGTTCGCGGCACAAGCCGCGTCGCCATTGTCCGGAACGCTGGCGCGCGTGCGATCACTGGCGACCCACCCGCTGTTCTCCATGACGACGCCCAATAAGGTACGTGCTCTGATCGGCAATTTTGCGCTCGCCAATCCGGTGCAATTCAATCGGCTCGACGGTCAGGGCTACGAGTTCATGGTCGACCAGATTCTGGAACTCGATAAATTCAATCCCCAGATCGCGGCGCGGATTCTCGGTACCTTCCGGAGCTGGAAGGGATTGGAGCCAGAGCGCCAGCGGCTTGCCAAACAGGCACTCCGGCGTGTCGCGAAGAGCAAAACTCTGTCCCGCGATGTCACCGAAATCGTTACGAAGATGTTGGAATAGTCGGCTGAATGGTATCGGCCGGCTCCGTTGAGAGCCGGCCGATAGATAAACTCCGGAATGGAGCGCTTTAGGACGCTAGTCCCACTCAGGCGCGAATGCGAGATTGACGACGCGGCCGTCCGGACGCGCAAGGCCTGACAGGCTCTTCATGTCAGCGTCGCTCAGCTCAAAGCTGAGAATGTCAAAGTTCTCGGCGATCCGCTTATGGTTGCTCGATTTCGGCACCGCGACAACGCCCGGCTGCTGAATGTGCCAGCGCAGAACCACCTGAGCCGGCGTACGACCGAGCCGCTCAGCAATCTGGCGCACCACGGGCTCTTCGAGCACACCGCCGACCGATCCCCGACCGAGAGGGCAATACGACACGAACGCAATGCCATGTCGACGGCAGGCCGCCAGCAGCTTCGACTGATCCAGATGCGGGTGATATTCGCACTGGTTGGTGACGATCGGCTCCTGGGTCAGAGACACCGCTTCGTCGAGCAGCCTGGACGGGAAATTCGAGACGCCGATGTGCTTCGCGTACCCGCGGCGCTTGGCATCGTTCAGGGCTTTGATCGACTCGGCCAGCGGAATGGCGCGGTTTGGCCAGTGGATGAGTAGAAGATCGACCTGATCAAGGCCCAGCTTTTTCAGGCTGGCCTCTGCGGAACGCTGCAAGGCTCCGTCGCCGATATTCTCCCACCACACTTTTGTCGTGACCCAGAGCTTATCGCGCCCGAGACCGCTGGCGCGCAGGCCCTCTCCGACGCCAGCCTCGTTGTCGTACATCGCAGCCGTATCGATATGGCGATAACCGCAGTCAATCGCAGCCGCCACGGCTTTCGCGCACTCCTCCCCCTTCAGCGGCCACGTGCCGTAGCCAATTGCCGGAATTGAGGCACCGCCGGCGCTGACGTGCGGAATCGAACTCATAGGGAGGGCTCCTCTCGATCGCATTTTGTGCGTGAGAAAGGATCGTCCCGAAGATGACTGAGAAAGTCAAACGCCGATTTATCCGCATGACGCGGTGCAATACACCTGCGCAAAAAAGAAGGGGCACCCGTTGGGGTGCCCCTGAGATTATGACCTACGCACGAGGGGGGGGGGACGGCGCAGGTCATAAACACAACGCGCCGATATTGATTCGGTTCCGCCGCCCACTCAAGTCGAATGTTTCAATGATATTAATATGTTAATAATTTACCCGGCGAAAAGATAGATACAATGCTCTCGAACGTGCTGCTTTGTCAGGGCGTTTTTCGCTCTGCAGGTAGCTGATTCTGCGCTCCCGCATCCCGGTCGCCTTTCGAAGGCCCCCGACGCCATCCCTGCTCGCGCCACTTGAGGTAGGCTCTCCGCTCGTCCACGGTCATCTGGCTCGCGACTTCGGTGAGAACCTTTAGATGTGCGCGCCGAACGCGGAGTTCAGCCTCGAGCAACCGATCCTGAGCGGCCGCATACTTCTCCTTGTCAAAGCTGTCGGCAATAAACAACTCCGTCGCCTCGCGGCGCTTTTCTCGCGCTTCCTGGCGCAGCGGACGAACGGAAGAGCGCCTGTCATCGACGATGCTGCGCAGCACCGCTGCTCGTTCAGCCGGTAGGTTATCGACAAACGTCGACAGCCGCCCATGGATGACGAATCCGCCGGCTTGGCGGATATGCCAGGCCGCCGAGGCAATCAGGCCGACAGTGAGCAGATTGAGGCCCAGAGACACAATGAGAAGGATACGCATCCAGCGCGGAGCCTGCCGCTCAACCGTCGATGGGGGCGCAGGCTCGCTCATAGCAGGTCCTCGGGAAGAGACGATCCGTTGTCATCGAAGAACGCCAGATCATCGTCGGTGCTGCTCGTAATTCCAACGGTATCCGCCACCGTTTCGACAGCAGTCACCACGCCCGGCGCAGATCCAAGATAAATGCCGAGAATAAGCGATGCTGCCAGCGCCGAGACCACACGCCAACCCGCACGAAAACCGTGCTGGGCTGGAGCGGCACGGCGCATGGCGCGAACCTTTGACAACTCGACAACGGAAGCATTGTCCTTCGACGACGTGTCAGCATCGACCGCGGCCATGATCCGGTCGGTAAGATTTGCCAACGTCTGCGAACTGGCGACCGGCTCCTGATCCAGAAGCCGCTCGAGAGCCCGTGCCTCTGCCATCAAGGACCGCGCACGCGGCTCCTTGACCAGGAGCGTTTCGTAACGCTGCCGGGTCGCGGCCGGCCAACGGTCTGTCCGTGCGCCATAAATGTCGAGATGCTGCTCGAATGCGGCAAGCACCGCTGAACCTCTGTCCCGTTCCACCATCGTGGTGCCTCGCTCTGTCGTCAGATGCTCAAAGATCGTCGGTGAGCAACTGCCGCCAGTCCTCTTTCAGCATCGCCTTGAGCGCCCGGCGCGCTCGGCCCAGCAAAGATTCCACCGCCTCCTCGGACACCCCGAGAACCTGGCCAACCTCGATCTGACTGAGGCCCTCGTATTGAAATAGTGTCAACGCCAGCCGCTGCCGCTCGGGCAGCGTCTTCAGCGCCGCAGCGACGCGCGCCGCCATCTCCTGCTCTTCCATTCCGTAAAGCTGGCCAGCTTCGACGGGCTGGTCCGGAACTTCGTCCGTCACGTCGGTACGCTGCGTTGCCCGGATGCGATCGATGCACAGGTTCGAAACCACCCTGCGCAGCCACGGTCTGACACCACCGGGGCCGAGCTCCAGCTCGGACCCCAACCGCCAGAGCCGCACGAATGCTTCCTGAGCGACGTCCTCGGCCTCTGCATCGTCGCGCAGCATCCGACGGGCCACGACCAGGATCGCCGGAAGATGCCTGTCCACCAAACCACGGAACGCAGCGCTGTCGCCGCGTTCCGCTCGCGCGAGGAGGTCGGCGTCTGGAGGGTCCGTGGCAGCAGGCCGCAAGGCGTGCGTTGCCCGATTCTCCCCTCGTTCGCCCGCTTTCGCCGGCACCATCCCTCCTCACGCGGTCATTCATGCGCATGATCCTAACGGATGACTCCCCGCCCGCGCATGAACGGCGGCAGATCCTCTTCGGTGATCTTGCCATCTTCGTTGATGTCGCGCGAGGCAAACCTATCGCGGGACGGCTTTTCAAACTCCGCGCGCGTCACTTGGCCATCCCCATCCTGATCGAACCGGCGTAAGGCATTGCTGATCCGGCGTGTGGTGCGCTGCTTGACCGCAATATCGACCTCACTGGCGTCCAGCGCACCGTCGGAATTCAGATCCAGACGGTCGAACGCCCGCGCGGCTCTGCGCTCCCGGAACCACCCGCGCCGTTCGCCACGCGCACCGTGATGCCTGGCGTGACGCTTGCCGTCCTCGCGCTCAGCCTGCGGGTCGGGACCGCGATCCTTGTCCTCGGCATCAGTTTTGGCCATCTTGGCGCCGCTGCGGCCGGTATATTCCTGCTTGGTAATTTTACCATCGCCGTCCTTGTCGAGACGCTTGAACATCGCCTTGCTGAAATAGTCGACGTTCAGCGCGATTTCCGCATCGATCTCCTTGGCATCGATGACACCGTCACCGTTCGTATCGATCCGGTTGAAGAACGGGGCCTGCTTTGCAAGCGCTTCTTCCAGGGTCACGCTGCCGTCGTCATTGGCGTCGAGATTTCGCAGCCAGCGGCCCATGCCACGGCCACCGAAGCCCATATTGCCCATCATGCCGCGGTCCATGCTCATGCCATGCGGGCCGTGCAGACCATGACCGAATCGGCCACGCTTCTCGCCCACCGCCGCGACTGCCGCCGCACCACCGGCGACAACGAGCACGCCAGCCATGATCACCATTGTTCGCTTTTTCATACTTCGTCTCCGACTAGGTCTGTCTTCACTCCCCAGCCCTCCATGAACGAAAGGGCGTGGGGAATTCCGTCGCAGACCCGTCAAAGACTTCATGAAATGACCGGATCGAAGAGAGCTGCCGTCTCCTTCAGCGTTTGCCTTAAATCCGCTTCCAGGCGGGCGAAATCCGGCGCGTCAGCCGCCTTTGCCAACAGGCCCTTCAGCCCGGGAGACGCCTGTTCCGGGTGGAATTGGCCATCGACGCACAATCTATTGATCTGCGTGAGGTCGTTGAGAAGACGAGCCGCCGGGATCAAAGCTGCGCCGGCTCCCGCGGGAATGAGCCCTTTGCTGTCCAGCTTCTGCAAAGCACGCAATGTATTCTGGTCGAGCACATCGGGGTGTCGATCAGCATTAACGAGTTGCAGATACTGAGCCATGAACTCGATATCGACGAGACCGCCGCGCACCTGCTTCAGATCCCAGATTTCGTCGCTGCCCTTCTCGGTGCTTATGCGCGTACGCATCTCGCGAACATCCGCAGCGGTTTTCTCACGATCCCGCGGCCGCACGAGCGCCTCGCAGATCGCCCGTTCGACCTTGGCCTTAAGCTCGGGCGAACCGGTGATCACCCGCGCACGCGTCAACGCCATATGCTCCCACGTCCAGGCCGCGTTCGCCTGATAGTCGATGAAGCTCGACAACTGGGTCGCCACCGGCCCTTTTTGACCCGATGGCCGGAGCCGCATGTCGACTTCATAAAGCTGTCCTTCGGCTGTCGGGGCCGACAAGGCGCTGATCAGCCGCTGGGTGAAGCGCGCATAGTATTGGCTCGGCGCCAGGGGCCGTGATCCGTCCGATTGCACGGCATCGGGATCGAAATCATAGACGACGATGAGATCGAGGTCCGAGGCCGCTGTCATCTCCCGGCCGCCAAGCTTGCCCATCGCGACAACCGCCGCATCGCCTCCCGGGACGCGACCATATAATCGGACGAAATCACGCTCCACGGCTTCTGCCAGGCCACGGACAAGCTGTTCGGCAAGCAGCGCATAACCGGTCCCGGCCTGGGACGCACTGATGATCCCGGACAAGATACGCACACCGATCAGGAAGGCCTGCTCAGTGCCGACCACACGAGCACGGTCGAGCACCTCCTGGAGGTCTTGAGCGCTCCCCAGCTCCGTGCGGATCAGCGCTTCCAACTCTTCGGGTGTCGGCAAGACACCGATCACGCGCGGATCGAGAACCGCGTCGAGCACACGATGGCGACGGCTCAGGATGCGCGCCAACCTCGGCGCCGAGCCCATGATATCGGCGACGAGACGCAACAGCGACGGATTGGCCCGCAACAGGGAGAAGAGCTGCACACCCGCGGGAAGCTGAGACAGGAAGCGGTCAAAACCGGCAAAGGCGGCATCCGGATTGGCTGTCTCGGCTAACGCCTCGATCAACACCGCCTGCACTTCCGTGAGCCGCTCGCGCGCCTTGGGGCTGCGGATGGCGGGATATCGGCCATGGTGCCAGCCACGGACGGTCGCAATCACCTGCGAGGGCTGCGAATAGCCCATCTGAGCGAGGGTTTCGACGGTCTGCGGATCATCGGCTTCTCCGGCAAACACCATATTGGCGCCGTCGCGCGTCAACTCGGGCATGTCTTCGAACAGAGCCGCATAGTGCCGCTGCACGGTCTTCAAATGCGCGACGAGCGCGGCCGAGAAGTCGTCCGTGGAAGGATATCCTGCGAACCGCGCAAACGATGCAAGCGCCTCCGGCGAATTCGGAAGCTCGTGGGTCTGTTCATCCGCCACCATCTGCAGCCGGTGCTCGATGCCGCGCAGATAGATGTAGCTGCTGGTGAGATCGTCACGCACGGCATCCTTGATCCAGCCGCGATCCGCAAGCCGGCCGAGAACCTCCAGCGTACGTGGTGTACGCAATTCCCGCTGACGGCCGCCGGCGATGAGTTGTTGTGTCTGGGCGAAGAACTCGATCTCACGAATTCCGCCACGGCCGAGCTTGATGTTGTGCCCGGCAACGCCAATCTCTCCGAAGCCGCGATGTGCGTGAATCTGGCGCTTCATCGCATGGATGTCGGCGATCGCCGCAAAGTCGAGATACTTGCGCCAGATGAACGGCGACAGTTCCGCGAGCAGACACTGACCGGTTTCGATATCGCCCGCGACCGGACGCGCTTTGATCATGGCCGCGCGTTCCCAGTTCTGACCGAAACTCTCATAATAGACGAGCGCGGCATCCGTAGAGAGTGCGATCTGAGTCGCGCCGGGATCGGGCCGTAGCCGCAGATCCGTGCGGAAAACGTACCCCTCACCCGTACGCTCCTGCAGAATGCGAACGAGTTCACGCGTCAGACGCACAAAGAACGTTTGCGGCTCGAGTCCGTCGCGCAGCTTGACCCGCTGGGCATCATAAAAAACGATAAGGTCGATATCGCTCGAATAATTGAGTTCACGGGCGCCATACTTGCCCATGCCGAGAACGGTATACCCCGAGCGGAGATCGGGCCTCTCGTCCGATGCGATCCAGTCGCCGCGCGCTGAAGCCTGGCGGAAAAGAAACCGCACTGCGTGCTGCACCGCGGCATCGGCAGCGTCGGTCAATGTGCCGGTGACCTCGTCGAGATCCCATACGCCGCCGAGGTCGGCCAGCGCCGTCAGGAGCGCAATTTCAGTCTTGAAGTTGCGCAAGGTCATCATCAGCTCGGTCACCGAGCTTGCGGCACCGGACTTGTCTGCGACCTCAGCAAGCAGCCGCGATCGCGTTACCTCCGGCGCCGCAGACAGCACGCGGGCGAGACGGGCCGGATCGCGCTTCGCCAACCCCGACAGATAGGGCGAGCCGGCGAACACGCCGCCAAGCAGCCGCCGCACGACGGTATTGCCAACGAGACCATCCGCGACGTCAGCCGATGTCCCCATCTCGGCTTCGAATTCAGCGACATCGTCCGCGATACCCGGATCATCATATCCGTAAGGCGCATGGCGAAGCCGGGCATAAAGCGGCTCCGGCACATGCGGTGTTGTGATCATGGGGCACCTCGTTCGCGCGCAGGGCCAGGGCCGGATGATGCGCTATAACATGGTAGAACGTGGCCAGGAGAGAACAACCCGCAATCCCGGGCGGTTGTCCTCAAGGCTGACTTGGCCGCGGTGCAATCGCGCGACGGCGGCGACGAGACTGAGCCCCAATCCCGTACCCGACCGCGTCCGGCTCGCTTCCAGGCGCACGAACCGCTTCAAGACGCGTTCGCGATCCACCTCCGGGATGCCCGGCCCATGATCGGCCACGGCAATCTCGACCTGACCATTGTGCTGCGTCACGGCGACCTCGATGTCGGCCGCCTGTGCCGGGCGGCGTGAACACGGCTCCGCGACGCCGTACTTGAGAGCGTTGTCGATCAGGTTGGCGACCGCTTGTCCGATGAGCTGGCGGTTGGCCTTGACGGGCACGGCCGCATCCGCCGAGAGACGTATGAAGCGGCCGGCTTCTTCCGCCGCCGGTTCGTAGAGTTCGACCACGTCGCTCACCAGTTCGGAAACGTCGAACGCCTCCAGCGTCTCCTCGATCGCACCGGCTTCGAGACGCGCAATCAGCAACATCGCGCTGAACGTCTTGATGATCCCGTCGGCTTCCTCGATCGTCTTCTGGAGACCATCGCGATAATCCTCCGCGTTGCGACCGTCACGCAGGGCCGCCTCGGCGCGATTACGCAATCGGGTGAGCGGCGTTTTCAAATCATGCGCGATGTTGTCCGAAACCTCGCGTAAGCCGGTCATGAGCTGCTCGATCCGATCGAGCATGGCGTTGAGGTTGCGTCCCAGATCGTCGAACTCGTCTCCGGTGCCCGCAACGTCGATTCGCCGTGACAAGTCACCGGCCATGATCGACTCGGACGTCGCCGTGATGCCCGCAAGGCGCTTCAGAATATGGCGGCTGGCAATGATGCCGCCTGCAAGGCCAACCAATCCCAGCAGGCCGAAACCGACGAGAAATATCGTCCGCACGCGATCGATGAATCCGATTTGCTCCTCGACATCTCGTGAAACGAGAAGCTGCTGTTGCCCCAGGTTCACCGGGATGCCGACCGCCATGCGTTCCGTAGCATCGAGGCCGTCGCCGCGTGCATATCGGAACAGACCACCGCGATCACTGCTCAGCTCCGGAGGCCAACGACTGAGATTGCCGGCAATCTTCCGACCCTGGCGATCGGCGAGGAAATAGAGCTGGAGATCCGACGCCTTGCTCCGCTGCGAGACTTCTTTCGCGACGGCGTCCGGACCTTGCAGGCGAGCCACGGCCTGAAGCCCATTCGCCTCAGTCTCGATGGTCTGGAGAAGCTGGCGGGTCAGCGCCTCGTTCGTCTGCCACACGAGGATGCCGGCGATCAGCGCGGCCAGTGTGACGAACAGCGCGACGTAGGCGGCCATCAGCCGAAAGGCTGTGGTCCTCGCCAAACGCGATAAACGATCACTGATGGCCGACACGCATCGTGTACCCCGCTCCACGGATCGTGTGCAGCAAAGGTTCCTCGAAATTCTTGTCGATCTTCGATCTGAGGCGGGAAATATGCACGTCAATGACATTGGTCTGGGGATCGAAGTGATAATCCCAAACATGCTCCAGCAGCATCGTTCGCGTTACGACCTGGTTGGCGTGACGCATCAGGTACTCCAGCAGCCGGAATTCGCGCGGCTGCAACGTGATCGGCTCACCGGCGCGGGTGACGCGATGCGAGAGCCGGTCGAGGACGAGATCCCCCACCGTATAGCGCGTTTCCTGCTCCTGCGGATCGCCTCGGCGGGACAAGGCTTCGATGCGCGCTAGCAGCTCTGAAAAGGCGTAGGGCTTCGTCAGATAATCATCGCCACCGGCCCGCAGTCCTTTGACGCGATCATCGACCTCTCCGAGAGCCGAAAGGATCAGAACCGGCGTGCGGACCTCCTCTCCGCGCAGTGTGCGGATGATGCTGAGACCATCCAGCCGCGGCAGCATCCGATCGACGATCAGGACATCGAAGCCACCGTCCCGGGCAACGGCAAGGCCATCCTCGCCGTCGTGGGCCAGTTCCGCCGTATGACCGCTCTCCCGCAGCGCCTTCTGCAGGAACTGCGCCGTTTCCCGGTCATCCTCGATCACAAGCACGCGCATCTGGTATCGCGTTTCTCGGTGCTCTGCCTTTCGGGCAGATAGGGCCTACTTGGTCAGCGATTCGCGCTGACTTTATTCGAATGCATCTCAAGCCGCGTCGCGGGTCAAGGTTCCGTCGGCGGTTAAGACCGAGGCGGTCGGTTCAGGATCCTGAACCGACCGCCTCGGGAAAGGCAGCGTGGATGTGGGCGGAAAGCCTTAGCTCTTGAGCTGCACCGCAACGACGCGCGTCTGTTCGCCGGACTTCACCGTCAGCAGAACGGCCTTGCGGCCAAGCCCTTTGGCGCTGTCGATGGCTGCGTCGACCTGATCCGGCGTCGAGACCGTCTGGCTGTTGACCTGGATGATGACATCACCGGTTTTCAGCCCCTTGGTGGCCGCATCGGAGTTTGCCTCGACCTCGCTGATCTGGACACCCTCGGCCTTGCCACCACGCGGCGCCTGCGCTTGCGTCAGCGACAAGCCCAATGCGTTCATCTGCGATTCCGGTGCAACGCTCTCACCCTGCTCCAGCTTCGCCAGTTCCACACCAGATGACGGGAACGTACCAAGCTTCACCTTGACGGTCTGCTCCTTGTTGCCACGGAGGATCTTCACGTCGACCGTCGTATTCGGCGAGTACTCGGCAACCTTGCGCGCCAGCTCACGGCTGTTCTCGATCGGCTCACCGTTGATGGCCAGAATGGCGTCCTGGCTCTTCAGGCCGGCCTCTGCCGCCGGACCATTCGCCGTGACATCATTGACCAGCGCACCCTTGGCCTCGGAAAGGCCGAGGCTCGCAGCGGTATCGTCATCGACGCTCTGGATACGAACGCCGAGCCATCCGCGGCTGACCGTGCCGGACTTCTCAAGCTGCGCAATCACGTCCTGGGCAGTCGAAGCCGGAACAGCGAATGCAATGCCGACATTGCCACCGGACGGGCTGTAGATCGCGGTGTTGATGCCGACCACTTCGCCGTTGAGATTGAACGTCGGGCCACCGGAGTTGCCGCGGTTTACGGCCGCGTCGATCTGCATGTAGTCATACGGACCGGAACCGATGTCACGCGCCAGGGCCGAGACGATACCCGCCGTCACCGTGCCGCCGAGACCGAACGGATTGCCGACCGCAACCACCCAGTCACCGACGCGCGGCGACTGCGAGGCGAACTTCACGAACGGGAACTTCTTGTCCTTGGCATTGATCTTCACGAGTGCAAGATCGGTGCGCGGATCAGTGCCGACGACGTCTCCATCGTACTTGTTGTTCTCGTCGAACACGACCTGAACCTTGCTGGCGCCGTCAATCACGTGGTTGTTCGTCACCACGAAGCCATCCGCAGAGACAACGAAGCCCGAACCGGTTGCCTGGCGCGGCCGCGGCGCCTGCCTCGGCGACTGCTGGCCAGGGCCTGGCATGCGGAAATTGCGGAAGAACTCATTCAGGGGATGGTCATCCGGCAGGTCGGGGAAACTGTCGGGCAGATTGCGCTGTCCGCCGCGGGGATTGGTGTTGGACGCAACACGGGCCTGCTCACCCGTAACATTGATGCTGACAACCGCCGGCTTTACGCGCTCCACGATATCCGCGAACGACAGCGGCGCGCGGCCCGGCATCTGGATGCCCGAATTCTCAGTTTTCAGCTGTGCGTGAACCGCATCGGGCGGCAACGTCGCGAACAATGCCATGGCGCTGACGCCGGCAAACGCCGCGATCATCGGCAATTTCGCCCCTCGCATGGTGATAACTTTCCGCTGGGGAGCAGGGATCTCACTTTTCGTCTGCTCGATTGGCATAGCGCTCATCCTCTCATCTGCCATATCTTTCATGACCGTGAGCGGAATGTAGGGAGGCCAGCCTTACGGCACTCTTTCAGTGACGTTAAATTTTTGTAAGGTCGGTAACGGCGGCGTGAAATCAGGTGTCCTTAACAGAGTTCACCCCCGAAGGCGCCGAAGAACCGTCGTCCGCCAGGAGATCGCGCAAACGATCCTCCTCCTCGCGGGTGAGCGAGGCCACGGGCGTCTTAGAGGTCCCGCCGCTCCGTAGCCGGCGCAGCATGAATACCGCAGCTCCGCCCAGCACGACCAGCGGCGTCAACCATAGCAGAAGCGTGCTGCGATCAAACGGCGGTTTCAGGAGCACGAACGTTCCATAGCGATCGACGACGAACCGCTTCACTTGCTCATCACTGTCACCGGCTTGGAGGCGTTCGCGTACCAGCAAGCGCAGATCGCGGGCCAGAGGCGCGTTGGAATCGTCAATCGACTGGTTCTGGCAGACTACGCATCTCAGTTCCGCCGATAACGCCCGAGCCCGCGCCTCAAGCGCCGGATCCTTGAGGATTTCGTCAGGCTGTACCGCCAGCAAGCGACCTGCGCACAGCATGACCGGCGCTGCCATGAGAAGAACCGCGAATAAGCGGCGAAGGCGTAGCATTGCGTCACTCCGCCGGAACATGACGCGGACGCAGGCGCGCGCGCTGCGGCGCCCCGATCCGCAGGCGGCGGTCCGACAGCGAGAGCAATCCGCCGATAAACATGATGATCGTCCCGAGCCAGATAAATCTGACAAGAGGATTGAAATAGAGCCGCACGGCATAACCTCCTGCCGCCGTCACCTGCTCGTCACCGAGCACGGCATAGAGGTCGCCACGCCAAGACGCATGAATGCCAGCTTCCGTCGTGGTCTGACGCGGAGCATCGTAGAGCCGTTTGGAGGGGGCGAGATCCGTCACCGGCGAACCATCCCGCGTGACGTTGAAAACACCAACCTCCTCCTGGTAGTTGGGCCCGCGCTGCGGCGCAGCCCCCTTGAAGGTCAGGCTGTAGCCAGCGATATCGGCCCGCTCGCCAGGCTTCATGACCAGGATCTTTTCGCTCTGATAGGCGCTGGTGGCGATGATCCCGACGACCATGGCCCCCACACCGAAATGCGCCACAGCCGTTCCATAGGCCGAGCGCGGAAGTCCTTTGAGGCGACGCCACACCTCGTCGGCCGATGCCTGACCGAATTTCACACGCGTTGCCGTTTCCGACACGGCACCCGCCATGACCCAAACGCCCAGCGCAAGACCGAACGGCGCGAGCCAGGGGCCTCTGTAAACAAGGGCATATGTTGCAACGATCACGACCAAGGCCGCGCAAGCCGCAAACCAGAGGCGCTGCGCCGCGGCTGCAAGATCTCCCCGTTTCCATGCCAGCAGCGGCCCAAACGGCAACGCAATCAGAAGCGGCAGCATCAGCGGGCCGAACGTCATGTTGAAATAGGGCGGACCCACCGAAATCTTGTCGCCCGTCACCGCTTCCAGAGCGAGCGGATAAAGCGTCCCCACAAACACCGTCGCACACGCCGTCGTCAGCAACAGGTTGTTGAGGACAAGACTGCCCTCACGGCTGATCGGCGCGAAGAGCCCGCCTTGACGCAGTTCGCCCATCCGAGCGGCAAACAGCGTCAGTGCTCCACCTGTCAGCAAACCCATGATGCTCAGAATGAAGACGCCGCGTGCAGGGTCGACGGCAAAGGCGTGTACCGACGTCAGCACGCCCGAACGCACGAGGAAGGTACCCATGAGGCTCAGCGAGAACGTCAGGATGGCAAGCAGCACCGTCCAGACCTTCAGCGCGTCGCGTTTTTCCATCACGACGGCGGAATGCAGCAGAGCCGTTCCCGCCAGCCAGGGCATGAACGAGGCATTCTCGACGGGGTCCCAGAACCACCAGCCACCCCAGCCGAGCTCGTAATAGGCCCACCATGAGCCCATCGCGATGCCGATGGTCAGCAGCATCCACGCCGCGAGAGTCCATGGCCTGACCCAGCGCGCCCACGCTGCATCGATCCGGCCTTCCAGAAGCGCCCCGATGGCAAATGCGAACGCGATCGAAAAACCCACATAACCCGCATAAAGGAAGGGCGGATGAAACGAGAGCGCCGGATCCTGCAGAATCGGGTTGAGCCCCATCCCCTCAGTCGCCGGCGGATTGAGGCGCAGGAACGGATTGGACGTCAGCACGATGAACAGCATGAAGGCGACTGAGATGATCGCCTGAACCGCCAGCACATTGGCTTTCAACGTTCGCGGCAGATTATCCCCGAACACTGCGACGGCCGCACCGAACGCCGCGAGCATCAGCACCCACAGCAGCATCGACCCTTCGTGATTTCCCCACACACCCGACAGGCGATAGAGTAAAGGCTTGGCCGAATGGGAATTGCGATAGACATTCTCGACTGAAAAGTCCGAGACGACATACGCGTGGGTCAAGGCCGCGAACGCGCATGCAATGAGCAAAAGCTGAGCCACAGCGGCGGGCGTCGCGACGCCCATCATTCTCTCGTCGCGTGACCACGCTCCCCACATGGGGATACTGGCCTGTACCAGCGCCACCGCGAGCGCCAGCACCAACGCGAAATGTCCGATCTCGATGATCATGGTGCTGCGCAACCCATCAGTTGGTCCCCGCAGCGCCGGGCTCGGCGTGTTGCCAGAGCCCTTTTTCCTTCAGGGCCTTTGCGACCTCGGGCGGCATATACGTTTCATCGTGCTTGGCCAGCACCGTGTCGGCGAGAAACTTGCCCTGCCCGTCAAGACGGCCTTCGGTCACCACACCCTGCCCTTCACGAAACAGGTCCGGCAGCACACCGTGATAGGTGACGTCGATGGTCTTCAACGTATCCGTTACGCCAAATTCGACAGCCGCACCCTCTCCCCGCCGCACCGATCCTTGCGCAACGAGACCGCCCAGGCGAAAGCGCTGCCCGGCTTCTATCTGCTTTTCCACGACCTCACTCGGCGTGTGGAAGAACACGATGGAATCGCGCAGAGCAAACAACACAAGGAGGCTTGCCAGCCCCAGCACACCGACACCGGTAATGATCAGCGCGGCTCGTCTCTGCTTGCGCGTCATCGTCCTTCGATTACCTTCCTCACGAGTCGAACCCCAGGCTGCGCGCGAGCGTGTCGAGCGACGATAATGCCGCCTGATCACTCGAAAAGACCTTGCGCGCTTCAGCCAGCGCTTCGGTTCCCTTGTCTTTCTGTCCGAGCACGGCGTATGCGCGAAGCAACCGCTGCCAACCTGCGAGATCGTTGCCATCCGTTTTGAGGCGTTCGGCCAACCCGGTCACCATCTGCTCGATCATCTGCGCGCGCGCCGCGGGATCAAGCTTTGAGGCCGCGGCAACGTCTTCAGCCGAAGGCCCGGGCACGGGCTGCTGCCCTTTGCCCTCGAGCCGGGCGATCAGCAGCTTGATCCTCTCATCAACCGCACTGCGCCATTCCGCATCGGCTGGCGCGTCCGCGATCAGCTTTTGGTAATCCGCCAAAGCCTGCGCGAGCTGGCCGTCCTGCTCCTTCGCGAGCGCCAGCCAGAAACGCGCTTCGGGCCGGCCAGGCTCAAGCTCCAACAGCCTCTCGAACGCCTGTTTGGCGTCCTCGGTTACGACGCCGTTGGCGGCCAGTACGGACGCCTCACCGAGCCCCTCGATGCGCGACGGCGATTCTCCGAGAAGCCGAATCGCGTTTCGAAAGGCCTGTGCGGCATCGGTGAAGCGACCCTGGCGCAGATAGACGGGCGCAATGACGTCCCAGCCCTTTCCATCCTCTGGATGCGTTTGCAATCGCTCCTCGACCTTGGCGATCAGGCCGGCGATACCTGCATCGGCAATCGGCGCAGACCTGCTTTGGCTGCCGGACGTTCCCGGCAATCCCGGCGCGCCGTTCGCCAGATAGAAGGCCATCGCCACCAGAGGAACGACAATCGCCGTCCCGAGAAACACGCGGGCCGCATGGCGCCCGTCCGCCACCCGACCTGATGATGGAACGTCACGATCCGCTCGGGCCAACAGACGCCGCGAAACCTCTGTACGCGCCGCGGCAGCCTCATCGTCACCCAGCAAGCCCCGGGCTCGATCAGCGTCGACCTCGTTCAACTGGTCGCGGTAAACGGACAGATCCGCCGCAACGTCCTGTGCGTCATTTCCGCTGTCGGGCAGGATCAACGGGCGCGTCACCGCATATAATGCGGCCGCCGTCATTGTTGCGCAAAGCAGCCAGAACAGCATGATCGCGCCCCGTTCGAACCCACTGGATTTCGAATAGGGCGGTCAACCGGCCGTGGCAAGATCTCCACACCGGTCCCGATGTCGCGGCTGCTTGGGCCAATCTCTGCGAACGCGGCCGAAATTCAGTTCAGCCGACGTTGCGCCACGTCCCATCGCCATTGCGGCACGCTGTCCCGCGCATCGTACGCGGCCGTCCGTCGATATACACGGTATGAGTGTAGTCGCGGCAATCATCCGGGCCGCGCCGGTAGGACTCACCCGGCACCACTTCGCCGTAACGGCCGCTGTCCGGATTGCGCCACGGTGTCCGCTGACCGGAGCGGCCACGCTCCAGTGCTGCGAATTCCGCTTCCTGAGCCAGCATTTGATCCTGCCGGTCCATCGAGCGGCCGATTTCGCTGCCGACAATGCCGCCAACCACGGCTCCGGCCACCGTCGCCAGAACCTTGCCGGATCCTCCACCAACCTGATTTCCGAGAATGCCACCGGCGACCGCACCCACGACCATGCCGGTGTCAGCCTTGCTAGGACCGTCCGGACCACACCCGAGAAGCAAACCGGGTCCGAGAAGGAGTAGTGCGGCAGTTTTCATTTTCATTGGCTTGCCCCCCTTCACCTCATATTGCCCCAAAGGCCGGTGAAGCGTTAATTCAATCCTTGGACAATACGCTATCTTCAGCGATTCCGGCGGAAATGCGACACTTCTCAACTGATTGATGCAATCTCACGCAATCAGGGTAGCGCTGCAACACACTCAAGTTCCAGGAAGATCCAGCGTTGCATTCAGTCCGCCAAGTGACGACGCTTCCAGGCGCAACTTTCCCCGGTAAGAACTGGCGAGATCCCCCACGATCGATAATCCCAACCCCGAGCCCGGTTTGGTTTCATCCAGGCGGAGCCCGCGTTTTCCAATCTGCTTGCGCTCCGCTTCCGTCAGGCCCGGACCGTCATCCTCGACGGCGATCGAGAGCCGGGGTGGCGCCGTCCGAGTCTCCGAGCGCCTCGCAGTGACCGTCAGATGAACCCGCCCACGCGCCCATTTGCATGCGTTGTCGAGCAAATTGCCCAACATCTCCTCCAGATCATGCCGTTCCCCCTGAAAGCGCGCCGTCTCTGGACACTTCACCGTAATCACCACTCCCTTGTCGCGATAGATCCGCTCAAGCGTCCGCTGCAGAGATTCGGCGACCGGGAATACCTCCGTCACCCGCACGACGGAACCTGCACTGGAGGCCATGCGCGCGCGATCCAGATAGTGGCTGATCTGATCACGCATCGTGCGCGCCTGCTCGGCCACCTTCTGCGCGAACGGAGATTTGTCCTCGCGCGCCTCGTTGACGATAACCGCCAACGGCGTCTTCAAGGCGTGCGCCAGATTGCCGACCTGCGTGCGCGCACGATCGATGATGTCCTGATTGGACTGCAGGAGGGCGTTGAGCTGCTTTTGCAGCGGTTCGATCTCCGCCGGCAGATCCTCATCGAGCTGCGACGCTTGCCCGGAGCGGATCGCCGACAATCCTCGCTCTATGGCGCGCAGCGGCAGCAATCCGAAGCGGACCTGCACGAGCGTAACAGCCACCAGGGCGATACCCGCCAGCGTCAGCGCAATTGCGAGCTGTCGCGCAAATCCCGAGACGCGCGCATCGAGCCAATCCAGCGGCCCCGCAACGATGATGGAGTATTTCGGGCCGTTATCCTCGTCACCAGCGACGTAGACGGCCTCCGCAATGCGGATGCGCTGATCGTTGGGTCCATTGGTATCCATCCACCGCGTGCCCTGAATATCGGGCTTGACCGCGGCTTCGAACGGCGATGGCAGAACCGAAGTTGCAAGCGAGGGAGAGACCTGCGCCTGCCCAGGCGCGTCGTCGAGCGGCTTGATCTGCCAGTACCAGCCCGAATGCGTGATATAGAACAGCGGCTCGCCGATCTGCCCCGGCGTATCGGGCAGACCATCCGCGCTATCGATGCTGTCGGCGTGAACGATCGTCAGCAATTGCTGCAGCCGCTCGTCGAAACTGTCCCGCACTTCCTGGCGATAGACCGAATCGATGATCAAGCCGGCGATGGGCAGGACAAGCATCGTTGAGACGATGGCCGTCGCCAGCAGCCGGAAAGCGAGCGAATTAAGCCGCATCGGGCTCCTGCGTGAGCCGGTAGCCGAGCCCGCGCACGGTTTTGATCACATCGGCCGGGATCTTCTTGCGCAACCGGCCGATGAAAACCTCGATGGTATTGCTGTCGCGATCGAAGTCCTGATCGTATAGATGCTCCACGAGCTCCGTGCGCGACACGACCCGCTCGTTGTGGTGCATGAGATAGGCCAGCAGACGATATTCATGCGAGGTCAGCTTGATGGTCTGCCCCTCGTATGTGACGCGAGCGGTGCGCGTATCCAGTCGCAGCGGGCCGCACTCAAGCTCGCTTTTGGCGTGACCCGACGACCGGCGCACCTGCGCCCGGGCTCGCGCCAGCAGCTCCTCCATATGGAACGGCTTGGCGACATAGTCATCTGCGCCGGCATCAATTCCGGCGACCTTGTCGCTCCAGCGGTCGCGCGCCGTGAGGATGATCACCGGCATGTTGCGATCGGCCCGGCGCCACTGTTCGAGCACGCTGATGCCGTCCATTTTCGGCAGACCGATATCCAGGATCACGAGATCGTAGGGTTCGGTTTCACCCAGATAGAACCCTTCCTCTCCATCGCCGGCCGTATCCACGGCAAAACCGGCGTCAGACAGCGCCTGGACAAGCTGACGATTGAGATCGGGGTCATCTTCAACGACGAGGACTCGCAAGGCTCTATCCGCTTCGTTCCACCAACGTTCACGCCTACGGCAAAGTATATACATGAACGTGCGAGACTGTCCTAGTCCGGCGGACAAGCGATTGCGAACTTGCTGGAGCCAAGAAAACTAGGGCTTCTGCGGCTGACGCGCATCGACAGCCACTGATTTCAGCGGCCCCTTAGGCGGGCGCACGATCAAACGGTACAGGAATCGGCTCCCCATCGCGCACAACGTGGACCGGACGATCTTGCCGCCGAGTTGGGCCTGCGCAAAACGGTTGA
Source organism: Pseudomonadota bacterium (assembly GCA_023423275.1). Lineage (GTDB taxonomy): Bacteria > Pseudomonadota > Alphaproteobacteria > Rhizobiales > Hyphomicrobiaceae > ZC4RG25. The sequence goes on from JAFAFW010000107.1 coordinate 49,434, forward strand.
GCTGCTCGACGTTCACGAGCTGCTCTTTCTTGACCACTTGCGCAGCTTCCGACCAATCGGCAAAGCACTTCGAGCCTTTGGAGGGGTCCGCCCACGCGCCAGTCGCCCCCAGAACCAGGGAGATTGCCAGGGCGATACCGGCGGCGCTCAAATACATGCGAGAATCGCGTTTCATAGTACAAAGGACATATCATGAGGGTCCTGAACCGGCCATGAATAGTGCCCTCACAACTGGAGTGTGACACGCCGCCGCTCCAACGTCGAGCTGGCACGCGAGCGCCCGACAACCGTCATCGCGATACCAATGAGGCCTCCGACCGCCTGCACGACGGCCACCACGCCGTCCCCAAGCTCCCGCACCAGATCGCTGGTGATATCCAATCCGATCAGCGGCCCCAAAACGGGCAAAACCGTGGAGGCCGCGGTGATGATCGCGCCCCAGATGGTCATGGAATGCGCCCACCATTTGTTGGTTGCCTCGCTGTCGTCGGTCGTTGTCATCGGAATGTCTCCTGTTTGGGACTGCGTAATTTCGGATTGAGGCCGCGATGCCACACCGCCCGCGAGGTCGGTGCCGATGCGTTCGGCCGCTGCGAGCGTGAGATCGACACGCTTCAGCCAGCCACGGCCGAAGCGCCAGAAGTGGCCAAGACTGCGGTAGCGCGCGCGGCGGATATCCGCGTATCGCGCCACAAAATCCATTTCGGGCAGTGTCATGACGGCTGCCATCGTCTGCGGACCAATTTCGCCGTCGATCTCGACGCGTGCCGCCTCCTGCAGCATCCGCGCCGCGTTGCCGACCCCGTGATTGACCGCGGCATCGAAATGCATCAGCGCTAACGCTGGAGGCATCTCCGCAGCCCTCGCCGGCTGCCAGTAGCGGCTACGGTAAATCTCAGTGAGAAACGCCGAATCGATCTCTTTCAGCTCTTTGATCAGCGTGATCCTGTTGGCGTCCGTCAGCGCCATGCCCTTGGCCGCTGCGTAAACCGCCAGCGTGATGCCGCGATTGGTAGGACCGCCAGGATCGACCGGATCGTCAGACCACCCGCCTTCCATGGCGAGGACATGCGCAAGAGCCGACTCGAACATCTCACCGGCATCCGATTGGACGATCGCTGACGTCGTCTCCGACGGCCAGCGCAGGCCCAGCAAGCGCGAAGCATCGAAAGCCTGCACAGTGACGGCATCGTCCTGATTGCCGCCAAGCAAGATCAGCTGATTTCCGCTGACCCCGACGACAAACCCGACGTGTCCTTGTCCCGGGTCGTTGCCGCGGCTCAGAACTGCGACCGCTCCAAGCTTAGGACCGTCCAATGCCGCGCCCCAATCCAGGTAAGACCGCGCGAGCAAGGACCGTGTGCTGGCGTACCCCACACGCTCCAGGCACGCGCCAACGAAAGCTGCACACCAGGCAACCTCATCGCTCGTGACCGACGCATGCCCGACGTCCCTGTAAAACTGCAAAATCCGCTCGTTGCTTGCCGATCCCTTGACCTCACGTGTTCCGACCTCCGGCCATGCCTCGTCGAGCCATGCAGGCTGTTCCGCCGTCATGTGCGTTCCTTCTTCAGTAACGTTGAAGTCGCGAGTGCTGTCGCTAGACGATGGCCATGCGCGGAGCCCCGCGCCCCCAAACAGCGCTGACCTGATGAATGCGCAGTGAGATGGTCTCCGGCGATGCGCCGAAGTCCTCTGTCTGCTGCTCCGCGTCATAGATTGCAGCCGGAGTGCTCACCGAGAGCGTTCGTTTCACCGTATCACCATCGAGAACGTCGATTTCATAACGCTCCGCGTCCTCGGCCAAGGGGACATCCACCGTGTCCCAGCTATCGCCACCTTTGCGCGTGCGGCGGACCCAACTCACCAGCAGGTCACCATCCGTATTGCGGCGGCCCCTGACGTGAACCGGGCTCAAAGGTCTCAGCCCCAGTCCGCGAAACGTGTGCTGCGCGGCTGCGTAGCTCGCGTGCCCGATGTCCCGCCCCGCCGGACCGAACCGCCAATTGGCAGTAAGCCCGATCTCGTCCGGTGCCAGATCGATCGGCGCCACAGCCTGCCCCAGCAGCACGAAGGGAGCGCCTGCTGCCACGGTCGGACGCATCGCGCTTTCGGTGCCTGCCTGACCGCGCAACAGTCCGGACAGTCTGTAAACGCCCGACGTGACGAGCGTCGCCGTGAGGAACTGCAGCACCTCCCACTCGCCATCCGGATTGCGGACTGCGGCGCTATTGGCGCCGGCAAGCAGTTGGATCATTTCGGTCGAAGCGAGCTGACCATGGTCGACGCGGACGAGAAGCTCGCTGGACTTATCCAGACGTCCCGCCGGTCCGTCACCCAGAATGCTTTCAGTGGCCCCGGTGATCGCCGGAACAGGCACGATCGACTTCAATGTAAAACCGGCATCGGCCGGCGAACGAAACAGCGCAATGGCTCCAGGCCATGGCGTCTGCGAGGCGGCGAAATATCCAGCGTATTCCGGTTCATCGCCACGCAGGAGCGGCAGGTCGAGGAAATATCCCAACGCCTGCCCGGACGCAGCCGGCGGTGTCGTGCGGCCGCGCCTTCCCGGCCCCTCGCTCAAGGCGTAAAGCGCAGGGTCGATGCTCATCGCCTCGATTTCGCGCGCCCCGTGATCGCCGACTTCAGTCACGCGAAACAAGCGCTGACGCCCACGATCCGAAATTACGACCCGGTCGCCCGGCTCGGCCGCCAGCCAGCTCGGTGGCAGCACGAACGAGGCACGCTCGCGCGCGGCCCACGAGTTCGGTCAACGCCCACACCAGCGCATCGACGCGATCCGGGCTTTTTCCAGAAACACGACCACCGGCACTGAACATCACCATCTGCGCCTCGAGCGCCGCGTGATGTCCGACATGCGCGACACGGCCTTCTGCGTAAAGCGCCGCGACCGGCTCGGCGCGCATCCACTTTCCGCGCGTTGCCCGCACCATCCGGATCGGAACGGCGGGATCGATCTGGCGCAGAACGGTTTGCACCAGATCGCCACCTTGGTTCACCTCGGCGACGACACGATCCGCCGAATAGTCACGGTATGCGGCAATCACCGCCCGCGCCCACACTTGCGGTTCACGTCCCTGCAGCGTCCGGTCGTCGAGCACATACACACGTCCATCCGGCCCAAGACCGGCGACGCAAATTCCGCAGGCATCCGACGTTTTCGTCGCCGTCACCGGCGGATCGACCGCCACGACGACACGCTGCAACGGCGGCGCTTCCGCCACACGATGCTGCGCGATCCATTCCATCCGCCATAGCGTGCCAGATTGCTCCTCGATCAATTCGCCGTCGAGTTCCTGACGCCCGAGCAACGTACCGCCGTATCGCTTTTCCATTTCGGCCAGAAAACCCGGCGCGAGATGAGCCGCGTTATCGCTGGTCCGGACGCGCGTCGTCACCGTTCCGTCATCCGCCATGATGCGCTTCAGAATATCGACCGGGCGCGGCGTCGTCGTCACAACCTGGCGCGGCATGTCACCGAGCCGCAAACCAAATTGCAGCATGTCCCAAACGCGCTCCGGCTCACGCCATTTCGCAATCTCATCGACCCACGCCGCCGCGAACTGCGGACCGCGCAGCGCCTCCGGATCTTCCGCCGAAAACAGTTGCGCGATCACACCGCTCGGCCAAATCACTTGACGTCGCGACGGTTCGAAGCGTGGCCTCAAGTGCGCGGGATAAACCCCGAGCAGCCCCGACACACCTTCCACCATGACGCTGCGCGCCTGATCCAGTGTCTCTCCGATCAGGGCGATCCGGCCCAACCCGGCACGACATGCCGCCAGCCGCTCGCCCTCCATCCGAACCCACTCCGCGCCGGCTCGCGTCTTACCCGAACCTCGGCCGCCGAGGATCAGCCATGTCCGCCATCCGCGACCATCGTCGTCAGGTGGCGGAGGCAGTTGATCCTCGCGCGCCCAGGTCTGCCAGTCAGACGCGAGCCAGCGCAGATGTTCCGATGAAAGATCGATTAGCGCCGCCGCGATCTCATCGCGCGTTGCGATGCTCGCGAAGCTTGAGAATGCGCTCCGCAATTTCGAGGCGGAGAGCGTCCGTATCCCGGTTGTCGTTGATATCGCGGGAGCGGCGTCGGCCTGCGGTGTCTCCTGCGACATCGGTTTCAGCCTGCAGCTCCGTGATCTTACCTATCGTGCGGGTCAGCGTACCGATCGTTCGCGTGTCACGCTCGCGATCGGCGGCTGTCCCGGGCTCGTCCGAGTCCATGCGCCTCTCCATCAATCTCAGGTTTCGGTCCACGACCTTGAACAGACGTTCGAGCAGAGGCTCCTGCCTCGTACGCCGCGATCGCTTGTTTGGCTTCCTCGTATTCCGAACCTTTCCGCTCGAAGAGCGTGGCAACCAATCTTCAGCCTGCCGTTTGCGATAAAGAGCCGACGTCGTCACACGGTGCTGCTCGGCAATAGCGGCCAGCGTCATTTCGCCCGCCTCATAAAGCTGCCGAATAGCAGCCCAGTCGACCGGCGCCCGTCGCGGCGCGTTCGCACTGCTCATCGCATTCCTGTCGGATTGTTCGGAGGAAAACACGAGGCGGTGCGGCAGCGACACCTTTCGCGTTATACTTCATATGTACCAAAACAGCGTTCGGGTGTCAACAATTAATCTGCAATAATTCCGTAATTTACTTTTGTTTTTGCGAGTTATACTTATATCGAAACCGAAAACTCTAACATGCCCCAAGTTACCGGGGATAAATAGCTTTCAAACAATCGATACCATCCATATCGAGGCGCCTTGCTTTGGGCGTTATGCTGCTGATAGGGTTCCGCGCGCTCGAGGTACGAGGTCTCAGGTATCCAGTATCAGAAGGTTCTTGACCATGTACCTTAGGCGACCGGTGCCGGCCGGATGCGCGCAACGCGATGCGAGTTGCCGCGCATGACCGCAGCCGCCAAACCTCTCCGCAATATCGCCGCGTGGCAACCGACGAATTCCGCTCCCAAGGCGCGGCCGATCCCGATGCGCGGCTATCTCTCGGCATCGGCGATATTTGTTCTGTCCTGGTTCGCGCTCTCCTACCCGTGGCTGACGGGCGAGCTTACGATCCCCTACGATGCCAAGGCGCATTTCCAGGCGCAAATCCAGTTTCTCGCCAACGCGCTCCATTCCGACCAATCGCCATTCTGGTCGCCGCACGTGTTCGTCGGCACGCCGCACATCGCCGACCCGCAATCGCTGATTTTCTCTCCGGCGTATCTCCTGGCCTGGTTCGACGCCGTCCCCAGCTTCCGCGATCTGGATATTTACGTCCTCCTGCTGCTGGGGCTGGGCGGCTTCGCCATACTGGGATTGTGCCGCGACCGAGGCTGGCACCCGGCAGGCGGCGTCGTTGCCGCCATTGTCTTTGCCTTCGGTGCTTCGGCCGCGTGGCGCATCCAGCATATCGGCCAGGTACAGAGCTACGCGTTCTTCGCCCTGGCGCTGTGGCTGCTCATGCGGTCACTCGACCGCTCCTCGATATGGTACGGCCTGCTCGCGGGTCTCGCAGCCGGTGCGATGATCGTTGAGCCGGATCAGGTCGCGCTGCTTGGCTGTTACACATTGGCCGGTTTCGCCGTGGGTCACTGGTGGCAGGAAGACTGGCGCCATGACGCGATCCGGCGGTCTGTGCTGCCTCTGATAGCAGCGGCAACAGGCGTCATCGTGCTCGCCACCATCCCGCTGCTCATGACGGGCCTCTATGCCGCCGCCTCTAACCGGCCATCGATAGAGTTCGCGGAAGCGGCCCGTGGCTCTCTCCACCCAGCCTCGCTTTTAACCGCCGTGATCGGCGATCTCTATGGAGCGCTCGATCCGAAGGTCGATTATTGGGGACCGAACAGCGGATTCTGGAACGACGGAAACATGACCCTGGCTCAAAACATGTGCCAGGTTTACATCGGTGCGCTGCCTGTCCTGCTCATTCTGACGGCTGGCCTCAGCCGAGGCATGCTGCTGGCGCGGGAAATACGGCCAGCTGTCATCGCGCTGGCCCTTCTGATCCTCTACGCAATCGGATCCTGGACACCCGCCTTCCAGCTCTTTCACTCACTCCTTCCCGGTGTCGCGATCTTCCGCCGCCCTGCCGATGCGACGTTTCTGGTCGGAGCAATTGGAGGCGTTGTCGCCGGCTATCTCGTGCATTGCTGGGCGAGCGGCCTCATGCCACCGGTGAGCCGGCGCATACGCATTTTCGACGCAACTGTCATTGCCGCCGTCTTCGCGATCGCCGTCATCGTCGCGATCTACAAAGAAGAGTTCGCCGTCGCCTGGAAGCCGATCCTCTTTGGATTGGGCTGGATCGCTGCGGCCTCCGTACTTCTCATATCGAGACCTCTGCTATGCTCGGCGGCTCGTCCCGCGCTGGTGATTGCGGCCCCGGCACTGCTGCTCACAGCCGACCTTGCCTGGAACAACGGTCCCAACGAGTCGACGGCTCTGCCGACAGCAAACTATGACATCCTCTCGCCCAACTGCCGCAATGCGACAATCCGTTTCCTGAAGGATCGCGTGCGTCAACATCCCGGCTCGCAGTGGCGCGATCGTGTGGAGCTGGTTGGACTTGGATTTGAATGGCCGAACGCGGCGATGATCCACGGCTTCGATCATACGCTTGGCTACAATCCGCTCCGCATCGGCATCGTTTCCCGGGCACTCGGCGCAGGCGACACCATCGCCGGTCCTGACCAGCGAACGTTCTCGCCGTTGTTTCCGTCTTATCGCTCGTTGATGGCCGATCTCGTGGGGCTGCGCTACATCGCAACGCCAATCCCCATTGAAAAAGTCGATCCAAACCTCAAGCGTGGCGATCTCAACCTCATTGCCCGAACGGGTGATGCGTACATCTATGAGAATCCGCGCGTCCTGCCGCGTGTCATGTTCGCCAACGATTGGAAGCCGGCGAACTTCGACCGCATCCTCTCCGACGGCCAGTGGCCGAACTTCGATCCTCGGCAAACCGTGCTACTCGACGTCAACGACGAGACGCCGCCCCCGCCCCCCGTTCCTCGGTTAGCCGAGAAGATCATGCAGGAGCAGGGCATCTATATTCTGAGCTACGAAAATACGGCTGTCGAAATCGAAGTGGAGTCCGATCGGCCCGGCTTAGTTATCCTGAATGACGCTTGGCATCCCTGGTGGACGGCCCAAGTCGACGGGGAGGAAACGCAGGTTCTGCGCGCCAATGTTCTGTTCCGAGCCGTCAAGGTGCCGGCCGGCAGGCACATCGTTCGCTTCGAATTCAAACCGTTTTACGGCGCAGTGCATGAGCTCAGCGAAAAGCTGTTCGGCCCGTCAGAGGCTTCGGCAATAGCTTCCCTGGCACCACCGGCAGCCGAACAGGACGACGAGATCGAGGACCAGCCGCTGACGCTTGGCGAATGGTATTGAGGAGCGGGTCGCACAGGCCCGATCTTGCAGCTATGCTGACCTCCCTGGCGATGCCGCAAGGAGGACACCATGCAACAGAAGCTTGATACGATTGCAGAGCTGAAAGCCGATCCTGCGCAATGGCAGGCACGCGTCGATCTTGCGGCTGTCCATCGCATCGCCTTCATGCAGGATTTCCACGAGGGCATTTTCAATCATCTGACGCTGACCGTCCCAGGGACTGACGATCGCTATTACCAGCTCCCGTTCGGTCTGCATTGGTCCGAGGTGAAAGCGTCCGATTTCATGGAAGTTGGGTTCGATGGCCGCGTGTTGCGCGGCAACGGCGAGATCGAACGCTCGTGCTATGCCATTCACGCACCCATTCACCGCAAGGTGCCGCAGGCCGCTTGCGTCCTGCACACGCACATGCCCTTCGCCAGCGCTCTCACCCGCCTTGAAGATCCGCGCATCAAGCCGATCGGCCAGGTCGAAGCGGCCTTGATGATGAAAATCGCCTACGACATGGACTTCAACGGCCCTGCGGCGACAATCGACGAAGGCGAACGGCTCGCGGACCTGTTCGGCGACAGGAACGTTCTGTTCATGGGCAATCACGGCATCACGACCGTCGGACGCTCGGTCGCAGAAGCTTATGATCTCCTCTATTACATCGAGCGCGCTGCGCAGGTGCAGCTTTACGCCATGTGGACCGGCCAGCCGCTCAAGCTCCTGCCACAGGACGTGATCGACAACACGCTGCGCAATTACACCGGCCAAAAGTATCTGCACGGCAAAGCATGCGACTACCACTTCGCGGCGTTGAAGCGGATGCTCGATCGCAAGGAACAGGATTACAAGGAATAAGCGCGCCGCGATACTTCTGCCCTTACCTCGCCGCGTTGACTACGGTTCCCGCGCGGCGATCGCCAGTGTCATGCTTTTTTATGTCTGGGCCGGGGGTACAGCCGGCGTCAGGCCGTGGGCGCGCATGACCGCCGCCATCTTCGCCACATCGGGCGGCCCGCCGGCGGCTGCGTTGATCACTTCCGCCGCTTCCCGGAAGAACTGCGGACCGATCGCCGCCGGAGTGATGATGCAGAGCGCTTTGACGTCTTGGCTTCCATTGTTATCGAAGCGATGTACGGATCCTCGCGGAATGCACAGCGTCTCACCTGGTCCGACATCAAACTGTTTTTCGTCGATCGTCCAGGTCAACACCCCGTCGATTCCGTAAATCGTCTCCTCGTAGTGATCATGGCTGTGAGCCGGCGCCGCAAGACGTTGTGCGGCCGGAACGCCAAGTTCGAAAACAGCGACGCTGCCCCCGGAATCATCCGCCGTAACCAGGAAATGTATCGCGAGAGGACCGAGCCGGAGGATTTCACCGGATGGGTTGGTGCGAAGGCGATCGGTTTCCTGTGGCATCACCACTCCCCATATAATAAACTCAGTTTACTAAATCATCAAAGTAAATGGAATTTACTATTATGTCAATGTCTTCGCGGACCCCGATGATCGACGGCAAAAAGATGCTGATCGGCGCCTTGCTTCGCGTTCCGGCTCAGGCGATCCATCGCCGCATCATCCGCGAACTCAATGCGGTGGGCTACAAGGAGCTGCGCCTGCCGCATATGGCCGTGCTGCAATTTCCTGGGCCGGACGGGGTTCGCCCCGGAGTTCTTGCCGAGCGTGCGGGCATAAGCAAGCAAGCCATGAATCAACTCCTTCACAGCCTTGAAAGGTATGGATACTTGAATCGTTCCGATGTGCCGGGCGAGGCGCGGGCGCGAACTGTGCACTTTACCAGCCGCGGACGTGAGGCCTACGCGAAAATCCACGACATCTTGCGTGACGTCGAGCAGGAGTGGCGTACTGAACTTGGGCGGGAGAATTTCACTCGACTGAAAGAATTGCTGCTGCGCGTTTGGAACTGCCCGTTGTCCGGTCGGATTGAATCGCGATCACGAGCCGACTGATCACGTCCCCTCTGGACAATACCGACAGCGCTCGGCCGTTGCAGCGACGGCGGACTAGAACCTTTCAGGTTTAGTCAGAACCACCCGCTCCCCCGCCCGGCTACCCAGCGGCATCATACTTCGGGGTGGCCGGGCGGGGGAGCGGGACGGCCAAGCGATTCCGCCAAAGGCGGAAAGACTCTAGCTTGGCAACCCCGCCACCGACGCTTCCCATACCGTCAGCGCCTGACGTGTGGCCGCGACGTCGTGCACGCGGATGATCTGCGCACCCAGCCCGACAGCTGCCAGCGCCGCACCGATTGATCCCGCCACACGTTCGGCTGCAACGTCCACACCCGTCAGCGTCCCTATGAACCGCTTACGCGACGCACCAAGCAGCACCGGCACGCCGAGCGCATGGAACATTCCGAGTTCCGCCATAAGCTGCAAATTGTGATGCAGGTTCTTGCCAAAGCCGATGCCGGGATCAGCCACCAGCCGCGCGCGATCGATGCCCGCTGCCTCCGCGGCCGCGATGCGGCGCTCCAGATAGTCGAAGACCTCCAGCGTCACGTCGTCATAACGCGGATCGACTTGCATGGTCTTGGGGTCGCCCAGAGCATGCATCAGCACGACCGTCAGCCGGCTCTCCGCCGCCGCCTCCATCGCATCCGGGTCGAACTCCAGCGCCGACACATCATTGAGGATATCGGCGCCAGCCTCCGCCGCACGGCGCATCACCTCGGCCTTGCGCGTATCGATGGAAATCAACGCTTGCGACTTGCCCGCCAGTCCTTCGATCACCGGCATCAACCGGCGCAGTTCCTCATCGACGGAGACGGCATCGGACCCAGGACGCGTCGACTCGGCGCCGAGATCCAAGATATCGGCGCCCTCCGCTTCCAGCTTGAGCGCATGCGCGATGGCCGCTTCGGTGGTTTTGAGATACCCGCCGTCGGAAAAACTGTCCGGCGTGATGTTGACGATCCCCATGATGAGAGGACGATCCATCGACCGTCCGGCAATACGTGGCCGCGGCGCGCGCAATGCTTCGAGCAAATCGGATGCCGTCTGGGTATGACGCCCCCAATCGCGTTCGCAGTATTCGTTGAGACCGAACACGCGCGAGCGCCGCGCGCCGCTGCTCCGCTCGATCACCTCTATCGAGGTGAAATCGAGCCAGCCGCCAGCGAGCCGAAGCCCCGCGGGCTCCTGCTCCTCCGAGAGAGTGGGCGCGGCTGCCATCACGCCCACCGGCTTTGCGAACAATTCCCGTGGCATTCGAATACCGCTCCGCCCTTTCTGACCAGCGCACGCAACATCCAGCGTGGCAACATGCAATCAGGCAGATCATTGTCAATGAAACGGCGAGCGGGAAAACAAAAAAGGCCGCGGTTTGATCCGCGGCCTTTGTCGTTCAGCAGAGAGTCAGATCACACCTGAGGCTGTGGCTCCATGCCACCCGTGCCCGTATCCGGCTCACCCCTCGGCGGGCGCGGAGCCTTGCCGGCTGTCGGGACAGCCGAACCGATCGGACCTTTCGTATCCTCATCATCGTCGTGACGCACGATCTTCTCGCCACGCATCACCGCGAGGCATTCGTCACCGCTGATGGTCTCGAATTCCATCAGCGCCTGCGTGATCGCTTCCAGCTCCTTGCGGTGCGTATCCATGATCTCCCAAGCCTTCTTCTCGCCTTGGGTGACGATGCGGCGGATCTCAGTGTCGATCAGCTTCGCGGTATCTTCGGACATGTTCTGGCGCTGCGTGATCGCATGGCCCAGGAACACCTCCTGCTGGTTATCGTTGTAGCGCAACGGGCCAAGAATCTCGCTCATGCCCCACTCCGTCACCATGCGGCGCGCGAGATCCGTCGCCTGCATGATGTCGCTGGACGCGCCCGTATTGAGGTGCTCCTTGCCGTAGATGGTCTGCTCGGCAACACGGCCACCGAAGCACATGGCGATCTTCGCCTCGCACCACTGCTTGGAGTAGCTGAGCTTGTCGCGCTCCGGCAGGCTCATGGTCACGCCAAGCGCACGGCCGCGCGGGATGATCGTCACCTTGTGCAGCGGATCGCCGCCCGGCATGAGGATGTTGATCAGCGCGTGACCAGCCTCGTGATAGGCGGTCGCAAGCTTCTCTTCCTCCGACATGGCCATCGACCGGCGCTCGGCGCCCATCATGACCTTATCCTTGGAGTCCTCGAATTCAGTCTGCGTCACGAGGCGCTTATTCCGGCGCGCAGCCAGCAACGCGGCCTCGTTGACCAGGTTGGCGAGGTCGGCACCGGAGAAACCCGGCGTTCCGCGCGCGATAACCTTGGGATCGACATCCGGCGCCAGCGGAACCTTGCGCATATGGACGCGCAGGATCTTCTCGCGGCCGTTGACGTCCGGGTTCGGCACGGTGATCTGACGGTCGAAACGGCCGGGACGCAGCAACGCCGGGTCGAGCACGTCCGGACGGTTGGTCGCCGCCAGGATGATGACGCCCTCGTTGGCCTCGAAACCGTCCATCTCGACAAGGAGCTGGTTCAAGGTCTGCTCGCGCTCGTCGTTACCGCCGCCCAGGCCTGCGCCACGGTGACGGCCAACGGCGTCGATTTCGTCAATGAAGATGATGCACGGCGCATTCTTCTTCGCCTGCTCGAACATGTCGCGCACACGCGATGCGCCGACACCGACGAACATCTCGACGAAGTCCGAACCGGAGATCGTGAAGAACGGTACGTTCGCCTCACCCGCGACAGCACGCGCGATCAGAGTCTTACCGGTGCCCGGAGGGCCAACCAGCAGGCAGCCGCGCGGGATGCGGCCGCCGAGCCGCTGGAACTTCTGCGGGTCACGCAGGAACTCGACGATCTCCTGCAGATCGACCTTGGCTTCCTCGACACCCGCCACGTCCTCGAACGTCACGCGGCCGTGGCGTTCAGTCAGCAGCTTGGCCTTCGACTTGCCGAAACCCATCGCCCGGCCGGAGCCAGACTGCATCTGGCGCATGAAGAATACCCAGACCGCGATCAGCAGCAGCATCGGGAACCAGGAGACCAGTACGCTCAGGAACGACGGCACGTCTTCCTCGGACGGGCGTGCGGCGATCTTGATATGCTGCGAACGCAGGCGCTCGACCAGCCCGGGATCTTCCGGCGCGTAGGTCGTGAACGGCATCGCGTTGTCGGTGAACTTGCCGGAGATCCGGTTGCCCTGGATCAGCACCTCGGAAACGGTGCGCGACTCGACGGCATTCAGGAATTCGGAATACGGGATGTCATTGCCCCGCCGACTCTGTGTCGGGTTCTGGAACAGGTTGAACAGAGCGACCAGAAGCAAGCCAATGATGACCCAGATCGCAAAGTTCCGGAAATGAGGATTCATCGTTGTTCCCTTGGGGCCCCCTGCAGCGAGCCGGACGCCAGACCTAAACCGCCCCCTGGCGGCGACTAGAAAACGGGGCTTCGCAACAGATAGGAAGGCGTAGAAAGTTTGCCAAGTTACTATCGCTGCCCAGCCGTCGAGGACGCAATACAGCGACGCTACAGCCCAGATTTCTATTTGTAACACGAATTATGGCAGAAAACCTAACCAGTTGAAGGCTCTGTGTCGACCTGCCTCGGGCCGTAGATGGCGCGCAGGTGTCGATCCGCAAATGTCATGGAAATCATGGATCTAGCGCCGTCCTGGGGGCCGTCCAGCTCCGCTGCCACGCGGCTCAGGTACGGAACCGCGATCAGTTCAGTCCCGCGCCAGAGGGATGGCAGAGTTGCAGCAGCCTTGGTCGGGAGCGGCAGCTTTGCGACCGCCGGAATTTTCCTCTTGAGCATGGCAAAGGATGCCCGACCAAGCGGTTGCAGCATCAAATCGACGTCATGGTCCGGCGCAAGGCTGACATAAAACCGATTGTCCCAGAAGACGCCCTGACCAGGGCGGAGGGTGATCTCCGGCAGAGATTTACGTCCCGACTCGCGATGCACCGCAATCACCGCACGAGGCTTCTGCCCCGGCTCAGTCTTTCTATGGATGCGCGAGACCATCGCACCGGCCAATGTGCGACCATCGGAGCCCGGGTCGGATAGAGCCTCCAGAAGCGCCTCCAGCTTCCTGCGCTCCCGCGGAGCCTCGCGCTGCCCTCCAAGTGCGGAAATCACCCGCTGAAGCAGTCGCAGCGCCGTGTCTTTCGGCGCAGAGACCAGCATGTGCGCATCGATGCTGGCCCAGGCACCGTCATGCATATCGACAGCGGCCTGCGCCAGTGCCTGCTGCGTCGCCTCCAGCGCCTCGCGCGCCATTCCCAGCCTGCGCGCTGATGCTCCCAGCGAGCACGCAGTGAGATTGCCGTCGCCGTCCTGCCTGGCAAGTGCCCGCCTCATCCTGACTCGCTCGTGGCGGGTATCCTGATTGCTCGGATCCTCGATGTGCCTGGCCCCGAGTGCGGACAAGGTTGCCCGAAGCCTGGCACCGGGAATGGCCAGAAACGGCCGAAGATAGGTAACGCGGCGTTCTTCCAGCGGATGCCCCAGCCGCAGCCAGATCCGCTCGATGGTCTCGCGCATCCCTGAAAGACCATCGATTCCGCTACCTCGCGCCAGCCGCATCAGCACCGTTTCAGCCTGGTCATCGAGATGGTGAGCCAACAGGATTTGGCGCGGTGTCGTGAGCTCCTCGCGGCCAGCCCACTCGGTCATGAGGCCGTATCGGGCATCGCGCGCCGCTTCCTGGAGGCCCGATTGCGGTTTCGCGCCCGTCCATTGCATCACGATGTGCGGGACACCGAGGCGCTCCGCCTCCGCGCCAACCCATCGGGCCTCTTCGATCGATTCGGCCCGCAATCCGTGATCCACCGTCAGCGCGACCAGAGGCGCGACACCGACGGGTAGATTTTTTGCATTGACAGGGAGATCGCGGACCCAAGCCGCTGCGAGATGCAGCAGCGCCATACTATCGGCGCCGCCGGACACCGCGACCGCGACGGGTGGACGTGCGATGTGCAACAGCCGATCACGTTCGACCGGACCGATAGGCTGGTCCGCGCCGGCCATTTCAGTGTCTCGCTTCCGAAGTTCGCGACGTCCTGATCATCACACTAGCAGCCCGCGCGTTGACGCTCCGTCTGGGCTCGCGTTTTCACATGCGATGGGGCATTCGGAAAGCGCGTATTCAGTTCGGCGTACGAAGAGCAAGCCGCATCCCGCTGTCCGAGACGATCCAGCGACATGGCAAGCTTGAGCAGGCTGTCAGGTGCCTTGGCGCTCCGCCCGTACGTCTGGTAGCCCTTCAGGAAGGCCGTTGCCGCTGCTTTGAACTGCCCACGCACGAACAACGATTCCCCAAGCCAATATTGCGCATTACCGGCCAGCGGATCACCCGGATAGCGCTGCAGGAAGTCGTCGAAGGCGCCTTCTGCGGCACTATAGTTCTGCTGCAGCAGATATCCATACGCGGTCTCATAAGCCTGCTTGGAATTGCCATCGCCACCGCTCGGGGGAGCAAGCGCGGCGGTCTGCCCGGATGGCGGGGGTGCACCGGCGTCGTCATTGAGGAAACGGCCGATCTGGTCATCGCCACCGCCACCGGGCGTGACGATGGTCGCGCCAAAGCCCCCGCCGACCGACGAACCGAGCTGCTGTCCGCCTCCGTTTGACGGTGCGAAGCTATCCCGCTGGATTGGCGCCGGAGCGTAACCTCCTCCGCCCGAGGACGCACCGCGCTGTGAAAGCTGTTCGATCTGGGCGGTCAAGGCGCGGACCTGGGTTTCAAGCGCATCGATTCGGCCAGCGTCGGCGCCGCTCATACCCGCCGCCATGGGCGCGCCCCGCATCGACGGGGCTGCACTGGACGGATTACGCGCCAGCGACTCGAGCGTTCCGATCAGCACCTGCATATCGACGAACTGCTCTTCGAGTTGCTCCACCCGCTGGCGAAGCTGAGCCTCAGTCGCACCACCCGATTCGGTTCCCTTGGAGGCCGGACGGGCCTGCTTCGCGGCCTGGGCGAGCTGAATTCTCTCCGCTGGCGGTGTCTCGCGTGAGGACGGCTGCGCATCAGCATGCGCCATCGGAAGCATCAGCGCACTCGCAACGCCAAGAAGCGCGCGCACTCGAACTCTACCCATCAGACGTATCCCGTTCCTGTCCATCCGGGCCCTGTCGGCCCCGAGACTTGCATCGTCATCGGCCAGCAGGCGCCCTTTAGTCGGTCATACGATAAGCTGAGCCGCCACAACAGCAATTGTCAACGCGGCGGACGTGATTCGCCGTGACGCCACAGGCGAACGTCTGCACTGCTTGCACCGTCCGACCATCAATCCACCGGGCGTATTGGCGAATGGGCTCTCGACGGGCTTTTCTCATTCCGGCGACCGAACGCCTCGAACCTACCGCGTCGCTATCCTCAGTCTCACGTCGCGCCTGGCGTTGCAGGGCAAACCGCACATCTTCGGTAGCGAAACTCACCTCGCCCCTCCCTGCGATTCGCAATCAACGCTTCCAGAGCGTGTCATCAAACGTCAGACCTGCATGCGTCCCGCACTGCGACAACGTTTGGCCAACACTGGGGCGAAACTTTGAAGCCTCGCCCCGTTTCCATGGCAGCGAGTCGTGCGGACGTTAGCTGCCCGCGCGATTGTTCAGGACTGTCTGCGCGCGTCGATTCTGCGACCAGCAGGAGATATCGTTGCAGACTGCCACCGGGCGTTCCTTGCCGAACGATATCGTGCGGACGCGCTGTGCGTTGATGCCACTGCGCGCCAGATACTCTCGGACTGTCGTCGCGCGACGTGCGCCAAGAGCGATGTTGTATTCACGCGTACCGCGTTCGTCCGCGTGCCCTTCGATCGTGATCGTGTATTGCGGATACTGCTGCAGCCAGCGCGCCTGCTTTGCCAGCGTCTGCTGAGCTTCCGGTGTCAGGTCGGTGCTATCGGTCGTGAAGTAGACGATATCGCCCACGTTCTGCACGAAGTCCCTCTGCGAGCCTGGAGTCGCCGGTCCTGCGCCCGGTCCGAGGCTGGCGTTCTCGAGATCCTTGTTGGCACAAGCTGCCACTGACAACGTCAGGGCCAGGATGACGCATACACGCGCCAAACCCGCCAACCGCATCAAGGTCTCCATCAGTGATTCCTTCCGTTAGGCTCGTCAGGCCTCTGGGCTGCGGATCGTCGCGAGCCACTCGTCATCCGGACAATCAATTCAACGCGATCACACGTGACCACGGATAGCGCCGTCATCGTGCGAAAATGTGGCTGACCTGATTATTGTTAAGCAGCGCCTGTCCACATGGTGCAAGGCCATTTGCGCCACAGCTCACAGCTTTACGATCCGTTTTGCCCCGTTTCGGAGCCGGGCTTTCAAATCGAATCGCGTTGGGAAAGCACATGCTATTGCCATGGGACCGGCCCATTCTTGCCGGGATACCATGATCAACGTGACCTGATGACGAACCGATCCGTGGCCGCTGACGGTCATACCTCTGAACATGATACGCCTACAAAAAAGACGAAGGCCGAGCCACGGCAAACGCCAATGGCACGGCCTTTGTCCATAGTAGTTCTGCAGGAGACCTGCAGACGCCGCCGCAATTAGCGGACAGCCTGCTCCGCAACCGGACCGCCGAGCTTCATGGGCTCGTGCGGAACTTCTTTGCGGCACGCCCCCAGAGCAACCGCGGCGAGAACAGCCGCAACTACGATAGCGCCCTTCATGTCTTCATCTCCTAAGGATGATAGCCCCCACGGAATTCCTAGCGAGCGACCTTCTCGGCCACAGGCAGGTCCGCACCAAGCTTCATCGGCTCGTACGGTACTTCACGACGGCAAGCGCCCAATGCAACGGCCGTGAGAACCGCCGCAATTACGAGTGCACCCTTGAAACCCTGCATGTTCAATTCTCCTAATGGCTTCGGCAGTCGCCGAATAATGGGGTACCGGCGTGGGCTGTGTAGATCAAGGACGGAGGGCTCCTGCCCACTGTTTTCCCCCTCCGTTGATGCGAATTTGCCACTGCGTGGCATACTCTCCAGCCTGACGGTCAATGCCTTGTCCAATCATGCTGAAAGGTTCGCTCGAGCCCCCCTGGCCAGGGCGTTCGAACGTCGAGCCAATTAGGCCACGCCTATGGTTACTGAACTGTAAAGAATTGCTCAGCGCTGAGACAAATCAGGCCAGCAGTGGCGACCATGCCGGATCCGAGGCGAAAGACGGCGTCGGCACCTGGCGCTCGTTGTAGCCGGTCAGGTCGATCGAATGGATGCGCGGGCCGCCATTGGCTCCCGGCTGATCACGGAAAAACATCAGAACCCGGCCGTTCGGTGCCCAGGTCGGCCCTTCATTATGGAAGCCTTCCGTCAGAACGCGCTCGCCGGAACCGTCCGGCTTGATCACGCCGATCAGGAATCGACCCGCAAACTGCTTGGTGAATGCAATGTAGTCACCGCGCGGAGACCAGACCGGCGTCGAGTAGCGGCCCTCGCCGAAGCTGATGCGATGTAACCCGCTGCCGTCGCTCTCCATGACATAGAGCTGCTGGGTGCCATCGCGGTCCGATTCGAACACGATCTGGCGCCCGGTCGGCGCATAGCAAGGACCGGTATCGATTTGGGACGTGCGGGTCAGCTGCCGTTGCTGGCGGGACCTGAGATCCATCTCGACGATGCTGGAATCACTACCGGCCTGGAAACTCATGACGATTCGCTGCCCGTCCGGTGAGAACCGCGGTGCGAACGTCATGCCCGGAAAATCGCCGACCACCTGCTGTTCCATGGTGTCCAGGCGCATGATCACGACGCGCGGCTGATCGCGCGTGTACAGCATGTAGGCGATTTCCTGGCTGTTGGGGCTAAAGCGCGGCGTGAGCACCAGCTCCTTGCCCTGGCTCAGCATGCGGACATTGAAGCCGTCCTGATCCATGATCGCCAGCCGTTTCAGGCGACGATCCTTCGGTCCCGATTCGTCGATGAAGACCACGCGGGTATCGAAATAGCCCTTCTCCAGCGTCAGCTTCTCATAGACTTGATCGGCGATGATATGACCGATGCGCCTCCAGTTCGCGACGACAGTCGAAAATTGCTGCCCGACCAATGGCTTACCAAGCACCACGTCCCACAGCCGGAACTCCGTCCGGACCCGGCCGTCGCCCTGCGGGCTGACCCGGCCGACCACCAGCGCCTCGGCGCCCACGGATCGCCAGTCCGCGAACCGCGGCGCAATGTTGAGATCTTGCAGCCGCTCGATGAACGCGCTGCGATCGAGCGGGCGGAACAGTCCGGACGATTCCAGATCCGACATGACGACATTGGCGATCGCGGCTCCGAGCTTCGGATCTTCGCTGATGAACTCGGGGATGGCGATCGGGCGTGGCCGCAGATTGGCCTCGTCGACCGTGATTCGCGTCTGTCCGAATGCGCTCTGGGGCGCCAATGCCATGCCGGCTCCGGCGAGCCCCAACTGCAAAGCACTGCGCCGGGAAATTCCGTCAGTCCGGTTCCGTCGGATCATCGCGATTCGTCTCGATCGTTGTGCCGCGGATGTCACCAAGGGTGCCCTGGGCGAGATTATATCTTTCAGAACATTCGCTGCGGGTCGAATGTGACCACCATATGGTCCCAGCCGCCCTGATAGAATTCAGCAGGCATATCATACGGCTCACATTGCACCAGCGCCCTGACGGCGCTGTTGGCCGCGTCCGCGAACAGTGAACCCGGCCCGGAATTGACCACACGCGGCGTCTGCTGCAGGCGGCCATCCGTACCAAGACGCACTTCGACCTCGACCACCACGCGATCGATGCCTTCCAGCCCGCTGTTGATATTCCAGCACCGGCTGACAGCGCGTTTCATCATGACACCGAGCAGAGAGCGTTGGCTCGCCGTCAGCACCGAATCACGCCCTTCCGGCGCGCCCGCGGCCGGTCCCTTGGCTTTGGTCGGAGTCGTTGGCGGCTCCGGTGAACCAGCCGGTGCGCTGCTGTCAGGCACCTTGTTGAGCAAAGCGGCAATGCGGTTGGCGTCGAATTCCTTCTTCTTGGCTTCCTGCTCGCGCCGCTTCTTCTCGGCCAGCTTCTTTTGCTCCTCGCGCTTCTTCTTGGCCTCGGCGGCCTTTTTACGTTCCTCTTCCTTCTTTTTCTCCGCCGCCTTTTTGGCCTCTTCAGCCTTTTTCACTTCCTCGGCTTTTCGGATCTCCTCAGCCTTCTGGGCTTCCTCGGCGCGCTTCTTTTCCGCTGCGACTTTGGCTTCCTCTTCCGCTTCTTTCTGTTTTATCTGTTCCAGCGCCGGTGCGTCCGGCAGAGACGCAAGCTTCTCGGCGATTGGATCACGCGGTGGTTCCTGCTTTGGCGGCTCGGCCTTCGGGGCTTCCGCTTTCACTGGCTCAGGCGGTGGCTCGGATTTGGGCTCCTCCGGCGGAGAAGGCGGCGGAGCGGACGCCGACGGCGGAGCCGTCGCCTCGGTCTTTGCCTTCACCTGCTCTTTCTTTGGCGCTTCCTTGATCTTCTCGGCCTGCTGCGTTTCTAGCTCCTTCGAGTTGCGGTCGCCTTTCTTCAGCCGCACGAGATCGTCCGGCGAAATGAGGGCAACCTCGACCGGCTCCGGCTCGGGCATGCGGAAGGGCGGCGTGGACTGGATCGAGACGAATGCCCAGGCCAGCACACCGGCATGCATCAGAAGCGAGACGAAGAGACCGAGCTGCACCGCGCGTTCACCCTCCGGTTTCGACCTCGGTGACCAGCGAGAGTTTGCGGAACCCGGCTTCCTTGATCCGCGCCATCACGCGCGCGACGTTCCCATATTCCACAGCACGGTCACCGCGCACGAAGATCGGTTCCTCCATACCCCCGCGCGCTTCCGCGACAGCCTTCAGTTTTGGACCCAGCTCGTCGAGTGTGAGTTCGGTCTTATCTTCCTGGCCAAGAAAGACTTTTCCATCGCTGGTGACGGAGACGACGACAGGCTCCTTATCCTGCGCTTCGAGCTGGTTGCCCTTCGCTTGCGGCAGTTCCAGCGGCACGCCGGACGTCAGCATCGGCGCGGCCACCATGAAGATGATGAGCAGCACGAGCATGACGTCGACAAATGGCGTCACGTTGATTTCGCTCATGGGTGCGCGAGAACGGGTCCGCCGCCGGCGTCCGCCCCCTCCGCCGTTACCCATATTGATGCTGGCGCCCATGACAGCTCCGATCAGGTGCGAACGTCGATCTGCCGCGAAACGATCGCCGAGAATTCGTCGGCAAACGCTTCGAGACGTTGCCCGAGCCGCGTCGAGTCAGCCGAAAACTTATTGTAGAAAATGACCGCTGGAATGGCGGCGAGGAGACCCAGCGCGGTCGCGAACAGCGCTTCGGCGATACCGGGCGCCACAACCGCGAGGCTGGTGTTTTTAGACGCGGCAATGGCCTGGAAGCTCGTCATGATGCCCCATACCGTACCAAACAGGCCAATGAAGGGCGCCGTCGATCCGACCGTGGCGAGAAACAGCAATCGGCGATCGAGCCGCTCCATTTCGCGCGTGATGGTGACGTCCATCACCTTCTCGACGCGAAGCTGAATGCCGCCCAGCGCCCGCAGATTTCCTTCAACTGATCGCTTCCACTCGCGCATGGCCGCGACGAACAGAGCTGCAATGGCGATCGTGTGTCCGCGCGACAAGCCGGCGTAAAGCTCCTCCAGCGACTGACCCGACCAGAACATCTGCTCGAATTTATCGGCCTCAGAGCGCGCACGGCGGAAGGCGAAGAGCTTTTCCACGATGATCGCCCACGACCAGACAGACGCCAGCAGCAATCCGACCATGACGATCTGGACAACGATGTGGGCCTGCTTGAACAGCTCGAGAAACGAGACGCCGCTGCCATGCGACGCTGCCCCGTTGAGAATGTCCGTCATGCCGCGTATCTCTCGTCTATGGCCGCCGACCGGCACGATGGACAGCAGAAAGCGGGCCGGCACCGTTTGGCGCCCGCCCGCGTACTGGCGACGTCGCAGACCTGTCTCATGCCGCCCTGAATCAAAGATCTCATGTTGCCCCGCAATATGACCAAACTACGGCCCCGCGGCAGGAGCTTGGATAACCGGTCCTGTCGCGCTTTTGCTATCAGCCTGCGATCCCGCACCGAGAGGCTGCCAATCCCCGGCACCTGCGTCATAGGCCAGCAGTTCGCCGGTTTCCATGACGTAGAGCCATCCATGCACGCCCACCTTGCCCGATTCGACGCCCTCCCGGACGCGCGGATACGTCATCAGGTTGTCGATCTGGAATTGAATGTGCGCCTTGATCGTCGCCATAAGGCGTTCCGCTTCAGGCACCTGCTGCGCATCCACCAGGCGATGTGCGGGCCGCGTATAGTCGATCCAGCGGCCGAGATGACCGGAAAAGCCGGCCTGCGCCTCATTCATGAGCGCCTGAATGCCGCCGCAACCGGAGTGTCCACAGACGACAATGTCGTCAACGCCGAGATGATCGAGTGCATACGCGATCGCGGCGCCGACGGAATCATCGTCCGTGTCGGCGGGCGGGACGACATTGGCAATGTTTCGGATCTCGAACAGCTCGCCGGGGTCCGCCGATGTGATCTGCGCCGGCACAACCCGGCTGTCGGAACAGCCGATCCACAGCAACCGTGGCTTCTGCTTGCGCCGCGCCAGACCGCGATAGAATGACTTGTCGCGCTCGAACTGCTGTTTGAAGCGTTCGTGGCCCTCGACAGCATCCTTGATGTCGGGATCGCTCCAGTCCGTCGTCCCCAAGCACCCCTCCTGCCCGGGTCGATGGACGCCGGCCCGCCCGGCACCATGCTCAGAACCTGATCGTCTTATCAAGGCGGGTGCGTCACGAACGGCCGAACGCACCGCGCACCGCTTGTGAAATGCGCAGCGGCTTACCGGAAGCGCTCACGAGCACCACCATCACTTCGGCCTCGAAGAGCGTCACCCCGTCCCGGACTACGGACTGCGCCAGGGTCAGGCTGGCGGCACCGAGTTCAGCAAGGCGGGTGTGGACCTCGAGAACTTCATCGATACGCGCCGGCTTCAGATACTCCAGCGCCATGCGCCTGACGACGAATGCCGCCGGTTCCCGTCCTCCGGCCCCGTCGATCAGAGCCCGATGATCGTTCCCCAACAGCCGCAGATAGTCCGAGCGGCCGCGCTCGCACCAGCGCACGTAACTGGCGTGATAGACCAGCCCGGAAAAATCGGTGTCCTCGAAGTACACTCTGACCGGCAGGACGTGGCGGCGCTCGCCGTCATCATCGACGATCCGGCCTGCGAGATCGGGCCATGGCTTCTGGGTCATGAGCGCTATCCGGACTTCAGGCGCCCCAAGTGGCGCCGACGCGTCTGATAGCCGGGCGCGTGCGGAACGTCACGCCCGCACGCTGCAAAATGATCGGATACAACGCCCGGCTAGTGCGTACGGAATGCGTTGCGGGCCCACGGCTCCTGCCACGAATTGTTCGTGTCGTGAATTGACGGGGAATCCACGGGGGCCGGAGCAGGAGAAGGCGCCGGTGAGAAGGACGCCATGGGCTGAGACGCCGCTGCCGGCAACGGCCCGTCGACGATGACGATGCGCGGCGTCTTGGGACCGGCTGACGCCGAGGGGCGGGGCTGTGGCTCGACGCCGGTCAGTCCTGCCCGCATGGGGGCACTTGCCGTCTTCCGGGGCTTGGATGACCGGCGCTCGGACGCGGCCTTCACCGGAGCCTTCTCCGCCTCTTCTTCGGCGGAAGTGAGGACCGGCTTTCTGGCCGGTGTTTCCGGCAGCACCGTCGCACCGGTCGGCGCTGCAGCCGTTTCCACGGCGAGGGCAGGTTCGATGGCTGCGACCTCAGCGGCAGGCGGCTCCGATCCGGCCTTGAAGAGCGTGCTGGCGCGCGTGACCACCTGGCCGTCAGAACCCTGCAATTCGAAGGTCAGTTCCTGATCGCGAACCGGATGCGCATAGGCCGTGAGCTTGACGTCGCCAGCCGACGGAATGGCGACCCGCCACGTTCCGTCCTGTTGCGGCTCTGCGGACGAAAGGGCGGCGAACTCCGGAACACCACGCACGATCAGGTTGGCGTTCGAGGGAAGCGGACCGGAACTCTCGATATGAATCGGAAGGGCGACCGTCTCACCAGGACCTGCCTCGATCGTCAGCTTGGTCGACAGACGCGGCGGCGGGGCATCTTTGGTCAGCGCATGCCAAAGCCCGGCAAATCCCTGAATGCGGGCAAACCCGGCCTGACGGATCTCTCCCGTCTTCTCGGCAGCCGGAACAGCACCAGCAGAATGCGAGTCGAATTTGACGTCGTCGAGGGATGCGACAGCCCAATCGCCGCTCGGCAATGGGGTGATAACGATGGAGCCGGCCAGCACCATGATCGCGACGGGCGCCATGAAGCTCGCACCGACCGCGGCAATAGCGAAGGCGCTGAAGCCTATTCTGTTGGACCACCACGGAGAAACGCGCTCAGCGTCGATGTCATCCCAGTCGTGGGGAGCATCGGCGTCGGCGACATCACCGAGGCGCGAGACGACCGGCGGCGCCAAAGGGATGATGGAGCGCTTATCTTCGCCAGCGGGGATCGCCACATTCGGCAAGGGCATGTGATCCTTCTCATCCTGCTCGATTGCCCTCAAAACCTCCCGTAATGACTTGTGGCCTTCCGTTGACGGCTCCACGAGCATCGTTACGAACCCCCGTTCGTTCCGCTCCCAGGCTTCCCCCGCCGCCAGCATCCGACCTCGAAAGGCCGAGCACGGACAGCGCACCTGAGAGGCATATTCTCTGAGGCATTCCTTGCGGTCGCCTCGCGAAACTTAAAAACGTAGTTAGCGTGATACGCTAATCATCGGAAATATCTGAGTTTTGTGTCGAAAGAGCGGCGCACTGCGTAATTTTTGCCGGTCGTTCCGAGCCCATCGCCGAAGCGGAAACCTTCGCTCGCGACGCTCCGGGAACCCCGTTGCAACGGGGACCCGTCACCCAGTCAGGCCACAGATGACGTGCGTTGGAGGCAAAAATGCGGTGGGCGGCGGAAAAAATGCCTTGAAATTGCCGTGAGGTCGTTCAAATAAAATGAACGTTCGTTTTGCATGCGTGCCGATCACGCGCAACCTCCGTCTGGAGATCCAATGCCCAGGCTCAAACCTGCAACGCACGCTGCGCGCCGGGAGCACATTCTCGACGCTGCCGAGCTGTGCTTCGCGCGCGCGGGCTTCCATCGCACCACCATGCAGGAAATCTGCAAGGAAGCGGGCGTCAGCGCCGGGGCGCTGTATGTCTACTTCTCGTCGAAGGAAGAGTTGATCGCCGGCATTTCGGAACGTGATCGGAAGAAACTCGCGACACAGCTCGAGGCACTCGGCTCCGCGCCGGATCTCCTGGAAGCCCTGAACAGGATCGGCGAGCATTACTGCATCGATGAGCCGCGCCGTAAAAATATCCTCTGCATCGAGATCGGGGCGGAATCGACGCGCAATCCCACTGTCGGTGACATCTACCAGACATTCGACCGGGGTATGACCGATGCCTTCGAACAGGTGCTGATGCAGGCACGCGATGAGGGAAAAATATCGCCAGAACTCTCGCCGCGTAAGGCTGCCGAGATTCTTGTGCTGCTCGGCGACGGTTTGTTCTGGCGCCGTGCCGTAGATCCAACATTCGATGCCAAGGCCATCATGCCGGTATTGATGCAGATCATCGCCGGCTTCCTCCACCCGGCGAAAGCAAAAACTTCGGCACGTTCCAACACCTCGATCGCAAAAACGCCACCGAAGTCTGCGCATCCCCGCGGCCGGGTTCGTTCGAAAGAGACTGTTCAATGAAGCGCACGGCTCTCCTGCTGATCCTCGCAGCTGTCGCCGTAGCCGGAGGGTTGGCTCTGACGGGCCACCTGCCGCTGACTGGCGCTGCACGGCAACCACCCCCCGATAGCGCGCAGGCAGAACAGGCTCACCCGGCTCCTGCCCCCCCAACCGTCAGCGTCGCAAAGATCGCGCAGTCACGATTTGTCGAGACCGTTCTGGTGACCGGGACGCTCGTACCTCGCCTCGAAATTCTCGTGGCGCCCGAAGTCGAGGGCCTGCGCGTTCTCGAGCTGCGCGTGGATGAGGGCGACCGCGTCAAGAAAGGCGAGGTCATGGCCACGCTCGTCCACGAGACGCTCGACGCCCAGCTCGCCCAGAACGCTGCTTCGATCGCTCGTGCCGATGCGGCGATCGCGCAGGCTGGAAGCACCATCACCCAAGCCGAAGCGACGCTGGAAGAAGCGCGCAACGCATTCGAGCGCGCCAAGCCGCTGCGCCAGGCCGGTCATATCGCCGAAAGCGTCTTCGATCAGCGCGAAGCCGCGGCGCGGACCGCGCAGGCGTCGCTGGTAGCGGCGCGCGACGGCCTCAAGGTTGCACAAGCCGAAAAGACGCAGGTCGAGGCTCAGCGCCGCGAACTCGACTGGCGCCGTGAACGCACGGAAGTGAGGGCGCCCGATGACGGTCTCGTCAGCCGCCGCAACGCGCGCATCGGCGCGATATCCGCTGGCGTCACCGGAGACCCGATGTTCCGCATCATCGCCAATGGCGAGATCGAGCTCGACGCCGAGGTGCCAGAGGCGCAACTCGCGCGGATCAAATCCGGCCAACCTGCAATCGTGAGCGTGGCCGGTCTTGGGGACGTAACCGGTCAGGTGAGACTTGTTTCGCCCGAAATCGATCGCTCGACCCGCCTTGGCCGGGTGCGTGTCAGTCTCAAGAGCACGGAGCCCTTGCGCATCGGCGGGTTTGGGCGCGGATACGTGACGACGGCCGACACCAACGGCTTAGCCGTGCCGGCCAGTGCCATCCTGTATGGACCTGACGGCGCGAGCGTGCAGGTGGTGCAGGATGGGCGGGTCGTCACCCGCCACGTCAAGATCGGCGTACGCGCCGACGGGCTCGTCGAAATCACCGAGGGCGCCGCGGAAGGCGACATCGTCATCGCAAGATCCGGCACGTTCCTGCGTGAGGGTGACACGGTTCGGCCCGTGCTCGCGTCGACGAGCCAGATGAGCGAGGCCAACTGATGTCGAGCCTCAATATTTCCGCGTGGGCGATCCGCAAGCCGGTCCCCTCGCTGGTTCTCTTCATGGTGCTGATGGCGCTCGGCTGGTTCAGCTTCCAGCAGCTTCCGGTCACGCGCTTTCCGAATATCGATCTGCCGATCATACAGGTTCTGATTACCCAATCAGGAGCGGCGCCCTCCGAACTGGAGACACAAGTCACGAAACGCGTCGAGGACGCCATCGCCGGCGTGCCCGGCGTCAAGCACATCACATCGACGATCGTCGAAGGCATCTCGACAACCTTGGTCGAGTTTCAGCTTGAAGCTCCCGTCGATCGCGCCGTCAACGATGTGAAGGACGCCATCGCCCGCGTTCGCGCCGAGTTGCCGCGCACTATCGACGAGCCGATCACGCAGCGCCTGGACGTCGAAGGCTTGCCAATCCTCACCTACACCGCGCGCGCTCCGACGTTTACGCCCGAACAGCTCTCGTGGTTTGTGGATGATACGGTGGCGCGCGCCCTGCAGAGCATCAAGGGCGTGTCGAAAGTCGACCGCGTCGGCGGCGTGACCCGCGAAATCAGAGTATCCCTGGACCCCGACCGTCTGCTCGCCCTCGGCGTCACGGCCGGCGAGGTCAACCGCCAGGTCCGCGCGACCAACGTCGACGTCGCCGGCGGACGCGGAGAAATCGCCGGCCGTGAACAAGCCATCCGCACGCTGGCCGGAAAACGCACCGTCGAAGATCTGGCGCGAACGATGATTGCCCTGCCAGGCGGACGCACCGTCCGCCTGGATGCCCTGGGCACGGTCACCGATACCGTGGCCGAGCCACGACTGTACGCAACGGTCGATGATCAGCCGGTGGTCGGCTTCGCCATCACGCGCGGTAAAGGCGCCAGCGATGTCGTCGTCGCAAAGGCCGTCTCCGACAAGCTCGCTGAACTGCAGCGCGACCATCCGAATGTGGAAATGAAACTCGTCGATACCTCGGTGCAATACACCGTCGGTGTCTATGACTCGACCATGAAGACGCTCATCGAGGGCGCCATCCTCGCGATCATCGTGGTCTTCATCTTTCTGCGCGATTGGCGCGCGACCCTTATCGCGGCAATCGCCCTGCCATTGTCGATCATCCCCACATTCTTTGCAATGGATGCGATGGGGTTCTCGCTGAACCTCGTCAGCCTTCTCGCCATTACCATCGTGACAGGCATCCTGGTCGATGACGCCATCGTCGAGATCGAGAATATCGTGCGCCATATGCGCATGGGCAAATCCGCCTACAAAGCCGCGCTCGAAGCCGCCGACGAGATCGGGCTGGCGGTCATCGCCATCACCACCACGATCGTCGCGGTGTTCGCTCCGGTCAGTTTCATGGGTGGCATTGCCGGCCAGTACTTCAAGCAGTTTGGCCTCGCCGTTTCCGCAGCCGTCGTGTTTTCGCTGCTGGTCGCTCGTCTGATTACACCGCTGCTGGCCGCATATTTCATGCGCGCTCATGATGATCATGACGAGCATGAGGGCCGCATCCTGAGGTTCTACACGGCACTGGTCGGATGGTCGGTGCGTCATCGCATTTCGACGGTCTGCCTTGGGCTGGTTATTTTCGCGGGCTCCATCGCCAGCATGCAGCTCCTGCCGTCCGGGTTCCTGCCGCTGGAGGACAACGGCCGCGTGATGCTGGCTGTTGAATTGCCGCCGGGCACAAAGCTGGAGGACACCCAGCGGCTGACTGCCGAGCTGACACGGCGTCTCGATGACCGGCCGGATGTAAAAAGCGTATTCGTCACCGGAGGACGCATCCTCGGTTCCGGCGATGAAGTCCGCAAAGCGACGCTGGTCGTGACGCTGGTCGACAAATCCGAGCGCAAACCGCAAAGCCAGGTCGAGCGTGAAATCGGACGCGGCCTCGAAAGTATTCCCGACATCCGCTATTGGTTCCTGCAGGAGAACGGCCAGCGCAGTTTCCAGATGGTGGTGACAGGGCGCGATGGCGCAGCCGTGAACTCCGCTGCTGCCGACATCACCAGCCAGATGCGGCGCGTTCCGCAACTGGCGCTTCCTGTCTCCACCGCGGAGCTCGACCGCCCGGAACTGCGCGTCATTCCCGATAGTGAACTTGCCAGCAACGTCGGCGTATCGACCGAGACGATCGCTGAAGCGGTGCGCATTGCAACGATCGGCGATATCGGCGCGGCGCTCGCGAAATTCACCGTCGGCGACCGCCAGATTCCGATCCGCGTGCAGCTCGACGAGGAGGCACGGACGCACCGTCAGATCATCGAATCCCTGAGGCTCCCGACGGCTTCAGGTGGCTCGATACCCTTGTCTTCGGTGGCGACATTCGCGACCTCTCAGGGGCCGACCTCCATCGACCGCTATGACCGGCTGCGCCGTGTGACCCTTGGCGCCGACCTGGTTGCCGGAGCCTCGCTCGGCGAGGCCGTGGAAGCCGTTACCAATCTGCCCGCTGCGAAAAATCTCGCACCCGGCCTTCAGCTCAAGCAGTTCGGCGACGCCGAGGTTATGGATGAAGTATTCGCCAGCTTCGGCAGTGCGATGGGCGCGGGCATCATGATGGTCTACGCGGTGCTCGTTCTGCTGTTTGCGAGCTTCTTGCAGCCCGTCACCATTCTGTTCTCGCTGCCGCTGTCCATTGGCGGTGCGATCGTCGCGCTGATCATCGCCCAACAACCCATCAGCCTGCCGGTCGTCATCGGCATCCTGATGCTGATGGGCATTGTGACCAAGAACGCGATCATGCTCGTGGATTTCGCCATCGAGTCCATGGCGCACGGCGTGTCGCGTCAGGATGCCATCATCGATGCAGGCCGCAAGCGTGCGCGGCCGATCATCATGACAACCATTGCGATGTGCGGTGGCATGCTGCCGTCAGCACTGGCGTTCGGGTCCGGCGGTGAATTCCGCGCCCCAATGGCAGCGGCCGTCATCGGCGGACTGATATCCTCGACCCTGCTATCGCTGATTTTCGTACCCGCCGTCTTTGTGCTGATGGACGAGATCGGCGGCTGGATCTGGCATTTCTTCAGTCGCTTCGTCGGTAAGGCGGATGAGGCGGATGGAGTTCCACCGCCCGCATCCAGCCATGCACCGATCGGCAAGGATGATGTGGCGCTCGTGCCTGCGCTCGAGAGGCCACAGGCTGCTGAATGACGTGCGCCGGACTTATGCGACCGACGACAGCGGAACGTTGATCTCATAGACAACGCCACCGGGCTCGAAGCGCAGCGGCGAAACGCCATCTGCATCGCCCGTGATCGCGATGTTCAGCAGCGACGTTCCGAAGCCCTTACGATCCGGCGGGGCCACGATCGGTCCGCCGCTCTCCCGCCATTCGAACGTGAAGCGGGCATTGTCGCCCGATCCGAGTACGGCCCAAGCAACAGACACCTGACCGTCATCGTTCGACAGCGCGCCGTGCTTCGTGGCGTTGGTGGCCAGTTCGTGGAGAACGAGCGCCAATGTCTGGGCCATACGCGGTCCGATCATGAGATCGGGACCTTCGATCCGCGTCCGACCCGCGAACGGGACAAGCTCGCTCTCAACAATCGCCCGCAACGGCGCACCACGCCAATTGCGCGTCGTCAGCATGTCGTGTGCGCGCGATAATGCGTGCAGGCGGCGTATGAGAATTTCGCCCGCTTCCGCCAGTGACCGGCCACCCGTCAGCGTGCGCGTTGCCATGGATTGCACGACGGCCAGCACGTTCTTCACGCGGTGGCTGAGCTCGCCCAGGAGGAGCTTCTGCTGTTCCTCCCAGTTCCGCCGGTCGGTAATGTCGGTGTTCATGCCGACCCAGGAACGGATACTGCCGTCCTCGTTGATCAGCGGGACGGTTCGTGCCTGCGTCCATCGCCATTCGCCGGTGTTGTGACGCAGCCGATATTCCATGGTGGCAGGCGCCTTGCTCGCCAACGCCTGTCGCATGGCCTCCGCGGCGGATGCGCGGTCCTGCGGATGGACGGCATCGAGCCATCCCCAGCCGAGGAACTGCATCACGGTCTGCCCGGTAAAAGCGCGCCACGAGGGAGAGTCCTCGACGATCTCCCCCATCGCATTGGTCGTCCAGACGGTCTGCGCCGACGCTTGAACCAGGGCGCGAAAACGTTCTTCCGTCTCCCGCAATCGGGCCTCCGCATGATCCTGAGCGGTAACATCGACGATGGATCCGACCCAGCGCCGAGGGTCGCCGCTTTCGTTGTAAAGAACCAGAGCCCTATCCATCACATGCACCCAATATCCATCACGATGCCGGATCCGATAGTGGCATTGCAGCTTCGACCGCCTCTCCGACAGAACGGTTTGCTGCTCCAGTCTTATTCTCTGCAGATCATCGGGATGGCAGCGCTCATGCCACCAATCGACATGCGGCCGCGCCTCTTCGGGATCGATACCGATCAACCCCTCCAAGCCTTGACTGCGCTCCACATGCCCCGACGCGACGTCGATATCGTAAATCATCCCTTCGACAGCCAAGGCCGCCAGCCGATAGCGCTCCTCGCTGGTGCGCAGTGCTGTTTGCGCAAGCCCTCGTTCGCGGGCAGTCCAGACGCGGATGCCAACCTCACGCAACAGCAAAAGCTCGTCGGCGTGCCAGTGGCGCGGTTGCGAAGCGTGAACCCCGAGCACTGCACGAAGCTCCCCTCCGACGAGGATCGGAGTCGCGGCAAATGCGGCGACGCCGCCGGCAAGATACCTCTGCGCCACGCTCGCAGTCCGCTTGTCCGTGGTGACATCTGCGACCGCAAACGGCCGGCCACGCGCGAACGCAGTCCGCAACTCCGGCGTCGTGTTTTCCTGGAGCGGATAGCTGCCGGCCACGCTCTCTACACCATTGAGCCAACCGGGTTCGACAATCAGGATGTCCCGTTGAGGATCGATGATCGTGAGATTGCAGCGAGAAACACCCAGATATTTGCCGAGCCGCTCGACCGCGCGGCTTATCATCTCTTGCGGATCCGACAACGCCGCACTGTCGTGCTCCATCTCGCTGAGCAGACGCGCGGCGGCCTCACTCCGCTTTCGGTCCGTGATATCGACGCTGACGCCGACAACCGCCGTTGGACGGCCATCATCGCCCAGGATCGGAGACTTGGTCGAAAGATAGTGATGCTCGCCGTCAGGCCGCGTAACCGTCTCCTCGACTTCCAATGTCTTTCCCGTGCTGATGACAAGGCGATCGTTGGCAATCACTTCTTGCGCCTGGGGCGTATCGCCCTGCAGTTGCGAATGCGTCTTGCCAATGACCTGCACTTCGGTGCGCCCTAATGTTCTGAGCAATGCTTGATTGACCATGGTGAGGCGCCCGTCGAGGTCTTTGACGTACATCAGCGCCGGGATCGCATCGCTAATTGTTTTGGAGAGCGCGATTGCCTGGCGCAGGCTGGTTTCTTCTTTCTTCCTTGTGGTGATATCGCGCCAGCAATTAACAGCTCCTATAATATCACCTGCCAAATTGCGCAGTGGCGTCACATTGA
The DNA here is from genome assembly GCA_023423275.1 of Pseudomonadota bacterium. GTDB lineage: Bacteria > Pseudomonadota > Alphaproteobacteria > Rhizobiales > Hyphomicrobiaceae > ZC4RG25. Next base: position 81,286 of record JAFAFW010000107.1, read on the forward strand.
CGAGACAAACGATTTGACTGCCATTCGGATGAGAAATTATCAGTTCTTCGTCGACGATCGTTTCACCACGATGGCAAGCGCGATAAAGCGGCATTTCCTCCGGGGCTGGCTTGCTGCCGTCGGCTCGCACCGCGCCGAATGTCATGATTGGATGGCCCGCCGGCATTCCGATCAGCGCATCATTGGGACATCTCATTAACTCTGTTGCCGTGCGGCTGCTGGCAACAATTGGAAAATCAGGAGGGCCAAGAGAAATGGTGATGCCCTCGGGGACATATTCCAAAAGCGTATGAAGCAGAGCCCGTGCCTCCTCGGCTTCGGTCGCGCGGCGGCGTGCTTCATCGCGTGCCTCCTTGAGCGCTCGTTTGCGCTTGAGGAGATCCTCGCTTGCGTTACTTAACGCCATTGTGATGCTTTTCATTTCCGCCAGAGGGGAGTCCAGCTTTGGAATTCTGTCGCCTCGGCCCATTAATGTCACGGCGTGCGCCGTGCTCTCGATCGGCGCCACCATCATCCGAGTTAGAAACTGGACAAACAGAGCCGAGAGCGAGAGCAGAACTGCGGCCCCGAGTATCCACATAGGAATACCATGTCCGGTAAGCCAGTTTGCAGCTGCATTCTTGGCCTCGACATGGATATCCCAATTTGTGAACGCCGATTTCGCCGATGCATGAATTAAATTGGCAGAATTGACGGCATTGGAATGATGCGGTGGCACATGCCCGGAATTCTCTTCCCAGGCTTGCCGCAAACCGGCCGTTTCAACAGAACCGTCACCCTGGATGATGATGCGTCCATCCGCGTCCACCACCGTTCTGAGCCAACCGGAGGGCAGATGTTGATCCTGCAATAGGATCTGAAAATATTGCTGACCCGGGGACGCTACAAGAACGTAACGGGATGCGTCCTTGTTTCGAAATGGAACGTGGATCTGGGTGCCCCATTTTCCATCTCCAGGCTGAGTCAAGAAGTCCGTTACGGCAATGCCGTTCGTATCGAGCGCTTTTCTCGCGATAGCCAGATCGGGTGCCGGGGCGCCGCTTCCTGCATCCGCGGTATCGACAACGAGTTGCAAGCGGCTATTGAGAAGAATGATCCGGCCATCATCCAAGCGCTTGGCTGCCAACCGGGCGGCTGCAAGAAATTCCTTATGATCGCCGGTCTCAAGATATGGCGCTCGTGACAGGCTCTCCATAACCGTCACGACATGCTTGAGGCCGCGGTCGAGATCATTGGACAAGTCCGCGGCGATCTGCTCGGCACGCTCATCCAGCCACGCCAGATGCTGGCTTTCCGCACGATGCAGGAGCCAGAGCATCAGACCCAACGCAGGCAGTAAGATCGCGGCAGCGAGCGAAAGCAGTAAAGTCCGGATCGACAGGGTGTGGGGCCAGATCATCCAGAACAACTTGAGCCGCAACATAATTCGGTCCACCGCACTGCAACCAATGGTAGCGGCCGTACACAAGCCGGGGCCATACCTGTCCCTTGGCTGCTCGGGGCGCCTTCAAGAACGGATGAGGCAGTCTCTAATATCAGCGTGAATTTAGCACTACTTGTCGAACTTTACTTAGATGTATTACCAAATTCCATGAACTTTGCCAGAATTTGATGATATCGGTTCCACGAAGGTAAACAGCCGCCTTCATCGCGAGGCACAACTAGACGTAGACCCCAAGGATCGCGAGGATCTCCCAGGCGCTGAGCGTTAACTAAAAACGACGTTCGCTCCCGATCGCCTGCGATGTCCGGACACGAAACGATTTGCATTTTTCATGCGTTGTTCGCTTAGCGGCGCGGTTTCAGAGCGCGTCCGGTTCATGCGGAGAACGAAAGGATCAAGTCAGCGTGGGGAGGATCAAACGAGTATCGATCATCACCGCGATGTGCCTCGCAACCATCGTCGGCGTTCCGATCTCAAAACAGCCGTTCCGGCAAGCGGCCGCCCATGCGGCCCCGGCGCAGTATGCCCAAAGCTACCGCTCCCGGAACACCGATAGCGGATACAAAGGCTATCGTGGCAGGTCGAGCATCGATCGAGGCCGCACGAGTCCTCGGCTCAGGCAAGACCGCCCCTATCAGCCACCGCGCGTCAAACGTGACAATCTCGACCGTCCGGCGACGCGGTCCAGCCCCCGGCACTATTATCGGCGTCCGCGCTCGGCACCCTCGGTCAGTTGCGAATGGATGCGCCAGCAGGCCATTCGGAGCGGCGATCGCTACTGGAGTAACCGCTATCGCCTTTGCGAGAGTGAAAATTAGCGCTGTTAAAGACGCGCTGGCATCGCGTATCGCGGCGGAAAAGGAACAGCAGGGCTTGGACGATGAACGTAGATAGCAGCAACACAACGCCCGAACCGGGTTCGTCAGAGACGATAACAGCCGCCGACCGGGAGAGATTCAAGCGTGCCCGGCGCCGGGTCGACGAAATCAAAGGTTTCTACACCCACCTGGCCGCGTTCGTCCTCGTGATCGCGGGACTGACGGTCGTGAACGTCGCGACAGGAAGTGACTGGTGGGTACAGTGGGTTATTCTCGGCTGGGGTATTGGCGTTCTCTTGCACGCGCTGCTGACATTTGGCGGAACGCCGAAGTTTGTCTCGCGGTGGGAAAAGCGCAAGCTGCGTGAATACATGAACCAACGCTGACCAAGCTTCTGCAACGCGGACAGTTTTTATTTCCAACCCGCTTTCGATTTCATTTTGCGCCCGACGGCCCTTTAGTCCGCCAAATGACGATTGCTGTACACCTTGCTATAATATGGCCTAAATCAGTCGCCTCTATGACTGCTGCGACAAAAATACCATCGATCGGGGGGAGATCAATCCGTGCGTGCGATGCGAGCTTGGCTGACGGGTGCATGCGTTCTACTGCCGCTCATGAGCTGTCCCGCGATATCTCAATCGTCCGATCGCTTTGATGTAGCACAGGCCCGAAATCGAACCGCACCGTCGGCCGCGGCGGCTGGCGAAGCGGGTGCGGTCGAACGCGCCAATAGCTGGACGATCGGCATTGCCGGCGGCCTATTGGAAGGGACGTTCATCCGCTTTGCCGCGGAACTCGCCAAGGCGCTGAATGATGGCGACGAACTTCGCATTCTACCCGTCGTGACATACGGCGCGGCCGAAAACGTGGGCGACCTGCTCTATCTCAAGGGCATCGACATTTCGATCACCCACGCCGACGTGTTTGACGATTTCCGGCGCAATCGCAAGGCAAGCAATATCGAGCGGCGAGTCCACTATATCTCGCAGATGTATATCGGCGAATTGCATGTCTTTGCCCGCCACGACATCAAATCCATCAAGGATCTCGAAGGCAAGAAAGTCGGCTTTAACACCAAGGGCGCGGGTCCGACGATCACGGGACCGATCCTGTTCGAGCGATTGGGCGTCAACGTCGAGCCCGTGTTCATCAACAATTCCGTCGCGCTGGAGATGATGAAGACAGGTGAAATCGCCGCCATTCTTCATACCGTCGGCAAGCCGAATAATCTGTTCGTGAACTTGAAATCAGACATCGGCCATTTCCTTCCCGTGGAATTCACGGACAAATTTGCCGACTACTACGTTCCCTCGACCCTGGGCCACGAGGATTATCCGAATTTGTTCAAGCCCGGCGAAAAGGTCGAGACGCTCGGCATTCCCGTCGTCCTGGCCGTCTACAACTGGTCGAAGGAGAACGATCGCTTCCGCAGGGTTGAGCGCTTCATCCAGTATTACTTCGAGAAGTTCGATACGCTGAGGAAGCCGCCCTATCATCCCAAATGGAAGGAGATCAATCTCGCGGCGCAGGTGCCTGGATGGACCAGATACTGGGTTGCCGAGGAAATGCTCAACAAGATGGCGGAGCAGTCGGCACCGGCACAACCTGCCCAGCCCATCGATCCCAACTATGCCAGGACACAGGCGGCCCGCGCCGCTCCCGGAAACCGCGCCGAGCAGGAACGTCTGTTCCAGCAATTCCTTCAATGGAGCAAGCAGCGGCCGAAGCAATAAGACGCGAACAATAAGCAGAAAGACAAAAAATAAGAACCGCGTCCAGCCCGAAGGCGCGGTCGAGGGAGATCAGGGCGACATCGACAGGGGGAGGGACCCGTGGTGACGCGCAACAGGCAAGGGGGGAGACAAGCATTGATCGTCTCCCACCGGATCACGCATATTTTGCTGGCCGCAGCTCTTCTCGGATCGACAGCGGTTCCGATGAGCCACGAGAATGCCTTTGCGCAATCTTCGCGCGGCAAACCGATCATCAACGTCGCGACCGTTATCCTGGCCGAGCCCGCCGTCGAGACCGCGTTTCCGATCCAGATCGGCCCCGCCGACGCGATTCCGCAACAGACTTTTCTGCGCGTCCGCGGTTTGCCTCCATCCGCGACCCTGACCGAGGGTCATGTGATTGCGGCGGGCGCATGGGCGATTCCGTTGGCGGCGCTGCCGAGGCTGAAGATTTCGACGCCCATGGGCGCAACGAGCCGAAGCGACATCACGATCTCGCTGGTCGCGATCGACGGCAACATTCTCAATGAGGTGAAAGCGACGTTGCTGATCGCTCCCGCCGCCATGATTGCTCCGGCAGCGAGGCCAGGAGAGGCACCGGCGGCCAACACTGCCGCGCTTGGTTCCGCCACGACCGGATTGCTCACGCCTCAGGCTCGGCCACCGCTTGTGGCCCAACCCCGCGTGCCGATCCCCCCGCCGCCGCAGCTCAGCCCCGAAGACCACGAACGGGCCCTCAAATCCATGGAGCGGGGCGATGCCGGCTTTGCGGCAGGCAATGTCACTGTCGCACGCCTCTTCTACCAGCGCGCCGCGGAGCTCGGTTGGGGCCCAGCCGCTTTGGCCCTCGCAGGTACATATGATCCCAACGAGCTGGCGCAGCACACCGTATTCGGCGGGATTCAGGGCGACGCGGCCTTGGCCGTCAAATGGTACGAGAGAGCCCGTGAGCTTGGAGCCGCCGAAGCAGCGGCACGCTTGCAGCGGCTGGGTGCGCGCTGAACCTCAATCACCCGTCGCGCCAGGAAGACGAACGCATAGAGCATCGGCGCCGCGGCGGCAGCCTCAAGTCTCCGCACGCTTCCCGGAGAGGATGTCCCAGGCGATATTGATGCGCTTCATGCGTTCCTCGCGGACAGCGCGGTCGGTCTCGTCCTTGGCAAGATCCGGATGCCAGCACGCGCGGAGCGCTTCGACCAGCTTCTTGAGTGTCTTTGGACTGATGTCCGCATGAACACCGAGCATTTCATAGGCTTCATGCTTGTCACGCGGCGGCTCGCTGCCTGAGAACCCGGCGCCGGAAAGACTGCGATAGGCGCCATCCACGATGTCCTTTAGCCGGTGCAGCTCCTTGACGATACGCTGCAACCGGTTGCGCATCCGCCGCCACTCCTCGGACTCGACTGGCGTCGCCGTCATCACTGCGGTCAGGAACTGTTCCAAATGCTGCATTTCGCGCTGCAGGACACGGCGGAGCGGAGCAACGTTCTGCAGACTGTCGACGTTGGTTTCGATCTGCCGCAGCATGGTGTGCGCTGTCTTGCACAACTCGCCGCACATCATCTTGTCCGCCGGCGCGATCAATGCCGTGCCAATGGGCTGCGGATAAGCCATCGGCCGGCTTTCGGGGGGTTGGAACGTCACCGTCACTGCGGCCCGTCGCGCCCGCGTCGCATACCAGCCGACCCCTGACAGAAGCCCCCATAGCAGCGTCAGCCCTACCAGCAGGATTGCGAACTCGCGCTCGATCGGCAGGCCCCGCAATTGCGTGGTCAGGGCAGAAAAAGCACTGAGAAGCTGCAGGTCTGTTGGCGCCGTTCGCTGTTCCGAGTAGCTGACAGAGGGTGACCAGCCAGCCGTCGAGACGAGCCTCAGGTTGCCGCCCCCTTCATCGGGCTGCTGGATCCCGGATGGCGGCGCGAGCGGCCCAATCGGGGAAGCCGCAACCTCGACCGTCGCCTGCGGCTGAGCGGGAACGGGTGTTTCGACAATAGGCGCCAGCTCTGATTTTTCGACGGCTACGATCGCGGGCGAAGGCTCGCCCCGGGGCGTCGGCTCGACAGGAACGCGCGCTTCCGCGACTTCCCTTGGACGAGGCGGTACGAATTCAGTCTTTGGCGGAGGCTGGCGCTCGGGAAACCGCAGCGGCGCCGGGTCGGCCCATCGCTCCACCGGCGAGACATGCGGATTACGGTTCCCCGGCACCGGTGCAAAGATCTCGCCTTCCTCAGCATCCGCCTCGCGTTCGGCCATGCGCACCTTCGGTGCGGAGGCAGGAATCGGCTTGGGCGAGGCAACAGCCGGTCGTGTCAGGGTCTGCTGGGGAGACGCGGCGGCCGATATGGCCTCGGTATGGATGAACCGCGCACCCAGCTCGTTCAGAGGTGCGAAGCCCTGTGGTAGAATCCGGGTCGCGGACCGTCTGCATCGTCTTTCGAAGCGGCGCTCCGCGACATCGCCCGGTCCGCGCGTCGCCAGCAAACCATCGGCGCAATCCCCGGGCGGCGCGATCCATCCCATGCGCCGGGCGATCATTCGCTCATTTCTGACGACAACCCGGCTGCCTTCCGCGTTGAGCAATACAGCCGCCAGATGCACCCATGAGACCTTGGCGTCACCGCACGCGACGTCGAAGCGGTAAAGCTGCACCAGCCGGCATCCACCCGGACCACAGACCGTCACGGTCCGCCGCTCAGGCTCCGAAACGAGATCGTAGACTGCCGATGGCGCCGGACGCGTCAACAGCCGTCCGGAACCGGAATGTATCGCACAACTCAGCGGCAGCTCGATCTGCTGCTGAGCCTGCACCCCTCCCGGGCTGACGGCGACGAGAATCGGCGTCAGCCAAAGAGCTGTCCTCATAAATCGTCGATGCACCACGGCCCCCAAAGCCTGCACGACAGTCAATCTCATGTGCTCTGAAACAGAGGCATCACTGTGACGTCGCTCAATTTTCTGACATGGAACGAGTTGCCTGGCCGCCTCAGGATAGCGGACTTATGCTCCTGGGGCTGCGAAACATGACCGGGATGCCTCGCTCTGGCCGTCAACGGCAGGCTATGCTGGCAGGCGTCCAACCGGCCGGCTCGCAAGGCTCGACAAGCCTACGATGTGAACGGTAAAACTCCGGCGGGTCAGGCCCACCTCGAATGGTCATCGCGTAAGGATCGGGAGACTTCGATCATGTCAGGGGCTCAATCGAACGCCGCCCGCGTCGCAGCCTTCGCGCCAGAAGCTGTTCCCGAGCCGGACAATGACATCGATGACGCCGATATTGCCGATGCTGGCATCGCGCTTCGGCTGCCCTCGCCAGAAAGCCAGAAAAAGCGCGAACGCTTCATCCCCATCACCCGGTTTGCCCTCATCGATCGGCTGGCCCACCCGCAAGCCTGGTCCCGCGGACAGGCCGTGCATGCCCGGCGATTCTTCCGCTACCTCGATTACTGGCGCCAGCAGCAGTACGGTGCCCAGATGCTGGCGCTGGAACAGGCCTATGAACCGTTCAGCCCTGACAGCGACCTGCTGATCACACGCCACTACACGGAGCATGAGCGCCACGCCTTGCAACGCCGGGTTATCGGCGGCATGGAACAGCTTCTGACGCAGGCCAACTACACCAAGATCGATCAGAGCCAGGTCGAGCTGATCATGACGCGCGAGTCCCACTACGGGCTCGATCTGAAAGTCGATCTCGGCGCTTTCGACGAGCTGCTGATCTTCTATCGCGGCGCATCGAGCCGGAAGGACGAACGCCGGACCCTGCGCAAGTTCCTGCTCAAGCAGCAATTTGATGTGCCGATCTATCGCCGGCTGTGCGTCGTATTCAAGGTCAAGCCGGTGGCGCAACGGGTCGAGGAGTTGATGCGCGAGCGGCGCATTCCCCGCAAACAAGCGGAGAAGGTGGTCCGCTGGGGCCGCCGGATGATGTCTTCGGAAGTCCGCGACGACTGCATCTACATGAAGCTTTTCAAGAATATGCCGCGCACGGACATCGAGATGATCTTCCCTAATACGCGCGTCAGCTTCCGTCCGATGGACAAGCTGAAACTGGGTATCACCAGCGGCGCGGGCCTGGGTGTCGGCCTGTTCAGCGCTGCGGGAAAGCTCGCACTTGCCGCCAGCAACCCGGTCGCAGCGGCAGGCGCCGCGCTCGGCCTGGGAGGTGTGGCTTTCCGGCAGGGTATGAACTTCCTGAACCAGCGCCAGCGCTACATGGTGGTCATGGCGCAAAACCTCTATTTCCATGCAATGGCCGATAACACCGGGGTCATCATGAAGCTGGCAGCGCGTGCGGCCGAAGAGGACGTGAAGGAGGAGATACTTCTCTACACGGTCCTGGCCAAACAGCCCGTGCATCGTTCCGAGCTCCCGGCCGTGGATGCCGCCATCGAGCGGTACTTGTCCGAGACGTTCGATACGCCCGTTGATTTCGACATCTCGGACGCGCTGAGCCGGCTTCTGGCGGAAGGGATCGTGACCGAGCAGCGGGATGGAACGCTCGTCACCATGCCGCCGATGGAAGCCGCCGCGCATATCGATCGCAAATGGGACGTCTTCCTGGACGATCTGGCCGAACCCGGCTTCGAGGAAGGCTCGGAAATCGACGATGGGCGGGACGTGTCACCGGCTGAGCCCGCCAAATAGTCAAAGCCCGCCGATGATGCCTTCGGCTTGACATCCGAAGCATCGCGCCAGACAACGCCGCGCATGCGCTCATTCAAAATCGCCATCGCCACCGAAGATGCCGACCAGGCACGAACGCTCAGCGGCGCGTTGTCGGAGCTGGTGACGCCGGCTGCGGATGCGATCGCGCAATTCGAGGCCGGCACCGGCTGGCTCGTCGAGGCCTATTACGGCGCGATGCCGGACATCTCCTCACTGCGCGAGCAACTCGCCACGATTGCGCAGTTCGATATCCCGCCCCTGGTCGAGGTCCCCGTTCCGGATGAGAACTGGGTGGCCATCTCGCAAGCCGCACTGCCACCGGTCTCGGCCGGGCGGTTTACCGTCCACGGCAGCCATGATCGCGCACGCGTGCCGCGCGGCCCCAATACGCTCCTGATCGACGCCGGAGAGGCCTTTGGAACCGCACACCACGCAACGACACAAGGCTGCCTGCTTGCCATCGACCGCCTGACCAGACGGCGCGGTTTTGCACGTATCCTCGATCTCGGCTGCGGGTCGGGCGTTCTCGCCATTGCGGCCGCCCGCGCGCTTCCGCATGCCGCCGTCGAAGCCAGCGACAACGATCCGCTGGCCATCGCGGTCGCCAGGTCGAATGCCCGGCTCAATGCGGTGTCAGATCGAATAAGATTTTCGGTCGCTCACGGGATGCCGGGACGCCGGCCGACGCGTGCGCAGAGCTATGACCTGATCGTGGCGAACATCCTCGCCGAACCGCTGATCTCGCTGGCCGAGGACATCTCGGAGGCGTTGCCTCCCGGCGGAAGGCTCGTCTTGTCGGGAATCCTGGACCGGCAGGCGGCTGGCGTCGCCGCCGCCTACCGGAGCAGAGGGCTGTCACTCACGAACCACCAGCGGCTTGCCGGCTGGTCGATCCTGACCCTGATCAATAGCTGGCGTGGCGGGTCTTACCCTTGGAATCGGCCCATGACCGCGGCGTGAACCGGTCGAATGACCGGATACGTGCGATTTCATCGTCCGCGATTCCGATATCGAGCAGCTGTGCATCGGACAACTCGGCGAGCGTGTCGCGCATCCGCCGATCCGCGCGATAGGCACGCAGATCATTACGGAGCGCCGAAATCCACTCGACCGCGCGCTGAACCAGTGTCGGCGTGTCATGCGAATGACCGGTGATGACCACCGGGTTGGTTGTCGTATTCATTTTCATATGTCCTCAAGGCGATAGCGCCCCAGCCGGGAAAAGAGATCCCAGCCGAAGCGCCGAACTACAGTTGGAAGTTGAAGTCGGGCGATTAGAGTTCGCTGGGAGTCGGCAACGTGCGCAGGACGCGGATCTCGTGGATCTGCGCTTTGGAATACCCAAGCTGGCCAAGACGATGGTCGGAAAGGCTTGCAAGGTAATTCACAACGCGCCGCTGGCCCTGGGCTTCGCCGGCTGCGACAAGGCTGTCCCAAGCGCGACGAAACACGCTCGGACGCTTGCTGGAAGAGGCTATAACGGCATCGCCGTAAGTCGTGATCTGGGTGCTCATGCTCAGCTCATCTCTGTTAAGATGCAGTCCGGGGAAATCTGATGCTTCCCTCCGCTGCGATTAAGCCGAAAGTAGAACATTGTTCGCACTTGCGGTAGACGAACCTTCGCATTGCAGCAATGCAGTGGTTGCATGAACGGACGTTCGGTCACATGGCACGCTGGCATAGCCGTCAGAATTGCGATTCCCACCACCCGGGATTTGGGGAGTAAGGCATGTTTCAGAGCTTCGATGCGCCGGCTGAGCAACAGGACGCTGTAGACCGCATCACCCGGCTGCGCCGGCTTCTTGCCGAGTTGCATGTCGATGCCGTCCTTGTCCCTCGCGCCGACGAGCATCAGGGCGAATACGTTCCGGCGTGCGCGGAGCGTCTAAGTTGGCTCACCGGCTTCTCGGGTTCGGCCGGACTTGCCGTCGTGACATCGCGTGAAACCGCGCTTTTCGTCGACGGGCGCTATACCGTCCAGGCGCGCAAGCAGGTGCGCGGCGATAACGTCGAGATCCTGCAGATCCCAGCCGCGAAACCCGCAGACTGGCTCCAGCAAAAGCTCAAGCCGGGCGCGGTGCTCGGCTTCGATCCCCGCCTGCACACGGTCAGCGAAGTCGAACGGCTGACGGACGCGCTTGCGCCAGCTCAGATCAAGCTCAAGGCTCTGGCGCGGAATCCCGTAGATACGGTCTGGGGACATGATCGGCCACCGTTGCCCAAGGGGCCGGTTCGCGTCCAACCCATGCGTTACGCGGGTGCCACGGCCGAGAGCAAAATTGCTGCACTGCAAAAAGAGTTGAAGTCGTCCTCTCAGGACGCCGTTGTGCTCACGATGCCGGAATCGATCGCCTGGCTGTTCAACATTCGCGGCTCGGATGTCGCGCACAATCCGGTGCCGTTGGCCTTCGCCATCGTGCCCGCCCAAGGCAAGGCCGAAATTTTCATCGCCAAGAGCAAGCTCGACAGCGAGGCCAAGACCCATCTGAGCGGTTTCGCGAAGATCAGCGCCCCGGACGCGTTTGCCGAGAAGCTTGCGGTTCTCAAGACCTCCGGCAAGGCAGTTCGCTTGGACCCCAACACGGCATCGTGGTGGGTTGCACGACAGCTCGGCGGCCCGAAGAAGATCAAGCGCGGCACCGATCCCTGCACACCGGCCAAGGCACGCAAGAATCCAACCGAGATCAAAGGCGCACGCGCAGCCCACCTGCGGGATGGCGGGGCCGTGACGCGTTTTCTGGCCTGGCTCGACCGTGAGGCGCCTGGTGGCAAGCTCGATGAAATCTCTGCCGCGAAGAAGCTCGAAGAGTTCCGCGCCGAGACACAGGCGCTCAAGGACATCAGCTTCGACACCATCTCGGGCACCGGTCCGAACGGCGCCATCGTTCACTATCGCGTCACGGAGGCCACGAACAGAACCCTGAAACCCGGCGATCTCTATCTGGTGGATTCAGGTGGGCAGTATCTCGACGGCACGACCGACATCACCCGCACGATCGCGGTCGGCAAACCCAGTGCCGAGATGCGCGAACGGTTCACGCTGGTTTTGAAAGGTCATATCGCAGTCGCAACGGCCCGCTTTCCGAAGGGCACACGTGGCATCGATCTCGACCCGCTCGCCCGCCGCCCGCTTTGGCAGAAGGGCCTCGACTTCGACCACGGCACCGGTCACGGCGTCGGCAGCTACCTGTCGGTGCACGAAGGGCCGCAATCGATCTCGAAACGCGGCATGGCCGAATTGGAGCCGGGCATGATCATTTCCAACGAGCCCGGCTATTACAAGGAAGGGGCCTACGGCATTCGCCTGGAGAACCTCGTGGTCGTCACCGAGGCGGAGAAGATCCCAGGCGGAGATCGCCCGATGATGGGCTTTGAGACCATCACGCTCGCGCCGTTCGATCGTCGGCTGATCGACGTCTCCCTCCTGACCGCGGATGAAAAAGCCTGGATCGACGCCTATCACGCACGGGTGCGCGACGTCATCGGACCGCAGGTCGCCGCAGAGGATCGCGCCTGGTTCGAGCACGCCACAGCGCCGCTCGATTGAGCGCAAGCACAAGGCTCACGGCATCAGGTTACGGAACAGCACGGCGCTCACAACGCCGATAATGACGACAGGTAGCAGCGGCAGCCGCGTCGCCGCGATCAGCGTCACCGCTGCGGCACACAGATCAGCGGGTCCGCCCTTGACGAGCGATGGTGCAATGACCGCCGTCAGCACGGCGACCGGCAAGGCATCCAGCGCTGCCTGCCCGCGCGGGGACACGCGAACGATCTGAAGCAGCCATAAGCCGCCGACTCGTGTGCACCACGTCGCGACGGCCATTGCCAGGATAGCCGCCAGATTTGCAGGATCGATGGTCATGAGCGGGTTTCCGGATTTCGCAATGTCAACAACAAGGCCGCCGCCATCCCGGCAATGCCTCCGATCATCACGTGCCATACGCCGCCCAGCAGCGCCTGCGTTGCGATCGCGCAAACCGCACTGACGGCCATCACGAATGCGGTGCCCCTGCCACGCCAGAACCCGACGATAAGTCCGAGAAAAATGGCGGTGAAAGCAAAATCGAATCCCCATGCGGCAGGATCACGGACGGACGGCCCCACGATTGTTCCGGTCACGGTCCAAATCAGCCAGTTGACGTACAAGAGAGCGGCAAGGCCCGCGTAGAATGCAGGATGCAACCTGCCTTGTGCGGCCCGCCGTTCGGCCAGCGCCCAGATCTCATCGGCCAGAAACAGCATGCCGAAAATGCGCTGCGGCCAACTGAACGCGCCGAGGTGACGGCTCAACGAAGCGCTCATCATGACGTGTCTGAGGTTGATGGTCAGCGCGGTGAGGCCGAGCAAAAGCCACGGCGCGGGTTCCCGCCAGATATCGACTGCGACGAGCTGGGAGCTGCCTGCGAATACCAGCCCGCTCATCAGACCGACTTCGAGCGGTGAAAGTCCCTTTTGCGCGGCAAGCGCGCCCATCAACAGGGCAAACGGGATGACGGCAACGGCCGCCGGCAGCACGGCCACCGCGCCCGCGCGGAACTCACTCCACGCAGAAGGAAAGACTATTGCCGGCTTATGAGGCTCAGCCACTCGTCCTCCGTCAGCACGGCAACGCCGAGTTCTCTCGCTTTGGACAGCTTCGATCCCGCATCGGCGCCAGCCACGACGTAATCCGTCTTCTTCGAGACCGATCCGGCGACCTTCGCGCCCAACCGCTCGGCCTGCGCCTTTGCCTCGCCGCGCGTCAAGCGTTCCAGGCTTCCGGTGAAGACGACGGTCTTGCCGGTGACCGACGACTGTGTCGCCACGGCGCGTGCGAACGCCTCGACCGTGATCTCAGCCAGCAGCGCCTCGATGGCTTCGATATTATGCGGTTCAGAGAAGAAATCGATCAGTGCATCGACGACCGTCTCGCCGATACCTTCGATATTATCGATATCGTTGTAAGCGTCGCTCTTGTGCCCACCCTCGACAGCGGCTTTGACGGCCGCGGCGAACGCGTCCCAGGTTCCATAAGCGTTGGCGAGATCGCGTGCTGTCGTCTCGCCGACGTGACGAATGCCGAGCCCGAAGATAAACCGGTCGAGAGGAACCTTGCGGCGCGCCTCGATGGCCTTGAACAGGTTCTCGACCGATTTCTTGCCGTAGCCTTTCTTGTCGATGAGCTTGTCGCTGCGTTTTTCCTCGCGGGCCGCCAGCGTAAAGATATCCGCGGGACGCATGATGCGCCCCTCATCATAGAACAGCTCGATCTGCTTCTCGCCGAGCCCTTCGATATCCAGCGCGTTGCGCGACACAAAATGGCGTAGCCGCTCCTTCGCCTGCGCCGGGCAAATCAAACCGCCGGTGCAGCGGCGAACAGCATCAGTTTCGCCCGTACGCTCGTTAACCTCACGGACGGCATGGCTGCCGCACACCGGACAGACTGTCGGGAACGCATAAGGCTTGCTGTCGCGGGGGCGCTTCTCCTGCACGACCTGCACGATCTGAGGAATGACATCGCCCGCGCGCTGCACGACGACCGTATCGCCGACGCGGATGTCCTTGCGCTTGATCTCGTCCTCGTTGTGCAATGTCGCGTTGGTCACGACGACACCACCGACCGTCACCGGTTCCAGCTTTGCCACCGGCGTCAGCGCGCCCGTCCGCCCCACCTGGATTTCGATGTTGCGCAGAATTGTGATCGCCTGCTCCGCCGGGAATTTGTGCGCAATCGCCCATCGCGGAGACCGCGAGACAAAGCCAAGCCGCTCCTGCAGATCGAGCCGATCGACCTTATAGACGACGCCGTCGATGTCGTAGCCGAGAGTTGCCCGCTGTTGCGCGATCTCGCGGTAGAACGCGAGCATTTCATCGGCATTCTGGCAGACGCGCGCCAATGGATTGACTGGAAATCCCCACCGCTCGAATGCGTCGTAGACACCCGATTGCGTTACAGCAGGCAATGCAGACGCCTCGCCCCAGGCGTATGCAAAGAACCGCAGCGGCCGGCTGGCGGTAATCGACGCATCGAGCTGACGTAGCGAACCTGCCGCCGCATTGCGCGGGTTGGCGAAGATCTTCTGCCCCGTCTCGGCCTGTGTTTCATTCAGTTTACGGAAATCGGCATGCGACAGGTAGATCTCGCCGCGCACATCGATGATGTCCGGCACGTCTGATTTTTTTATCGCATGCGGAATCTGGCGGATCGTGCGCACATTCGCGGTGACATTCTCGCCTTCGGTTCCGTCCCCGCGCGTTGCCGCCTCGATCAGCCGGCCACGCTCGTATCGCAGCGAAATCGACAAACCGTCGATCTTCGGCTCGGCCGTGAACGCGACACGATCGCTGTCGGACTTGATCCCAAGAAAGCGATGCACACGCTCGACGAACTCCCGGATTTCGTCGTCGTTGAACGCGTTGCCGAGTGACAGCATGGGCACGCGATGTCGAATTTTGCCGAACCCCTCGGCCGGCGCTGCTCCGACCTTTCGGGACGGGCTGTCTTCCCGGATCAGCGCCGGATAGGCCGCCTCGATCTCAGCGTTACGCCGGCGCAGATCATCGTACTCGGCATCCGAGATCTCGGGCGCATCGGCCTGATAGTAGAGATTATCATGATGCGCGATCTCGGTTGCCAGGCGGGCCAATTCCGCATTGGCTTCATCCGGCGTCAGTTCGGCGACCGGCTTATGGCTGAATGGTGAGGTCTTCATGCGAGCGCGCCGCAGAATGACTGGACAAGACGGCTAGGTGGCATGCGAAACCCACCACAATCAAGTCCGGAGACGACGAACACACAAGCGCCGCCTCGAGTGAGTCCCGCGAACCAGCGGTCCGAGAAGATGGCCGGGTTCAGCCGCTCGATGTGAGCTTCGGAAGCTTGATGTTCTGCCAAGCCTTGCTCAGCCAGGAGCCACCTTCCTCACGTGGCGCCAGACCATCCGACTGAAGCAGCGCGTAAGCATCCTTGTACCAGCGCGAATTCGGGAAGTTATGTCCGAGCACGGCTGCCGCGGTCTGCGCTTCCTGCTTGATGCCGAGCGCCATGTAGCACTCGACCAGCCGCATCAATGCTTCTTCGACATGCGCGGTTGTCTGATGCTCGGTCACCACCGTCTTGAAACGGTTGATGGCCGCGAGGTAATTCTTGCCGTCGAGATAGTAGCGTCCGACTTCCATCTCCGAAGCCGCGATGTTGTCCTCCGCAATGCGCATCCGATTGTCGGCATCGCGGGCATAGGGGCTATCAGGATAGCGCGCCTTCAGCGTTTTCAGCTCCGCCAGCGCCTTGCGCGCGTTCGACTGATCCCGGTTCGGACCGACCATCTCGTCGAAATAGGAGGACACGATGATGTGGTGCGCCAGCGCCGCTTCTTTGGTGCCCGGATGCATGGTGGTGTAGCGCCGCGCCGTAGCGATCGCTTCCGGAGTCTTGCCCGCCCGGTAGTAGGCATAGGCCGACATCACCATCGCGCGGCGGGCTTCCTGCGAATACGGATGATCGCGATCCAGATCCTCGAACTTCTTGGCGGCCGCCTCGTACTTGCCGCTGTTCATGAGTTGATCGCCGATGGCGTACATCTTGTCGGGCGGATCGGGGTTCAGCAGCTTCGCGGCATCGCCGGATGACGAGCACCCGCCGAGAGGCACGAAGGCCGCGAGCAGCACGGCCGACATGACCATCTGCTTCGCGCTGATCCGTTGGACAGCCATTACCCAGCCTCTCACGTCGCCTGCCCCTCGTCTGTCGCCAGCCGAATATGCATCCAGCTCAACGCTTCGAGCGCACACCACTGAGCCACTCCGGTGCGCGAATCAATCCGCAGAATACCGTAAGCCCCTGACAAAAGCGGATTGTTACCCACTTCTTTAAACGGGAATTTGTGGTCAGGATACGGCGATCTCGGTCCTTTGGGCGATCATTGCACGGCAGATTGCCACGGCGCCCTCGACAGATTCCGGAAACACGAGCGGGGAAAACAAGAGTGGCTGAGTGCGGCTCACTCGCCTGCAGCGATAGCCATGGCCGTCGGCAGCCGGACGAACGCCTCGCGAACGCGCGGAGCCTGCACCATTGTCCAAGCCGACGTATCGGCGAGGAGGGCCTTGACGACATTGGCATTCAGGCGATGACCGCCGCGCACGGAGCGATAGCAACCCAGCATCGGCAGGCCGGCCAGAGACAGATCACCCACCGCATCCAGCATCTTGTGACGGACGAACTCCTGCGGATAGCGCAGACCTTCGCGGTTCAGGATCCGATCATCACCGATGGCAATCGTGTTATCGAGCGAAGCACCAAGCGCAAGACCTGCCTTCCAGAGCTTCTCGACATCGCGCATGAACCCGAAGGTGCGGGCGCGGGACAATTCATGGCGGAACACGCCAGGGCTGATATCGAACGCCATCCGCTGCTCGCCGATCACCGACGTATCGAAGGTGATCTCTATGTCAAGGCGGAAGCCTGAATGCGGGGTTAGCTCACCCCAAGACTCGCCTTCTTCAACACGGATCGGCTTCAGAACCTTGAGGAACTTGCGCGGCTCGGTCAGCTCGCGGATGCCGACTTCGTCGATTGCGGCAACAAACGGCGCGGCGCTGCCGTCCATGATCGGCACTTCCTTGCTATCGATCTCGATGTAGCAATTGTCGATCGACAGTCCCCGGAGCGCAGCCAGCAGATGCTCGACGGTGCCGACGCTGACACCGGCATCATCACCGATGACCGTGCAGAGCGTCAGATTCTTGACATAGCGAACATCGGCCGGGATTTCCGCAATAATTCGGCCACGTTTATTCACTAGAAACTTCAGACCAGTGTCGGAGCTGGCCGGATGCAGGATAACGGAAGCAGGCGCTCCGCTATGGACCCCTTTTCCTTGTAACTCGATTTCACGGGCAATCGTCGTCTGTCGCGAGCCGATGAATCGCTTCGACATATCTGCGCCGTCCCTCGATCCCTGCAGGTTCACACGCCGTTCCCAATCGGCCTGCTCACCTTCCCCCGTCCGATCATTCACTACTTGCCGGTCTTGTTGCGGTCATTCTTGAACATGAGACCTGCGACCGGCGCGAAGCGAACGACTGTTGTGGTAACGATAACGCTGCGTCCCGCATGGGGACAAATCACGCTTTCTTACGCACTGTTACCGCAAAGCTGCAGGTTAGAAACAGACACGCGTGACGCAACCATGCCGTTCACTGACGCCCGCGACCTTTACGGGAAAAATCCGTGAAATCAACTGGTTCTGACGCCTGTCCATGGGTTTTTCCCAAGTCATCGTACGGATGATGATGCGCGGCGTACGGATTATCTGACGTGCGTCCAGCCGATCCGGAATGTGTGTCGTAGGAACTTTCATCGGCCGGTGGATGATTCGGTGATTCGGAACGCCTGCGGAAACCGGTGATTCGTTCGAACAATCCTGGCTTCCTGGGCGCCGATGCTGGCGCCTGCTGATAGCGATTCGCCGCATGCGCAGGCTGAGCGCCCGTCTCATGCTCGCCCGCCCGAGCGCGAAACTCGCGTTGCGCGATCGGCGGGAAATCTTCCACCGTTGGCATGCGCCGCTGTCCCCGGCGGATTTCCATCGGACCGGCCGGCGTGAACGGCTGAGCCTGACGCCCCATGGCGGCAGGGTCCGGCTGGCGCGCCGCAGGCATCGGTGTCGGACCAAGCTGTGGAGCCCGCTCCTCGATCACCACGTTGTCCGGCCCTCGCCAGATCTCGCGGCCTGCATCAGGATCGGCGCTCTCCCCCTTGATCGCCCCGGTCAGCTTCTCAAAGAAGTCCTGCGACGCCTGAGGTAGTGGTGGCCGTGGCTGTGCCGCCGGATGCTGCGAAGCTGCCGCGCCATGCTGCGCCGGAGCGGGGGCGAGCGGCGGCGGCATCGTCTGCGGGTGATTCAGAGGCGGTGGCACAGCGCTGGCTCCGCTGCGCACCTGCTGTTGTGATAGCTCGGCAAGACCGGAGGCGACGATGGAGACGCGCACGCGGTTGCCCAGGCTTTCATCGAAGGTCGCGCCAACGATGATATTGGCTTCTGGATCAACCTCTTGCCGTACGCGACTGGCGGCTTCGTCGACGTCGTACAGCGTCAGGTCGCGGCCACCGATGATCGACAGCAGCAACCCTTTGGCGCCTCGCAGCGAAACGTCATCCAGCAGCGGATTGGCGATGGCTTCCTCGGCTGCGGTGACCGCACGGCGTTCGCCGCTGGCCTCGCCCGTGCCCATCATCGCCGTGCCCATACCGCTCATGATCGTGCGCACATCAGCGAAATCGAGGTTGATCAGCCCCTCTTTGACGATGAGATCAACGATGCAGGCGATGCCCGAATAAAGCACCTGGTCAGCCAGAACGAAGGCTTCGGCAAACGTCGTCTTCTCGTTCGCCACGCGGAACAGGTTCTGATTCGGGATGACGATCAGCGTGTCGACGTATTTGCGCAGTTCCGCGATACCGGCGTCGGCAATCCGCATGCGCCGCTGCCCTTCGAACTGAAACGGCTTGGTCACGACACCGACAACCAGGATATCCAGTTCCTTGGCGATGCGCGCAATGACGGACGCAGCCCCGGTGCCCGTGCCGCCTCCCATGCCGGCTGCCACGAACACCATATGCGAATTCGAAATCTGCGTCCGGATCTCCTCGAGCGCTTCTTCGGCCGCGGCCGAGCCGATCTCGGGCTTCGATCCGGCGCCCAGCCCTTCCGTGAGGCTGACACCAAGCTGAATGCGCTGTTCCGCGCTCGATGCCGCAAGCGCCTGCGCATCGGTATTCGCGACGATGAAATTCACGCCGGCGAGACCTGACGCGATCATGTTATTGACAGCGTTCCCGCCAGCGCCGCCCACGCCGACCACCGTGATCCGCGGTTTCAGATCTGTTGTGTCAGGAAGTTGCAGCTTGATGTTCATGGCAATGTCACGCCGCGGCAACAAGGATGGCAGGCGCATGCACCCCGAAGAAACCGGTCCCGCAGGATCGTGGCGCTGCCCGATATCCGCATGCTCGCGTCATGTCCCCCTTCAGAAACTCTGCCGCAACCACTGTCCCATCCGCCCGAAATATCCGTGCTCGCTCACGCCATACTCGGGAAACGAGGCCCATCCTCCCTGCACCATCTGCGCCGCAGGCAGCAGGCCCGCGACGCACGCAAATGCCGGAAGGCTCATATTCGCCGGTAAGCCGCTGGCCTGATGTGGACCTGCGATCCTGACCGGGCGGCTCAACGCATTGGCCGCAAATTCGCCGATGCCGACGAGTTGACTGGCCCCACCTGTCAAAACGACACGCTCTCCCGCGTACCTCATGATCTCGCTGCGCTGCATCCGTTCATTGACGAGCGCCAGAAGTCCCTCGACGCGCGGCTGCAGAATCGCCCTCAGCCTCGCCCTGGTCGTCTGGTGGAAGGCCGAATCGCCCTCCCCCGCGAGCGGATAAGAGAACATTTCATGCTCATCCGACCCGGCAGACACCAGTGCTCCATACAGTGCCTTGATTCGCTCGGCTTCGGGAAGCGGCGTTCCAAGCTCCCGCGCGATATCGATCGTCATGTGATGACCGCCGATAGGGATCACATCGGCCAACAGGAAGCGATTGTCGGCAAATACGGAAATCGACGTCGTGCCGCCACCGATGTCGAGGCAGGTGATGCCAAGCCGCCGCTCTTCCTCGCGCGTCACGGCCAGAACGCTGGCCAGGGCCGACGGGACGGCGGCGCCGAGCGACAGGTAACACCGCTCGATCAGGAGCTTGAGGTTGCGCAACGGCGCCTCGTCAGCGGTGATCGCATGAACATCCGCGGTGAGGCGGTGCCCAGCCATGCCTTTCGGCTCCATCACGCCCGCATCGTTGTCGATCCGGTAAATCAGCCGGTCGAGATAGACCATATGGCGGCCATCGCGCTCTGCGTACGCGCGTGCCCCGCGTTTGAGGCGCTGGATATCGTCCTTGCGCACGACACCGCTATCGAGATCGGCGTGTGCCGAGAAATGGCTGGACCGCATACGGCCGCAGGAGACACCGGCAACCACCTCTTCGAGTTGGACCCCCGCCATGCGCTCGGCCTGCGCGACGGCAGCACGGACGGAATGCTCCGCCTCGTCGAGATCAACCACCACGCCACCCTTCACGCCGCGTGATCGCTGGTGCCCAATTCCGATGACACGCTGGCGTGGCTCTCCTCGCGCTCCGCGGCTGTTCGGATCGACGATCACGCAGCAGACCTTGCTCGTGCCGATATCGATCAGCCCCAGTACGTCAGTGGTTCCTGTCCTGTCACCGGTCATCCAAGGCTCTCCTCAGTGCCTCATCATCCGGAGGGTTGCGTTTGATGGCCAGCCGTCTCCTTGGACGGTGCGGCCGGTGCGGGTCGCACGATCAGCCGGTCCGGCGCACGGACGTCGATGCTGGCCTGCGAGCCATCGAGCAGTCGGCCTCTCACGGGATCGTTCATCAGCCCGGCGAGAGCCCCACGGGCATCGTCGGCAGGCAGGATGATTTCCGTGCCGCCGGTGAGGCGCAGCGTCCAACGCCGCTCAGCGACGCGGATCGCTTCCTGAAGACGGCCGGCCAGTTCGGGATAGTGCCCGACCAGCGCAAGAACAGCACTGGCTTCATCGGCAGCGCCTTCCCCGGAAACACGCGGCAGTTCGGTCCACAGCCGCTGGGGTGCCGCGCCGAGCACCCGTCCCGTATCGTCGATCAGGTAGCTGCGATCGGCCCGGCGCCACACCGCGAACGGCTCGCGCTCGGTGATCTCGATATCGATGCTGTCCGGAAACACGCGATTGATGGTCGCCGTCTTCACCCACGGCAGCCGCTCGATGCGATGGCGCGCGGCAAGACTGTCGAAACGCAGCATCGAGCGCGAATTGGTGAGATCCAGGGCGTCGAAAATATCGCCATCCGGCGTCATCCGATGGCCGTTGAGGAACACCTGGGCCAAACCCAACCCGAGCTGCTCGGCCATCCTGTCGGCTTCCTGGATGAACGGGCGTGCCTCACGCGCCGCGCTTCCGCCACGCGTCAGCACAGCGAATGCAAGCGCACCGATGACAGCAACAAACAGCGTGGTATAGCGGGCTGCCCGGTGCCGGAACTTGCGGGAACGTGGTGAGCGGGGGCCATTCGGCGCACCTGCTCTCTGGCTCGGCGCCTGAGGGGCCTGCCATGACCGCGGACCTGATCCGAACTGCTGCAACGGGCTCTCCGATTGCGAGGATGCGCCACGGGCAAGCCACCGTCTCCCGGCCGGCGCTCGACATGCCACACTCGGCCGAAGAGGTTAATTTTTCATTGATACGTTAACGGCGCGTGACCCGTGGCGGGCAGATTTGCGCTCTCCGCGTTAAGGTTTGCGACCGGGCTCATCGGAGAATTACCGATCGATGGTCGCGTCCTCGACGAGCCAGGCCACCAGGGCTTCGAAGCTCATTCCCGCGTAGGCCGCCATCTCTGGCACCAGCGACGTTCCGGTCATACCCGGCTGTGTGTTGATTTCGAGGAACGCGAGTTGTCCCGTCGCCTGATCGTAACGGAAATCGCAGCGCGAGACCCCGCGGCAGCCCAGCGCCTTGTGGACGGCCAGTGAGTGCCGCTGCACGGCGAGGTAAACGTCGGACGGAATCTCCGCCGGCAGAATGTGACGCGAACCGCCGGGCGCATACTTGGCTTCATAATCGTAGAACGCCAGCCGCTCGTTCGGGACGATGTCGATAATGTCCGTGACCCGATCGCCGATCACGCCGCAGGTCAGCTCGCGGCCAGCCACGAACTGCTCGACCATGATGTTGCCTTCAAGGGTCGGGATGGACGCGATCGTCTCTGGCGGCCGGTTTGCCCCTGCCGGGACGATTACGACGCCGACGCTGGAGCCCTCCGCGATCGGCTTTGCCACGTACGGCGGCTCCATCGCATGACGGCGCAGCGCCTCATCGCGATTGATCACCAGCCCTTGAGCGATCGGCACGCCCATGTCAGCGACGACGCGCTTTGTCCGCTCCTTATCGATGGCCAGGGACGAGGCCCGCACACCCGAATGCGTATAGGGAATGCCCAGAACTTCCAGCAAGCCCTGCATACACCCGTCCTCGCCCCAGCGCCCGTGCAGCGCGTTGAAACAGACATCGGGAGCCAGCTCTCTCAGGCGCGTAGCAACGTCGCGATCGACGTCAACCCGCGTGACACGATAACCGCCCGCCTCCAAAGCAGCGGCGCACGGGCGGCCGGTGTTGAGACTCACTTCGCGCTCGGCCGACCATCCGCCCATCAACACGGCCACGTGCTCGTATTTGCGATCCTTGCCTTGCGCGCTCATGCTGTCGTCACCTCTGCCAGCGCTTCGCCGGTCTCGTGGCCTGGCAGCGGCAGGCCCAACCGGATGATTTCCCAGTTCAGCGTAACGCCGGATGAGGCCTTGACCCTCGCCCGCACCGTCTCACCCAGCCGCTCGATATCCTCACCGGTCGCTTCGCGATCATTGATGAGGAAGTTGCAATGCATCTCCGACACCTTGGCGCCGCCGACGCGTAACCCTCTGCAACCTGCGGCATCGATCAGTTTCCACGCGCTGTGTCCGGGCGGGTTCTTGAAGGTCGAGCCGCCGGTACGCTCCTTGATCGGCTGGTTTTTCTCGCGATACTCCGCAACCTCGTCCATCTGCTTGAGAATGTCGGCCTGCTCGCCGGGCTGTCCCTGATACAGCGCCTCCGTGAAGATCCAATCCGACGGCACACCGCAATGGCGATAGGTCATCTGCATGTCGGCCAGCGACAGGACGTGGATGTTGCCCTGCCGGTCAACAGCACGGGTCTCGACCAGAATATCCTTGGTCTCGCTGCCGTGTGCTCCGCCATTCATGCGCAACGCACCGCCGATCGAACCGGGGATGCCGCGATAGAAGGCCAGGCCGGCAATTCCGGCATCGGCAGCGGCGCGGGAAACCTTGACGTCGGGCAGCGCGGTTCCAACCCGCAAACGATGTCCGGGCTCGGCTTTCGCCTCCGCGAACCCGCGACCCAGCCTGATGACGACGCCCGGAATGCCACCGTCGCGGACAAGCAGGTTCGACCCGAGACCAACCACGGTCACCGGCAGATCAGCCGGCGCGCACGACAGGAAATAGGCAAGATCGGCCTCGTCGGCCGGGCTGAACAGCACCTGCGCCGGGCCGCCGACACGAAACCAGGTGATCGCTGACATCGGCGCATTGGCCGTGAGCCGCCCCTTGAGATCCGGCATGCGGGTAGCGAGTTCGGCAGTGATATCGGGAAAGCTCACACCAGCCCTCCGGCGCGCTTGGGCTCCACTTCGAGCCAGCCTGGAAGGGCGTGCGCCCATTCCGTCGAATTGCCCGCACCGAGACAGATCACCATGTCACCCGTCTCCGCGATCCGATGCAGGACGGGAACGATATCGCGCTCCGAGTCGACAGCCGTTACTTCCGGATGGCCGGTTGCGCGGATGCCCTCTGCCAGCGTGCGATGGTCCACGCCATCGATGGGCTGCTCACCGGCCGAATAAAGCGGCGTGACGATTACACTGTCGGCGTCGCTGAAACAGGCGGAAAACTCGTCGAACAGATCGCGCACGCGGGAATAACGGTGCGGCTCGACACAGGCGATCACACGCCCCTTGGCTCCCGCACGGGCGGCCTTCAGAACGGCGGCGATCTCGACAGGGTGATGCCCATAGTCGTCGAACACGAACACGCCGTTCCACGTGCCGGTGAGCTGGAAACGACGCTTCACGCCCGAAAACGATGCCAACGACGTGCGGATCACGCCATCGGGAATGCCTGCTTCGGACAATACGGCGATCGCAGCAAGCGCATTGAGCGCGTTGTGCTCTCCGGGAACGGGAACCGTCCAGCCTTCGAGGCGACGCGCACCGCCGCTGACGCGTGGCCCCAGCTCCGCATCGAAAATCGTGTTCAATCCATCCGAGCGCACCGCGCCGAGCACCATGTCGGCGTCCTTGCTGGCGCCGTAGGTGATCAACCGCCGTCCGTCGCGGCGAAGCTGCAGCCGGTCGATCATCTCCCGCACGACCGGGTGATCGATGCAGGTGACGGCGAGGCCGTAGAAGGGAATGTTGCGATAGAACTCCTCGTAGGCGGCGTGCATGTTCTCGACGCTCTGAAAATAGTCGAGATGCTCCGGGTCGATGTTGGTCACGACGCCGATCTGGGTCGGAATCTTGATGAAGGTGCCGTCGGATTCGTCGGCCTCCACCACCATCCACGGTCCCTGGCCAAGCCGGGCGTTCGAGCCCCAGTCATTGATGATACCGCCGGTGATGACGGTCGGATCGAGCTTTGCCGCCGCAAAAGCGTGAGCGATCAGCGAGGTCGTCGTGGTCTTGCCATGCGTTCCGGTCACCGAAACGGTCGAATAGAGCCGCATCAGCTCGGCCAGCATCTCGGCGCGGCGGATGATCGGCAGGCCTTGGGCGCGTGCGGCTTCCAACTCGGGATTCCCCGGCTTCACCGCCGTCGAGATGACGACGAATTTGGCGCCTGCGAGATTGGCCGCATCATGGCCGACGAATACCCGGATCCCTTTGGCGCGGAGCCGTTTGACGTTGGCGCTCTCCTTCTGGTCGCTACCCTGCACACCGAAGCCTTTGTCATGCAGGATTTCGGCGATGGCGCTCATACCGATGCCGCCGATGCCGAGGATGTGGATGGTGCCAATTCCGCGAGGTATTTCCATTATTCTTCCTCAGTTCGTCGCCCCGGCGTGAGCGCCAATCGGCACCGTTCGCCGACTCATGAGCTCCTCGACAAGATCTGCCAGCCGAATGACGGCATCCGGCCGCCCCTCGGCCTTCGCGGCCGCGGCCATACGGGTGAGGCCGTCCGGATGTCCCGCGAGCTGCCCGATTTCGTGCGCCAGCCGTTGCGGCGTCAGGTCCTTCTGCGCGATGCACAGCGCGCCGCCTGCAGCGGCAAGCTGGCTCGCGTTCTGAAGCTGATCGTTGTCGATGGCATGCGGCAGCGGCACCAGCAATGCCGGACGGCCGAGAACAGTCAGCTCCGCGACCGACGAGGCGCCTGCGCGGCCGATGACCAGATGCGACCTGGCCATCCGCTCCGGCAAATCGCGAAAGAAGGTCGCCAGGTCCGCGGATACGCCACATTCCGCGTAAGCCTGGCGGACACGTTCGAGATCCTCCTCGCGACACTGCTGCGTGATGCGCAGACGCTGCCGGATCGCGAACGGCATCAGTGCGACCGCAGGCGGCACCGCATCGGAAAAATACCGGGCGCCCTGGCTACCACCAAAAATCAGCAGGGAAATCGGGCCATTGGCAGCAGGCGTCAGATACGCCTCTCCGGCCCGATCGAGCACGGCACTGCGCACTGGATTGCCGGTAAATCGGGCTTTCGCAGAACTGCCGCCGTCGAGATGGCGGACATTCGCAAACGAGGTCGCGATCACGGAGACGCGGCCTGCCAGCATCCGGTTGGCACGCCCCAGCACGGCGTTCTGTTCGTGCAGCGCGGTTGGAATGCGGCGCAGGCTTGCGGCCACCAGCGGCGGGAAGGAGGGATAGCCGCCAAATCCGACAACCACGCCGGGCCGGACGCGCCCCAGCGTCCGGTAGGCGCTCAGGATGCCTCTGCCCAGCGTCATCGCCGTGTTGGCCGTCCCAAGAAGCGAGCGGCGCTCCCCCGAAATCGTCGCGGAAGGGACGCGATAAACCTGACGCGCGGGGAAATCCGTGCCGTAGCGATCTCCACGCTGATCGGTCATCAGGTCGACAGCCACGTTCCGTTGCGCCAGCTCTTCAGCCAGCGCCAGTGCCGGAAACAAGTGGCCGCCGGTCCCGCCGGCAGCAAGCATCACCGAGGAAGAGTTCACTGCGTTGTTGATCCAAGTTGTCCAAGGTGGTCATTTGTGAGGGGTAATTGCGGCCTTCTCAAGCGCACAGCGTCAGCGCGCCGCCGGGTGAGCGCGAGAAGCATACCCATCAACAGGCAAACCGACAGCAGGGACGACCCGCCGGCAGAAATAAACGGCAGCGTCATGCCCTTGGCGGGCATCAGCCCCACATTGACGGCCATGTTGATAGCCGCCTGCATGGCGAACATTACGGTCAGCCCCGCGACTGCGAGCCGGGTGAACGGATCACTCTCTCCGAAGGTCCGAAAATAGGCGCGCAGCACGATGAACGCGATCAATGCAACGAGCGCAAGGCAGGCAATTGCGCCATATTCCTCCGCCACCACCGCGAAAATGAAGTCGGTATGGGCATCTGGCAGCGCCGTCTTGATGGTTCCTTCTCCGGGGCCGCGCCCCAAAAAACCGCCCTCGACAAAGGATTGCAGGGCGCGCGCCGTCTGCGAAGTCTCATCGGCGCCAGGGCTGAAAAAGCTGTCCACGCGGGCCTGCACATAACCAAGGGAAAGATAGGCAACACCTAAACCGACCGTTCCCAGGCCGGCCAGCACGGCAGCCCAAACCAAGGGCTGGCCGGACAGCACAAACAACGTGCCCCACACAGTGCTGATCAAGAGTGTCTGGCCAACGTCGGGCTGAAAGATCAGTGGAATGGCAAACATCGCGTAAAGGGCGCACGCCAACGCGCGCGCGGGCATGTCGACCTGCTTCTGGGCCTCCGCGAATGCCCAGGCCGCGAGCACGATGAAGCACGGTTTCGCCAGCTCCGACGGCTGCAGCGAAAACCCCGCGATTCGCAGCCAGCGCCGCGCCCCGTTGATCTCCTCTCCGCCGATCAGAACCGCGATCATCACCGCAATCGAGCCGAGGAAGACGATGAGAGCCAGGCGGCGGATCATGCGCGGCTGCAGCAACGACACAACCAGCATGAGGGCCAGCCCCAATACGGTGAAGGCGAGATGGCGCTCGACGAAGTGAAAGGGCGCGAAACCTTTCTTGATCGCCACAGCCGGGCTGGCAGCCAGCGAAAGCACCAGCCCGGTTCCGGCCAGCACGAGAACAGCCGTGAGCAGAACGCGGTCGACTGTGAACCACCATTCGGCGATCAGACTGCGGTCGGCCCGTGAGATTCTCATCGATCCCTGCCCCTCCGCACGTCGATGCAGGCTTCACCAGCGTCGATCATCCTGTCGATTCTGCGATCAGCCCGCATCACGCACACCCGGTGCGGCCACGCCCGGCAACGACGCAACCAGACTGCGGAACACGTCCCCTCGATGCTCGAAACTCTTGAATTGATCATAGGAAGCACACGCCGGGGAGAGCAGCACGACAGGCTCGTGGCCTGCGCTGGACACAGCATCACGCGCAGCGGCGGCGACGGCTGCGTCCAGCGTTCCACAACGCTCGAATGCCACTGCCGTTCCGAGGCTTAGGGCAAATTCGTCGGTTGCCTGACCAATCAGATAAGCCTTGGCGATGCGCGGAAAATAGGCAGCCAGAGGCTCGATGCCGCCCGCCTTCGGCTTGCCACCCAGAATCCAGTAGATGTCCTGGGGAAACGCGGCCAACGCCTTATCGGTGGAATCCGCGTTCGTGGCTTTGGAATCATTGATGAAAATGACCTTCCCCAATCGCCCGACCTGCTCCATGCGATGCGGGAGACCGGGGTAGGTCGGCAATCCTTTCTGCAGATCGGCTACGGTGAGGCCAAGACGCAGCGCCGCGATGCTTGCCGCGAGTGCGTTTTGTGCATTGTGCCGGCCGCGAAGGGTGCCAATTCCAGCGAGATCAGCAAACGGTCCGCGAACGCCGGTCGCCGCGTCATCGGCAGCCAGCCTGGTCCCATCGGCGTGCCAACCGGCCGTCGACTGCACGGAAAACAGGTCGAGATGTCCGGCCGCGCGCCGGCGTTCGGCGATGGCGCGCGACGGCGCATCATCGACCCCGACGATCGCATGTCCGGCAGTCGCGATCAGCCGCTCCTTGATGGCGGCATAATTGTCCATCGTCCCATGACGGTCGAGATGATCGGGCGTCAGATTGAGCAAAATGCCGATGGAAGGCGCCAGCGACGGCGTCAGGTCGATCTGGAAGGAGGACAGCTCGATGACGTGAATGCGAGACGGTGACGGGGGCTCCAGCGCCAGGATCGGCGTGCCGATGTTGCCGCCCATGGCAACCTCCCGGCCCGCATCGAGCAGAAGATGGGTCAGCAGCGCCGTCGTGGTCGATTTTCCATTGGTGCCCGTGATCGCAACGAACGGCGCATTCGGGCAAAGCCGCGCGCGTTCCCGGCAAAACAACTCGACATCGCCGATGATTTCAATGCCCGCCGCCTTGGCCTGCACGACGGTCCAGTGCGGCTCGGGATGGGTGAGCGGCACGCCCGGCGCCAGCACCAGGGCGGCGAACTCACTCCAGTCCGCCGCGGACAGATCGGCCAGCGTCACGCCGGCCTGTTCCGCCGCCGCGCGCGAGGCCGCATTGTCGTCCCAGGCCGCAACGGTGGCGCCTCCGGCCATGAGCGCAAGCGCCGTGGCGTTGCCCGAGGCTCCGAGGCCGAACAGGGCAACCGGCTTTCCGGCAAAAGTGGTGACGCGAATCATGACGCCGATTCTAGTGGATTTCGCGCCTTCATGCTCCCGGCCAGGCCTTCGGCTGCCTTAGCGCAGCTTCAGCGTAGCGAGACCGACCAGCGCGAGAACGACCGAGATGATCCAGAACCTGACCACCACCGTCGACTCTTTCCACCCCTTCTGTTCGAAATGATGGTGCAGCGGAGCCATTCGAAAAACACGCCTGCCGGTCAGCTTGAACGAGGCGACCTGGATGATCACCGACAGCGTTTCCATGACGAACAAACCGCCAACGATCGCCAGCACGATCTCGTGCTTGGTGGCGACCGCGATGGTGCCGAGCGCCCCGCCCAGCGCCAGCGATCCGGTATCGCCCATGAAGATCATGGCCGGCGGCGCATTGAACCACAGGAAGCCCAGTCCCGCACCGATGAGCGCGCCGCAGATGATCGCCAGTTCGCCGGTTCCCGGGACATAGTGGATCTGCAGGTAGCGCGCGAAATTCGCGTTGCCAGAAAGATAAGCGATCAGACCGAACGTGGCGGCCGCGATCATCACCGGCACGATAGCCAGTCCATCGAGGCCATCCGTGAGGTTTACCGCGTTGCCGGCACCTGCGATGACCAGGACGCCAAGGACCACGAAGAACAGCCCCAGTTCGAAGATCATATTCTTGAAGAAGGGGATCGTCAGGGCACCCGCCAGTTCCGGCGTGGACAGCCACATCAGCATGTAGGTCGCGACGGCAGCGACCGCGATCTCCAAACCGAACCGCAATCTTCCGGAAAATCCGGCAACGGTGCGCTTCTTCACCTTCATGTAGTCGTCGTAGAATCCGATCGCACCGTAGGACAGCGTGACGCCGAGCACGACCCACACATAGGGATTGGAGAGGTTCGCCCACAGCAGCGTCGCGACGGTGACACCCGACAGAATCATCAACCCGCCCATGGTCGGCGTGCCACGTTTGGCCAGATGCGACTGCGGGCCATCATCGCGGATCGGCTGGCCGCGGCCTTGCTTGAGGCGCAGCATATCGATCATGATCGGACCGAACAGGAACACGAACAGCAGTGCGGTCATGATGGAGCCGCCGGTGCGGAACGTGATGTAGCGAAAGACGTTGAGGGCGTTTACCTGTTCGCTGAAATTGACGAGCTCATAGAGCATGCCGCAGTCCTTCGCCTGTTCCGATCGCCTGCCTGCGGCAGGACCCCTTCTTCTTGTGGTCGCAACGTTTGCCTGAACCCGGACTCACCCAGCCAGAGCCCTCACCACCGGAGCCATCCGACTGCCGAGAGACCCTTTGATCATCACCACATCTCCGATCGCGACGGAACTCAGCACTTTTGGCACCAGCTCTTCGGACGTCTTGGTCCAGCCGCCTTTTTGAGTCTCGTCCAGCATGGAGAACAGCTCGCCCATGTTGGGGCCGCAAGCAAAAACCAGATCGACACCAGCCGCGTCAATGGCCTCTTTCAGACCGATATGCATTTCGGCAGCACCTGCCCCCAGCTCCAACATATCGCCCAGCACGGCAATCCGTCGTGGCCACCGCGGGCGAGGCACAGCGCCAAGCGCTGCGAGCGCCGCGCGCATCGATGCGGGATTGGCGTTGTAACTCTCGTCGATCAGCAGGATTTCGCCGTCAGTTCGCGACACGAGCGTCCGGGCGCCCCGCCCCTGAGGTGCGGTCATTTCGGCCAAAGCCGGTAGCGCACGTTTCAGATCCGCACCCACTGCAATCAATGCGGAAACGATCGCCAGGGAATTGTCGACGATGTGCGCGCCTGGGATGCCGAGCCTGTAACTGAAGGCCTCGCCGTCGAAGCGGACGGAAACCTCCGAGCCATCCGCCTCCAGCTTGACCGCGACACCCCTGATGTCGGCTTCCGGGTGAAGCCCGAAGCTTTGCAGGCGCGCGCCCTGCTGCTCGGCCCGCCGCCGCATCAGATCGAAAAACGGACTGTCTCTCTTGATGATTGCAATGCCGCCGGGCTCCAGCCCGAGAAACACATCCGCCTTCTCTTCGGCAATGTTTTCCAGAGAGCCCAGATAGGCGATGTGAACCGGCTCGACGGTCGTGATGATCGCCGCATGCGGACGCGCCAGCCGAGCCAGCGGAGCGATCTCACCGCGATGGTTCATGCCGATTTCGATGACGGCATATTCTGACCCGGCCGGCATCCGGGCCAGCGTCAGGGGAACACCCCACTGATTGTTGTATGATTTTTCCGCCGCATGCGTGCGCCCAAGTCGCGACAGACAGGCACGAAGCGCCTCCTTCGTTCCGGTCTTCCCGACGCTTCCCGTAACGGCGATGACGCGAGCGTTCGTCCGCGCGCGCGCCGCCTGGCCGATCGCCTCCAGCGCAGCGAGCGGATCAGACGTGCGCAACAGCGCCCCGTCCCCGGGCTGGCGTTGATAGGCGAACGAGACGAGCGCGGCTGATGCGCCTCCGGCAAATGCGGCCGGGACGAAATCGTGCCCATCCCGCACATCCGTGATGGCAACGAAGAGATCGCCGGGTTGCAGAGTGCGGGTGTCGATCGATACGCCAGTGATGGGTCCGCCGAGTGTACCATCGGGCATGCCATGACAGGCAGCCGCGAGGGCTTCCCAGGACCAAAGCTCGTGGCTCATGGCCGATGCCTGCCTGACGTTTTGCTGGACAATGCTGTGCGGGCTTCATCTTGGTCGGAAAACGGGATCACCGTATTGCCGACGATTTGGCCCGTCTCATGTCCCTTTCCCGCGATCAGCACGACATCCCCCTTCTCCATTGCGTCCACGGCGGCCGCGATTGCGGCTGCCCGGTCGCCAATCTCGATTGCCCCCGGCGCGCCGGCCATGATCTCGGCCCGGATAGCTTCGGGCTTTTCGCTGCGCGGATTATCGTCCGTCACGATCACCCGATCCGCATTGTCGACCGCGATCTTGCCCATGATCGGCCGCTTGCCGCGATCCCGGTCGCCGCCGCACCCGAAGACGCAGATCAGCTTACCGTGGGCGAACGGACGCAACGCCGCCAATGCAGCCTCCAGAGCCTCCGGCTTATGGGCATAGTCCACCACGACCAGACCGCCGGCCGCCTCGCCCACCACATCGAGGCGCCCTTTCACGCCGCGAAGACCGCTCAGTGCCGCGATCGCCGAGGCGGG
Source organism: Pseudomonadota bacterium (assembly GCA_023423275.1). Classification (GTDB taxonomy): domain Bacteria; phylum Pseudomonadota; class Alphaproteobacteria; order Rhizobiales; family Hyphomicrobiaceae; genus ZC4RG25. The sequence continues at coordinate 113,581 of JAFAFW010000107.1, forward strand.
ATCTTCGCCGGTCGCAATGGCCAGAGCCGCGGCCGCCAGCGCATTGGACGCCTGATACGCGCCAAGCAGCGGCAGATGCACATCGTGTTCGACGTCATCGCGCCGGATCCGCAGCCGCTGGCCGAACCCATCCGGCTCACTGGCGACGAGTTGCAGCGTGTCGCCATTTCGCCCAACCGTCAGCACGTCGCTGCCCCTTTGGCGCGCAACCGCAATGACAGCCTCCGAGCGCGGATCATCCGCATTCACGACCGCTGGCCGCCCAGGCGTCAGAAGGGTGTCGAACAGGCGCAGCTTTGCGGCGAAGTACTCATCGAGAGTTGCGTGATAGTCGAGATGATCGCGGCCGAGATTGAGAAATGCCGCCGCAGCAAGATCGACGCCATCGAGGCGACGCTGATCAAGGCCGTGCGATGAGGCTTCGAAGGCGACATGCGTCACGCCTTCGCCGGCGAGTTCTGCCAACATGCGATGCAGGGACACCGGATCAGGCGTCGTCAGCGCGCCGTAAACCGAGCCATCCGCCTTGACCAGACCGATCGTCCCCAGCGAGGCCGATCGGCGTCCGAGTGTGGCATAGATCTGCCGCGTGAACTCAACCACGGACGTCTTGCCGTTCGTGCCTGTCACAGCGATGGCCGTTTCCGGCTGGCCGCCATGAAAACGCGCGGCAATCCGTGCCAGCGCACGGCGCGGGTCAGTCGCTCTCAAGACCGGAATGGACACGGACTCAAGTGGAGCATCGGCGGGTGTCAGGAGGACCACCGCGCCCTTCGCGATGGCTTGTGGCACGTAAGTCAGGCCATCGCTGCGCGACCCCGGCAGAGCCGCGAACAAGAAACCCGGCTCTACCGCACGGCTGTCGGCCGTTATGCCAGTGATTTCAAGGTTTTCAATTCCGGCGGGGAGCGGAGCAAGCTCAGGAACGAAAAGGTCTGCGAGCCGCATGAATACCGAGCCGGGCTGAAATGTCTGCGCGCGAGAAAAAGAGACGCAGCTACATTCAAGCTACATATTAGTCGGCGGGGCCAGCGTCAAATTCCCCGGCGACGGCAGAAATTCTCCTTGCCCTGCTCCACGCTACTAGTTCTTCGGCAAGACATCCAGAAGAGGCGCGATCCTGGCAATCGTACGGCCCGCGACCGGAGCCGCCGTGATGCCGCCACCGATCCTGTCGTCATTCGCTTCTGTGGGCCGTGGCTCATAAAGCGAAATCAAAACGAGATACCGCGGAGCGTCCATCGGGAAGGCCGCCAGGAACGAGGAGATCACGTCCTTCTCACGATAGCCGCCTCGGCCGGGCAATTCCGCAGTCCCGGTCTTGCCGCCGATCTCGTAGCCCTGAACCTCGGCGCGCCGCCCTGTGCCATGTGGAGAGGTCACGTTGCGGCGCATGAGTTCGCGGATGGCATCGCTCGTTTCCTCGCGGATCAGGCGTTCGGTGCGCACCACGCTTCCACCTTCGACCATCTGCAACGTCGGCTTGACCTGCCAGCCGCCGTTGACCAGCGTCGCCGCCGCGGCCGCGAATTGCAGAGGGGTCACCGCCATACCGTGCCCGTAGGCGATCGTAATGGTTTCGGTTTTGCCCCAACGCGATGGGAGCAATGGCGCCGCCACCGCACCCGCCTCAGTGCGCATGGGCTCGGTAAGGCCGAGCCGCTTGAGGAATGCACGCTGATGATCCGTTCCGGCTTCGAGCGCCATCATGCCCGCACCGACGTTCGACGAATGGATGAAGATGTCCCGGACCGACAAGGGACGTCCGACCGGATGCAGGTCGCGGATCGTATAACTGCCGACCCGCAACGGCTTCCGCACATCGTAAATCTTGTCCAAATTGGACGTGCCCGCCTCCAAGGCCATGGCCACCGTCACGGCTTTGAAAATCGAGCCGAGCTCATAAACGCCGTCGGAAATCTTATCGATCCGCGCTTGGTCGAGGCTTTGCTCGCGGATCGCCGGATCCACGTCCGGCAATGACGCGGCCGCCAGCAGCTCGCCGGTATTCACGTCCAGCACAAGTCCGCTGGCACCCGCCGCCTTGAACCGCGCCATCGCATCCCGCAGTTCGCTCGCGACCGCGTGCTGAACCGCCATATCGATGCTGAGACGGACCGCGTCGCGATCCTCACCCGAGATTACGCTTGCTGTCTCTCTCTGATCGATAAAGCGCTCGATGCCTGACGTGCCCTGATTGTCACCGTTGACGTGACCCAGGATATGACCCGCCAGCGTCGCATTCGGATAGACGCGTTTCGGCTCCGGCCGGAAGGCAATACCCGGCAAACCGAAATTATGCACACGCTGTGCGGTCGCGGGCGCAAGTCCGCGGCGAATGCGGACAAAGCGGCGATTGCGCTCCGAAAGAAGGCGGCGCATCTCATCGACGTTGAGGTCGGGGAAGACTTCGAACAGGCGCTCGACGACCTCGTCCACGTCGGTGATCAGCGACGGATCGGCATAGAGCGTCGGGGCTTCGATATCGGTCGCCAGCAACCGACCGTGGCGATCCACGATATCCGGCCGCCAGTTCGATTCGGTCAGCGGACGGCTCATCGAGATCTGCGGCTCGACCTGCCCCTTGAGCGCCAGACGGATGAGCTGCGTCCCGATGGCGCCGAACACGAGGACCATGGCCAAGGCGATCGAAAACGCGCGCGCCGCCAGCGACTGAGCCGTGCTCGCCGCGGTTCTGGAATATGACGGGCCGGTCGCCGCGATCATCCTTGCGCTCACTGACGAACCTGACGCTGATTGGCGGACAGCAGCGCATCATGGCGCACATGCTGCCGGCCGGTGGCAGGCTCAAGCCCGATGGCGCGAGCCAGTGGTTCGATGCGTTCCGGCCGGGACAAGTAGGCCCGTTCGGCCTTCAGCACCGCGATTTCATTCCGCAGGCGCTCCGCCTGCCGTTCGTCGGCCTGAACGTTCAGCGCGATCCGCCGCGTGTCATAGCTGATCGCATACAGCGCGAACGCGGACGCGATGGTCAACGCGAGCGCAATGGCCGTAACAAAGCGAAGCATGGGACGCCCTTCGCAACACTCACACAACTAACGTGTGATCGGCGGCAGCCCCAGGGATGCAGGGTCGAGAGGCCAGGCGGCAGCTTCGGTTCGCTCACCGGCTCTGAGTTTCGACGACCGTGCCCGCGGGTTAACCGCTGTCTCACTCTCGTCAGGAGTAACAGGCCGATGGTTAACGATTTGGAAACTTGGGGCCTGGAGCGGTGCGATTTCCGGTAGATGACGCGAGCCGCGCGACACATGTCCTGAACGCTCGTTAAGGAACCGCTTTACGATTCGGTCCTCAAGTGAATGAAAAGTAACGACGACTAGCCGGCCACTCGACTTCAGAATTTGCTCGGCGGCCGTCAACGCGGCAGCGACTTCGCCAAGCTCATCATTCACGGCGATTCGCAAAGCTTGGAAGGTACGGGTCGCCGGATGCTTACCATCGACCTTGCGGCCACCGAGGACGCCGGACACGACGCGGGCGAGTTGTAGCGTCCGGGTCAGCGGCTCCTGCTCGCGAGCACGAACGATGGCGCGCGCGACGGCCCGCGATTTCCGCTCCTCGCCATAGTGGAACAGGATGTCGGCCAGATCCTCGTCATCCAGCGTATTGACGAGATCGGCCGCGCTCGGCCCGGACACCGACATGCGCATGTCGAGCGGACCGTCCGTCTGGAAGGAGAAGCCGCGCTCCGGTTGATCGAGCTGCATGGACGAGACGCCGAGATCGAGCACGACGCCGTCCACCGCCGGAAATCCGGCATCGGCCGCAATCGCCGCCATGTCGCCGAACGTACCTTGGCGTAGGATCAATCTTCCCGGGTAGGCAGCGACGAGCTCCGCGGCTCCTGCGATTGCGGTTGGATCGCGGTCGATCGCGATCACCTTGCACTGGGCCGCATCCAGAATGGCGCGCGTGTAGCCACCCGCGCCGAATGTGCCGTCAATGTAGACCGCGCCGTCCCTCGGCTGCAGGTGCTCCAGGACCGGATGGAGCAGCACGGGAGTATGACGGTTCTGGCCGCCGCCAGTCCCGCTCGCAGCCCTCAGCGCCGTCTGAGTGCCACGCTCCGTCATGTCTCCCGTGCTCCTTCGCCGCCGCCATCGCCGTTACCGTCGATATCGCGGCGGTTCCCCGCGCCGAAAAGCCTGCGGTGCCCGTGCACCTTGTCGCGGGCCTGGCGCCGCCGTTCGGCGAAGCGCTCAGGCTCCCAGATCTGAAACTTGTCGCCAAGGCCGA
>JAFAFW010000081.1 GCA_023423275.1 Pseudomonadota bacterium
CCGTCAGGCCGCACGATGATGTTGTCGGGTGCGATATCGCGATGCAGAAAATCTGCGTTGTGGATCATTTCCAGCGCATCGAGCAGCGGCGCCAGGACCTGATCAATCTCCTTCTGGCGAGGCGCACGGCCAAGCGACTTCAGCCACGATTTGAGGCTCTGGCCCTCCTCGAAATGGAGCACCATGTAGCCGGTATTGTTAGCGCGGAAGTAACGGTAGACACGGACAATGTTGCGATGGTCGAACCGCGCCAGCGTCTGCGCTTCGGAGATAAAGCGTTCCAGACCCCACTCATAGTCACCCGCGCAGTCCTGCGAGCGCGGCACGGCGTCGTGGCTGTCCTTGCGCGCAGCAAAATCGCCGGGAAAATATTCCTTGATGGTGACGTCGCGGGCGAGCGCAACTTCCTGGGCCAGATACGTGATCCCGAAACCGCCCGCACCTAGGACGCGCTCGATTCGGTAATCTCCGACGAGCTCGGTACCAGCAGGAAGCGCCAATAGGTGCGTCATGCGTCTCGCTTGCGCCCAGGCGGTCGCTCATGCCTCGCAGCAAGCCGCCCCGTCCCCGGCTACGAAGCACATGCGTCGTGCCCGGACAAGGTGTCACGAATATGACCCGATTTTGCACGGCTTCGCCGCAGTTCGTCATAATCCGGCGATACAGGACGGATCACACGAGCCGTTCGTCATGCTTCTGCCCTCATACGTCAGCAATTTGCGCTCATGAATGGAGATTCGCGATGCGCCGAAGCAGGCTCGTCACGGCGCTTGTGCCGATCGCCCTGACGGGGCTGCTGATCCCGGTCCATGTCCTGGCGGCCACATCTGCCACCGAGACCGGGCTTGGAATCGAGACGGGAAAGTTCGCCGACGCGCTCTTGACGGCCTTCGTCGCGTGGGTGCGGCGCGGATACGCCGAAATTCCGGCAGTGATGATAGGTCTCAGCGCCTTGATCGTGTTGCCGGTTCTCGCTGTCCTGGGTTTGCTGCTGCGTCGCGGCCTCACGCCGCTGCCGCGCATCAGGCCCGAAGCGGATGTCGCGGAGCCGGCGCCGCCTCGGCAAGCGTGGATCGAAGTCGAAGGCCAGGAAGACTCCCGGCAGCGCATCGCCGGCGGCATGCTGCGGATCGGCAGACAGGATGACAACGATCTATGCATCGACGACAGCACCGTGCACCGCTATCACGCTCTGGTGTATCGTTCCGCCGATGCTGAGTTCGTGATCATGGATCTCGGTGGCCAGGACGGAAACGGGATCAAGGTCAACGACGTCCTGGTGGCGCAGGCGCCGTTGAAGCCCGGGGACCGTCTGTTGCTCGGTCAAGTGCCGCTGCGCTTTGGCGCTGCGGATAGTGACAGATTGTAGTGGCGATTGCCGCAGACGGCCCTAATCTGTCCGGCGGCGGATGCGGGGTACTCGGAAGTGGGAGGGTTTCATCATGTCTGAGGATCACAACAGGAATGCTGCGGGCCGCACGCCCGGCAGATTTCTTGGCTCGTTGCGTGAGGCGCTTGCCGCCGCGGGAAAAGACGACACGATCCGCCAGCCCGGAGCGCCCGAAGCACCTAAGGCAGAACCACCTGCGCCTGCCGCAGCCGCGACCGATCCCATGCCGGAAACAGGCGACGTGACGAAAATCGTGCGTCCGGCTCAAGCGGCTCCGACGCCGACCGCCGCAGAGGCCGCCCGTGCGGCACGGGGCGGAACGCCGAACGTTCCGCCGGTCGATCGCCACGTCGAATTCGACGCGCCTCCGACCACCCATGTCGTAAAGGCCGCGCCGCCGCCAGCACCACCTCCGCCCGAGGAGGAACCGGAAGCGCGCACACAGCTCGTTCGCGGCCGTCAGCCCGTGAAGCGTGGCAAGTTTCATCAAGACCCGGTGGTCGGCTGGCTCGTCGTTGTCGGCGGCGCCGGGCTAGGCGCGTTCCGGGCCATCTACGAGGGCAACAACACGATTGGCCGGAGTTCCACCCAGCGCATTCCGATCGACTTCGGTGATGATGCCATCTCCTCCGAGGAGCAAGCCTTTGTTCGCTACGATTCGGCGGACCGGTCCTTCCTGTTCGTGCCCAATCTCGCTAAAACCAACGTGGTCTCGGTCAACGACAAGCGCCCGACCGCGGCTGTGCCGCTTGCGGCCATGGACGTCATCACCATGGGCCGGACCCAGCTCGTCTTCGTCCCGTTCTGTGGCTCCGAATTCGACTGGTCTGAGCTCCCGGACATCAAAGACTGATGCTTCTGTACCAGTCGGCCTGGCGCGCCACACAAGGCGCGCGACGCAATCAAGAGGACGCGGCGGTGATCTGGCCGCTCGCACCGGCTGCGGCCGGGGTGAGCGATCCCGACCGGCTTGTCGCAGCCCTCGCCGACGGTATGGGAGGTCATGCGGGAGGCGCGATCGCCAGCCGCATCGTCTGCGAATCCTTCCTGGCGAACGTGACCCAGTCCGAGGGCTCCAATCGCGACCGGCTGCGTTCCGGCCTGGATGCAGCGAATACCGCCGTGGCCGCCGAAGTCGTGGACAGACCGACGCTGGCGGGAATGGGCTCGACTCTGGTTGGCGTTCTTTTCGGTCTCAACGGGCTGGAATGGGTCAGTGTCGGTGACAGCCCTCTGTTTCTCTATCGCGGCGGCGAGATTGCCCTGCTCAACGAGGACCACTCGCTCGCTCCGGCCCTGGACCAGATGGCCGCCGAGGGCCGTCTGACATTCGAACAGGCCCGCAATGATCCGCGCCGTCATCTTCTGCGCTCGGCGATCACGGGGGAAGAACTCGATCTCGTCGACCTGTCACACAGGCCGCTGGAACTTGCCGTGGGTGACTACATCGTCGTGGCGAGCGATGGCATTCACACGCTGGAAACGGATGAGATCGCCCGCGTGGTCAACGCGTATCACAACGACGGCTGCGAAGCTGTCGCCGACGCTCTGATCCGCGCCGTGGAACAGATGCGGGATCCGCAACAGGACAACACGACCGTCGTCGTTGTTCGCCCTCTCCAAGGCGATGCAGCCGAACCCGCATGAGGCCGGCCACAACGAGCGCCGTCAGATACCACGCGCCTAGTGATCGTGCAGCAGCGCGCGACGTGCCGCCGACACTCCAGCCCGCCCAGCGACGGCCGCCGCCGCCGCGCCCAGCAGCAGAGCAATGAAGCTGGCAATCGCGGCACCGGAAATTGCCGATTGCGTCTGTTGCGGCAGACCCGGCGTGGTGCTCGGCGCGGTCGTGGTTGTGCCCGACGGTGCAGGCGCACCACCCGCCCCGGTCTGCTGCTGCATGTGCTGACCGTACATGGCCTGCAACTGCGCCTTGTCCTGCATGCCGATCGCTCCACCCAGAGCCGTCGCGAGCAGGAAGGCGATCACCAGCGTCGTGCCGGCCCAGGACAGCAGGCCGTGGATCATGCCGTCATCACGGTCGGCTGAACCGAGCGTCCTTCCGGCGACCCAGCCGCCGATCGCTGCGGCGATGATACCCGCAATCGCCCACCATGCCGCGAATCCGGCGCCGAACCATTCGGCGGAGGTGCCCGTGGGCGCGCCGGCAATGCCGACGCCGACACCGAGTAGATTGAGCACGATATGGGTGGCGAGCGCCACGATGATACCAGCGAGAATTGCGCCCCATGACAAGCGCCATCCGGCAGGCGCCATCATCAGGTCAGAGTCGCGATCAACGGTCTGCGATGACGGAGTGTGCGCTGTCCGCGTCGATTGCGGCGTGCGCATCGTCCGGTCGTCTTCGTGAATAGTCATGGCCAACCTCCGAAGGTCCTGCGGCTGAAACGTCCGGCTTAAAACCGCGTTCCAATCCGGTTCCCTCATCGGCCGACGGATTACATCGGAAATTCAAAAGGATGCGAGCGATTGCCTGCATTGAAGCACGCGCGTATCGCGCTGTTCAGTTCAACAATCGCACCAGGGTCAGCGCCAGCGCCGGGCAAGCCATCACCAGCACCAGGCGCACGATATCGATGGCGATAAACGGCAGCACGCGTCGATAAATCGCCAGAGCCGGAATATCCTTGGAAATGGTGCTGACGACAAACACGTTGAGACCGATCGGTGGCGCAATGAGACCGATGCCGACCACGATCAGCACCAGGATGCCGAACCAGATCGCCACTTCGTCCGGGGGCAGGCCGAAGTCCAGCGCAGATACGACCGGGAAGAACACCGGCAATGTGAGCAGGATCATGGCGAGTTCATCCATGACCGCGCCAAGCAGGATGTAGAGGGCCAGCAGCATTCCCAGGACGGCAAATGGAGAAAAACCGCTCTCCGCGATGGCTTGCGCCGCATTGGCCGGCAACTGGGAAAGCGCGAGAAATCCGTTGAAGACCTCCGCACCCAGCAGGATCAGGAAGATCATTGCGGTCGTCTCCGCCGTCTGCAGCAGGCTTGTCCTGATGCCGGCAGCGTTCAGCGTGCCTCGCAGCACACCGATGACGAGCATGGCGACGGCACCGACGGAGGCGCCCTCGGTCGGAGTGAAAATACCCCCGTAAATGCCGCCAACGACCACAACCGCCACCACGAGCGCGGGCCATACCGCAAGCCAGGAACCGGCTTCGCTTTCGACCGAAACCGGGGGCGCGAGTTCCGGATTACGGCTCACGATGCGGCCGATCACGATGCAATAGAACACGGCGGCGATCAGCGCCGGAATCAACGCGGCCTGGAACAGCTTGACGATGTTCTGCTCGGTCGCGAGCGCATAGACGATGAGAATAACGGAGGGCGGAACCAATATGCCGAGCGTTCCGCCGACGGCGATGGTGGCGCCGGCAAAGCCGGAATCATAGCCGAACCGCTTGAGTTCCGGCAGCGCGGCCCGCGAGAACGTGGCCGTCGTCGCCACCGACGAACCGCAGATCGCGCCGAACACGGTGCACGCCCCGATCACCGCCATGGCCAATCCGCCCCGCCGCTGTCCGAAGGCGCGCCCCGCCGCGCGGAACAGATCCGTCGAAAGCCCGGATCGCTCGGCGAACGCGCCCATCAGAATGAACAGCGGGATCACGGACAACGTGTAGTTCGCGAACAGGTGGTAAGGCGTCGACTTGATGTAGCTGAGGAACGGAGAGAGCCCCACGAACGAGATATAGCCAACGCCACCCACCGTCAGCATGGCAAGCCCGATCGGCATCCGGCACGCAATGAGCAGCAACATCACGACAAAGCCGATGATGGCCGACGTTGTGCCGCTCACGCAATCCTCCTGAAGCGGCAAACGCCGACGATCAGCGCTGTGACGGCCAGAAATGCCGCCATCGCTGCGACCGCGGCAATACACCAGCCGATCGGTATTCCAGAGATCATCGTTGTGGTGCCGTTGGCGATCGTTTCAGACGCCCCGACCGCCAGGCGCCAGGCGAGGAATGCGGCGACGAAGGCATAGAAGAGATCCCAAAATCCTTCCAGGCAGGCCAGCCCGCGCGGCGGCAGCCAGGACGTGAATGTTTCCACGACGATGTTACCGCGTCGAAGCTGGCAGTAGGGGAAGAAGGCGAAGGCCGACAGCGCCACCGCGATCTGCACGAGTTCGAAATCGCCGGGAATGGAATCGCTCGTCGCCCAGCGCAGGCTGACGCTGATGCAAACAAGCACGCTCGCGGCCAAAACAATAAGCCCGCCTCCAAGCGCCAGCGCCTCGGCAAGCATCACAAGCGCGCGCGGTATTTCGAGAGGACGTGTCTCCGGTGGTTCCTCAATCGTCATCGTCCTCTCCCTTGTCCGCAACTCCAGATCATAGCCGCCTGGTTGTATACGTCCGCTGCGAGCCGCCGGGTCGGAGATTAAGTCGAAGCGTTCCTGGCGGGCAACCGGTGTTCGCTTGCGCGGCTTGCCTTTAGAACCGGAGTAGTGGTCCTGTTGACACGAGCAATCTCAAGAGAAGGCCAACGCCCATGTCCTCCACGGTCTACGATTCGGCGATTTACAAGGACGCCTTCGGAACAGCCGAGATGCGCGGCATCTTCTGCGACGAAAGTTTTGTGAGGCACGCCGTGGCCATCGAGGTCGCGCTCGCCCGTGTGCAGGGACGCCTCGGCATCATTCCCGACACGGCCGCGCGCGCCATCGAAGCATATGCTGACGCGTCCGCCATCGATCTTGCCCAGCTCAAGGCCGAAACGGATCTCGTAGGCTATCCGGTCGTCGGGCTGATCCACCAACTCGCCAGGCAATGCGGAGAGGGCGGGCGCTATTTGCACTGGGGCGCGACGACACAGGACATCCTGGATTCCGCGGTCGTGCTGCAAATGCGCGATGCGATCGACCTCATCGAGCGTGATCTCGCGGGCGTCGACGATGCGTTGGCAGTGCTCGCGGAAACGCACAGGCTGACCGTGATGGCGGGCCGGACCCACCTGCAGCAAGCGTTGCCGATCACATTCGGGCACAAGGCCGCCGTCTGGCTATCCATGATGCGGCGTCATCGGGTACGCCTCAACGAGCTGAAACCTCGCGTGCTGGTCGGCCAGTTCGCGGGCGCGACGGGAACATTGGCCTCGCTCGGTACGCGTGGCCTGGACGTGCATGATGCCCTGATGACCGAGCTGGGCCTGGGCGCGGCGCCGATCTCCTGGCACGCCGCGCGCGATAATATGGCTGAAGCCGTCTCGTTCCTGGCGCTGATGACGGCATCACTGGCCAAAATTGCCACGGACATCGCCCTCCTGATGCAGACGGAGGTCAGCGAGGCGTTCGAGCCATTTCAACCCGGGCGCGGCTCGTCGAGCACGATGCCGCAAAAGCGCAATCCCATCTCGTGCGAGTTGATCATCGCCGCCGCCAAGGATGTGCGCCAGCAGGCCGGCCTGATGCTCGATGCGGTTCTGGCCGATCACGAACGGGCAACCGGTCCATGGCATCTCGAATGGATCGCCGTACCTCAAAGTTTCCTGGCTTCGGCCGGCGCGTTGAAACAATCCCGAAGCCTGCTCAGCGGCCTCGTCGTCGATGCGGATCGCATGCGCCGCAATCTCGATCTGACCGGCGGCCTGATCGTAGCGGAGGCGGTCATGATGGCGCTCGCCGGACATACCGGCCGCCAGGTTGCACACGACATTGTCTATGGCGCCTGCCGCAAGGCCGCCGACAGCGGCGGCAAGCTGATCGATGCGCTGAAGCAGAATCCGGCGGTGATGGCGCACTTCAACGAGGCCCAGTTGCGCGAACTGGTCGATCCCGCAAACTACCTCGGCAGCGCGCCTGCCATGATCGACCGCGCACTGGCCGCCAAGCCTCCCGGCTGATCAAGCCGTCGCGTCATCATCCGTATCGTCTCCGGACGCCGCAGGCTCAGCGCGAGCGGCGTAATCGACCGCCGAAAGATAGAGGCCTTGCGGCGGAGCAACGGGGCCGCAAGCGCTGCGATCGCGAGCCGCGAGCGCGTGTGCCATATCGATCGGCTTCCAGCGGCCCGCGCCGACCAGCTTCAGGCTGCCCACCATCGACCGCACCTGATTGTGCATGAACGACCGGGCGGATGTCGTGACGCGGATTTCATCTCCCGACCGAACCACATCGAGTTTATCAAGGGTCTTTACGGGAGACTTTGCCTGGCACCCGGCTGCGCGGAAGGTCGTGAAGTCGTGCCGTCCAAGCAAATGCTGCGCCGCCTCGTGCATGGCGTCCGCGTCGAGCGGGATGGGCAGCCACCAGACCCGATTCTGATCCAGCGCGGGCAAAGCGCGGCGATTGAGGATGCGAAACAGATAATGGCGTCCGGTGGCCGAGAACCGTGCGTCGAAGCCCTCCGGAGCCAGCGAGCACTCCAGCACAGCGATCGGGCGCGGCTTCAAGTGGTAGTTCAAGGCCTCGCGGATCTTGAACGGCTCCCACTCCCGCACGAGATCGAAGTGCGCCACTTGACCTAAGGCGTGAACGCCCGCATCCGTCCGGCCCGCCCCACGGACGCCTGCCCCTTCGCCGGAAAAGCGGACGATTGCCTGCTCGAGCTCGCCCTGGATGGAGGGGCCATTGGCCTGAACCTGCCAGCCGACGTAGGGCGTGCCGTCATATTCGATGGTGATGCGATAGCGGGGCATCCCGCGCTTCTAGTGGGCTTGCGCCGAACTGGAAACTGGTTTTCGAAGCGCGGGCCGTCTCGTGCCCTACTCCAACGGCTATCGGCGCCTCAGTCCGATGCGAACGCTGCGGACATTCGATGAGGTGCTGATCGAAACCGTCTGGCGCCCGGGCGCGACCGAGACGCTCATGGTGCCCGGGATAGACCCGGCCAGCCGTAAAACGATATTGCTGTCACTGGCGCGGCCGCTCGCAGTACCGGAGACGTTGAAGGTACGCTCCTCCCAGGTGCCGCTCACGCGTCCGCCCGAGTTGACCAGCCGCCCACGGATCTCGATCCTGTTCGATGCGCTGGCGCACCGGATCGCCAAACCGAGCTGATTGCCGCCGCCGGTGTAATGGGCACTGCAGCGCAATGCTTCCGACTGTCCACCCTCGAATTGCACACGTCCGCTTCCGCCCCACGAACCTTGGAGAGTCGAGAACGGGTTCGCTGCGGCAGCCGATTCGATCTGGACGAGCGCGGCTAATGAAAGCCCAAGCGCGGCCGTCTGAAGGGTTGTGAGGCTGAAAATGGTCGTCATCGGCGTGGATTCCTCCTGGCGTACACAGATCTCGCGAACTGCCGAACGCACCATCCGCGGTCCGCGTTCCTGCCCGGATGACAGTATTCCGGGCAACTCCACAGTTAGCGACGCTTAACCCTGGCGATCCGTTCAAGACATGACGTACATCGCCAAAATGAGGCAATACTTGGCGCCTACGCACTTGCTCGCTTACGCCGCCCGATCAGCCATCCGATGATGGACAGAACCACCGCAGGAACGAGCGCGATCATCGCGGCGCGCATGACGTGATCGCTGACGGCCCGATTGTGCGCATTCTGAACGTCGGCCCCGCCGCCCCCCATGTCGAGCGGGATCGTGGGCCAAGATTCAAGGGCCTGAAACGCAACGAAGCCGATCCATAGCAAAGCAACGAGAATCAGAATTGCTCGCAGCATGAGGGCACTCCTCCTGCATCGGTCAATCAGTGATGGAATGTGATGTTCTTGGCGGCCGGCCAGGTGATCCGATAACCGAACTCGATCACCCGCTCCTCATCCGGAGCGAGCTTATCCTCCCAGGCGAGCACACCGCGCCTGTCGTCGATATCCTTACGGGTCGGCTGCACTCGTCCGGTCGGTTCCACCTTGATATCCTGGTTGAGTGACGTCGGGATCTGGTCGATCACCGTGTATATGACCGGCCGCTCATGCAGGTTCTTGATGGTAATCCGGTAGTTGCGCTGATCCGTGCGTGACGTGGAAATCAATCCGGTCTCGCCCCGCTTTTCATCCGCGCTGTAGCGGATCCGGACCGAGTCGTCGGCACCGAAACCAAGCTCGTGCTCCTCCCCGCCGGAAAGCTGCGGCAGGCGACCGGTTCCCACGAACGTCTGGTCGCGGAACAGGGAAATCTGCCCGGGCAGAAAGACGCTCGTCTTGGGCAGCACGAGTTTCGCATACAGATAAGCGCGTTCCTCACGCTTCGGCACGGCGCGCACCATCAGGTTCGGCTCAAGCTGCGTTTCGTCGATCTGCACCCGCTTGATCTCGCCGGTGTTGTCGACCGTCACACGGCCGGGCACGCTGTAGATTGCATGAAAATCCGACGCGGCCACATTGGCGCTCTGCGCCTTCACGGGCTCGGCCATCACAGGCGCTGGCGGCGGTGGGGCGGCGGCCGTTACCCTGTCCTCCTGCGCCGTGCGCCGCTTCATGGCCTGTCCGACTTCGCGCGACATCGCCACGCCTTCAGCAACCGGCGGACGCTCCGGCACGAAGTCGACCGTCACCGGCCGAAGCTCGGGTGCGGCGACACTGCCGGCAGGCCGGGTCGTGGAGAGTGTGAGATGGACGTCGGTCCAGGGTTCAGTTGTCCGCTGCGTGATGGCGGCGCGGCGCGTCAGGGTGAGTTGCGGAGCGACGTTCTTGGCGCCGGTCGATAGCCGCGCGTCATACATCGGGGTCCAGGATGCGCTGGCGATCTGATAGCGGACGACGAGATCGGCCTCCAGCGGAGCCTGCGCGCGCAAATGAATTCTGACTTCCGTGCGCTCTTGCAGCGGAGGTGCCTGGGCCGCGAGCTGCTTTTCCAGCTCGGCGATGCGGCGGTCGAGATCGCGGATCCTCAATTGAGCGTCCTGAATGGCCCGGTGGACCTCGGTCATGCTGGTACCGATCAACCCGATGAGCTGCGGCCAGTCCTCGCGCGCAGGTTGACCTTGGCCTGCTCCGTTCCCGGGCGCGGGACGCGACGGAAGCTCGGCCAGACGCTTGATCAGATCCTTTTGCGTTTCGGCCGCCTCGATCCGCGTCTCTTGGCCGGTGCGCTCGTCCTTCAGTCGCTCGATGTCATTCTCGATCCGCCGCCGCTCGGTGCTGGCTGCATGGGCATCCTCGCGCGGCACGACGATCCGCCGGCTGTCGACGGCGCCGATCTCCAGCTTGCCCGTCGCCTTGCCTTCGACGCGGATCGAGTTGGCGATCGCCTGTTGGGGAAGATCGTTGAGCACGACGGTGTGCTCGCCGGCTTCGACCTTGACGCGCGCCAACCGGCGTACCTCGGCGCCCGAGGGGAACACGGTGACGGCATCGGCCTTCGAGCTCGCTGAGATTTCTGCAGCATTGAGCGAAGAAGCCGCTGACAACGCAGCGGCCAGACAGATCAATAGACGCATTCATCCCCTCCCCGAGCACGCTTCCCTTCAATCCGTCTCGGCGGGCAGAGGTTAGTCGTCATCGTGACCCTACTGTGACGGATTCTGGATCAGGTCCAAGAATCCGTCGATTTTGTCCCAGCCTACGGACCGGGCTCAAAATTCCAGATGGTGGGCACGGACGACCATCGGCAGTTCCCGGACCATGGCCAGGATTTTCTCGGAAACCGGCTCGTCGACCGCCACCAGGCAGATGGCGTCGCCGCCTGGCCTGTCCCGGCCCAGGTTCAACGTCGCGATATTCACGCCGAGCTCGCCCATCAGAGATCCGAAGCGGCCGATGAACCCCGGCTTGTCCTGGTTGGTGATGTAGAGCATATGCGGCGCGACCTCCGCCTCCATGTCGATGCCCTTGATCTGGATGATCCGCGGACGGCCATCGGAGAACACGGTTCCGGCCACGGAACGCTCTCCACGCTCCGTCTCGACGCTGAGACGCATATAGGTCTGGTAGGCACCTTCCTCGCCGCGCTTGACCTCATCGATCTGGAAGCCGCGCTCGCGGGCGACCGCCGTGGCCGACACCATGTTGACCTCGGCAAGCTGAGGACGCAAAACGCCAGCCAGCGCCGCCGCGGTCAGCGCGCGCGTATTCATCTCCGCAACGTCACCCGCATACTCGATACGCACCTTCTTCAACCCGGTCTCGGTGAGCTGGCCCGCGAACAATCCGAGCTGCTCGGCAAGCTTGACGAACGGCTTCAGCCGCGGCGCCTCCTCGGCCGTGATGCTGGGGAAGTTGATGGCGTTCGAGATCGCGCCTTTCAGCAGATAGTCCGACATCTGCTCGGCGACCTGCAGGGCGACGTTCTCCTGCGCCTCGGACGTCGCCGCGCCGAGATGCGGCGTGCAGATCACGTTATCGAGGCCGAACAATACGCTTTCCTTGGCGGGTTCCGTCACGAACACGTCGAAGGCGGCGCCCGCGACCTTGCCTGCCTTCAGCGCCTCCGCCAGAGCCTCCTCATCGACCAGACCGCCGCGCGCGCAGTTGATGATGCGCACCGACGGTTTCATGCGTGCCAGAGCCTTGGCGTCGATGATGTTGCGGGTCCGGTCCGTGAGCGGCGTATGCAGGGTGATGAAGTCGGCGCGGGTGAACAGCTCTTCAAGCTCGACCTTCTCGACGCCGATCTCGACCGCGCGCTCCGGCGACAGGAACGGATCAAAGGCGATGACGCGCATCTTCAAGCCGATGCCGCGATCGGCGACAATCGAGCCGATGTTGCCGCAGCCGATCACGCCGAGCGTCTTGCCGAACAGTTCGACCCCCATGAACTTGGACTTCTCCCACTTGCCCGCCTGAGTGGACTTGTCGGCCTGCGGAATCTGACGCGCCAGCGCCAGCATGAGAGATATCGCGTGCTCGGCCGTCGTGATCGAGTTGCCGAACGGCGTGTTCATCACGATGATACCGCGCGCCGTCGCCACCTTGGTATCGATGTTGTCGA
>JAFAFW010000085.1 GCA_023423275.1 Pseudomonadota bacterium
GTGCGCCTCGCCAGAAGGAGATTGATCAGGTCCTGGCGCCGCTGCTCGATGCGCTGGAAATGATCCACAACGCAGATTTTCTGCATCGCGATATCGCACCCGACAACATCATCGTGCGGCCTGACGGTGGACCGGTCCTGATCGACTTCGGGTCGGCGCGCGGCGACATCGCGCGGCATTCCCGCACCGTCAGCGCGCTGGTGAAGCCCGGCTACAGTCCTTACGAGCAGTATGCTGAGATTGGCAGTCAGCAGGGTCCGTGGACGGATATCTACGCGCTGGCCGCCACGCTCTATCACGCGATCACGGGCAAGCGGCCTCCGGACAGCCCCTCGCGTGTCGTGAAGGACGAGATCATCCCGGCGCGTGAAGCAGCCTTGAGTTCATATCGCCCCGGTTTCCTGGCGGCCATCGACCGCGCGCTCCTGCTCGACATCGAGAAGCGGCCGCAGTCGGTCGCGGAATGGCGCGGCGCACTTCTGGCGCCGGAACCCCGTAAGCCGAACTGGCTGCAGCGAACGATTTCGCGGCGGCCCAAGGAGGACGACGTTGCCGCCGCGGCGGACGTTGCGACGGTAGCTCTCAACAGCCCGGTGCCGCCGCCTCCCGATGCGCCGGGTGCGCAGGGCGGGTTGCTCGACTACATCGACCGGCTGAAGCAGAAGTCGGGTGGATCGGCTGCTCCGGGAGCCATCGTCACGGATCATGTGGATGCGGTCGCGCCCGCACCCGATGCGGTCAAGGCGCTCGCGCCGACCGTCGTCCTGCCAAAGCCCAAACCGAAACAAAAGGCCAAGGCAAAGGTGGTGGCGCCCAAGGCAAAGCCGCCCGTTGTGGCCAAGGCGGAGAGCAAAAAGAAGGCTCGGCCACGCCGCGTGCGAACGGGCGATGAGCGGAGCTGGTGGCCGTTGGGCGTCAAGCTGGTGGTCGGTGTCGCCATCGCCACGCTCGCTGTCGGCCTGCAGGACAAGCTGCCCGGCTTCAGTGTCCGGGGAAATGCCGTATCGACGGCAGCGGTTCCTAATGTGCAGGAAACGCGCGAGGCAGAGCCTCCCCGCGCAGTCATGGCACATCCAGGCGGGGTGCTGGGGCTGGATTTCTCCGGCGACGGGCGATCCCTGGTCACCGTTGGCGCCGACGGCACCCTTAAACTGTGGGATGCTGACCGCGCTTCCGAAATTCGCACCATTTCGCTTGGCGGCGCGCGGCCGACGTCACTCGCGGTCCAGGGGCGGCAGGCGCTGACGGGCCATGAAGACGGTGCGGTGATGTTGTGGAATCTGGACAACGGTATGCGGATCGGCGAGTTCCGCCGCAACGCCGCCAGTGTCTGGTCCGTCGCTTTTCTCGGCGAGCCTGGCCGCTTCATGGCGTCCGCGCATGACTGGACGGTCTCGATCTGGGATGTCGCGAGCCCGAGCGCGCCGGTCACGGTGATGGAATCCGAAGGCCCCGTGCAAGCCGTGGCCTACACGCCGCGCGGATACATCGCCTCGGGCGGGGCGGATCGTCAGGTGCGGCTGTGGAATCCCTCGTCGGGAAGCGAGGTCAGGGTCTATCGCGGCCATCGGGATTTCGTGACGGCACTGGCGTTTTCAAGCGACGGCCGTTTCCTGGCGTCAGCCGGCCTCGATGGGTCCATTCGGCTTTGGTCTACGGCGTCGCGGCGGCTCTACCGGACCCTGCCGCGGCATGGCAAGCGCGTCACCGGGCTAACGTTTTCGCCGTCGGGTGACTATCTCGCCTCGGCCAGCGATGACGGGTCCGTGCGGCTTTGGAACTTCCGTCGCGGACGCCTGCTGCGCCGGCTGAACGGCTCGGGAGGCGCGTTCAAAGCCGTTGCGTTCGCGCCGGATGGTCAGCGTCTTGCGGCGGCTGGCGACGGCGGCATCATCCGCGAATGGTCGATGACGAAACTCGCGCCGTCTCAGTGAGGCGCCGCGGACTTACCGTCGCGACATGGTGCGCTCCTGCACGACAGTAATGACCGCCGTGGTCGCCATGAACGCCGCGGTGACGATGAAGACGCCGGGCGGCAGACCCGCATCGAGCAGCGAGGCATAGATCAGCGGGGCAACGGCAGCGCCGATGTAAGCGCCGGTCGAGACCATCCCGAAAATGCGGCCTTCGGCACCCGGCGGCGTGACCGATCGCACGAGCATATCGCGCGACGGGGCGATCGCTCCGGCCAGGAACCCGACCGTACCCAGCAGGACGACAAGCGCGCCTCCCGGCACTTCGACAAACGCGATGAACAGGACGATACACGCCGCAAGGCACATCGTGACGGTCGCGACATAGCCATGATGGCGCGTGCGATCGGCGAGGATGCCGCCGGCCAGAACGCCGAAGGCACTCGAGAACAGGAATGCCGTCAGCGCTCCATTCGCCACGGGCAAACTGACGCCGTAGCCGGTGACGAAGGCCGTGACGGAAAAGTCCTGGATGCCGTAGGTGCTGAGTGCCAACGCCACGAACAGCAGCGTGAGGGATGCAACGGCCGGTGTCAGCAGCGCGCGTACTGAGACTGCTCCTGTCGCATATCCCGGACGGCTTACGGCACTGACGGGGGACGCGCGCGCACCGGTGAGCACGATGATCAGCGCAACCACGATCGGAATGGTGCCTGCCAGCGCGAACGCCAACGGGATGCCGCCGTACGATCCGACGAACAACAGCGTTGCTGGCGCGGATGCGGCACCGATGTAGCCGAAAAACGTATGCACCGAGAACGCGCGGCCCATGTTCGCCGGAGAGATCCCTTTGGAGAGAAGGGCATAGTCCGCGGGGTGATAGACGCCGTTCGCGAGACCGGCGCCGACCATCGCGACCAGCAGCCAGGCGTAGGAACTCTGAAACGTCATCAGCAAAAAGCTCAGTCCGCCGAGCAGCAGACCGGACAGCAGCACGGTGCGGGCGCCCACTTTGTCGGTGATGAAGCCCAAAGGCGTCTGCGAAAGAAAAAGAACGATATTGAACACCGACAACGCAACGCCGAGATCGATCAGGCTGACGTTCATGTACCCCGGCATCAGCGGGATGAGCGCGGGCAGCGTTATGATGTGATAGTGGCTGACGAAGTGGGCGAGCGAAACCTGCGTCAGCAGCAACACTTCCGCACCGGTCCAGGCGGATTGAGACAATGCGCCGGCTTTGGCCATTCCTGGTCGTTCCTCCTGGTGCAAGCGCTTACAGGAATGTCCTGAGTGCCTGCGCGATTTCTTTGTGCGGGCGGACTGTCGGTCGACATCGTCCCCGATTGCGCGCGAAGCTAGCACGCGAGCGTGCTGATGATCTACGGTCGTCGGAGCACCGGATGACCCGCGGGGCCTTCGCGTCGCAAGTGATGCACAGCCGCGGCCGGGGGGACTCGGCATGGCCATGATGTTACGGCACAATTTGTCCGCGAATCGTTCGTAGGGCGCTGGCGGCGGTCGGAGGCTGCTTGGTACCCGTATTCGTTCCCTGGGGGGAGGTATGAGATTCTGGCGGAAGAAGAGCGACGGCTTCGAATGGCACCAGCACGTCCGCACCACGATCAAGCTGAGGCGCGAGGATAGACGGCGGCGCATCGAGGTTGCCAAAGTCGCAGCCGTCGATGGCATCAAGGAAGTAGGGCGCGCGGGCGCTGCTGCCGGTAGCTCGGGATTGGCTCTTGCGGAGCAAGGCGCGAAGTCCGCTTCGACGGCTGCCAGGTCCGCGATCATGCGTTCGGCGATCGCGGTTCGCGACAGTGTCGTGCGCGGGCTGACGGCCGCGAAGGATGGAATTGTCCACGCCGGTCAGGTGGCAGGCCGCAGCCTCTCTCAGGCGTCCGTCTGGACATGGCGTGCCATTGTCAGATTCTGCAAGGCGGTTCCACCGGCGCTTGTCCGCGGCTGGTTCGGAACGATCGATGCGATCGACCGGGCCGCGGGCGGCCCCCTGATGTGGAAAGGCGTGCAACCGGCGCTGGCGGTGATCGCGCTCTTGTCCGGTCTCGTCGTTCTTCAAGGCTGGTTGCACGGACGCGCAACGACGGCGGTCCTCATCGCTGCGTCAGTGGCGGTTGTCGCGGCTCTTCTCGCTCTTTTGCCTTTTCTGCTCGGCTATCGGCTGGTCTCGTTCCGGTGGATGCCTGCGACGGCATCCCGGGTGAAGAACCGGGTGCGGAGACTGCGCCTTCCAGGCAACCGCGCGGTCCGGGTCGCCGGCTTCGCCATGGCATCGCTGCTTGTGTGTGCTGGCGTTGCTGCCGCGGGATGGTCCGTTTGGCAGGGAACCGGCTATGTCGCGGGCTTGTCGGGCGGGCCGAGTTTTCCGGCGATCCCGGGCTTTGGATCACGCGTCATCGAAGGACGCGCGCGTGCGGTGAGTGGCGATACCATCCGCGTGGCGGGGCGGCTCGTGCACCTGTCCGGCATCGAGGCTCCGGAGCTCGGTCAGCGCTGCAGCCGGCCTGGCAACCGGAATTGGCGTTGCGGTGACGATGCGCGTCGGGCTCTGGCGCGCGCGGTCGGCAGCGGGCCTGTGCGCTGCAGTCTCAGCGGCGGCACCGATGATGCAGGGCGCTCTGTCGGGACATGCACCGTTAATGACAAGGATATCGCTGAGGAACTCGTTCGAGACGGCAATGTGTTCGCTGTTGCCGGCCTCTTCTCAGCGTATGCAACTCAGGAGAAAGACGCGCAGGCTGAAAAGCGGGGCCTCTGGCGCGGAGCGGCTGAGCGCCCATCGGAGTACCGTGCCCGGCTTGCGGAAACCCGGCAGAAGGCTTGGGACGAGGCCAAGCGCACGGCCCCGGGCGGATGCCCGATCAAAGGGCAGGTTGTTTCGGGTCGCAAATACTATGTGCTTCCGGGGGCCGACGACTATGCCCGCATCCGTATCCGCGAGCGGCGCGGTGAGCGCTGGTTCTGCAGCGAACAGGAGGCGTCCGCCGCAGGCTGGAAGCTCTCGCCGCGCTCTTAATTCGCATTAATCTTTGGCATGAGCTGAAACAGTGGTATTCACCAAGTTACCTTAAAGTAGATTTCATCGAACCACTGCCGTTCATCTGCGTTTTATGTCGTGAAGCAACTCGGAGGGCTATCATGGCAGACGCAACCGCACCTGGACATATCTCAACTTCAAGGCCGCTCGCCAACGAAATGGCGGAGAATATGGTCGCCAAGCTGGCAGGCAAGCGGTCGCACATTTTCTGGGCCGGCCTCGGCCTGACGTTGGTCGGGATCCTGGCCCTGCTGTTCCCAGTCCTCACGACGCTCACGGTTGAACTGATGTTTGGCTGGATTCTCGTGTTTGCCGGACTGATCACCATCTACAGCGCGTTTTCCGTCGAGGGCACTGGCCCGTTCTTCGGTGAACTGCTGCTCGGCCTCCTGAAGCTCGGTATTGGTGTCTATCTGTTGACGCATCCCGGCGTCGGCATGGTCTTTCTGACTCTGATGCTGGCGGCGGTATTCCTGGTCGACGGCGCGGTGCAGATGAAGTTCTCCTTCGACATGCGCCCGAAGGAGGGCTGGGGCTGGATGCTGGTTTCCGGACTTATCAGCGTTGCAGCCGGACTGGTCATCGCGTCCGGCATGCCGGAGACGTCGCTGTTCGTCCTCGGATTGGTGGTCGGCATCAACTTCCTGGCGATGGGCATCTCGTTCATGATGCTGTCGGGATCGCTGCCCAAGACCGCCTGACGTCGCCGCGCCAGCATTGGAGCAGCGTCAAGACAGATCGGCGTCAGGGAGATTACTCCCTGGCGCGATCGCGCAGGACGAACTTCTGGATCTTACCGGTCGAGGTCTTCGGCAACGGGCCGAAGACCACTGTTTTCGGCAGTTTGAAACTCGCCATGTTCGCGCGACAGAACGCAATGACGTCCTCCGCGCTTACGGGAGGCGCGTCCGGCTTGAGAGTCACGAACGCGCACGGACTCTCTCCCCATTTCGGATCGGGCCGCGCGACGACCGCGGCTTCCATCACCTGCGGATGCCGATAGAGCACCTCCTCGATCTCGAGGGATGAAATGTTTTCGCCGCCGGAGATGATGATGTCCTTCGAGCGATCCTTGACCTCGACGGCAGCGTCATCGTGCCAGACAGCGAGATCGCCGGAATGATAGAAGCCGCCGGCGAAGGCGTCGTCCGTCGCAGTCGGATTTTTCAGGTATCCCTTCATCAGCGTATTTCCACGCAGCATGATCTCGCCGAGGGCTTCGCCGTCCCGTGGTTGAGGATCGAGCGTCTGCGGATCGGCGACCATCATGTCCTCGATCAGCACGTGCGGCAGCCCTTGCCTTGCCATGTGTGCGTAGCGTTCGTCAGGGGATCCGGTCTCCCATTCCTGCATGTAGACGCTGGTGGTCGAGGGCCCGTAGCTTTCCGTTGTTCCGTACGCATGCAGGACCTCAAAGCCCATCGCCTCCATGTTGCGGATGACCGCGGACGGCGGGGCTGCTCCACCCGTCATGACCTTGGGCCGCGTCGTGATCGGACGCTTGGCTTCTGCGGGCGCATGTACGAGCGTGTTGAGAATGATCGGTGCGCCGCACATATGGGTGACGCCGTGGGCGGCAATCAGATCGAAAATGCGCTTCGGCTCGATCCGGCGCAGGCAGATGTGCGTTCCCGCGGCCGCTGTCACAGCCCACGTGTAGGTCCAGCCCGAGCAGTGGAACATGGGTAGCGTCCACAGATAGCGGCTGTCGTGGTCGAGCTTGAACGTGAGCGCGTTGGCGAGTGCGTTCAGGTGCGCGCCGCGGTGGCTGTAGACGGCGCCTTTCGGATTGCCCGTCGTTCCGGAGGTGTAAAGCAGGCAGATCGAATCCCATTCGTCGTCGGGGCCAGGGTAGGCGAATGACGGATTTCCGCGTGCGAGGAACGCTTCGTATTCCATGCTGCCGAACGCGACGGCATCAGGTGCTTCGTCGTCGGCGATATCGATGACGAGCGGTTTCTGCGCGAGGCGTTCCAGCGCGCCGGCGACGGGCGTTGCAAATTCCCGGTCGGCCAGCAACACTTTGGCTTCGCCGTGTTCGAGGCAAAACGCGATCGCCGCTGCATCGAGGCGGATGTTGATGGGATTCAGCACTGCGCCGAGCATCGGCACCGCGTAATGCGCTTCGAGCAAGGCAGGCGTGTTCGGCGCAAGGATCGCAACGGTATCGCCACGCTTCACACCGGCCTGTTCGAGCGCATGGGCGAGGCGGCGCGTCCGGGCAAACAACTCGGCGTAGTTAAAGCGCCGCTCGCCGTGGATCACGGCTGTCCGGTCGGCGAAGAATTGGGCGGAGCGCGCGAGAAAACTGATCGGGGTGAGCGGCACGAAATTCGCCGCGCGCTTCCTCAATTCCGGCCGCTCGTGATCCATGGGCTTTGACCTCGTACGATCGGCCTCTGTCGGCTGGCCTCAATGAGCGTCGCCGCGGGCCTTGAGAAAACGCGGATTTCGGACCGCCAACTCCTCGATCACGACGGCTCTGAGGCGGCTGGCGAGATCCGGATTGGCTTGGGCGTTCACCTTGCCGGACCGGATGTCGGCCGCGAGCTGCTTCATGGTGCCTTCGCCTTCGGGATAGATGTCGTCGAGCAGCTTCCAATGCGCCGTTTCGCCGTCCGTGATGATCTCGCGGCGTGCGATATCGAGCGCATTGGCGATCATGGCGACGGTGTAGCGCTGGTCGCCGGAGAGTGCGGGCTGCAACTCGGTCTTCAGAGTTTTGATGGCCAGCTCGATGAGGGTTTCGGCGGCAATTCGCTTTACTGCCATCGCGCATCTCCCGAATCCGCAAGCGCTGAAATGCCATCCAGGGCGTCGAGTTCCATTTCGGGCGCCATCAGGCCGGTCAAAGCCAGCTCGATCGAGTCTTCGCCGCCCTTGCGATATCGGTCACCCTGCAGCACGGCGATGGTCGCCCACTTCGCGGCGGCCATGATCTCCCAGTAGGCGATCACGCTTTCCTCGATCGGCAGGGCAGCCTCGCTCCGATAGCCGCGATAGAAGGCGCTGCGGCTGCCGATCCCGCCGGCCTCGTTGGTGTCGTTGCCGAAGCGCCAGCAGCGGGCCATGAACCATCCGATGTCTTCGTGCCGGTCCCCCCAGTGCGCGAACTCCCAGTCGAGGATGGCGCCGAGCTGGCCTCCCGACACCAGGTAGTTCCCACTGCGAAAATCACCGTGGATGAGGCACATCGGCTCGGGCTTCGGCGCGTGGGCATCGAGCCAGGACAATACATATTCCAGCGCTGGGCGAGGCTCGCCGGCGTCGTCCAGGGCGCCGCGCAGCCGGGCCACCTCGTTGCGCCCCGGCGCCAGCAGCGGAATGGGCAGAAAACTCAGGTCTTCACGCGGCGGCGTGATGCGATGGATCCTGGCCAGCTCCCGGCCGAGTTGTTCCGCAAGCGGGTCACCGAACGTGGCGATCTCCGGGTCGCGCACGATACGCCGCGCCTGGGCGTTGCCGGGCACGAACGCCTGAATGAGGAACGGGGCGCCGATCAGGGCTGTATCGGTGCAGCGCAGGATCGGCTCCGCGACCTTGGCGCCGGCCGCGTGCGCGGCTTTCAAAACGCGGAATTCACCGGCGCGGTCGAGGCTGACGGTGAGGCGCGCGACGGCATCGGTCCGCAGAACCCAGTCATGCGCGCCTTCATGCGGACCGCCCTCGACGTCGACCCGTATGCGCCAGTTTTCCTGGATAGCGCCGCCGCCGAGCCGGACCGCTTCCATCATGCGGACCGATGATGCGCCCAGTTCGCGGGCAAGCCACACTTCCAGCGGCTGCAGGTCGTCGGGGTTGAGCGTGCGGGCGCGGGGTGGTGATGTCATTCTCTCAACCCATCGACAACAGTGCGCCGCCGTCCACCACCAGGACCGTGCCGGTGATGAAGCTCCCCGCATCGGAGGCCAGCAGCAGAAGAGCGCCGTCCAGTTCAGACGGGTCGGCGGCGCGGCCGAACGGAATGCGCGACAGCAGCTTGCGCCCGCCCTCGCTGGTCAAGAACCCTTCGTTGAGTTCCGTGACCACATATCCAGGCGCCAACGCATTCACGCGTATTTTGTCGCGCGCCAGTTCGAGCGCCATGGACTTGGTGAGCTGGATGACGGCAGCCTTGGAGGCGGCATAGGGGGCGACGGCCTTGAGAACACCGAGGCCGAGAACGGACGCGACATTCACGATCGAGCCGCCGTTTCCGGCCGCCGACATGCGCCTTGCCGCTTCCTGCCCGACGCGGAACACGCCGTCGAGGTTGACGTCGAGGACGCTGCGCCAGTCCTGTTCGGTGAGTTTCGAAAAGAAGGTGTTCGACGGCACACCTGCGTTGTTGATCAGGACGGAAACGGGGCCGAGCGCAGCCTCGGCAGCGTCAAAGGCGGATCGCACGCTGGCCGGATCCGTCACGTCGAGCGGGACCGCTATCGCATCGCCGCCTTTCCCCTTGATCTCTCCGACGAGCTCGTCCAGCCGGTCCTTGCGGCGCGCCGCGACGGCGACGCGGGCGCCCGCCTCGGCCAGCACGCGGGCGAAGTGCCGCCCGAGACCGGACGAAGCGCCTGTAACGAGTGCGGTCCGCCCCTGGAGTGAAAGGATTGATGGTGTCATGGCCGCCAGATTAGTCGCACGAAACGCAAGATAGAAGAGGCAGGCGCACACGTGCAGTATCGCGCGCGGGTCCGGCTGAGCCAAAATGGAGACGGAGCCGACGTCTCTGCGGCTCCGTCCCAGTGCCTCGGATGACGGGGGGGGCCCTATTTCTTCAGCAGCGCGGCCTGCCGGTCCAGCTCTTCGAGAAACTGCTTGCGATGAGCATCCGGCGTCCACTGGCTTTCCGGAAACACTGTCGTGCCGACGGTGGCGAACTTCTCGATGATCGCGGGGTCTTTCAGCGCAACCCGCAATGCGGAGTTCATCTTGTCGATCACCTCTTTCGGTGTTCCCTTGGGCGCGTAGATGGCGTTCCACAGCGTCATCGTCATGTCAGGATAACCAGCGTCCGCCGCGGTCGGAACATCCTTGATTGAAGGGATTCTCTCGGTGTCGGTGACGAGATAGGCCTTGATCGTTCCACCCATGACCTGCGGAACGGCATTCGTGGACTGATCGCACATGACGTCGATCTGCCCGGCGACGAGGTCGTTCATGGCCGGGCCGGTGCCGCGGTAGGCGACGAACGTGAATTTCTTGCCGAGGACCTTCTCCATCAGCAGCCCGCAGACGTGCGAGTTGGAGCCGACACCGGCATGCCCCATCGTGAACTTGTCGGGGTTCGCCACCATCCAGTCGAATAGTTCTTTCGCGGTCTTGTGCTCAAGTGCCTTTTTACCGACGACCGTCATCGGGCCGCGATTGATCAGGCCGACAGTCTCGAAGGCGGTCTTCGTATCGTAGCGCAGATTGTCATAAAGGGCCGGAGCCGCTGTGATGCCCTGGTGATGAAGCAGCATCGTGTAGCCATCGGGGGCCGCTTTCGAGACACGCTCTGAACCGGTCGTACCGCCAGCGCCGGCCACATTCTCGATCACGATCTGCTGGCCCAGCGTGCGGCCGAGGTGTTCGCCGACGACGCGGGCGATCGTGTCCGTGGGCCCTCCGGCCGCGAACGGCACGACGAACGTGATGGGTTTCGTAGGATAGCCTTGCGCGAATGCCGTGGCGGACAGGCCCAGCGACGCAACGGCAAGCAGGCTCGCGACACCGCGCCTGCTCCAAAGTGAGTTGGGCATTACGTTTCCTCCGAAAGTCTTATCGTGTTTGGACAGCGGGATGGTGTTTGCGTCCGGCTTGCTGCCTGCGGCCGGGCTACCGATGGGCCATCCTCCGCGTGGCCGTTTGCTTCTGCATTGCAATCGGGCCGTTTACGGCCGAACCTGTATCTTATAAAGACCAGAGGTTCACACAAGCGGCCTTTGGTCGATAGCCGCCAATCATCCGGGGAGCGAAAGTGTCCAATATTCCGCATTTTCTCGTTCATAGTCCGAAAGATAACGTCGGAGTTGTCGTCGTAGAGGGCCTCAAGGCCGGAACAAAAATGCTCGGTGTCATAACGGAAAACGACACGACGACCGAGATCGTTGCGACGCACGATATTCCGATCGGCCATAAAGTTGCGCTCGCCGCGCTCAAGGATGGCGATACGGTCATCAAGTACGGCGAGGATATCGGCCGAATGGTTGCTGCCGCAAAACCGGGCGACCACGTTCACGTCCATAATCTCAAGACGAAGCGCTGGTAAGCGTCCCCGGGAGGAAATCATTATGGCTGCAAAAAAGAACGACGCTGTGCAATCCAATCTGCGCTTCAATGGCTGGCGGCGTGAAAACGGCCGGGTCGGCGTTCGCAATCACGTTGTTATTCTGCCGTTGGACGACCTGTCGAATGCCGCCTGTGAGGCGGTCGCCAACAATATCAAGGGAACGCTGGCACTGCCGCATTCCTATGGGCGGCTGCAATTTGGCGCCGACCTCGATTTGCATTTCCGGACGCTGATCGGCATCGGCAGCAATCCCAACGTCGCCGCCGTCGTCGTGATCGGCATCGAGGACGGCTGGACGGGCCGGGTCGTCGACGGCATCGCCAAGACCGGTAAACCGGTCGTCGGTTTCGGCATCGAGGGACATGGCGACATCGCCACCATCGCCAAGGCGTCCTACGAGGCCAAGAAGATGGTGCAATGGGCCTCCGAGCTGCAGCGCGAGGAGTGCGATATCGCCGACCTGTGGGTGTCCACCAAGTGCGGCGAGAGCGACACCACGACCGGCCTGTCCTCCTGCCCAACCGTCGGCAACATGTACGACAAGCTGATCCCGAAAGGCATTTACGGCTGCTTCGGCGAGACCACGGAGATCACCGGCGCCGAGCATATTGCCAAGGCCCGCGCCGCGACACCGGAGATCGGCGAGAAGTGGTTCAGGATGTGGAAGGCCTATCAGGACGAGGTCATCGAGGCACACAAAGTCGATGACCTGTCGGACAGCCAGCCGACCAAGGGCAACATCGCCGGCGGCCTGTCGACGATCGAGGAAAAGGCGCTCGGCAATCTGGAGAAGATCGGCCGCGCCTGCACCTATATCGATGTGCTGGAGCCGGCGGAGACCCCGGCCAAAGGCCCCGGTCTCTACTACATGGACACCTCGTCGGCGGCGGCTGAATGTGTGACGCTGATGGCGGCGGGCGGCTACGTGGTGCACACGTTTCCGACCGGCCAGGGTAACGTGATCGGCAACCCGATCCTGCCGGTGATCAAGATCTCGGGCAACCCGAAGACGGTGCGCACGATGGGCGAGCATATCGACGTCGACGTGACCGGCATCCTGCGCCGCGATCAGACGCTCGAGTCCGCAGGTGATGCCTTGATCGACATGATCGTTCGTACGGCCAATGGTCGCCTGACCGCAGCCGAGGCGCTGGGCCATCGCGAATTCGTGATGACGAAGCTCTATCGGAGTGCGTGAGCGTTTCAGATGGCCGTCAGTGCCGACAAGCTTGAAGAGGCGCGCGCTCTGGTAGCGCGCGTCCTCGTTGAAATCGAGAGAATCAGCGCAAGCGATCACGCCTCTCCATCGCCGGAAACTCTAGGCGCTGATGTCCAAACGTCAGGATGGGCGATGTTTCGACTGCGGCATGGCGCTGAATGCCCAGCCGGAACTCGATCGGATCGAGGCGCATCTGGGCTATAAGGAAGAGAACGTGCGGCTCGTATGTCATGAGTGCCATCGAAGCTCGCAAAAGCGGAAGAAATACACGTAGAGCGAGACTTCTAGCCTCATGAAAATCACGCGCATCCGCGAAGCCACTGCGCCCATCAGCTCGGAAATCCGCAACGCCTACATCTCATTCACGGCCATGACGGCGAGTATCGTCGCGGTCGAGACGGATGTGACGCGGGATGGCAAGCCGGTGATCGGCTACGGCTTCCTGTCCAACGGGCGCTATGCCCAGGGTGGAATTCTGCGGGAACGATTCATTCCGCGCATCATGGCCGCCGAGCCGGCGACCTTGATCGACAAGGAGCGCGATAATCTCGATCCGTTTGCGATCTGGCGCACGTTCATGGCGAACGAGAAACCCGGCGGCCACGGCGATCGGGCGCATGCCGCGGGAGCGCTCGACATGGCGGTGTGGGATGCGGTGGCCAAGATCGCGGCGCAGCCGCTTTGGCGTCTGCTGTCGGAGCGTTTCAACGGCGGCAAGGCGGACGAGAAGGTGCTCGTTTATCCGGGCGGCGGCTATTACTATCCGGGCAAGGAGCTGGACGGCCTCAAGGATGAGATGCGCCGCTACCAGGACCAGGGCTATCGCGTCGTCAAAATGAAAATCGGCGGGGCCGATCTCGCGCTGGATGTGAAGCGGATCGAGGCGGTGTTGGAGGTTGTCGGGAGCGGACAGAACCTGGCGGTCGACGCGAACGGCCGCTTCGATCTGGAGACCGCGCTCGCTTACGGCAAGGCGATGCAGCCGTATGATCTGTTCTGGTATGAGGAACCGGGTGATCCGCTCGACTATCGGCTCAATGCGGTGCTCGCCGAGAGCTACAAGGGCGCGATCGCGACCGGGGAGAACCTGTTCTCCGCGATCGACGCGCGCAACCTGTTGCGTTACGGCGGAATGCGGCCGGATCGCGACTGGGTGCAGCTCGATCCCGCCTTGTCCTACGGGCTCACGGAATACCTGCGGGTCCTGGACATGGTGAGCGAGATGGGCTGGTCACGGCGCAGGTTCATTCCACACGGCGGGCATCAGCTCGCGCTGAACATTGCCGCGGGCCTCCAGACAGGTGGATCAGAAAGTTATCCCGGCGTGTTCCAGCCTTACGGCGGATTTGCCGATGATATGCCCATCATTGATGGCCACGCGCGGCTGCCCGATGCGCCGGGGATCGGCATGGAGCTGAAGTCTGCAATGTTCGCGGACGTGCAACAGCGTTTGGGATTGAGATAGATCGATGGCCGATATTGTCGTCACGGAGTTCATTGATTCCGGCGTTCTCGATGTCCTGCACGGCGACTACACGGTGCATCACGATCCGGGGCTCTGGACCAAGCCGGAGGAGCTGCAGGCATTGGCGGTCGATGCGGTTGCGCTGATTGTGCGCAACCGGACGCAGGTCAACGCGGCACTGCTGGCGAAGACGCCGAAGCTGAAGGTCGTCGGAAGGTTGGGTGTCGGGCTCGACAATATCGACATGCCGGCGTGCGCCGCGCGCGGCATCACCGTGTATCCCGCTGTCGGTGCGAATGCAGTGTCGGTGGCGGAATACGTTGTGGCCGCGGCGCTGATCCTGCCGCGTGGCTCGATGTTCTTCAGCACACAGCGTTTGGCGGCCGGCGAGTGGCCGCGGGAGGAGATGACGCGTGGTCATGAAAACGCGGGGCGCCGGTTCGGCATCATCGGGTTCGGGTCCATCGGGCAGATTGTCGGCGACAAGGCACGTGCGCTTGGCATGGAGATCGTCGCCTATGACGGACACATTCCGGCCGATAGCCCCGTCTGGCAAAAGGCCAAGCGCCTGACGATGGACGAGCTGCTGGCAACATCCGACATCATCACGCTGCATTGTCCGCTGACCCCGGAGACGCGCGGTCTGATCGGCGCCCGTGAATTGGCGCGCATGAAGAAAGGCGCGGTTCTCATCAACACGTCGCGGGGTGGAGTCGTCGACGAACCCGCGCTGGCCGACGCGCTGCGTTCAGGACATCTCGCCGGTGCGGCAGTCGATGTGTTCACCGCCGAGCCGATCGACAAGGCGACGGGCGCGATCTTCCGCGATGTTCCGAACGTCATTCTCACCCCGCATGTCGCGGGCGTCACGCTGGAAGCCAATATGCGCGTCAGCACGATGACGGTGGAAAACGTCCGGCGACAGTTAAAGGCGCTGACCTCATGACTGGGATGGAAACACTCACGGCGGCGGAGCTGGAAGACGTCATCACCGCGGCGCTTGTTGCGTCGCAAACCAGTGAGCCCAATGCGCGCTCCGTCGCGACAGCGCTGACGCAGGCCGAGATCGATGGCCAAAAGGGGCACGGGCTGAGCCGTGTGCCGAGTTATGCGGCGCAGGCCAAGGCGGGCAAGGTGAACGGCAATGCCGTGCCTGAAGTTCGTCTGACGCGTCCCGGCAGCCTGCTGATCGATGTCCGCAACGGGTTCGCGTATCCCGCGCTCGATGCAGCCATTACCCGGTTGCCGGAACTCGCCGGGGCTTGCGGTCTGGCCGCTGCCGGGTTCGTGCGCTCGCATCATTTCGGCGTCGCCGGACGGGCGGTCGAGCGCCTGGCCGAGAAAGGGCTCGTCGCGCTGGTACTTGGCAACACGCCGCACGCGATGGCGTCATGGGGCGGGCGGCGGCCGGTGTTCGGCACCAACCCGATTGCCTTTGCCGCGCCGCGCCGGAATGCACTGCCGGTCGTGGTCGATCTGGCGCTGAGCCAAGTGGCGCGCGGCAAGATCATGGTGGCGGCGCAGAAGGGCGAGGAGATCCCCGAGGGATGGGCCTTCGATGAAAACGGCGCACCGACCACGGACGCCAAGGAGGCGCTGAAAGGTACGCTGACGCCGCTCGGCGGTGCCAAGGGTGCGGCGCTGGCGTTCATGGTGGAGGTGATGGCCGTGGCGTTGACGGGGGCGAATTATGCCTTCGAGGCGACGTCGTTCTTCGATGACAAAGGCGCACCTCCGGGCGTCGGCCAGTTCCTGCTCGCGATTAATCCGGCTGCATTCGGCGGTGCCGACGCCTTTCTCGACCGGTTCGCGGTGCTGGCGGACGCGATCGAAGGTGACGAGGGCGCGCGCCTGCCGGGCACCCGCCGCCTGGCTTTGCGCGAGGCCGCGGCCCGCGATGGCGTCAAGGTCGACAGCGCGTTGCTGGAGCAGGCGAGGGTGCTGGCCGCGGGGTAGAGGCGGCGATTGGCGCCAAAGCGCACGACCCGTTCGGTTCACGGGTCAAGGTTTATCTCCGTCATTTCTCCGCAGGCAGAAATCCAGATGCGTTGCCGCGCGGGGTACATTGGACCGACCTGCGCTCTGTTGGCCTGCTCGTGCCGACGACTGACCAGAGCTGGAATCAAGATCCAGCATCGCGCAAACAACGGCGCTGAAGCCGTGGCCGCAGGACCGATCGCTACTCGATCAGCTTCTTCACCTCATCGTAGGAGGTGACTTTGTGCACCTTTCCCGCGCGGATGAAATACAGCCATTCGAGCTTGTCGCTGGTGGCGATGTCTTCCGGCGTCACCGCTTCCAATTCGGTCGCAAGCTGGGCGCGGAATGTCGGCACCACGTCGTCGATCAGTTCAGGCGGCGCTTCGGCCCAGGCCTCGGGCGGGGGCAGGCGGCTTGCGGCAACCTGGTCGAACACCACGGCGTTGAGGGCCCACGGCGGGAGCTGCCGCTGTATCACATATTCTGAAATCGCCTCCACGAACCCGACTTGAACCAGGCCTGAGCAGATGAAGGAATTCGGCGGTTTCCACTCGCGTTCGCGGAAGGCCTCGACGGTCTGCTCCTGGCCTTCGATCGACTTCTGGATGCCGAACCAGATGTCGCGCGCGATGCGGACGATCGCCCAGTAGTTATATTCAGCCTTGATGTTTTCCAGCAGCAGACCGCGGACACGCGCCTGCTTGGGGGAATCGAACCAATCCTGGCGCAGCCGCTTAATCGCAACGACCGTGTCTTCATCCTCCACGTAGTCGCCGAAGTTGGCGAGGTCG
The DNA here is from genome assembly GCA_023423275.1 of Pseudomonadota bacterium. GTDB lineage: Bacteria > Pseudomonadota > Alphaproteobacteria > Rhizobiales > Hyphomicrobiaceae > ZC4RG25. The sequence continues at coordinate 16,683 of JAFAFW010000085.1, forward strand.
ACGCCGCCGCCGGCCGCCTCGATCACGAACGTGCTGGCATAGCCCTGGTCATATGCCGGGCCGGTAAAGACCATCGCGGTGTGCGAGAAGGGCGATTTCGTCGCCCAACGGATCAAATACGACGTCGGATCCCATTCACGCCGGGTCAGTACGACGTCGGCGCGCTGAAGATAATTGCCAGCGAGAAATTCTTTGACGGTTTTCGGCCAGACGTCATCGTTGGCGCGTCCGGTTTGTGCCGGGTTCGCCGAGCCCGACGATCCGGCGCCGGTGAGCGATACGGCGCGCTCTCCGATACCCAGCACAAGCACGGCGCACACGACCGTGATCATCAGCTTCTTCATGAATCGAGACCCTCCCGCCCCTTTCATTTCGAACAAATACGAAAATTCGGCGACGAAGGCCAAGTCGAGCGCACCTGCAACCTGCACAAAGCCTCTTACCACGTCGGGTGAAGCATCATCTGTCTCGGATGCGCAACACTGCGGGGCGTGATAGTCCACAGATCATGGATCGTGCGATCGTCGGCAATTCCGGCGGCATTTCAGGGAGTTGATAAGTCATGACGGATCTCTATGCACGCTACACGGCACTGAAATTCGCCCGACCACGTCCGCGTATCCTGGAAGTGATCCTGTCCAATCCGGGTAAGCTGAATGCCCTGAACGAGACGGGTCATCGGGAACTCGCCGACGTCTGGCGCGATATCGACCGCGATCCCGAGACCTCAGTGGTGCTGCTGCGCGGAGAGGGCGGTGTCTTCAGTGCTGGCGGTGACTTTGACATGATCAAGCAGATGGCGGACGACTGGGCCGTGCGGTCGCGGATCTGGAAGGAAGCGAGCGATCTCGTCTATAACGTCATCAACTGTTCCAAGATCGTGGTTTCGGCTATCGAAGGGCCGTGCGTCGGGGCCGGTCTTGCCGCCGCCATGGTCTCCGACGTGACGATTGCAGGGCGGCGGGCCCGGATCATCGACGGCCATACACGGCTTGGCGTTGCGGCGGGTGATCACGCGGCGATCATCTGGCCGTTGCTGTGCGGCATGGCCAAGTCCAAGTACTACCTGCTGACCTGTGAACCGCTGACCGGCGAGGAGGCCGAACGCATCGGCTTGATCTCGAAAGTGGTCGACGATGACAAAGTCGTGGAGACGGCGCTGCAGGTCGCCGAGCGGCTGGTGAATGGACCGCAGGCGGCGCTGCGCTGGACGAAACACGCGCTCAACAACTGGCTGCGTCTCGCCGGTCCGACGTTCGACGCATCCCTGGCGCTCGAGTTCCTGGGCTTCTCCGGTCCGGAATTGCGGGAAGGGGTTGCCGCGCATACCGAAAAGCGACGGCCGCGTTTCCCCGGTGGCGAACCGTACTGACAATTTCCGTGCGGGCAATGATTAGGGCGATTGCGGAGCATTGACAGCCAGTGGTCGGTCGGGGCACCAGTCATGCCGTCCGAAAGGCTACCCCAGGGATACACCCCATGACGGCACGCTTGGATGTTGCTTACCTCTCGATCGCCCTTGCCTATCTCGTTGCCGGAATCGCACTCGGCATCGGCATGGGTATCGCGCAGGACTTCCGCTATATGCATCTGCATGCGCACTTGAACCTGGTCGGGTTCGTATCGCATGGCTTTTTCGGCTTTACCCATCGTCTCTGGCCGTCGCTGAGGATGTCTCCTCTGGCGGCGCCGCAGTTCTGGATGACCGTGATCGGTACGCCTGTGTTTCTTTTTGGATTGCCGCTCGCGCAGTATCACGATCAACCGATATTCGCGATCATCGGCTCGCTGATGGTTCTGGCCGGAGCTGCGCTGTTCCTGGCCATGTTCGCCAGCAAGGGATGGCGCAACGCGGCAGCCTGATTGCGTGTTACGGCGTAAGCGCGGGAGCCGGATTTAAGTGCCAGGTTCCGATTGCTTCACGCGTGATCGCCTCCCGGCGGCTGGGAATGGGGATGTATTTCCCCTCCGCCCAGTCGTCCGCGAACGTCCTATAGTAGCGCGAGAACGGATTGCCGGACTGGCCGGTGGTCTGGATGTAGAGCGATTTGTCGATATCCTGCAGATCGTAGATCGCGCGATACGTGGCGGCATGGCGATTGGCGAACGGCAGGTCCTCACCGAAATCCACGACACCGCGATTGAGCGTGTAGGGACCTCCGGGTGACGGCACGGTGATATTGAATAACGGACCGATCACGGGAACGCGGCCCAGCACCTGATTTTCGCCGAAGGCGATATGCGCGTTACCCCACGTCCACTTCGCGCGGTCTTTCCCATAGAGTTTTTCAAGCCCGGACAGCGCGGTTTTCAGGGCAGCCGCGAGGATTTCGCTGCAGGTCTCTTTTTGCGCGGTTGCGGTGTTGTCGCACCAGTCTCGGCCTTTTGCTTCGCCACGCAGCAGGCGGGTGATCGCGACGGCGCGCGGGCGATTGAACATCGGAAACGCAGCTCCGAGATCATCGGCGTAGACGGCGCGCGCAGCGGCTTTGAGCCAAGCCATCATGATGAGCGGCTCGACCGCTTCTCCGCGCATCCTCAAGTCCCAGTGGTTGAGTTGGTCGAGCACGGCGATGTTCTCAGAACCGGCGGATGGGCGTGCGGTGGACACCATCAGCGGGGTCAGCTCAGCGAAGGCCGGGGAAAGAACGTCCAACTGAGCGGCGCGCATGGTTTCCGGGTCATGGTCCTTGCGATCGATCACGATCTCCGTGATGCGGCGCAGGCGGTAATCCGGATCCCAGTCGTGCGTGATGAGATACGGGTAGTTGTCACCGACAATCTTTGCGTTCGCCGTGCCGATGGCGCCCTGATGCGGATTGAGGCTGCGTGGCAGTTGATCGAATGGGATGTCGCCCTGCCAATCGTAGACCGCCTCCCACCCGGGCACGGGCGCGCGGCCCTGCATCATGTTTTCGGGATGACGGATCGGGATGCGGCCGGGGGCGAACATTCCGATGTTGCCTTGGGTATCGGCCGCAACAACCGCCTGTATCGGAACGACATAGGGGTGAAGACGAGCGAAGTAATCCGACACCGTAACGATCTTCTCGTCGAACATGCCGGCCGTGATGGAGGCGTCCTCGTCCCTCAGCGCCGTCCATTGCAGCGCTATGACATACCCTGGCTGGAGAATGTTGCCGACGTTGCGGTAATTTGCCGGCAGCACAGGGCCGTGCCGCGTACGCAGCCGCCTGACGGTCTTCGTTCTGCCGTCCGCGACCTTGAATTCCATCAGATCGCTTTCGAACGCCCGCCAGCCGTCCGGAGTCAGATACTCGCCAGCATTGTCCGGATTAAGCTTTTCGACGAACAGATCCTGCACGTCGGCGCCCGAGTTGGTGAACCCCCAGCTCAGGGTATCGCCACGCCCGAGCACGATGAGCGGTGTCCCCGGAAGGGTGGCGCCCAAGGCATTCGCCGTCGTGGTGTCCGGCCGGACGAGGGACAGATGCGCGAGATACCAGGTCGACGGTGCCGTGAGACCCAGGTGCGGATCGTTGGCGAGGAGGGGACGGCCCGAGCGCGTGCGTTCACCGGAGACGACCCAGCTATTCGAAGCACCCGTGCCGATGAGATCGTCCAGTGCCGCAGTCTGGGTCGGGGTCGTTGCTGCGGCGGAAAGGGGGCGCAGCGGATAGAGCTGCCTCAGGTCGGGCAAGGGCGGTGCGCGCGCGCCCTCGCGTGGCGGCATGATATCTTCGATCTCCGCGGGTGACAGACCCTGCGCGGCGAGCGTCAGTCTCCTGATCTCAAAGGCGAGATTGGTACTGAGATTGAGCGCCATCATCTTGACGACGGCGACGCTGTCGGCAGGCCGCCACAGTTCCGGCTGGTGCCGCAACAACAGGAACTCCGGCGGGAGGCGCTGCTCCAGCAGGCCTGTCGAGCGCTCGATGAAGGCATTGATGCCATCGGCATACGCCATCAGCAGCGTACGTTCATGCGGGGGAAATTTTTCGAATGCCCGTTCGGCGTAGCCGTACAAGTCGAGCGTTCGCAGCAGGATGTCGATCTTGAGCGTGCGCGGTCCGAGAACCTCCGACAGCCGTCCCTGGGCTGCGAGGCGGATGGTCTCCATTTGCCACAGCCGGTCCTGGGCGTGTGCGAAGCCTAGTCCACGATAGAGATCGGCGACGCTGGAGCCAAAAACGTGCGGCACGGCGTTGGCATCACGGATGATCTCGACGGGCTGGGCCAGTCCGGGCACGGGCTGCGTACCGCTGACCGGCGGTACGCTCGTGTAGGCGAACAAGCCTGCCGCACCTGCCAGGATGACCAGCAGCAGCACCAAACCAGCAAGTATACGCTTGCCCCAGCGACGGGTTCGGCTCATGGGCTACCCTGGAGACAACCTTGTTGGTCCGGCGGGACGATGATCCCGGAGTTGACCGCCGATACAGCCCAAACGCGACAGCGTGGTTATCGCTCCAGGCTGCATCGTGCGATTGAAGGGCTCAGCGCCCGCCGCCGATATTGAGGAGCGCACCGTTGACGTAACTCGCCTGCTCGGACATGAGCCACAGCACGGCTTCGGCGACCTCGTCCGCAGTCCCCGACCGGCGCATCGGCACGACCGGGGCCAGCGTCTTGACCCGATCCTTGATGCCCATGTCGTCATGGATCTCCGTCGCGATGAGGCCGGGCCGGACGGCATTGACGCGGATCCCGGTCGGGCCAAGATCGACGGAAAGACCGTGTGTGAAGACATCGATGGCGCCCTTGGAGGCCGCATAAGGTTCCTGGCCGCCAACGCCGCCGATATAGGCTGCAGCGGACGACATGTTGACGATCACGCCGCCCTTGCCACCGGTTTCGGTCGACATCCGCCGGATAGCTTCGCGGGCACACAGGAATTGGCTGGTGATGTTGACCCGCCACAAGCGATCGAGCTCTTCCCCGGTGTATTCGGTGACCGGCTTCACCGGCAGGACGATGCCGGCGTTGTTGAAAAGCGCGGTGACTTTGCCGAGATCCTTGTCCACCGTCTCGAACAGACGGACGACGTCGGCTTCAATGCTGACATCGGCTTTGACTGCAATGGCACTTCCGCCACCGGAGGTGATCTGCTTGACCACCTCATCGGCGCGCTGCGGGTTGCTATTGTAGTTAACGGCGACCTTGTAGCCCCGTTTGGCGCCAAGGAGCGCAGTTGCTGCGCCAATCCCACGGCTACCGCCCGTGACGATCAGGACGTTGGACATCGTTATTCCCTCTTGGATCAAATGGCTCTCCCTGATGGTATGTGGCATGCCGGGATGCGTTCCGGCAACTCCGACACCGAATGAAGACGGCCGGAGATGTCGGTACGGGCCTGAAACCGGGATGCGACACATGCGCGGCGTCACGGCGCAGCTTGAAGCTTTGCCTCAGAGTTGCCAAATCGCCTCCGTCCAAGGACGGGATGGATTCAGCAGAGCGGAGTCGCGCAATGGTTGATGATGTCGATCGCCGGCAGGTGATCGTCGGTTCGGGCGGAGCACTGGCGGCAGCGTTGATGGCTGGCGGCTTGAGCTGGCCCGCTCAGGCTTCGGCAGGTGTCACCTTGGGCACGCCATCCCCGTTTTCATTCGATGCCCTGAAGGACCGTGCTCGCGCCCTGGCGAAGCAACCCTATAGTCCGCCGTCGCGGCCGGCTCCGGAGATCGTCGAGAAGATTGATTACCAGGCTCACGGGCTGCTGCGCTACAAGCCGGAATATGCGCTGTTCGCTGACGGACCGGGGCAATTCCCCGTCACGTTCTTCCATCTCGGTCATTACTTCCCCAAGGGCATCCGGATGCATGTCGTCGCCAATGGCGAGGCGCGCGAGGTTGTCTACCGGCCGGAATACTTCGACATGCCTGCCGATTCCGTAGCCCGCAAGCTTCCGGAGACGGCAGGCTTTGCCGGTTTCCGTTTCCAAGAGAACCGCTTCGGCCATCCAGGCCGCCTCACCGGCACGCTCGATTGGAAGAAGAACGACTGGGTTGCGTTTCTCGGTGCGTCGTACTTCCGCGCCATCGGCGATGAATACCAGTACGGGATTTCCGCGCGCGGCGTGGCCGTCGATCCGGCGGTGGCAGGTGTGGCCGAAGACTTCCCCGATTTCACCCACTTCTACATCGAGACCCCGCAGGACGGATCGAGCGAGGTCACGGTGTGCGCGCTGCTCGATGGCGCCAGCATGACGGGTGCCTTCCGGTTCGTGATGCGCCGCGAGCGCGCGGTAACGATGGACATTCAGTCCGAGATCCATTTGCGCCGCGACATTACCCGGCTCGGCATCGCGCCGCTGACATCGATGTACTGGTATTCGGAGAAGACCAAGCCACAGGCGATCGACTGGCGTCCGGAGGTGCACGATTCCGACGGGCTTTACATGTGGACCGGCAGCGGGGAACGGGTCTGGCGTCCGCTCAACAATCCGTCGCAAACGATCACGTCCGCGTTCGGTGACGACAACCCGCGTGGTTTTGGCCTGATGCAGCGCGACCGCAACTTCGATCACTATCAGGACGGTGTTGCCTATGAGCGCCGGCCGAGCCTTTGGATCGAGCCCGTCGGAAACTGGGGTAAGGGCACCGTCCAGCTCATCGAGATTCCGACCGACGACGAGATTCACGACAACATCGTCACCACCTGGGTGCCGTCTGAACCGGCAACCGCGGGCAAGACACTGGCGTTCAATTACAAGCTCTATTGGCAGGCGGCCGAGCCCAACCCGGCGCCGCTCGCCAAAACGGTGGCGATCCGTATCGGCCGCGGGGGTGAACCGGGCAAGCCACGCCCCGCGGGCGTGCGCAAATTCATCGTCGAGTTCCTCGGCGGTGATCTGGCCGATCTGCCTGCGGGCACGCTGCCGGAAGCGGTGTTGACGGTATCGCGCGGAGAGGCATCGCACGTCTTCACGGAGGCGGTGCCGAATGAAGTGCCGGGTCATTGGCGCGCGCAATTCGATCTCGCGGCCGAGGGTTCGGATCCGGTCGAAATCCGGCTGTTCCTGCGTCTCAAGGACAAGCCGCTGTCCGAGACGATGCTCTATCAGCACCACCCGTTCTGAGGTGCCCGGTTCGATCACGCGGGCGGCATTTGGTATTTGCCGCCCGAGCCCCTAACTTCGCGTTCAACGCAACGTGGAACGCGAGGCCCCTATGAGCTGGATGCCCGACCAGGATCCTATCCAAGGCGACAAGCGGTCGTGTGACGCCATCGAGCACGTGATCGTGCCGCGCGCCCGCGACCTGGGCAATTTCGAAGTGCGGCGCGCGCTGCCGTCGGCCAAGAAGCAGATGATTGGTCCATTCATCTTCTTCGATCAGATGGGACCGGCCGAATTCCTGCTGACCAACGGCATTGACGTGCGCCCGCATCCGCATATCGGACTCGCCACCGTCACGTATCTGTTCGAAGGCGAAGTCTATCACCGCGACAGCCTCGGCACGTCCATGGCGATCCGTCCGGGTGCGCTGAACCTCATGAGCGCTGGGCGTGGCATCGTTCATTCCGAGCGCGAGACGGCGGAAGCCAAGCAGAAACCGCGCAGTCTGTTCGGAATCCAGGCGTGGGCCGCTCTGCCCAAATCGCACGAGGAAATGGCGCCGATCTTCGAGCACCACGCTGCGGAGGACCTGCCGCGCATCGAGGGCGAGGGCAAGCGCGTCCGGGTCATCATGGGGCAGATGTACGGCCAGCGCTCGCCGGTCCAGTTCCCGCACGAGAGCTTCTATGCCGAAGCCGTGCTGGCGCCGGGTGCGATCCTGCCGCTCGACCCGGATTACGACGAGCGCGCCGTCTACATCGCCAGCGGACAGATCGACATCTCAGGTGACACGTTCGAGGCCGGGCGGCTGCTGGTGTTCAAGCCGGGCGACCGCATCTCCATCCTGGCGCTGTCGAATGCGCGGCTGATGCTGCTCGGCGGCGAGCCGATGGATGGCCCGCGTCACATCTGGTGGAATTTTGTGTCATCGAGCAAAGACCGCATCGATGCCGCCAAGGCAGACTGGAAAGAAAAGCGTTTCGCCCTGGTGCCTGGCGACGAGAAGGAATTCATTCCGTTGCCGGAGCGTTGATGGTGCGCTGACAGGTGCCGTTAGCCCCTGGGTCCCGGCTCTCCGCGCATTCGCGCTACGGCCGGGATGACAAACTATGTAGCCGTATCACTTCCTGTCATCCCGGCAAACGCAGGCAAAGCCGAAGCGCAAGCCGGGACCCAGGGGCGACGAACTGCCGTCAATCTTTAGCCGGTCCTGTCGCCACTTCAGTCCCGATGCCCTCCTGGCCCCATTCGGTCCAGGAGCCGTCGTACAGGCCGGAATCCGGCTGCCCCAGCACGGCGAGTGCGAGGCTGACGATCGAGGCCGTGACGCCGGAGCCGCAGGTCGTCACCACGGGTTTGGCCGGATCGACACCGGCGGCTTCCAAGGCCGTACGCAATTCATCCGGCGACTTGAACGTGCCATCGGCGTTGATGAGCGTCGCGTAGTGGACGTTGCGGGCACCCGGCATGTGACCGCTGCGCAGGCCCTGGCGCGGTTCCTTTTCCGCGCCGGAAAAGCGGCCCGGACCGCGCGCGTCGGCGATCTGTCCATCGCCGGTCTTCACCAGCCGTTTCATGTCCTCCAGATCACGCACCAGCGCGGCGTTGAAGCGGGGCGTGAAATGACGCTCCGACCGCGCCGGTGCCGGCTCCGATGTGACCGGGCGGCCCTCGGCTTTCCACTTCGGCAGGCCGCCGTTGAGAACAACGACATCCCCGTGTCCCATGACGCGAAACGTCCACCAGACGCGCGCTGCCGAGAACATGCCGACGGAGTCACAAACCACCACGCGCATACCATCACCGATCCCCATCTTCTTCATGCGGCTGGCGAAGTCGACGGTGGAGGGGAGCATATGCGGCAGCGCAGATGTCTTGTCGGATATGCCGTCGATATCGAAAAACAGCGCGCCCGGAATGTGTTCCACATCGTATTCGGCACGCGGATCGCGCTTGGCGGTCGGCAGATGCCAGGATCCGTCGAGCACCACCAGATCAGGGGCATCGAGGCGCGCTGCGAGCCAGTCCGTTTCGACGAGATAGGGGCCAGTCATAGGGTGGTTTCCTCTCGTGGCTTTGGGCTCAGGCGAACGCCACGCGAATGCGTCGGTTGAGCTTGCCTTTCTTCTCGATGCGGCTGACGACGACCTTGCCGATTTCGGCCGTCGAGCGAACGTGTGTGCCGCCGCACGGCTGCATATCGACCGCGCCGTCTTCGCCGATCAGCACCAGCCGTACTTTGCCCGATCCGCGTGGCGGTTGAACGCTCATCGTGCGGACGAGTTGCGGGTTGGCCTCGAGGTCCTCATCGCTGATCCAGCGCTCGCTGACGGGGTGATCCGCCTCCACGAGTTTGTTCAGAGCCTCGGTGAGCTGATCCTTGTCGACCGCGCTGGCGTCTTCGATGTCGAAATCCAGGCGCCCTTCATCCGCGCCGATCTGGCCGCCGGTGACGGGAAACTTCACCAGCGAGCACAGCAGGTGCAGGGCGGTGTGCATGCGCATATGTTTGTGCCGCGTTTCCCAGTCGAGCACCGCGCGGACGCTGTCGCCGACGATCGGCAAGCCGGCATTCTCTGCCGGGACGTGAACGATCGTCGTCTTGTCGGCGTCATAGACGGTGGTTGCGATCGGACACGGCGTATCGTTGACCTCGATGTTGCCACTGTCACCGGGCTGGCCACCAGCGGACGCATAGAACACGGTCCGGTCGAGGACGATCCCGCCGCGCTCGGTGACCGCCAGAACCGTTGCTGTGCAGTCCCGCTGATAGGCGTCGGTCCGGTAAAGCTGTTCGGTTGCTGGCATCGCTCAAAACCTTGCTAGGGATCGGCAAACACGGGGGGGATGTCGCTGCGCTGATCAATCAGCCATGTGGGCAGCGGCAGATTCTTGCTACGCAGGAAATCCGGGTTGAAAAGCTTGGATTGGTAGCGCGTTCCGTAGTCGCATAGAATGGTCGCGATGGTGTGTCCAGGCCCCAATTCGCGCGCCAGACGGATCGCACCAGCAACGTTAACGCCGGACGAGGCGCCGAGACACAGCCCTTCCTCCTGCAGAAGCTGGAAGACAAGCGCCACCGTCTCTGCATCTTCGATCCGGTAGGCGTGGTCGACGACGACGTCTTCGAGGTTCTTGGTGATGCGGCCTTGGCCGATGCCTTCGGTGATGGAACTGCCCTCGGCCTTCAACTCACCGGTCGTGTAATAGCTGTAAAGCGCCGCGCCTGGCGGGTCGGCCAGCGCGATCTGCACCTTCGGGTTCCTGGCCTTGAGGCCCATGGACACGCCGCCGAGCGTACCGCCGGAACCTACGGCACAGCAAAAGCCGTCCACTTTGCCAGCCGTCTGCTCCCAGATCTCTTCCGCTGTTGTCTCAATATGAGCCAGCCGGTTCGCAACGTTATCGAACTGGTTCGCCCAGATTGCGCCGTTCGGCTCGGTCTTCGCCATGGCGTCAGCCAACCGGGCCGAATACTTAACGTAGTTGTTGGGATCCCTGTAGGGCTTGGCAGGAACCTCGACCAGGCTGGCGCCGAGCAGCCGCAGGGCGTCCTTCTTCTCCTGGGACTGGGTTTCGGGAATGACGATCACGGAGCGGAAGCCCATCGATTCGCCGATCAGCGTGAGGCCGATGCCGGTATTGCCGGCCGTGCCCTCGACGATGGTTCCGCCGGGCCGGAGCTGGCCGCGCGCGACCGCGTCCTTGATGATGTAAAGCGCCGCGCGGTCCTTGACCGATTGGCCCGGATTCATGAATTCCGCCTTGCCGAGGATGGTACAACCCGTCTCCTCGGAGGCGCGTCTCAACTTGATCAGCGGGGTATGGCCGACAGCGGCGGCAACGCTCGAGGCGACTTGCAAGGGGGCACCTCCGGAAGGATTTGCAACGTGGTTTTGGGTGCGTCGCGAAAGGGCGCAACCCTAACCATCGACCCGGTCCTCTGCAAGCTGAGTGGAAAGCTTATTCCGGTTCACGAAAAGCATCTCGTTCGGCGATCGGCACCAACTGGCAAGCCAATTGCTACGTCTCCCTTATCTGAGCACGAGACTGTCCCAAAAAAACGCATTTGTTACGAAAGGCCGTTTTTTCGATGATGCGCTTGCTATTACTCATCGCTGGCGTGATCGGAGGCACAATGATCTGGCCCGAGATCCAGGCGGACGAGCGCATCCTGTGGGCCGCGGTGATTCCCGCCGTTTATTTCATCGGCATGTGGGCACTGCTCGATGGCCGGTCGTGAGAGCGACCGGCCATCGCACGCTTTCAGGCCGATCTAATGGAAGGCTACGGTGTGAAGGGCTTCCTTGGTCCGCGCACGAGGCCAGACCGCAGGCTGGTCCGGGGGCTGCAGTCGGTGTGATACGACGGTGCCGCGCCGCTTTCCGGTCAGCGTGACGAGACCCGCTTCATTGCGGACGCCAACCGACCCGCGCATGACGACGATGGCGAGTTGCCCGTCAATCGGACCACTCCACATATCCACGCCCTTGGAGGACAGGGTCGTCGCGGCAGCGGTGCGCACTTCGACGCGTTTGTTGGGGGCCTCCCGTGGTTTCGAGGCCACCAGACGGATGGCGCCGCGGATCAATTCCACGATCAAAGCACCGCTTTTGCGGCCTTCCTCGGCCATGAAGTCGGCCACGACGATCAGCGAATTCTCGCCCAGCGTGACGCGGCTGCCGTCGTCGAATTTAACGGCGAGGCGTGAAGCCGCCCCTGTCGTCAGGCTGTCGTGACGGGTAATCGGGTCGCCGACGGCAAGTTTTGTCGCGATCCCGTCGCGTGCGACCCGTACGTCACCCTGGGCGCGGTGGACGACGGCAACTTTGTCCCTTGAGGGCGAAGGTGCGCGCGTCGCGGCAATTGCGGTTACGGCAGATACTGCGATCAAACCGGCACTGAGCGCGCCGAGGCGTCGTACGTTCAAAGTGGCAAGCATGCAGGCGGTCCCCCATCTGGCGTGATGTCCCAAGATCCCCGCAAGCGCCCATCCCCGAATCACGGGCGCCAACTTACCCATTGATCTGATGGGACTTGGCCAGATATATGTCCGCGCGAGCCTCAATTGCGTGGGGAGGCTGCCGGTCCGGGGTGCCTGAGGGCGCCATGGGCAGGCGGTTTGCCCGCGCGTATTGGTTTTTGTAAGCCAATTCAAAAGGTTCACCCCTCCTGGGGTACGGTTGCGGGCGTGGTGGAATTGGTAGACACGCCAGATTTAGGTTCTGGTGGCTTCGGCCGTGGGGGTTCAAGTCCCTCCGCCCGCACCACCCTTCGAGAGGCTCTTGTCCGCAGTGGGCGGTGCAAGACGGATCAGATCACTAAGACGCGGGTTTCGGGTTCATGCAGGTTACTGAGACGAATTCGGACGGCTTGAAGCGGCAGCTCAAGGTCGTCGTCGGTGCCGGAGAGATCGGCGAGCGGTTTGCTGCACGGCTCGATGAGGTCAAGGATCGGGTCCAGCTCAAGGGGTTCCGCAAGGGGAAGGTGCCGGTTGGGCATCTGAAGAAGGTTTATGGCCGCTCGCTGATGGGCGAGGTGCTGCAGCAGACGATTGAGGAAAAGAGCCGCGCGGCGCTGGCGGAGCGCAACGAGCGCCCGGCGTTCCAGCCGCAGATCGAGCTCACCGAGGACCAGCAGGAAATCGAGAAAGTGATGTCCGGTGAGGCCGACCTGGCCTTCGGCATGACCTTCGAGGTGCTGCCGGACATCGCCCTCGCGGACTTCACCGGCATTCCATTGGAGCGGCTGGTGGCCGACGTCGATGACAAGGCTATCGATGATGCCGTCACGCAGCTCGTCGAGCGCAGCATCAGCTATGAGGCCGCAGAGGGCCGCATCGCGGAAGACGGCGACCGGCTGACGATCGATTTCGTCGGCAAGATTGACGGCACGCCGTTCGAAGGCGGAGCGGGCGAGGGCATTAACATCGTTCTCGGCCAGGGCAGCTTCATCCCCGGTTTCGAGGATGGCCTGAAGGGCGCCAAGACCGGCGAAGAACGGGTCGTCACTGCAACTTTCCCGGAGGAGTACCCGGAAAAGACCTTGGCCGGTAAGGCTGCGACGTTCGACGTCACGGTCAAGGAAGTCGCCGCGCCGAAGAAGCCCGAGGTCAATGATGATTTCGCCAAGACGCTCGGTGCGGAAGGTCTGACGCAACTGCGCGAGCTGGTTTCGGCGCAGATCAAGCGCGAGTACGACCAGGCATCGCGGGCAAAACTGAAGCGGATCCTGCTCGACGAACTCGAGAAGCGCCACGATTTCGCGCTGCCGCCGTCGCTGGTCGATCGCGAATTCGAAGGCATCTGGCAGCAGGTCAGCGAGGGCCTGAAACAGGCCGGGAAGACCTTCGAGGACGAGGGCAAGACCGAAGACGAAGCCAAGGCCGAGTACCGCAAGATCGCGGAGCGGCGGGTGCGTCTGGGCCTGGTTCTCGGTGAAGTCGGTGACAAGAACCAGATTCAGGTCTCGCAGGAGGAGCTGCGCCGCGCCCTGATGGAGCAGGCCCGCCGCTATCCGGGCCAGGAGCGCATGGTGTACGAGTTCTACGAAAAGAACCCGAATGCCATCGCTGAACTCAGGGCGCCGATTTACGAGGAGAAGGTGGTCGATTTCATTCTCGAGCGGGCCAAGCCGTCCGAGAAGAAGGTCGATCGCGAAGAACTCCTCAAGCCCGATCCGGAAGACGCTGAAGCGTAAGCCGGATCTCGGGCACAAGCGGTCCGGCATGTGCCGCTGTGGATGAATGGCGCACTGTCGAGGGGGCGTAATGTCCCCCAAATCGACCTATATTGCATTCCGGCCGAACATGCTTATGTCGGCGTGCGGACACGAGACGAGTCCGCCAACAGGAGAAATGAAAATCATGCGCGACCCCGTGCAACAGCTCACCAACACCTTCTGGCCAATGGTTGTCGAGCAGACGACCCGGGGCGAGCGCGGCTATGATCTGCCTTCGCGGCTGCTGAAAGAGCGCATCATCTTCGTGACCGGTCCGATCGAGGACCAGAGCGCCGCCTCCATCTGCATGCAGCTTCTCTTCCTCGAGGCCGAGAACCCGAAGAAAGAGATCTCCATGTACATCAACTCGCCGGGTGGCGTGGTGACGTCGGGTATGGCGATCTACGACACCATGCACTTCATTCGCCCTCCAGTGGCCACGCTGTGCATCGGTCAGGCTGCGTCGATGGGTTCACTGCTGCTGTGCGCTGGCGAGAAGGGCATGCGCTACGCGCTGGGCAACGCCCGCATCATGGTTCACCAGCCGTCCGGCGGCTTCTCGGGCCAGGCGTCCGATATCGAGCGCCATGCCGAGGATATCGTTAAGATGAAGCGGCGCCTGAACGAGGTTTACGTTAAGCATACGGGCCAGCCCTATGAGACCATTGAACGGACCCTCGACCGCGACTATTTCATGACAGCGGATCAGGCCCAGGAGTTTGGCTTGATCGATCGGGTTCTGGTCAAGCGCGAAGAATTCGAAGTCGGCGTCGACCGCAAAGGCTAATCCGGGACGGGCGGATTGGTCGGAATAATGGAACCGGTCCATGGCTTGAACCGTCTTCCTGCCAGCCGATCCGCGCTGGCAGGGCGATGGGGGCTGGATGTTGCCGGATCCGATGTGGAGAAAGGTCGCAATCCGGCCAATATGTGCCAACATCGTAGCACCGTTCCCGAGCGTGTTACCGTGGTGCCTTTCGGGTGGCAGTCGTGGCGCGGAATGTGCATCGCGGCGAGAGAGTTGTTAATCCATTCTTGATCCGGACGCGCATAGCGTGCTGAGATCAGCTAAATGGATTCAGCGCCTGCGTGGCCGGCCGCAGGAATGCTTAAGAATTACTGTCGGTTGTACTGTCGGTTACTAAGCGCCTGGCGGCGAGGGTGAGACGATCGAATGGCCCAGCAAGAAAAGAACACCCTGTATTGCTCGTTCTGCGGCAAGAGCCAGCACGAGGTGCGCAAGCTGATTGCCGGCCCGACTGTGTTCATCTGCGATGAATGCGTCGAACTGTGCATGGATATCATCCGCGAAGAAAACAAGAACACTCTTGTCAAATCGCGGGACGGTGTGCCGACGCCGAACGAAATCAAGACGGTGCTTGATTCGTATGTCATCGGTCAGGAACACGCCAAGCGTGTGCTCTCGGTCGCGGTGCATAACCACTATAAGCGGCTGAATCACGCGGCCAAGAACAACGACGTCGAGCTCGCCAAGTCGAATATCCTGCTGGTCGGGCCGACGGGTTGCGGCAAGACGCTGCTCGCCCAGACCCTGGCGCGCATCCTCGACGTGCCGTTCACGATGGCGGACGCGACCACGCTGACCGAAGCCGGCTATGTCGGCGAGGATGTCGAGAACATCATCCTGAAGCTGCTGCAGTCGGCCGACTACAACGTCGAACGGGCGCAGCGGGGCATCGTCTATATCGACGAAGTCGACAAGATCAGCCGCAAGTCCGACAATCCGTCCATAACCCGCGATGTATCGGGCGAAGGCGTTCAGCAGGCGCTGCTGAAAATCATGGAAGGCACGGTGGCGAGCGTGCCCCCGCAGGGCGGCCGCAAGCATCCCCAGCAGGAGTTCCTGCAGGTCGACACGACCAACATCCTGTTCATCTGCGGCGGCGCTTTCGCCGGGCTGGAGAAGATCATCTCGCGGCGTGGCAAGGGCACGTCGATCGGCTTCGGTGCGCGCGTCATGGGGCCGGATGAGCGGCGCATGGGCGAGGTGCTGCGCGAGGTCGAGCCCGAGGATCTGCTGAAGTTCGGTCTGATCCCCGAGTTCATCGGCCGTCTGCCGGTGATCGCGACTCTGGAGGATCTGGACGAGGCCGCGCTGGTCGAGATCCTGAGCGAGCCTAAAAACGCGCTGGTGAAGCAGTATCAGCGCCTGTTCGAGATGGAAGACGTCAAGCTGACGATCACGCTCGAGGCTTTGAAGGCGATTGCACGCAAGGCGATCGAGCGCAAGACCGGTGCGCGCGGTCTGCGGTCCATCATGGAAGGCATTCTGCTGGAAACCATGTTCGAACTCCCGAGCCTCAAGGGTGTCGAGGAGATCGTGATCGGGCCGGAAGTTGTCGAAGGCAGCGCACGGCCGCTGAAGATCTACACGGAACGCGCGGAAGAGAAGGGCTCGAGCGCCTGAGCGTTACTCTCCTGACGAAAGGTGGGTATGGCGATCGGGCGATCTTGGAGAGCGCAGCAAAAGCGCTTATGTCAGTTTATTGAACGTCTCGCCGAACCGCCATCACGGTTCGGCCGTGAGGGGAGATTGGCGAAAGCTCGGCAACTGCCCGGATCTATTAGCCATCCATGCCACCCGGGCAGGATTAGAACCCAGCGAAATGTTCGTGCCGTCTTTTTGATGCGGCGCAGCGAGCCCATATTCCCAGATGCGGGGCAACTCGGGGCGCGTGATGGGCGCAGGGAGAAGAGAACATGAGCGAGACCAAAGCAACCAAAGACAAGGGCAGTGGCAAGGAGCTGTATCCTGTCCTGCCGCTGCGCGACATTGTCGTCTTCCCTTACATGATCGTGCCGCTGTTCGTTGGACGCGAGAAATCGATCAATGCACTCGAAGAGGTGATGCGCGCGGACAAGCAGATTTTGCTCGCAGCGCAACGCAACGCCGGTGACGACGATCCTGCGACTGATGCCATTTACGAGATGGGTACGCTCGCCTCCGTGCTGCAGCTCCTGAAGCTGCCGGACGGCACCGTGAAGGTGCTGGTCGAGGGTACGGCGCGCGCGCAGATCGTCCGGTACACCGACAATCCGGATTATTTCGAAGCGGAAGTCGAACGTGTCGCCGAGGACGTCGGCGCCAAGGATGAGATCGAAGCGATGGCGCGTTCCGCGGTGTCGCAGTTCGAGAGCTATGTGAAGCTCAACAAGAAGATCTCGCCGGAGGTGCTGGGCACCGTCAGCCAGATCGAGGACTACTCGAAGCTGGCCGATACGATCGCGTCTCACCTGGCCATCAAGATCGGTGACAAGCAGGACGTGTTGGAGACCACGACGATCTCCGACCGGCTGGAGCGCGTCTACTCGCTGATGGAAAGCGAGATCTCCGTGCTGCAGGTCGAGAAGAAGATCCGCAGCCGCGTCAAGCGCCAGATGGAGAAGACGCAACGCGAGTACTATCTCAACGAGCAGATGAAGGCGATCCAGAAGGAGCTCGGCGATACCGACGAGCGTGACGACATCGCCGAGTTCGAAGAGAAGATCGAGAGCACGAAGCTGTCGAAAGAGGCCAAGGACAAGGCGACCGCCGAGCTCAAGAAGCTCAAGCAGATGAGCCCGATGTCGGCTGAAGCGACGGTCGTGCGCAACTACCTCGACTGGCTGCTGTCGATCCCGTGGGGCGTGCGTGGCAAGGTCAAGAAGGACCTCAATGAAGCGCAGGACGTCCTCGACAAGGAGCATTACGGCCTTGAGAAGGTGAAGGAGCGTATCGTCGAATACCTCGCGGTGCAGAACCGGACCAATAAGCTCAAGGGTCCGATCCTGTGCCTCGTCGGACCTCCGGGCGTCGGCAAGACGTCGCTCGGCAAGTCGATCGCGAACGCGACCGGCCGCGAGTTCGTGCGCATGTCGCTGGGCGGCGTGCGTGACGAGGCGGAGATCCGCGGTCACCGTCGCACCTATATCGGCTCGATGCCAGGCAAGGTGATCCAGTCGATGCGCAAGGCCAAGCGGACCAATCCGCTGTTCCTGCTCGACGAGATCGACAAGATGGGTTCGGACTTCCGCGGCGATCCGGCTTCGGCGCTGCTGGAGGTGCTGGATCCCGAGCAGAACGGCAGCTTCAACGATCACTATCTGGAGGTCGATTATGACCTCTCGAACGTGATGTTCGTGACGACGGCGAATACGCTCAACATTCCGCCGGCGCTCATGGATCGCATGGAGATCATCCGTCTCGCCGGTTACACGGAGGACGAGAAGGTCGAGATCGCGAAGCAGCACTTGATTCCCGGCCAGCAGCAGGCTCACGGCCTGGAGCAGGGTGAGTTCAAGATCGAGGACGACGCGCTTCAGATCCTGATCCGGCGTTACACCCGTGAGGCGGGTGTGCGCAGCCTGGAGCGCGAGATCGCCAAGCTGGCCCGCAAGGCCGTGAAGGAGATCCTGAGTTCGGACAGCAAGTCCGTCACGGTGACGGCGGAGAACATCGAGACATATCTCGGCGTGCCGAAGTACCGTTATGGCGAGGCGGAGCTGGAAGATCAGGTCGGAGTCGTGACCGGATTGGCCTGGACCGAGGTGGGAGGTGAGATCCTCACCATCGAGGGCGCCATCATGCCCGGCAAGGGCAAGATGTCGGTGACGGGCAACCTGCGCGACGTGATGAAGGAATCGATCCAGGCAGCGAACGCCTACGTGCGGTCGCGCTCGGTTGATTTCGGCATCCCGGCCTCGCTGTTCGAGAAGCGCGACATCCACGTGCACGTGCCGGAAGGCGCGACGCCGAAGGATGGGCCTTCAGCAGGTATCGCGATGACGACGGCGATTATCTCGGTTTTGACCGGCATTCCTGTCCGCAAGGATGTGGCGATGACGGGCGAGATCACGCTGCGCGGTCGCGTGCTGCCGATCGGTGGCCTCAAGGAAAAGCTCCTCGCGGCCCTCCGCGGCGGCATCAAGACGGTCATCATTCCGGAAGAAAAC
>JAFAFW010000105.1 GCA_023423275.1 Pseudomonadota bacterium
CCAGCGTCTGGAGCGATACCGACGGCCGCTGGCGCGGGGCGGACGATCAGGTCCATGCCGGAACGCTGGATGGCCGGGGCTTCTCCATGCATTCCACCTTCTCGCTGTGGGACACGTTCCGCGCCGAACATCCGCTGCTGACGCTGATCCAGCCCGAAGCGAAGAATGCCGATTTCGTGAACTCGCTGGTCGCGGGGCAGAAGACTAGCCCCTTCGGCATCCTCCCCGTCTGGCAGTTTGGCGGCAAGGAAACCTGGACGATGATCGGCTATCATGCCGTCCCGGTCATCGCCGACGCCTGCCTGAAAGGGATCAGGGGCATCGACTGCGCCGGCGCGCTCAAGGCCATGGTCGCCAGCGCCGACTATGCCCCCTATGGCGGCCTCGGCGACTATATGAAGCTTGGCTATGTCCCCATCGACCGCGAACCCGAAGCCGCGTCCAAGACGGTCGAATATGCCTATGACGACTGGACCATCGCCCGCCTCGCCCGCCAGCTGGGCGACACGGCCACGGCCCAGCGCTTCGAGAAGCGCGCCCAATACTGGCGCAACAGCTTCGACGCGAAGACCGGCTTCCTGCGTGCGCGCAAGGCCGACGGCTCTTTCCGTACCCCCTTCGATCCGACCGCGATCAACTATGGCAGCGACTATACGGAGGGGAATGCCTGGCAATATAGCTGGTTCATGCCGCACGATCAGGGCGGCCTGTTCCGCCTGCTGGGCGGCGACGCGAAAACCATCGCCAAGCTCGACGCCATGTTCGACTATGACAATAGCAAGATCGACTATAGCCATGCCGAGGATATATCCGGCCTGATCGGCCAATATATCCATGGCAACGAACCCAGCCACCATGTCGCCTATCTCTACAGCTATGCGGGCCAGCCCTGGCGCACGCAGGAGCGCCTCAAGCAGATCGTCGACAGCCAGTATAAGCCCACGGCCGAGGGTCTGGCCGGCAATGACGATCTGGGCCAGATGTCCGCCTGGCTGGTCTTCACCGCCTTGGGCTTCTATCCCGTGGCGCCGGGCAGCAACCAATATGTGATCGGCCGCCCCTTCGTGGAGCGTGCAGAGATGACCTTGCCCAGCGGCCAGCGCTTCACCGTGATTGCCGACGGCCTCTCCGAGGCCAACCGGTATGTCGGCCAGGTGACGCTGAACGGCAAGTCGCTCGACCGCAGCTACATCACCGACGCGGAAATCCGCGCTGGCGGCGAACTGCGCTTCACCATGCAGGCCAACCCCAACAAGACATGGGCGACCGGCGTAAAGGCCCGCCCCTTCTCCATGACCGGCTATGGCAAGTGAAGGCGCGGGACCGCCATTATCTCTTCGTCTGCAGCCAGAACAAGCTGCGCAGCCCCACCGCCGAGCAGATTTTCGCCGACCATCCCGGCATCGAAACCCTGTCGGCCGGCACCAACCATGATGCGGAAACGCCGCTGGACGATGAGGTGCTGCGCTGGGCCGACACCATCTTCGTGATGGAAAAGACCCACCGCAGCAAGATCCTGCAGTTCTTCCGCGCCGCGTAGGCGGCAGGCCAGATCGCATTTCCGGATTGCGGTCGCCCCGGCGCAGGATCATAGTCGCCCCGACGGCCGCTGACACTCCGATGGAGGATCCATGCTGATCGCGATGATGATGGCCGCGCACACTGGCGCTGCCCTGCCCGCCTCCACGCGGCCGACAATCATGGCATCCATGACCGTCTCTCGCCCTTCGACGCCCCCTGCACCATCGCCGGCCGACAACGAAGATGCCATGCTGATCGTCGACGGCGTGCGCATCGATGCCAGCGCTGCGGCGCTGGAGGCCTGCCTCGCCCGATCCTGCCCTCCAGACGAAGATATGGAGGCCGCCACCGTCCACGCTGAAAATCAGTTGCTGGCAGGCGATCATCAGGGCGCGCGCGACACGCTGCGTCAGGCCCGCGCTCGCAACCAGCGCCACCAGCGGGATTATCCGGTTCAGGTCGGCCAACTGCTCGACTTCGATGCCGACGTCGCGTCCTACAGGGGGCTGGCGGACTATAGCCGCACCGGCACCATCGATGCGCTCGACGCGCTCAAGGCCGGGCTGCCCCTGCATGATCGCCGCATCGCCATGCAGCGGATGCGCGTTGGTGACGTCTTTCTGCGTCAGGGCAAGATGCGCAGCGCCACCGGTTTTTACGACCGCGTAGCCAAGGAAGCGAGCGCCCAGGGCTGGCCCGAGATGGAAGGGTTCGCCCTGTTTCGCGGCCTCACCTCCTATGCGACTGCAGCCAGTGTCGATCCAGCCTATGATGACGAGGCGCAACGCCGCTACGCCGCATTGAAAAGCCGGACAGCTCCTGCCATCCGCCCCTATCAGGACGCTGCGCTAATCATGCTGGCGAAACTGGAACTGATGAAAAATGGCCTGTCCGAGGAGGAACTGACGCGCCGCCTGTCGGGCCTGCGTTCCGCGTCGCCCCTGCTGGTGGTCGGCCCGCGGATAGAAGCCCAGGGTAACAGTCTGGTCCTGTGGACCGACGACCGGCGCAAACATGCGCTGCTGCCCGCCAATCCATCGGGCCATTGGGCGGAGTTTCGCTATCTCATCACGCCCGATGGCCGGATCGACGCGATCGAGCAGGTGGGCAGAGGCCGAGCGACCAGCCATGTCCGCCCGGTAGCCTGGGCCGACCTGGTCGGCGAAGCGCTGGCCCCGCGCCGCTATTTGCCTCTCGCTCTGGCGGCCGGATCGCCGGGCCTGTGGCAACGCGAACGATTCTTGCTGACGGCCGACCTGGAACTTCCGCAAAAAAGCCACACCCGCATCCGCCGCCCCGGCGAGAAACTGCACATCCGCAGCTTCCAGATTACAGAAAGCGACGCCGACTGATGGGCCGAAAATGGCCGGCGAGGTTTCGACCCGTTTTTGCCGTTCCTTCTCCCTTGGAGGGAGAAAGATGAAGCCCCCCGCCCCATGTGCCAGTTGGAAGAGGGAGGGAACGAAAACTGATCCCCGAATGCTGCCCGTTCGGTCCCTCCCCCGCGAGTTCGGTCTTCGGAACGGCGCTAAAGGGTGGATTTTAGTCAGTCAGCTTTTGGAGACATTACCGGCGATAGCTGGCGCTCCGCGAAGAAAAATCGACCGGTAGCAATCGCCCCATTAGCGGACGTTGACTGATTCAGCGTTCGGTTTAGAGTTCCCGAATGACAAAAATGGAACGAGCGCGCAGCGTCCTCGCGAAAGCCGTTGAAGTGCTGTTTTTTTATGGTCGCGGGCGCTTGGTTCTTGATCTGGTATATTGACCTGATGGAACCGACGCTTGCTCCCCACGTCAAGCATCTGGGCCGCGCCATAGGTCCTGTGTTCTGGATTCTGTTGATATTCCAAAACTACCTTAACAGTAGCAGTCGAAATGGATCGGATGCGCCTGAAAACTTACCTCCACGTTTGAGTGGCGTTTTTGTGGTTCTGGCCGTCGGGTTAGCGTCGGCGTTTCTCTTCTGGCGATCGTCGGGTGAAGGTAGTCTTGTGCGTGACTGCTAAGAGTCCGTTTGGAAAATCAGGGGTGAACGTTTCGGCGTAGGAGATTGCCGCCCATGGCGACGAGGATCATGGCCTGCGAGACGTCGATGCGCTTCTCGTAATCGCGGACCAATCGGCGCCATCGGATCATCCAGCCAAAGGTCCGCTCGACGACCCATCGTCGGGGCAGAACCTTGAAGCCCTGCTGCTGATCGCTGCGTCGAATGACCTCGACGACGAAATCCAGATAGCTTGCCTTGTCCATGAGCTTGAGGCGGTCATAGGCGCCATCGGCGAAGAGATGTTTGATCCAGGGCCAGCGTTTGCGGATGCCATCGAGGATGGCCTGGGCACCCGCGCTGTCCGAAATGTCCGCAGTGGTCAGGTTGACCATCAGCAGCCGTCCATCGGTATCGACGGCGATATGCCGCTTGCGCCCGACAACCTTCTTGCCTGCGTCGAACCCACGCTTTTCTGCCGATGGCGCCTTGACCGACTGGCTGTCGATCACTGCTGCGCTCGGACTGGCCTCCCGACCTTGGCGCTCGCGATCGAGCATCAGTTCGATGTCGTGGATTGTCTGGAACAGGAACCTGCGAGCCAGTTCCCGGAACCAGCCATAAACCGTCTGCCATGCCCCGAAATGGATCGGCAGCATCCGCCAGCCACAGCCCGACCGAACAAGGTAGCGCACGGCGTTGATTACCTCGCGAAAATCCACCTCGCGTGGGCGGCCCCGACGCCCCGGCTTGGGCATCAGGGGCGCTAGGCAATCCCATTCCTCATCGGTCAGATCACTGGGATAGCGCTTCGTCTTCTTGGCAATCTGGGCCATGCGCCCTCGGCTCTGATGGGTCCACATCCAGAGCCTGAATCAGACGCAGAGCCTCGCGACAACCTCCGCCGCCGATTTTCCAAACGGTGTCTTAAATGACGGCCGTTTAATCGCTGGCGGAAACGATAGGACCGGGGATGTAGGAGCGCTTCAAGGGTAAAAGCATCTGATAGCGCGGCTCGAACTGGTGGTAATGCTCATAAATCAGTTCGATCAGTGCAGACCCGTCGATCAGCCGCAGGTTAGGCTTTGTCTGTTCAAAGGTTCTTGCATCGGCGCTGAATGACCCAAGGGTGACGAAAAGGCCTTTTTCCTCGCGCTCAATCGCTCCAAACAGTTTCTGGACATCCGGGCGTCCAATTGTCGAGAGGATTTGCTTGCACTGAACCTTGATGATCGGCGGTTCGAAGCCAAGTTCGTCGCGGTGCGCAATGATATCCACGCCGCCATCTGCCGATGCCTGTGTGACGCGTGAATGATAGCCCATGCACTTGAGCAGATGTGCGATGAAGTGCTCAAACTGATACGGCGTCTGCGACGTTTTCAGGCGCTTGATGATGAAATCCTCGGTCGATTCCTCGACCTGTGCTGAAACTGTCTCTGCACTTACATCGTCGATGTCACTAGCTTCAAATTCTCTGCCTTCCATTGCGGCGAGAAACTCATCGGCGTTCGCGGCAACACGAAACATCGTGATTGCTGACCCGATTTCATTCAGCGCATTTTGTGAGAATGTGGTGCGGGGCAAGGAGGTCAGCCACTTGACCGGCCTTATATGAGGATACTCTGCGTGTCGGCCGGGCTCGTAGGAGTAGGGGCCGTTTACCATGCCGATATTCACCATGCGGTTGGGCTTGGAGGGGTAGAT
>JAFAFW010000033.1 GCA_023423275.1 Pseudomonadota bacterium
TATTCACCGATAATCATTGCACCAACCACGGCAATTGTTACCAGCAAATCAATACTGAAAGCTTTCATTCGCAATGCTTGAAAGGCTTTGATGGCAATGGGAACTCCCGCAAAAATCGCGGCAACAATCAAAATGATGTCTTGTGCCAGACTTCCGGGGCTTATCAGGTACACGGTCAAAGCCGCCAACAACAATCCGCCGGAAACCAGGGTTAATATATTTCTAGTTTTTGTGTTTATATTCATTGCTACTATAAATTATGATAACACAGGATATCCCAGTTTCTCTATTATTTCAGAGAGTTCTTTAGGATTGGTTTCTTCCTCGTTATAAGTTACTTTTACTTTACTTGAATTGAACATGACTTTTGCATCATCCACTCCGTTTTGTTTATTAAGTACCCCTTCAATTTTGTTAATACAACTCGGGCATGTAAGGGTTTCTAATTGAATTTTAATTGTTTTCATTTTCATCTTTTTTTAATGATTAATAGTTCTTTTTGAGCTCATTACAAAGATAAGAATAGCCCTATCCGATCGGAAGAGCAAAAGTAGGGGGTAATGGTATAGAAGTCGGATTTTGAAGCTTCTTAAGCCTCTCTGTATTCTTTCGGGCTTACGCCGACGTGTTTTTTGAAGAATTTACCGAAATGCGACGGGTCAGAAAAATTGAGGTCGTAAGCAATTTGGGCGATGCTTTGTTTTTGGTTTTGCAAACGGACTTTGGATTCGAGTAAAACCATTTCATTAATCCAGGCACCAGCAGTTTTTCCGCTGACTTCCCTGATGAGCGTTGAGAAATATTTAGGCGTCAAGTGCAATTTGTCGGCATAAAACGACACTTCTCTTTCTGCTATAAAATGCTCCGAAAGCAGACTTTTAAATTGCGTAAGTATGTGTGCATTTTTATTTGTTTCGTGAGAGATATCTGGCTTTTGTTTTTGGTGCGCATCATCAATTTCATTGAGAATAATATAAATCAAACTTCTGATAATTGCCGAAGTATGGGGTGCGCTTTCAGTTGATTTTTGATGAATTAATTCAAAATAAGATTTAAACTGACCAAAAAGTGCATCATCCAATTTAATTACTTGTTCGCCCGTTTTTTCAAAGAAATCAAATTTATCTAAATAAGTAATATCCGTTTGTCCTTCCAAAAAAACTTCTTTCCGAAAGAACAAAATCTGTGCATCATAGGCTGACCCGAGATCTGTAAATTTCCGAATCGCCGAAGGTGCAAGGGTAAAGATGGCAGGAGCTTTGGTTTTATGCACGAACAAATCAGATTCCAGTTGTAGTTCGCCTTCACTCAGCAGACAAATAGCATAAGCCGATGTTCGGTGCGCATCTTCAGAAGCACAGGCATTGCTGAGATGCGACATATAAAACCACTTGTCTGAACGCAGGTGTTTTGCCTCCAGCTTTGTATATTCGATATAAGGGATTGGCTTCATAAAGTTGACTTTTAAAACTCATATCACAATAAAGATTGAAAATAAACATTAAACATTTTTAAAAAACTCAAACTTGATGTCTTTGGGCATAAAATGAATCCCTTTATAATCCTTTACTGCTTTGATTTGGTGCTTGATAAGTGGTGGAATAACCACCGCCTCACCCGGTTTTAGCAAAAGTTCTTCGTCATTCATTTGCAGGATGCATTCTCCTTCATAAATAAAAAGAATGGATTCTAAATTGGCGTGATGAAGTGGCATCACTTCGTTGGCATTGGCTTGCATTTGCTTGGCTGCAAAGTCAGTACCTGTCGCCAAAACGCTTACCGTTGGGATGATAATTTTTTCCATAATTTATTTTTAATTGTGTTATTTTTTTGATTGATCGAATAGGTTGCAAATTGTGCCATCGTCTTTGATGGCACAATTACTGAACTATATTATTTTAAAAAATCTGGCGTTTGATAAGCTGGATTCGGATAATCATATACACCTTTTCCATTAGCCGTTCCCATTCTGTCTTTATCTAAGTATTCCGACTTAATCCATGCAGCAACCTTAGCGGATAGCTCATCTCCTTGATCACCCCATGCTTTGTACAAATTATACGGCGTATTTGGTCCAATAATATCTAAAAATGCAAATGGTCCAATTGGAGCACCTGTGGAAATCATCCAAGTCTTATCAACCACTTTTGGATCAGCAACTCCATCAGCAGCTAATTGCATAGCCGCCTTCAGGAAAGGAACCAAAAGCGTATTTAAAACATAGCCAGGCTGCTCCTTATGAAGTAGAATCGGAATCATGGCAATATCTTTAGCAAACTCAATTATAGTCTCAAACACCTCGTCTGAAGTACGTTCATGCTTCATGATTTCGGCAATATTAAGTTTCCATATTTCATTCGCAAAATGCAGATGCAAATACTTTTCAGGGCGATCTGTGAAATCTACAATCTGACTCGGTGTCATCGTAGATGAATTGGATGCAAAAATGGTTTTTTCATTCGCCACCGCTGACAATTTCGTGTAGAAATCTTGTTTTATAGGAAGCAATTCCGGTACTGCCTCAATGACCAAATCTGCATTTTCTACAGCTTTTGCTAGATCGGTGTATTGTGAAATACGATTGTAGGCATTGTCAACCTCTTCTTTCGTACCATAATTATCTTCAACATACCGCCCTTTTAAGACAATAAGTCTTTCATTTGCTTTTTCTAATGCGTCATCGTTAATGTCATAAATCGAAACATTAAATCCTTTAAATGCTGATTGAAAAGCGATTTGACTACCTAAAACTCCCGTTCCGGCAATTGTTACATTTTTAATTTTCATAAATCTACTTTTTAAAATTATTATTCTATTCTATCATTGTTGACCAATTTCATAAAATCCTGATTGCTGTGTGGCGGAATTGTAGGCGTTTTAATTTTTATGAACTCCACTTTTGTTGCTTGATGACAACTGTTGCAAGCATTTGTAAGTGTTAAATATCCTTTTTTAAATACTTCTGCATCTCGTTGTTTAATCGCATTGTTTACAGTTTCGAGGCTCGGTTCGATGATAGGCAAAGACTGTGTTTCTTCCCGATTAGGGTAAACGGTTCGGATATCTTCGATAACCTCTTCAAGCTCGTGCATTTCAAATTCTGCCAATTCCCAGTTTTCGTTCACTCCGGCAAACCACAGCTTGCTGTGGCGGGTTTGCACCTTCCCCATAAAATCTCCAAAGCCGGGCTTGTAAGCATTTTCTAATTTCGTTTTCAGGCTATCGATCTGATTTTGCAAAGCCTGTTCTCCGTTATTTGATTTCGTACAGGCTGTTAGTAAACCTATCAATACTAATGGCACAAATAGTCCCCTCAAATCATATGGTCTTAAATTTTATTGAAAATATTCGTGATATTCCTTGTAAGAATGTTGTAATTGAGCTACAACTTCATTTGCTTTTGTGGCATCTGTTTCATTTTCCAATGTTTTCACGATTTCAAGATGCGGATGCAGCCATTTGTGTAATTCATCGTGGCTTTTTCCCGTCATTGTACAGCTTTTTATGAGCTGGGTGTTTTGGTCTTTCAGTTGCTCGGCAAGGGCTTTGAAATCCGTTTGATTATCTTGGATATAGGTGCTGACCAATTCTTCGCCTTTCAGTACAAAGGGTTTCATTTCTTCATTCACAAGCCACTTTTCGCCATTGTCGAGTTCAACGGCATCGGCACTTTCAGCGTGTTGGTGCGTTGCGTGGTTTTCTGTCTGTACCTCTGTTTCTTCGGAAGGCGTTGTTTTTCCTGTATTGTTACAACTCCAAAAAAGCATTACGCTCATTCCTAATAAAATCGTTTTTTTCATTGCTTAAATTGTATTTATTTGTTTTCAATCATTTTTAAAATTCCATTCAGGACTGTTTTTCCGTCTTTTACCAAATTTGATTTATGTCCTGATAATTTCCATTTCAAAACCGTCATTCTCATTCCTCCAAGTATAATGGTGGTAAGCGTAGATGCACCTATTAATTTGTTGTATGTTCCGCCTTTTTGTCCTTTTTCGATGTTCTTATTGACGTATTGATGCATTAAGTCCATTATCTCGGAAACCTTATAACTTAATCCTTCATCATAATGAAAAATACTTTCTGCAAAAATCACACTGACAATCGCCGGTTTATTGGTAAATGTTTGTAGTTGTGAATTGAAAATGGCTCTCAATTTATCACCTTCCGTATCGTTTGGTTTGAAGGGAAGAGACTGAATGCGGTTTTTCATTTCGCTTTTGAAATACGACAATAAGCTCAACAAAATTTCATTTTTACTTTTGAAATGTCGATATAATGCGGGTTCAGATAAACCAATGTCTTCGGCAAGTGTTTTAATGGTCAAATTCTGAATTCCAAATTTTGAAATCCTGTTTGTTGCTGCTTCCATTATCTCAATTTGTCTGTCTGTAAATTCTTGCATACTTTTTAAATTAAAAAAGTTAGTTAGTATTCACTCGCAAAAGTAAGTAAACTTTTTAATTCAACAAGTTTTTTAAAAAAAAAATGAATTTGTTGTTAGGGCAGGTAAAATTGGCTCTTTTCAAACTTTGGGTGGGGGGTGGGCTGGGTGCGGTTTGCAAATGTGCCAATGTGTGTCAGCTGAAATTATTTTTTAAAATGTGCGGTGGGAAAATTTTTTAAAACCTTTCGGGTCTGTCT
>JAFAFW010000045.1 GCA_023423275.1 Pseudomonadota bacterium
GCTTGATCTGGCCAGCCAGCACTTCCGGATTGAGCTTCGCGTCCGGGCGCTGATTGATCATCGCCTTGACGCCGTCATCGACGTTGGTGCGCAGGTGTTCCCAAGCGCGCTGCTGAACCTTCACCAGCTTCTTCAGCGCTTCGCCCTTGTTCTTGATCGTATCATCACGCGCAACCAGTCCGTAGGCCGGGAAGGTGATGCCCGCATCGGAGGCCAGCAGGCACTTGGATGGACGCGGCTTCTCGGCGACAGGTAGTGCGGAGCCGACCGTCGACATCAGGCCGTCTG
Source organism: Pseudomonadota bacterium (assembly GCA_023423275.1). Lineage (GTDB taxonomy): Bacteria > Pseudomonadota > Alphaproteobacteria > Rhizobiales > Hyphomicrobiaceae > ZC4RG25. Next base: position 289 of record JAFAFW010000045.1, read on the forward strand.
CGCGCTTTGCCGTGTAAGTGCCCCACAGCGCGGCAGGATCGACGAACTCGACTTTCACCGTCTCGCGGTTCATGCCGCCAGACTTCAAATACAGATCGATAAATGGCGCCCAGGGGCTGGCGGCGAATACGACGACTGTCTTGCCCTTGAGATCGGCGACCTTTTCGACCGGCGAGTCCTTGTCGACGAGAATGCACAAATCGGTTTTGCGCTGGAAGTTCATGATGGACTTGATGGTCGCGCCCTGTGACCGAGCGCCGCCGATCAGGCCGACCTGAACCTGTCCAACGTCCACCTGTCCGGCGTTGACGAGCTGAATGGTGTTGCCCGATCCGCGACCGTGCTGAATATCGACGTCGAGACCTGCCTCCTTGAACCAACCCTTGTCCTGAGCGAGATGCATCGCGGCCTGCACGCCCCATGGCGAGAAGTCCAACCGCACGCTCAGTTTCTCCTGCGCCGAGGCGCTTGGGACGAACGGCAAAGCCATCATGGCCGAGGCTGCCAGTCCCAGGAGGTTACGTCTCTTCATCGCCAGTACTCCCTTTGTGTGATCAGGACGGAAATGATATCGCTATCCGGCTTCTGGCCGGCGTTTCTTTTTCGCAGGCCGGTCGTCGCTTGCGTCGTGCTGAAGATAACCCAGCACCATGTCGACGACATGCTCGCGTCGTTGATCGAGGCGTTTCGCGTCGTCGAACTTCTGGTCGAAGATCCACGATAGCGTATAGCGGTTGGACAAGTAGAAATACGCCAGCGCCGAGATCGATATGTACAGATCAACGGGATCGACGTTGCGCCGGAATACGCCTTCAGCTTGCCCTTTGGCGAGCAGGGTTTCGATGGTTTCCAGCAGCGGAATGTAGAGTGGCTTCACGACCTGCGATTGCTTCAGGTAGTGCGCATAATGAATGTTCTCGATGCTCATCAGGCGGATGAGATCGGGCGTCGCGACGAAGTGGTCGAAGGTGTGGGCGACGAGGCCACGCATACCGTCAACGGCAGACAGGCCGCGCACTTCAAAGTCGCGCTGATTGGCGCGCAGGCCGCTGTAGATGGTCTCCAGGACCTCCAGGTAGAGGTCATCTTTGCTTTTGAAGTAATGGTAGATCAGGTTCTTATTGACGCCCGCCTGTTCCGCGATGCGGTCGACGCGGGCGCCGGTGAGACCGTAGGTGACAAATTCCACCCGGGCCGCGTCGAGGATTTTGGCGCGGCTCACCTCCGGGTTGCGGGAGGCTTTTCGTTGCTGTCCAGATTGTGACCTGGCGCTAGCCTCCATGCGCGGCGCTCCGTGATGTTGCGCGCAGCTTTTCAGTAGCGCCCTGATCGACGGCGCGGCCGGTAATCACGACGCCGTGCCGGTCGCGGGCGAAGTCGGAGGATATTTTTCCGTCGAGCACGTCTTCGAGAACCAGTGCGGGATCACGGGTCAACGGATTGCCGAAACCACCGCCGCCTGCCTGATCGTGGATGATAACAACATCATTCGGTACGGTCATCGTGATCTTGCCGGGCAGCGACCGGGTTTCACCATTCTGGATCATCGAATTGCTCGATGGACCTCCCGGCTCGCCGCCGGCCAATCCGTAGGGACGGAACGCGACGCGGTCGGTGCGCATCTGCAGGAGGGCCTCAGGCGCGAGAATGCGGTATGAGCGCCGCACACCGATACCCCCGCGCCAGTGACCGGCACCGCAGCTATCGGGAACGAACCCATATTCCTCGACACGCACCGGATGCTCGGCTTCCATCACCTCGACCGGCATGTTCGAGAGGTTCTGTGAAGCGTTCGTCACGGCTTCCAGACCATCCTTGTCCGGACGTCCGCCCCAGGCGCCGCAGATCATATCGACGATGATGAATGGCTTCCGGTTCGGCCGCAATCCGCTGATGCAGATGACGCTGTTTCCGCCTTCGCCCGCTGCCGGTACGCGATCCGGCACGATCTGCGAGAGCGCCCCGAGCATGGTGTCGAACACACGATAGCCTGTCAGCGCGCGTGCTGCGCACGGTCCGGGCATCACCGGATTGAGCACCGAAGCTTCGGGCGCTTTGACGTCGATGCAACGGAAGACGCCGACGTTGTTGGGCACATCACGGCCGAGCACGCAGCGGACGCTGAGATAGGTCAGCGAATGGGTGAAGCTGAGCGTGGAGTTCAGCGCGCCTTTCACCTGGGGCGACGATCCGGTGTAGTCGACAAACAGCGTTCCATCTTCGCGCACGGTTATGGCGACGTTGATCGGGATCGGTTTGTCGGAAAAGCCGTCGCTGTCGATGTGGTCGGTGAAGCGATACGTGCCCTTCGGCCACTGCTTGATTTCAGCCTTGGTCAGCCGCTCGGCATAATCGAGCAGCTCCTGCATGTAGTCTTCAACCTCGTCGGCGCCGTAACGCTGGAACAGCTTGGTCAGGCCACGCTTGCCGACCTGGGCGGCTGCAAACTGCGCCGACAGATCACCCCATACGCGATCGGGAACGCGGACGTTGATCTTGATCAGCGTTTCCAGCGTCTCGTTGAGCTTGCCCTTGTCGTAGAGCTTCAGCGGGGGAAGGCGCAGGCCCTCCTGATAGATCTCAGTGGAGTCGGAGGCGTTCGAACCCGGAACGCGGCCGCCGACATCGGTGTGATGGCAGATGACCACCGCGAAGGCACGGCGCTTGCCCTCGTGGAACAGCGGCACGAACATGAAGATGTCCGGCAAGTGCATGCCGCCGTGGTACGGGTCATTCATGATGACGACGTCGCCATCGTGCAAGTCATCGCCGTACTTGGCGAGCACAGAGGCCATGGCCTCCGGAATGGCGCCAAGATGCTGGGCGATGGTTTTGGCCTGAGCCACCATCTGTCCGTCGGCCGCACACAGCGCCGCGGAGAAGTCCATCACGTCCTTGACGATCTCCGAGCGCGCGATCCGCACGACCGTGTACGCCATGTCGTCGGCGATGGAATCGAGACCGCTCTTGATGACGGCAAAAGTGATCGGATCGACGTTCATGCCTGGCTCCCGATCTCGAGGACGAGATTGTCCATTTTATCGCGGCTGATGGTGACGTCGGGAGCTACGACGACTGTCGCGTCAAACTCCTCGACGATGAGCGGTCCTGGGCGCGGTGTCGCGCTGATTGCGGAGCGCGGGACGATTTCTGTTTCGACGGGTGCGTCGCCGCGTGCGAACGACACCATGCGATGTCCGGAGCGTGCGGCGCCAGCCCGATGCTCGATCTGCATGGCGTTGAAGTCGAGACGGCTCTGGCGCAGACCGCGGCCTGTGACTGTCACCTTCACGAGTTCCAGCGGTGTCTGATCCTTGTAGCCGTAGGTCTTGAAGTATTCGGCCACGAACGCTTCCCGGATCTGGGCGAACATGTCGCCTTCGGCCTTGAATGGCGCGGGCAGTTCGGTGGCCTGGCCTTCGTGGCGCACATCGGCCTGCCACAGCAACTCGATCTGGCTGGCGTCATAGCCTTCGGCGGAAAGCCGGGCCATGACGTCGGCCGCCAGTTGGTCCATGATCGCCGTCAAATCGGCTGGCGTCATGGTGTCGAATAGCCGGATGATCGTCGTGAGCGCCGTGTGTTCGACGTCAGCGGACAGCATGCCGACCGCGCTGAACACGCCGGAGAGCGGCGGCACGATAACTTTCTTCACGCCGAGTTGGCGCGCAACGTCAACGGAATGGATGCCGCCGTTGCCGCCGAACGCCATGATCGTGAGATCACGCGGGTCGCGGCCGCGCTCCACGGTTACGGCGCGAATGGCGCGCGCCATGGCCGCGTTGGCAACGGCACGAATGCCGTGCGCGGCATCCATAAGAGACAGTCCGAGCGGTTTGGCAACGTGCTGCTCGATGGCTTTCTCGGCAAGCGCGCGGTCGATGCTCAGGCGGCCACCAGCCAGAGATTTCGGATTGACGATGCCGAGGACGACGTTGGCATCCGTGACGGTCGGGCGGTCGTTACCAAGGCCGTAGCAGGCAGGACCGGGCATCGCACCGGCCGACTCTGGTCCAACCTTGAGCAGTCCACCAGCGTCGATACCGGCAAGTGAGCCGCCGCCCGCGCCAACCTCTGCGATGTCGATGGCGGGAACCTTCAGCATGTAGCCGCCCGCCTTGATGAAGCGGCTGGAGGTCGACATGCCGTCGCGGAATTCGTACTCCGAGGTCATGCTCGGCCGGCCGTCCTCGATGATCACGGCCTTGGCGGTGGTGCCGCCCATGTCGAATACGATGATGTCGCTTTCATCGAGAGCAGCGCCCAGCCGCGCCGCGCCGATGACGCCGCCAGCCGGGCCGGAGGCCACCACCATCACGGGCAGTTCGCAAGCGGCGCGCGCAGCCAGCATGCCGCCGTTGGAGGTCATCACCAGGATCGGCGCTGCAATCCCCGCGCCTTCGAGACGTCCCTGCAGACGTTTCAAGTAGGTTTGCATGGCGGCCAGCAGGTAGGCATTGACCACCGTGGTGCTGGTGCGTTCGTACTCCTTCATTTCCGGCAGCACAGCGTAAGACGCCGTGACCGGAATGTCAGGGAAGTGCTGCTTCAGAAGCGCTTCGGCCCGCTGTTCATGCGCCGCGTTGCGATAGCTGTTGAGGAAGCAGATCGCGATCGCCTCGACGCCGTCGGCAACCAATGCCTTCGCGGCGTCGATCACTTCATCTTCCGCCAGTGGTGTGATGACCGCCCCGTCGGCGGCCAGGCGCTCCGTGACTTCCATGCGATGACGCCGTGGAACCAGCGGCTTCGGCTTGTCCCAGGTGAGGTCGAACATGTCCGGCATCCGGATACGGCCGATTTCCAGCACATCGCGGAAACCACGCGTGGTGATGAGACCGGTGCGCGCGCCTTTCCGCTGCAGGATGGTGTTGGAGCCCACCGTCGTGCCGTGCAGAACCTCGGCGACCGCGCCGGGCGCGATGTTCATCTCTGCGAGAATCCCGGCCAGTCCCTCGACGACAGCGATGCTGGGATCATCCGGCGTGGTCGATATCTTGCTTTCGTGCAGGACCCCGTCGCCGGTCATGACGACGATATCGGTAAACGTACCTCCGACATCGACCGCGACGCGTACTGGTGAGTCCGTGCGCTGCATGCGACCCTCATGACCTAACCAACTGGTTAGTTAATTAAGGCGCAAGTCTTCGTTCTCGTCAAGGGGGCGTTTTCTGGCCGGGTATCGCGTCCGGAAAAGGCGGATGACGAACCCGAGCGTTGCCGCGGGCTTGTCCGCGCAGCCCCAAGGGGCCGATGGGAACCAATTCCAAATCCTCACCGTTGCATTCGCAATGTCTTTAGGCTGACCCACGAAGTGGAGGACGACCTTGAACCTCACGACGCAGGAAAGCATCTGGACCGAAGCGGATGCACGACGAGACACCACCGTTAAAGTCCCCCTCCACATCACGATCAACGGCGACGTCTTCGATCTCGATCTTCCTCCCTGGATCACATTGCTCGATCTGCTGCGCGAGCGTCTGGATATGATCGGGACCAAGAAGGGCTGCGATCACGGCCAATGCGGTGCATGTACGGTGCTGATCGATGGCCGCCGCGTGAAGAGCTGCCTGACTTTAGCGGTCATGCACGATGGCCGCCGGGTCACGACCATCGAAGGTCTCGGCAAGGACGGTGCGATGCACGCTTTGCAGCAGGCCTTCATCGAACACGACGGATTTCAATGTGGCTACTGTACGCCCGGCCAGATCTGTTCGGCCGCCGGGCTGATCAACGAGGGCCGCGCCAAGACGCGTGAGGAAGTCCGTGAATTGATGAGTGGCAATCTCTGTCGCTGTGGCGCCTATCCGAACATCGTCGATGCCATCATGCAGGTGCTGGACGAACAGGCGGGGCGCATATGAGACCGTTCGACTACACGCGGGCGCGTGATGCTGCCGAAGCGGTGCGGGAAGCCGGTATCGAAGGTGTGAAGTTCATCGCCGGGGGCACCAATCTCGTCGATCTGATGAAAGGTGATGTCGAGCGTCCGATGCGGCTGGTCGATATCAATCGTCTCCCATTCGATCGCATCGAGGAAATGAAAACCGGCGGACTGTCCATCGGCGCATTGGTGCGCAATTCGGATGCTGCTTATGACGCGCGCGTGGAACAACGGTATCCGCTGTTATCCAGTGCGCTTCTTGCCGGCGCGAGCGCACAGTTGCGCAACGCAGCCACCGTCGGCGGAAATCTCATGCAGCGCACGCGGTGCTATTATTTCTACGACACCGCAACGCCGTGCAACAAGCGCCAACCCGGCAGCGGTTGCGGCGCTATTGGCGGCGTCAATCGCATCCACGCCATTCTCGGCACCAGCGAACAGTGCATTGCGACCAATCCCTCCGATATGTGCGTGGCTCTCGCGGCATTGAATGCGCAGGTCCGTGTGCAAGGTTCACGCGGTGAGCGCGTCATTTCCATTGCCGAATTTCACCGCCTCCCTGGTGATACACCCGAGCGCGATACCAATCTGGAGCCGGGCGATCTGATTACCGCGGTCGAGTTGCCCGATGAGGATTTCTCGCGGAATTATACGTACATTAAACTGAGAGACCGATTGTCATTCGCTTTCGCCCTGGTTTCCGTGGCCGCGGCGCTGCAACTCGATGGCGACAGTATCACCGAAGCCCGCATCGCACTCGGCGGCGTCGCGCACAAGCCGTGGCGAAACGAAGACGCCGAAGCGATGCTGATCGGCAAGCAACCATCCAGCAGCCTGTTCGAAACCGTAGCCGGCACCATTTTGGCCGAGGCGAGAGGGTACGGCGACAACGACTTCAAGATCGAGTTGGCGGGACGCGCCATCGTGCGTGCCTTGGAACAGGCTTCGGCCGGCCGGCCGCAATCGCAATTCGACAAGCGGATAAGCTGAGGAGAAGGCTCATATGGCAGTCCAAGCCGGAATCGGGGCTTCGCTGAGCCGTATCGATGGTCCGCTCAAGGTCACGGGGCGTGCGCGTTATGCCGCCGAATACCCAGTCGAGCACCTGCTGCATGGCGTGGTGGTTTCGAGTGGCATCGCGCGGGGACGGATCGCAGCCATCGATACCTCCAAGGCATTCGCTGTCCCGGGAGTGATCGAGATCATCACGCACGAGAACCGGCCGCATCTGGCGTGGCTGGACCGCAACTACAATGACGACGTTGCGCCCCCGGGCTCGCCATTCCGGGCATTGTATGATGAGAAGATTCATTTCAGCGAACAACCGATCGCGCTGGTGATCGCCGAATCTCTCGACATCGCGCGGTATGCAGCGGCTCTGGTTGGAGTCGAGTATGAAGGCGAGAACCACAACACCAATTTCGAAAACGGCATGGATCAGAAATTCATGCCGCGAAAATTGCGTGATTTCTATATTTCACCCAAAAATCGCGGAGATGCGGCGGTCGCGTTCGCGAGCGCTCCTGTGCGTGTGACGCAGGCTTACCATCTGGCGTTCGAGCATCACAACCCGATGGAGATGTTCGCCTCGACGGTTATCTGGGAGGGCGACGGCACCATTACGGTATTCGATAAAACCCAGGGGCCGCAAAACGTCCGCTCATATCTATCCCGGGTATTCGGTTTCAAAGAGGCGGATGTGCGGGTCCGCAATCCATTCGTCGGTGGCGCGTTCGGATCTGCCCTGCGGCCGCAATATCAGGTTTATCTGGCGGCGATGGCCGCAAAAATGCTGGAGCGGTCCGTTCGAGTTTCCCTGACGCGGCAGCAGATGTATGGCCTGTGCTTCCGGCCGCCGTGCGCTCAAAGCGTTTCATTGGGCGCAAACGCGAATGGCCGGCTGTCATCGATCATCAACAGTGCTGTGACGTCGACTTCGCGTTTCGAGAACTACATGGAGAACGTCGTCAATTGGAACGGCTCGCTTTATGCCTGCGAGAATGCATCGTTCGATTACGGTCTCGTTCCGATGGATACGGCCACGCCTGGTGACATGCGCGCGCCGGGCGCGGCCAGCGGCGTCAACCTGTTCGAGATTGCGATGGATGAACTCGCCTACGCGGCGAATGTCGATCCGCTTGATTTGCGCATCACGAATTATTCCGACAAAGACGCGATGAACGGCACGCCATACACCAGTAAGGCGCTGATGGCCTGCTATAAGGAGGGTGCCATGCGGTTCGGCTGGGACAAGCGCAGTCGCGCCCCGCGTTCCATGAAAGAGGGAAGCGAGCTTGTCGGCCTTGGCATGGCGACCGGGATGTGGGAGGCGCTTCAAGTGCCGGCCACGGCGCGCGTGACCCTGTCTGCCGATGGTCGCGTGGAAGTGGCCTCGGCCACGTCCGACATCGGAACCGGCACGTACACGATCATGGCGCAGATCGTGGCGGACGAACTGGGCGTGCCGCTCGACAAGATTACGGTCAGGCTCGGTGATTCCGATCTGCCCATGGCGCCCGTGCAGGGTGGCTCGTTCACGGCCTCATCGGTCGGCGCTGCCATTCAACTCGCGTGCCGGGACATCACGGAACAACTCCTCAAGGCAGCAGCCAGGATGAACGGCCAGCCGCTCGGTTCGGCAAAGATCGCCGACATCACCCTGGTTGGCGGAACAATGACGGTGGAGGACGAACCCTCGCGATCCGTGCGCATGACGGACGTGTTGCGATCCTCCGGCGAGCAGACCTTCCAATCGGAGAAGACGGCAAAACCCGGCATGATCAGTCATATGCGAAAGTCTCGCCACACGCACAGCGCGGTATTTGCCGAAGTCCGGGTCGATGAGGATCTTGGAGTCATTCGTGTGCCGAGGATCGTTTGCGCGGTAGCGGCGGGTCGCATTCTCAATCCCAAAACGGCGCGCAGTCAGATTATCGGCGGCGTCGTCTGGGGGATTGGCATGGCCCTGCATGAAGAGACGATGATGGATTATAAGCTGGGCCGCTTCATGAATCACAATTTCGGCGAATACCACATCCCGGTCCATGCCGACGTCCAGGATATCGATGTCATTTTCGTCGATGAGCCTGATCCTGAAGTTTCCCCGCTGGGGATCAAAGGGGTCGGCGAAATCGGCGTGGTCGGAACGGCTGCAGCTGTCGCCAACGCGATCTTCCACGCGACAGGCCGGCGCGTTCGTGATTTGCCGATTACTTTGGATAAGTTGCTCTAGACCTATTGGCTTGCCCCCGTTTCCGGTAGGCGATAACCGCCGAGTTAACAAACGCCTAATGCGCTTTTCAGGCTTGCATTAATCTTACCGCAATTCACGAGCCCTAACATCACGCTGTTATGGGGGAGCAGGTGTATTTGCGAATTTGCGTACGCCTGCAAGTTGTTCGCGTTGGGGGGTAAGATGGGGCGCTCGTCGAGCGTGCGCGCGCGGTCTATCGCGCGCTTTGCAATAGCCCGTGGGTCGGGGCAGCCACGGTCAAGTCAGGATGAAAGTCGAGCGGATCCGAATGTCGATCGCAGCGGGCCATTCGAGATGGACGCCGCGGCTCGTATCGCCCTCCTGAATGAGGCGTTTCCAATCGGTGATAGCTCCCCGGCTACGGAGCGGAAAACCGATTCCTTAAGTCTCACAGCAAAATTGAACAGTTTCCGGACGCGACACAGCCGTCTCCTGAAATCGCTTCTCGGCGTGCTGGTTGTTGTTGCCGTGGGCTGGATGCCCGTCCGTGCGCTGCTCGTGACGGCCAGCACGGAAGCCATCATCAACGCGCGGCTTATCACGTTGCGCGCGCCCATCGAAGGGCAGGTGAAGGCGCTGGGTGGCGTCGGCGTCGGTCAAGAGCTGCAATCCGGATCCATGCTGATCGACATCGACAATCCGCGTGCGGAACGCAGCCGTCTGGATGATCTGCGCCGCATGCAGGGCGAGCTGGAAAGTGAAACCAAGGGGCTCATTGCGCGGCGTGCCTATCTGGAGTCGTCGCAAACGCTTCTTACCGAGCAGACACGTGCGTTCCAGATGGGACGGATCGAACGCATCGAAGCCCGCACGGAGGAACTGAGGAGTGAGATGGCCGCCGCCGGCGCGCGCCGGGACGAGGCTGCCCAATCGCTGGTCCGCGCGCAGTCGCTGGTGAGCAGCGGGACGATCTCCGCCGTCGCCCTCGACAAGCTCAAGCGCGATGCGGTGATCGCGACGGAGGCTCATGCCGCGCTTGGCCATCGCCTGGCGGGCGAGACGGTGGAGCTGGCCGCGCTCCGCGATGGCATCTACGTCGGCGACAGCTACAACGATCGCCCGCAATCGCAGCAGCGGGCCGATGAGGTGGCTGCGCGGCTGAATGAAGTCACCGCGCTGCTCAGCGAGCGGGAGTTTCGGCTGGCCGCATTGCACAAGGACATCGAGACGGAACAGGCCCGTTATGAGGCGCGCGCTGCGGCCTCGATCTCCGCGCCTGTGCGCGGGAGGGTTTGGGAGGTCATGACGGCCCCGGGTGAAACCGTGGTGCGCGGGCAGGAACTCGTCCGCATGCTCGATTGCTCGCAGGTCATGGTTACGGCGACGGTTGGCGAAACGGCCTACAACCAGCTGCGCGTCGGCGATCCCGCAACGTTCCGCTTCAAGGGCGAGAGCACGGATCACGAGGGCCGCATCGTCAGCCTCACGGGTGTGGCGACCGCGCCCGCGAACTATGCGATCCAGCCGTCGGCGCTTGCCAAGGAGCCCTACCGGGTCACGGTCGCATTGCCGAGCCTGGACCAGGGGCCATGCCGAGTCGGCCGCACCGGCCGTGTGACGTTCTCCAACTGAAAGTACGGCCGTGGCGGTTCTTCTGGACACTCTGATGCCGGGCCTCATGATTGCTGGCCTGGGGCTGGCGGTGCTGCCATGGCTGCGGCCCGACGACGAGCGCGCCCGTGCAGCCATGGTGGCCGTCATGGTCGTGCTGATGTGGCGCTATGTGATCTGGCGTTGGCTGGACACGCTGCCGCCGGCAGGGCTGTCGGTTGATTTCGCGGTCGGCGTTGTTTTCATTCTCATCGAAACGCTGACGGTTTGTGGCAGCACGATCGGATTGGTGTTTCTGATCCACACGAAAAACCGATCGCCTGAGGTTGACCGCAATCTCGCCTGGCTCGATGGCGCCAAACCGCCGCCGCTCGTCGATGTCTTCATCTGCACTTACAATGAGGACGAGACCATTCTGGAGCGCACCATCATCGGTGCCCTGGCGATGGACTATCCGCGTTTCCGCGTCTGGGTATTGGACGACGGGCGGCGCGCGTGGCTGCAGGACCTCGCGGCAAGGCTCGGCGCGCATTATCTGACGCGCCCCGATAACGCACACGCCAAGGCCGGCAACATCAACAACGGCCTGAAGCATGTTGCGAGCCTGCCGGAGCCGCCGGATTTCATCAGCATCCTCGATGCCGATTTCGTCCCGATGCCGCAGTTTTTGCGCCGGGCTCTTACGCTGTTCCGCGAAGACGACGTCGGCATCGTGCAGACGCCGCAGCACTTCATCAATCCGGATCCGCTGCAGACCAATCTCTCGATGTCCCGCGTCTGGCCGGACGAACAGCGCTACTTTTTCGATGTCCTGATGGCATCGAAGGACGCCTGGGGCGCTGCATTCTGTTGCGGGACGTCATCCGTCATCCGCTTCCGGGAGTTGTTCGGGATCGGTGGATTTCCGACCGATTCCGTGACCGAGGACTATCTCGTCACGCTGAAGATGAAAGCCGCGGGGTTCCGGACCGTTTATCTCAACGAGCGTTTGTCGCTCGGTCTCGCGCCGGAAGGCCTCAAGGAATACATCACCCAGCGGAGCCGCTGGGCGTTGGGGTTCGCGCAGATTTTTCGCGGGGCACTCGGGCCGCTGCGGTTGCACAACGGGCTGACGCTCGTCGACCGGATCAGCCTGGTCGAGACGTTTCTCTATTGGTTCGCCAGTTATTCCTTCCGGCTGGTCGGCATCATCGTGCCGATCCTCTACTGGTATTTCAATGTGCTGGCCGTGCAGGCCGACGTCGCGGAGATGCTCTTTTATTATCTGCCGTATTTCATCTCGCAACTCGTCATCATGGGCTGGATGACGCGCGGGCGGGTAATGCCGATCCTGGCAGACGTGACCCAGCTTCTGGCCGCCTCGCAAATCGTCCACGCTGTCATGCACGGGCTGTGGCGCCCCAAAGGCCAGAAATTTCAAGTGACGGCCAAAGGTGGTGACCGCAGCCGCCGGTTCATTCAATGGCCGTTGCTGCGGACGTTTTTGATTTATCTGGGGTTGACGCTCGGTGGCGTGATCTTTGCCTTCCTGGTCGAGGATGGCAGCAAGTTGCGCGACTCCAGTGCGCTGTGTCTGTTCTGGAGTTGGTACAATATCGTCATCCTCACGATTGCCTGCGTGGTGTGCGTGGAAGAGCCGAGGTTGCGTGGCTCGGAGCGGCTGTCGACCAGTGACGCGGCCGTGCTGGAGTTCGACGGTCGGCCGTTCGGCTACCGTGTGCTCGACATTTCGCTTGGCGGCGCACGATTGGAAGGGACATCGCCCGGCGAGGTTGGATCAGTTGCTCAGTTCCGCCTCAACGACGTCATCGTGCCTGCAAAAATCGTCCGCGACGGCGATGGCGATTTTGCGCTGAATTTCGACAACACAGGGCCATCGCGCGCGGCGCTGATACGATTGCTTTATTCGGGCAAATATTCAGCCGCCGTGACAGGCATCAAGCCATCCCGCGTGGCGTTCGCAGTGCTGGATCGCGTAATGCGGTGAAGCGATTGCCGGATCAGAAGCGGCGCGGGCGCAGGCCGGCGTGGAACCAGGTGATCATCGAGTAGATGTCATAGACCGGAAGTCCGACGGCGTCCTGAAGTGCTGCGGCGTAGGGCGGCATATTCGTGCACTCAAGGACGATGGCGCCGACATCGGGATTTTCGGAGACGAGCCTCGCTCCGGCTTCGACAACGTCGCGTTCGGCCAGCGCGATATCCATATCCTCTTTCTCGGCCTTGATCAGAACGCGGAAGAATTCCTTGCCGGTTTCCGTGCCCGTGACCGGCGTGTCGAGAGGAACGCCGGCGGCCTCGAGATGCTTCGGCGTCAGTGTTGCTGCCGAGACGGTCACGATCCCGACGCGCTTGCCGGGAGGAAGGGTGGACTGCACCCACGGCACCTGCATCAATGACGACGTCGCCACGGGCACGCCGACAGCGGAGGCGATCTCGCGCTGAAACAGCGCCAGAAACCCGCAGTTGGTGGTGATGGCCTCGGCGCCGAGCCGCACGAGATCTCTGGCCGCTTCGATGAAATCGGGGAGCAGGCCGGTCGCACCGTTCAGAACCACCTTCTCAGGACTGGCGCCGCTGACGACCTTGTACAGAACGGGAAACGGCCACGTGGTGCCGTTGCCCATGTCGCCCGGAATGCGCGGGAATTTCGCTTCCAGCATCAGGATGCCGAGCGGCACGCCGTAGATGGATTTGCCGCCGCGTGCGATGCGTGAGCCGGGAAGATGGAGCCGATCGCCGATCATGACATTTCCTCCCAAATCCCGCCTAGAGATATCGCCGCGGATCGAAGGGAGCGAGCGGGATCTCCGGCTGGCGTCCGTTGACGAGCTGGGCCACGAGCCGTCCCGTTCGTGCCGATCCGACCAGGCCGATATGCCCGTGACCGAACGCATAGACAACATCGCGGGTTGCTCGCGCATAGCCGATACACGGACGTCCGTCGGGCATGCTGGGACGGAAGCCCATCCACTGTTTGATGCGACTGGCAGGAAGATCGCGCGGGAGTTTCGGATACATGCTCAGGAGGTGATCGCGCAGGATTTCGGCCCGCTTCCAGTTGGGCTCAGCCTCAAGTCCGCCGATCTCGACCTGGCCCGCGCATCTCAGGCCCTTGTCCATCGGGTTGACCACGAACTTTCCCTCACCGTGCATACACGTCATGCGCGGCCCGGCTTCAGCGTTTTCGATCATGATGTGATAGCCGCGCTCGGTTTCCAGCGGCAGATCGTCTCCAATCGAGGCCGCAAGATGTTTGGAACGCGCACCCGCCGCGACCACGGCCGCATCGCAGCCAATCTCGCCTGTATCAGTGACAACGGAGACCAGCTTTCCGTTGTCCAGACGCAGACGTTGCGCGCGCGCCGAAACCATCTCAGCCCCGAGCGCGCGAGCATGGGCAACCAGTGCGGCGACATAACTGCCCGGATCGCGGCAGCGTCCTGCTTCCTGAACAACAACGCCGAACTTATAGCTCGGATCGAGATCCGGCTCGCGCTGGCGCATCTCGTCGGCGTCTATTTCGAGCCATTCGATCCCCAGTCGTTTGCGGATCTTCCAGCCAAAACCGTCATCCTTCTCGAATTGTTCGCGAGACTTATAGACGTGCATCACGCCCATACGCTCGATGAGATGGCTGACACCCGCTTCTTCCGCCAGAGGCTTGTGAAGAACCGGGGCGTCCTTCAGCAAGTCGCGCAGGGCACGTGCGGTTTCTTCGACGCGCGCCTCCGTTGATCCTGACTGGAGATATTTAATCAGCCACGGCAGCGCCTTGGGCAGATAGCTCCATCGCACCGACAAAGGCCCGAGGGGATCCGAGAGGTATTTCGGGACGTTTTTCCACGCGCCGGGCGTCGCCGGAGGGATCACGGAATGCGATGACAGCCAGCCGGCATTGCCATAGCTGGATGCCTGCACATCCCCGGCCGTCGCGGGCTCGATGATGGTGACCCGGTTGCCGTCCCGCAATGCTTCGATTGCGCTCACCGCGCCCACCGCACCCGCGCCGATGATTGCTACGTGGCGTCCGCTCTGTGTGGACATCCGATGCTTCCCTGCTCCATCCGAGGCCGCGGTTAGACAATTTGATTGTACAGTTGAGCCTCGCCGCGCCACAGGCGGTCGAGATTTTCTTCGAGGATATCCAGAACGTTGTCTTCGTATTTGCGTGTCTCACCGGCGGTATGCGGCGTGATGAGGACATTCGGAGCGTCCCAAAGCGCGGATGCCGCGGGGAGCGGCTCCTCGACCGTCACGTCGATGCCGGCCCCCGCAATTTGTCCATCCGTCAGAGCCTTGATGAGTGCCACCTCCTCGACGCATGGGCCGCGCGCGACGTTGATGAGGTAGGACGTCGGCCGCATCTGCGCGAAGGCTTCGGCATCGATCAGGTTGCGTGTCTCGTTTGTCAGGGGGCAACACAGTGCGACAACATCCGCTTGCGGCAGCATTGCTTTCAACTCGGAGATGGCGTGGACTTCGTCCGCGTGGCCTTTGCCAGCGGATGGATTGCGGCGGAAGCCGACGACCCGCATCTCGAACGCTTTCGCAAGGCGCGCGAGGCGATCGCCGATGTTCCCGGTCCCGACCACGAACAAAGTCTTCCCGGCCAATTCATCCTCGCGCTGGTTCAGATCGCTGATCATGCCGCGCCAGACATGCTTGGCCTGATTATCGCGTGCCTCGGGAATCTTACGCGTCATGGCGAGCATCAAGGCCATGGCATGATCGGACACGGCGCGAGCATTGATGCCGCTGCCGCTCGCCAGACGGATGTTGCTCGTCTTCAGGATGTCGCGTCCGAATTGATCCGTTCCCGCGGCGCAGGCCTGGATGAAGCGGAGATTTTTTGCATGCTCGACCAGATCGTTATGCCAAAATCCCGAAACGACCAGTACGTCGGCCTCACCGATACGCGACTGAAGCTCGTCGCGGCTCCAGACCTGGAAATGACGAATCCCGCGGCTGCGCTTCGCAAACTGAGGTCCGAGTTGATAGGCGACATGCGCGAAGCATATCGTGAGATCTTCCTTCTTCGGGATCACTGCTTGTCTCCTGATACGCCGCCGATCCTGCACGCAGCGACTTTTTACGTAGCTACGCCGACACCGTATCGCGTGTTTCGGCCGAAGTCAGTCATGCTGTTTGAGGCAGCAGGGACGCCTCCGCAGAACGGCTGCGCCTTCTGGTTGCGGCATCTGCGCAAATGGGATGGGGCAGCGCGGCACTGAGCCTGACGGTAACCAGCGCTATCTGAGGCGGAATCGGATCGGTACGCTGAATTCGAGGCTTTCACCTGCGACGGCAGGGGGCGGTCGCGGTAACGGTGCGGCGCGCTTCAGCAATTCCAGAGATTCATCGTCCAGCATCTCGGATCCGGAGCTGCGGATCACCTTGACCGCCGAAACCTGCCCGCTGCGATCCATGATGAACTTCACCGTGGCCTCACCTTCGATGCCACGCGACCTGGCGCGTGACGGATAGCGCTTGTGCCGGTTGAGATGGAGGACGACGGACCGCTGCCACGACATGATTTTCTGGGAGTCGGCCTTGCTGGAGCCTTGCCGCGGCGCAGCCGCCGACTTGGCGACGGGTGCCTCGACGGGAGGTGGCGCGCTGGTCTGTGGCGCCGCCATCGTCTGTTCCGAAGCCTGCACTTCCGGAGACGGTTCTTTCACCTCCTCCTTTTCCTCGGGCTCCGTCTCGACCTTCGTCTGTTTTTGCAGCACGACCTCGGGCTCGGGTGCCGGAGAGGGCATTTCCTCGACGGGGGTCTCTTCCTCGACCTTCTCGATCACTTCCTGCGAGGATGGCGCCGTCGGAGTGGACTCTTCCATGAGTTGGCCCGGAGCCAGATTCAGGGGCTCCGTGACGTCGGCCGTCATTTCGAGTGCGACTTCGATCGCAATCGCACCTGATGTCTCGTCGTCCGATTCCTCCGACCACTGCATCATGGCGTAGCTGCCGGCGGCGACATGAAGGCCGACGACGAGCGTCGCCGCGCCGATCCAGCGGATGAAACGGCGGCTACGAGACTCCAGGAGATTTGCAGCACCGATCATGGGGTGCGCGGTGGCTCGCTCGCTGGCATTGCTGGAGCCGGGGCTCCGGCTGGCTGCGCCGGGGCCGGAACGCCAGCGCCGGCAGATTCCAGGCCAACCAAGGCAATCTTGAGATAGCCCGCCGTGCGAAGAAGATTCAGCACATTCATCAGCTCGCCATACGGCACATTCTGATCGGCACGCAGGAACAGCCGCTTGTTTTTGTCGCCCTCGGTTGCGGTGCCGACGGCCTGGGCCAGTTGAGGCCGCGGAATGGCTTCATTGCCGATGCTCAGGCTCAGATCCGGCTTGATCGTAACGTAGATGGGTTTGTCCGGACGCGGTTGCGGCGCGGCCGATGATACCGGCAGGTCGACATGCACATCGACGGTCGAAAGCGGGGCCGCCACCATGAAGATGATAAGCAGCACCAGCATGACGTCGATGAATGGCGTGACGTTGATCTCGTGTGATTCGGTGAGATCGTCGCCGTCCTGCAGACCACCAGCCATGGATTACTCCGCTGCCCTCATGGACCGTTGAGGCTCGATGCCCGCGCGATCGAGATCGCGCGACACCAACCGCTGCACTTGTGCCGATGCGTCGCCGACGAGAAGCCGATAGCCGGCAATCCAGCGTGCGAACTGATTGTAGATCATGACGGCAGGAATGGCAGCCACGAGGCCGATCGCCGTCGCCAGCAAGGCTTCGGCAATGCCGGGCGCAACGACGGCAAGGTTCGTCGTCTGCGCTTTCGAAATGCCGATGAAGCTGTTCATGATGCCCCAGACCGTACCGAACAGGCCGACGAAGGGTGCCGTCGAGCCGATCGTCGCCAGCACACCAGTGCCGCGCGCGATGGAACGGGCTGCGGCGGCTTCGATACGCCCGAGGCGGGAGGCGACGCGTTCCTTGACGCCGTCGGGGTTCGGATTGCTGCCCGAGATCCGAACCTCGGCCGCCGTAGCGTCCAGCATCGCCGGCAACAGGCCGCGGCGTGACCGCAGTTTGCCAATGGCATCGTAAAGCGATCTCTCGCCGGAGATTCTGTCCAAAGCCCGCCGCAACGCAAAGCCGGCGGTCAGCAGCTCGAGGCTTTTGGCGAGACCTACCGTCCAGGTGATGATGGAGGCGACGAACAGGCCGATCATCACGCCTTTCACGATGATGTCAGCCGCCATGAACATGCCCCAGGGCGATAGATCATGTGGCAGGGAGGCCGGACTACCAGCAACCTGCCCGCCGGTCGCATCGGGCTGAGCCTCGTCGTTGGCCGGGCTGATGGGCACGGCCTCTTGTCCGTCAACGGGTTGAGACGGGAGAGTGCCATCGCCAGTGGGGGAAAGCGGTCGTGTGCCTGTATCCGCGGCAGGAGGCTGCGCGGCCTGTTCAGGGGCAGGGCTGCTGGCCGGGGCCGTGGATTGCGGCGCGGCCGGTGCAGCTTGCACCGGTGCGCTCTGCGGTTGCGGCGCCACCTGCGGCGGGAGTGTCGCAGGGCCGGTTTGCTGGGCTGCGAGAGGCGCCGCCGAACTTATGATGAACGCGATCGCTGATGCCGCAGCCAGAATCAGGCCCGTACGATGGAGGCTATGCGATCCACTTGTCGGTGTGCCGGGTTTTTGGGCACTGAGGGAGGCGATCGCGCTCATCGGAGCTTCACGGAATGTGCTGAAAGCCGCTCGCGCATGCTGTCTCATGCCTCAATCCAACCTGAACGCCTGCACAGATGTTCTATTGCGCACGGCCGTTGAAATTGCCGCGAACACGGCGCTTCAAGCTACCAAATCTGGATGCTCTTCGGCAGGCGCCGCACCCCCGCGACCGATACCTCTAGGGACCACGCCACTAATAATAGTGGAGTATTATTGTCAAGTTTGTAATCCCATCTCAGGGTTGCAGAGTGCACGTTGCGACAATAATCCGGGTGTGGACAAGACACCTGCATGGAGAAAGCGTTCGATGAACAGGCTGGACGGTAAGGTTGCCCTGATTACGGGTGCGGCGCGGGGGATTGGCGCCGAGACGGCACGCATGATGGTAAAGTCCGGTGCGCGTGTCATCATCGCTGACGTACTGGGCGAGCAGGGCCGTGCGACCGCCGACGGCATCACCAGGGCTGGTGGCGAGGCGATCTATGTCGATCTCGACGTTTCCGACGAGGCAGCCTGGGCATCGGCACTCGCAACGACTGCGGACAAATTCGGCAAGCTCGATGTTCTGGTGAACAACGCGGGCATGTTCCTTGCGCGCGACTTCGAGGAGGCGTCGCTGGAGGACTGGAACCGGCTGGTCGCCGTCAACATGACCGGCGTTTTTCTCGGAACAAAGCTCGCGGCGCCGATGCTGCGGGAAAGTGGACGTACGAGTCCTCATGGGAGTGCTATCGTCAATTTGTCGTCCATCGCAGGGATCGTCGGGTCCGCGCTCGATGCACTGTATTCGATGACCAAGGGTGGCGTGACGCTTTTCACGAAATCGACAGCGATCGCATTCGGCCGGAAAGGCGACCGTATCCGCGTGAATTCCGTCCATCCGGGTGTGATCGAAACCGACATGGGAAAGAAGACGTTGGGGCGGCGCGCCGAAGTGATGCCGGGCGCGTCCTATGATGCCGCAAAGCTGGCGACACAAGGCTTGCACCCGCTCGGCCGCCTTGGCGAAGTGGACGATGTGGCGCGTGCGATCGTGTTCCTCGCCTCCGACGACGCCAAGTATATGACCGGCGCCGAACTCGTCGTCGATGGCGGGCTCACCGCTCAGTAAGGGGGCGTGCTGCGATCAGGCCTCGGGGCGGATCAGTGCAAGGCCACTCTCCGTGTCATGCACCTTGCGCAAGTGAGCCGGTGACTCGGTCACGACAAGCTCGAGTGTCGGCCGTACGCGCGCCTTTGAGAGGTGGCCTGCGAGTGTCGTGCCGTCCCTTCGACCGAGAACAAGATGGATATGCAAGGCGCGCTTGCCGTCGGGTGCAAGTGCAACATCTCCGATGAGGGAGGCGACCTCGACCTGTTCGCTGACCGGGATGGGATGATATTTCTTTTCCTCCCAGTCGAAATACGCGAGCTCGGCGTTGCTGAATGCGCCGATGCCTGAAAACTGAGCCGCGGTCAGTTGCTCGCGGTCGGCGAAGGCCTGCATGCACTGCATGACTTCGTCGCCGGTCTGGAGCACAACGGCGAAGGTTCTCTGTCCGGCGTCTTCGTGGAGCAGCTTGCTCTGCATATCGTCCCCTCTGGCGCGGGATATCTGTTGTCACAACCGGGGGCGCAAGCGGATGGTTCCGGGAACCAGCCGGTCGGATCTGCGCTGTAAGGGGTGAATTGCGTTCCGACTTCATCTCGACCCGGCAGGCGACATGCCCCAACATGCAGAATCACGTCTCGATCAGCCGGACGAGGGGATATGCGCCATGACAGGGTCGGACATGCGAACTGATCCGCGATCGCAATCCACATCCCGATCGGAGCTTTTGGATCCCCGCCACGGCGATGCCGAAGACGACGCTTCGAGCACGAAGAAGAAATCGCTGTTTGCCCTGGCCGGAAGTATGTTGGCCGAGATCAGTCTGCCCAAGTTGCTCCTTGCCTGGGTCGTGACGATCGTGCTTCCCAGCATTCTGCTGGGTTTGGCGCCTCTGGTCGCAAGCGCTTGGCTGATCTCAGTGACGGACAAGCTTTCGGCGCTCGCCGGACTATGGACCTTGCTTGCGCTGCTGGCCGTCGCTGCGATCGGTGTGCTGGGATGGCGTCCGCTGTGGCGAGAGGCGGAAACCAGCTTCTGGTCACTGAACGCCCTGGCAATCCAGCCGGCTTATGTCTTGTGCCGCGAGGGCCTGCGCCACGTGGCCGAGCGCATGTTCGATCATCATTTTACGCCCCAGCGGCGGGCCCACATGCGGGCGATCAGCGCAGCTGGCGCCGGTCTCATCCTGTGCGCCGTGGCCACGGCAGTCGCCCTCGCGGTATGGCCATCAACCCGCTGGACCGGCCTGATGGCGGATCTCTGGGATCCGTTCCGGCTGATCATGCCCGCGATTGCAAATGCGGTTTTGATCGTGTCGGCCTACATGGCGTTGGCATCGCTTGCTTGGGGAATGGCCGATGCGACCATGGATCAACCCCTCGATTTCACGGAATTCGACACCGCGGCGGAGGGGGCACGCGAATGGCGTGTTGCCCATTTGTCGGACGTTCACGTCGTTGGTGAACGCTATGGATTCCGCATCGAAAGCGGGCGAGCCGGGCCGCGCGGCAATGATCGGTTCGAGCATGTTCTCTCCCGCCTCGAAGCCATTCACACGGCCAGTCCACTCGATCTGATCCTGATCAGCGGAGACATGACGGATGCCGGCCGTTCCGCGGAGTGGGCGGAGTTTCTCGACGCCATGGCGCAATATCCGAACCTTGCCGCCCGCACGTTGATGCTTCCTGGCAATCATGACGTCAACATCATCGACCGGGAAAATCCGGCGCGTCTGGATTTGCCGTTCAGCCCGGAAAAGCGCCTGCGCCAGATCCGTGTGCTATCGGCGATGGCCCTTTTTCAAGGGGACCGGGTGCGCGTTTTCGATCACGGCAGACGCACGTTCCAGCGTTCCCTGAACGACGCACTGGAGCCGCACCGTGAGCTGATCTCGAAATTCGCCGATACCGGGGCATTCCTCTTGTCCGCAAAGCTCAACCGTCTGTGGGACGACGTGTTCCCGATGGTCGTTCCGCCTGACGTGGACGACGGGCTCGGCGTCGTGATCCTCAACTCGAACGCCGATACGCATTTCTCATTCACGAATGCGCTGGGCATGATTTCCGTCGAGCAGGCGCGCTGTCTTCTCGCAGTTGTCGGGGAATTTCCTCGAGCGCGCTGGATCGTGGCGCTACATCATCACCTGATCGAATACCCTATGCCGGTCAAAGCGTTCTCTGAACGCATCGGAACTGCCCTCGTCAACGGCACGTGGTTCGTTCGCGAGTTGAAATCGATTGGCGCGCGCGCAGTCGTGATGCACGGGCATCGCCACATCGATTGGATCGGCCACTGCGGTGCTGTCAGGATCGTGTCCGCGCCGTCGCCCGTGATGGGAGCGCTGGATGCTCAACCGACCCATTTCCTCATTCACACCCTGGCAGCCGGTGATGGCGGACGCCTTGACCTGCTGCATCCGGAGCGCATCGATCTTCCAGGGATAGAGCGATAGCGTGTGCTTCAGCTTTCGTTCGCCTGCCAGGCCATATAGCCGAGCGCCGCGCCTTCGCTGATCAGCGCGATGCCGAGCAGGACGCCGAGCAACCAGACGGCAGTGACGGGAATGCTCGCCCAAAGATAAAGCGCGAGTATGATGCCGACGACACCGCTGGCGCAAACCCATCCCCAATTCGGAAATGGCCGGATGGTCAGAGCCAGTATGACCTTTGAAATCCCTTCGACCATGAACAGGACGATCAGCAGCAGTGTGAGGGTGAGAAGCCCTTCGGCCGGGTTGCGCAAGAACAGAAGGCCGACGATCACGAACAGCGCCACGGAAATCAGTTGTAGCCAGAAATGCGGCACGTGGGTCGCACCGATCAGGCTGATCCCCTGCACGATGCCGGCAACGATCATGAGCCAGCCCAGGAAGACGATCACGGCAACCGACGATACGACCGGATAGATCAATGCCAGGATGCCGGCGACCACCATCAGTGCGCCCTGGATCAGATACCAGAGCGAATGCCGTTTGACCGTATCGCGCATGGCCTCGCGCATGATCTGGGCGGCTTCTTCGAGCGATGTGGCCATGACCGAACTCCATCCCGCGGATATCAAAACGTGCAACGCGAGGAGAAAGTGGTGCGTTCCGCTGGCGTTCCGGTCACCGGCTGCCAACTTGCAAAAAGGTTAGCGGATTTCCCTGGCATCAAGCGCGGCTGGTGGTGCATCGGCGAGCAAGTGCGCCAGCCAGTAACCGCTCGGGTGCTGCGCACAGAACGTCAGGATGGCAATGGTAATCGGAACGCCGATGAACGCGCCGAAAATACCCCAAATGAAACTCCAGAAGAAAACCGCGAAAAGAACGACGAGCGGCGACATCGAAAGCGCGCTTCCGGAAACCCGGGGCTCGATATAGCTGCCGATAATGAATTGCACGATGTTAAGGCAAACAAAGACACCGACGACCGCTTGCCATGTTCCAAGCTGGACAATTGCAAACAGTGTCGGGAATACCGTCGCAATGAATGGCCCGATAAACGGCACGTAGTTGAGCACGAAGGCGATGACACCCCATTCGGCCGCGAACGGGAGGCCGAACGCCGTCGCCGCAAGCCATACAAACAACCCCGTCAGGATGCTCATCTGCGTGCGTACGAGCATGTATTTTCTGAATTTCGCGGCGGTTTTTGCGCTCCCGTCCCGGAGTACGCGCGCCGCGTCGCGATTGCTCAGTGTTTCGATCTTGCGCCGCATGTCGTCGACTTCGAGAAGCCCCAGAATGACGTAAACGAGGGCAATCAGCCAAAAGCTCATCGTCGTGTTCAAGAGACCGGTGACCTGCTGGACGGTTCTCAAAATCCAGGCGGTATTGAAATGCTCGGTCCACAGACCGGAGATGGATATGCCGTGCCCCTCCAGCCAGGCAACCGCTTGATTGTAAAAAACCTGAAAGCGATCTGCATCGGTCACCATTCCGCGCCCCACCCGGCCGAACGCCCAGACGACGAGTGACATCAGCGCAAAGAAAACGACCATCGTGACCAGAACGCAGATCGCCAGCGCCAGCAGCTTCGGCATGCGTGCTTGCAGGCTTTCCTGCAACGGCCAGACGAGGGCAATGATGAAGAGCGCCAGGGCGACGGGTGCAAATACAGCGCTGGCGGCCGAAAGCCCCCAGAACAGCGCGACGGCTGCCACGATCCCGAGCATTGCCTTGAGTTGCCGATCAGAGGCCATCTGCAGACCTTCCTTATTTCGCAGCGCCGTCGTTGCGTCCCTATATATACGACGGGTTGCGGGGGCGTTTACTCCGGGATGGAGCTTAAAACGCCTTAGGTGTGGAAAGTCACAATGCGAGCGAAAGCCGGACGCAAAACACGACGCAGCCCCGTTCGGATCGACCTCGCCCTGCAAGGCGGCGGTGCGCACGGTGCATTCACCTGGGGTGTGCTCGACAGGCTTCTCGAAGAAAGCTGGCTACGGATCGACGGAATTTCCGGCACGTCGGCAGGCGCCATGAATGCGGCCGCGCTGGCTTTCGGCTATGCGAGAGGGGGACCGGAAGAAGCCCGTTTGGCGCTGGAGGGCTTCTGGCGAAAGGTCTCGCAGGCGGCGCTGTATAGTCCGTTTCGGCGTGGCCCGATCGACGTCCTGCTGGGGCGATGGACCCTCGACCATTCCCCGCTGTTTATGGCAATGGATATGATGGCGCGTGTGTTCTCACCCTATGATCTCAATCCGGGCGGCATAAACCCGCTGCATGATATCCTCGCCGGTGCGATCGATTTCACGCAGTTGTCGGACGGCCCGATCAAACTGTTCGTTACGGCGACCAATGTGCGCACTGGCAAGGGGCGGGTGTTTCGGAATGGTGAGCTGTCGCCCGATGTCCTTCTGGCTTCGGCATGTCTGCCGACGTTGTTTCAGGCCGTGGAGATCGATGGCGAGGCCTACTGGGACGGCGGTTACGCGGGCAACCCGACCATCACGCCGTTGGTCCGCGAATGCCAATCGCACGACACCATCCTGGTCCAGATCAATCCTGTCGAACGTCCGGGAACGCCAAAAGGCGCGCGGGACATTCTCAATCGTCTCAACGAAGTTTCATTCAATGCCGTGTTGCTGAAAGAGCTGCGCATGGTAGCGCTTCTCAACAAGATCGCGGACCCCGGAAACGATGAGGGCGCGCGCTGGGCGGCGATGCGGATCCATCGCATTGCCAGCGACCTGATGACGGAGCTGGGCTATTCCTCGAAGCTGAACGCCGAATGGGAGTTTCTGATCATGCTGCGCGACCAGGGCAGGATCGCAGCGGAAGAATTTCTCGGGGACCATGGCGACTGCCTCGGAACAAGATCGTCGCTCGATCTGGATATCCTGCTGCAAGGCGTATGAATAGGCTGCCGCCCTAACGCCCCCACAGCTCGCACGCCGCCAGCGTGAACAGCACCGAGGCGGCCGCACAGGCCACGGTGCGCACGTGATTCCAGCGGGTCCACACGTCGAGATATTTCGACCAGACGGTGGCCGCACCCGCATCGGCCGGGTTCGTTGCCGCAAGCGTGTTGTTCAGCGGAACATTCCAGACGATCGTCACGATAATGCAGCCGGCGATATAAAGCACGGCGGCGGCGATCAGATAGCCGCTGCCCCGGGCCAGCCCGTCGAAGAGTGCAGTGCCGGCAAGGATCAGCCCGATCAGTGCCGTGCCGAAGAATGGAACGAAAAACCAGGGATTGAGGATCACCTGGTTGATCGTCTGCATGGCGGCGATGCCTTGCGGCGCAGGAAGCCGTCCGAACGACTTCATGATCACGACGGAGAAGACGAAAAACAGACCCGCCATCAGGCCGGCGCCAAGCGAGGCGGATAGCGTCAATATGAGCTGCAACATAGGCATCGCGTTTCCGCCTCTGCGAGGATGATCACGCGTCCGGCTGCGCCATGGACCACATGACGCCGAACGGGTCGCGAAGCTGACCGTAGCGATCGCCCCAGAACATCTTCTGAAGCGGCAGCACAATCTCAGCCCCGGCATCGACGGCACGTTTCCACCAAGCATCCACGTCATCGACCTTCAGGTGCAAGGTATAACCCGCAGGGTCCTGGTGAGCATGGCCGTGCTCGGGATAAAAGTCGCACAGCATCAGGGAACCGCCGTTGACATGCAGATGGACGTGCATGGTGCGGCCCTTTTCATCCGGTGGCTGGCGGAACACTTCGCGTGCTCCGAAGGCTTTTCCGTAAAACTCGGCTGCCGCGATGGCCCCGTTCACCGAGAGATATGGGACGACGCCACCAAGAACGTCGGGCTGTTCGGTGGGCGCAGATGATGTACTCGCCATAGGGCATCCTCCGGTTGACATGTGCTTCCGATCGGGTGCCGGAGCTCCTTGCCACAACGCGACTGGAACTTCGACTGGCCCAAGGACGCCGCAGACCATGCGGTGGCCGACATTCGGGAGATAATTTTTTTAGTGCGGCGGATTTGTGCCGGATGGGACTTGGCGGGAGAGGCCGGCGCCTCGACTATTGCCCGTTTGCATCACGCGATGCGGATCGCCAATGGGCAACCGCCAGTTCCGGTGTCGAGGCATACCGCACCAGGGGTTTGCGCAGTCCGGCTACAAGGAGCGTTCGGCGCACCCTCTTGTTTGCCCCCGCGAAGTAGACCTGCGTGCCAGAGTGACAGAGTTTGTGCGCAAACCCTTCAAGCACTTTGGCGGCAGAACTGTCGACGAGCGGCACGTCGGAAAAATCGAGCACGAAGAGCTTTGGATGCTCGCCGATACGATCAAGGGCATTGCTGACAGCGGATGCAGCACCGAAGAAAAAGGCGCCGGATATCCGATACAGGACGATATCGTCGTTGAACCTCTGCGGATCGTAACTGGTCCGGGCCGTGCCGACGGTGTCGGCCTCGTCCTCCATCACGACGCGTTGCCCGGTTTCGACTTCGACCGCCTCGGCCATGCGATGGAGGAAGACGAACGCGCCAAGGGTGACGCCAACGCCGATGGCAATGGTCAGGTCTTCGAAGATCGTCAGCAGGAAGGTCGCCAGCAGCACCGCGGCATCCGCCCAGGACGACCGCAAGAGGCTCCAGAACTCTTCCTTCTCGGCCATGTTCCAGGCCACGATGGCGAGAACGCCGCCAAGGCTCGCGAGCGGGATGTAGGCCGCCAAAGGCGCCGCGACGAGCATGAACAACAGAATATACAACGCATGCATGATACCAGAGATTGGCCCGCACGCGCCGGAGCGGACGTTGGTCGCCGTACGGGCGATGGTTCCCGTGACGCACATTCCGCCGAACGTCACCGCGGCGATGTTGGCGGTGCCCTGGGCAACCAGCTCGCAGTTCGAACGATGCTTCCGGCCCGTCATGCCATCCGCAACGACGGCCGAAAGCAGAGATTCGATCGCGCCCAGCAAGGCAATCGCGATTGCATCCGGGAACACGGCCTGGATCTTCGCAAGATCGAAGGCTGGTAGCGATGGTGCCGGCAAAGTGCGTGGAACGCCGCCGAACCGGCTGCCAATGGTGGCCACGTCGAGATTGAAAAGAAAGGTCAGCAGGGCCGTCACGCCAACGGCGATCAGCAGTCCCGGCCATTTAGGCCGATAGCGCCGCAGGCCGAGAATGATGACGATCGCCAGTAGCGAAAGCCCGACCGTCGCCGGCCTGATGGTGTGGATGTTCTCGGCGATCGCGCCGATCTTGGGAAGCAGAGCGGCCGGTTCCTTGATGATGTGGAGGCCGAGTAATTCTTTGATCTGGCTTGCAAATATGATGACGGCGATGCCAGCGGTGAAGCCCACGGTGACGGGAAACGGGATGTATTTGATGTATGTGCCGAGCCGGAGATAGCCGACGGCGATCATCATGACGCCCGCCATCATCGTCGCCAGGACCAATCCGTCATAGCCGTGGCGCTCGACGATGGTCGCAATGAGGACGATGAACGCACCGGCCGGCCCGCCGATCTGGAACCGGCTGCCGCCAAGCGCTGAAATCAGGAAACCGCCGATGATCGCCGTGTAGAGCCCCTTGTCAGGGGAGAGGCCGGAGCCGATGGCGATGGCCATCGATAGCGGCAACGCGACGATCGCGACGGTCAATCCGGCAATTGCGTCGGCCCGGAACTGTGGCCAGCCATATCCTTCACGCAGGATGGTGACGAGTTTCGGCGTGAACAGCTCTGCAAAGCTGGGGGCACTCAGCCTACGGGTCGTAGACGCGTCCATGAGTCTCCGTCTCCTGGGAGAGGGAGCGGCGGTACCGTCGGCTCATTCGTCGGCGCTCACCGTCGCGGGTCAGTCGAGATTTAACGTTTCCTCCGACGGGCGGCTTGGCCTGGAGGTTCGGCGGTCATGGTGACGGCTGAACTCTTGAAGCGCACGCCACGCCCCATCCCGTGGCTTGGCGTGTTCTCTCCGATCAATTCAACGCCCGCGCGATCGAACGCCTGCACAACTTTCATCAGGGTATCGACAACGCCTCTGACATTGCCCTGGCTCGCTTCCATGCGCTGGATCGTTGGAAGGGAAACGTCGGCGAGGTCCGCCAGTGTTTGCTGGTCGATCCCGAGCAGCGCCCGGGCAGCCCGCATCTGCGCGGCGGTGATCATCTGGGTTCATCGTTCATGACTGACTATGGATATATCATATGGCCATAGTCATGTATAGAACATCAGAATGCCACGTTGACACATCCAGTCGGGGAAGATTGCGCCGGAGTACAGGCGGAAGATCGCAATACGAATAGCGGCAGCTTCCATGCCACGCGATCCGCCGAGCCTGATGCCGCTACAGGAACTCCTGCGCGGAGCGATGCAGCATGATCGCTCCGACGGCAGGTGCATCGGACTTGTGATCTATCGATATGAGGAACGCGGCGCGCACAGCGCAGCCGCGTAGCTGAAATTGATCAGCGCTTCTTGGTTTTCTTCGGAGCTGGATCGTCGCTCAAGGCAAAGCCCGAGAACAGCGATGACAGCGGGGCCGACGTACTGACACCCGAATAGTTCGATACGACCCGCACAGTCGTGCCGATCCGCGCCAGTGTCGCCAGATGGGTCACGTGCTCGTTCATCATCCGGAAGCATCCGGACGACGAAGCGCGCCCAATCGAACGCGGATTATTCGTGCCGTGAATGCGATAGATGGTGTTGCCAAGGTAAAGCGCCTTCGCACCCAGCGGATTGATCAGACCACCCGAAACCGTGATGGGCAGTCCCGGCTGGCGCTGACGCATCTCCGGTGGCGGCGTCCAGGAGGGCCATGAGGCGATGCGGCTGATACGCTCGGTACCCGTCCACTCAAATCCTTCCCGGCCAACGGAAATCGGGTAGGCATAGGCGCGCGTGCCCGGCAGCACGTAATAGAGCATCCGGCCGCCGGTATCGACAATGATCGTGCCCGGAGCTTCGTTCTTGTCCAGATACACGATCGGCGGCTTTTCCGGCTGGATGACAGGCTTCTCGCCACCGTCCATGTACTTTGGATAGGAGACGTTGCTGTAAGTCTTGCGGCGCTCTTCCCGCTGCGCCTCAAGCTGCTGTTTGCGCGCCTCGACGTCGCTCTGGAAGACAGGAGCGCCGCCGACCCATTGGCCCTGCGCTTGTGCCTGGGAGACCATCCACGTGACGCTAGTCCCGGCGGCCAGCGCGAAAACCCATGATGTCCGAGCAAAGATCATTGCTGCCCTCGAATTGTTGCCGGTCTCCAGCGACGCGGCGAAGCAGTAAAGAGGTCCAGGCCATACCTAACCGTATAGTTCCGGCAGGACAAGATTCTGCCGCGATTGACGTCCCGTGCGACCGAAAAATATGTTGGGGCGCGCCAATTTTGCATCGCAAACCGGCCGACTCGCCGTTGCTGGTTGGGCGCGCGTCGCCATAATTCAATAATTCCACTCGAAGCCGAGACCGAGTTTGCTCTTGCCGTCGGTTCCGACTTCGCCGCGTGCCTTGATGTTCTTGGTCAGCTCGTGGTCGACGACGATCGTGCTTTTGTCGACGCTCATGCCCTGCTTCACGCCGATATAGGTTTTATCGTTGACGTAGCTGCCGGCCGTTGCCTGCATTTTCCCCTGTTCGTCGGTGGTGACATCGAGAACATCGATACCCATGGCGCTCTTCATCTTATCGAATGCTCCGGGGCCACTCGACAGACCTCCGATCTTGTCGACCTCGCTGGCGAGCTGGATCAGCTGAGATGGCGACAGCGATGCCAGCTTCTTGTTGAAGAGCAGGAGCGAGACGATCTCGTCCTCCGGCAATTCCGGCGATGATGTGAACTCTAGTTTCGGTTGCGACGCGGGACCGGTCACCTTGATCGTGACCATCGTGCCATCGGCGTCGGCCTGGGCCTCCAGGTCGAGCGTCGGCTCCAGACTGCCTATGAAAACGATATTGCCGCGGCTGAAGTCGAGCTGCCGGCCCAGGATCGACAATTTCCCGCGCGACATCGTGAACTGGCCATCGGCTAACGGCTTCTCCGCCGTGCCGCGCACTTTGATAAAGCCGCCGAGCTGTGCATCTACTCCGCGACCACGCACGAAAATCCGATCACTGGCACGGACGTCGACTGTGAGGGAGACCGGCATTGTTGGGGCCGGGGGGCTCGCGGCCTTCGCGTTCTTGCTTTTGGGAGACTGGAACCGGGCTGGAGCGTTGACATGGCGGATGTCGAGCGAACTTACCGACCGCGGCATGCTCGAGGGGACGGTGATGTCCATTCTCGTAATGAGCACCTCACCGCGTGCGACGAGCGCCTCAAGCGGTCCGGAAACCTTCACATCCCCGCTGATCTCGCCAGCGACCGGGTCCTGGTTTCCGAATTTGAAGGCGGCAAGCTTGATCGATGCATCCATCGTCGGGGTTTCGCTGCCACGCAGAGCCACTGTGCCACCAGCCGTTATGTTCCCGCCCTTCTTGCTCGCAGCGACAAGCTTGCGGACGACCACGTTATCCTGGGAAAAACCGACATCCGCATCGATAGAGGTGATATCGAGACCAAGTTCGGAATCAGCCATTGTCGCGCCATCGACCGACAAGCGGCCATCGATACGGGGCGCGGAAAGCGGTCCGGAAATATCCGCCGTCAGTTTCGCGACACCACCAATCCGGGTAGCGCGATCGGCGAGGAAAACATTCGCGAGCGCGAGTGGCACGGTTCCGCGGCTCGACAACTTGATTGCGCCATCGGCTTTGAGACCTACGGTTCCGTTGACGGCGAGATCGACGCCGCCGCGCGCCGTCGCCTGGATCTTTACGTTGGCCTTGCCGTCTGCGGCGAGAATATCGGTTGTGATATCCGCAGCCGGCAGCTGATTGGATCGGGTTTGCTCAGCCGAAAGTCCCGATGCGGCGATGTTCGCCCGGATTTGCGGATTGGACGGATCGCCTTTCACCGTCGCGGTCCCGTTGATGCTGCCCGCAATCCCGAGCTCAGGAGCTGCGATCGAGGCGACCGAGGCGGGAACGCGCTCAATGGCTATTTTCAAGTCCAGAGCCTTGGAGCCTGCCGACCCCTTGACGCTCGCCGCGCCGTCGCCAATTGCAATCCGTATCCCTTGTGTCGTCACCTCATCGCCGCGCAGTGACAATCGCGCGGGAGCCGAGAGGCGGATCGCCGGAAGATCGCTCCGGCCGGAGTAAGACGCGGACGCGAATTCGATCTCGTGTGCCTGGTCAACCGCGCGGGCGCTACCCGACAGCGCGAACGTCCCATTATCGATGCGGCCTTTCGATGTAAAGGTCGCGACGCCGTCATTGAAACGGGTATCCAGCGACAGATCCCCCAACATCTTCGAGCCCTGTGCAACGCCAGAAACTGTTACACGTCCCGTGCCGTCGGGGGCTTCGAGAAGGTTCGAGATATTTGCGGCGGAACGCACGCTCTTGATGCGAAGATCACCGGCGGCGATATCGTCGGCCGCCAGGTCCATTTTTGCAATGCTTCTGCTTCCGTCGGCGGCCAATTCGAGGTTGCCATTGACGCGTCCCTTGAGAGCGATACCCGTAGCATTTCCGAGACGGGCGAGATTGGGAGCATCGATGCGGATGTGCCCGGACGGCAGCCCCGTGCCGCCCAAAGCCATGTCACCGTCGAGCTTCGCGCCCGCTATGCTCAGCATCAAATCGCCGATGGTGAGTGTGCCGGTGTCTGACAACAGAAGCGTTGCTCCGCCATCAACGGCTTCGCCAGAAATCCTGCCCTTCAATGCAAGTTTGCCCTCGTGCCGCGACAGCGGCCCGCGACCAGTAAAGCTCAAGGTTGGTTTTTCGAGCCGTTTGCCGTTGAGCGAAACATCTTCTCCGGCGAGCACAATGTCGGACTGGAGATCGTCATCCGCGCCATTGATCTCCATTTTGATCTGCAATTTTCCCGACAGGTCAGGACTGACCGCCGCGAGGGAAGACAGCGTGGTCTTGCCCGATAGCGTGAGTGACTGACCGGACCGGCTGCCGGTGAGCGTCGTCGAAAAAAGGTCATTCGAGATCGAGATATCGCGGGCTGATATCGTCCCGTCGGAGTGTTCTACACGCGCCGCATAGCGCGTCGCAGGCTTCAGAAGACCGTCGATCGCAGCGATGCTGATGCCAACGCCGGTACTTTCGCCCGAAATGGTGGCGGTGATCGCCTGCGTTGCGAGATTGCCGTCGATCCTGGCGTCGAACGCCATCCGACCTTCGAGTGGGCGGCCCGCAATCTCGGCGTATCGCGACAGGTCTGAAGCCACGAGACGCACCACGCTCTCGATCCGGTCGTCATCCAGCGTTCCTGATAGCCGCGCATGGCCGCCGGCGAATTCGAGATCGAGTGCGCTGATCGAGAGACGGTCCCGGTCATAAGTGCCGGCCAGCGCCGCGCGCGGCGTATCACCAGCGGCTTTGCCGAGCGGAGTCGTTTGATCCACGCCGCTGGCATCGAGGCTCATGCTGATGTCATTGAACGCGCTGGCGTCGTCGCCCTCGGGTGTCGGCTGAGACGCCCGCGCATCGAGAGCGAGGCTTTCGGCAATCAAGTCCGGATGATGGATCCCACTGACGCGCGCCGTTGCAGTCACCTGACGCGGGCCGCGCGTATAGGGTAGCGTCGCGTCGAACGCGATGCCGTGAACGGAGATGCGCGTGCCTGTGCTGTCGACAAATTGCAATGGCCGGTCGTCAGGGTGACGGGCGTTTCCCTTCAGCCCGCCATGAATGAAGCCGTTCGTGAGATCGACGCCACCGGATACCTCGACCCGCATCGCGCCGCTGGCGATTGCGGCACGCGCATTGTCTAGTGAGCGTGGCGAACCATCCATCAGCCCCGAAATGTCAGCAGCGACGCTCACCTCCGTTTTCCCGGCAAACAGGTCGGCAGCGGCGCGCGGCACGAGCGGCTCGATAAACCCGGCGATATTGGCGGCCAGTCGATGCGTGTCCGTTGCGCTGGCATCGAGGCGAACGGTACCGGTGACGAAAGGCCTGCCGCTGGCGGCGAGTGTCAGGTTGCCCTGCCAGGCATCGAAAGTACCGCGCCCAAGAAGCTGCGCGGAAAGCGCCTGCCGGTCCGGCAAGTCGAGAAGCTGCGCAATGACCCCGCCCTCCGGCTCGGCACCGTTGATTTCTACGTCGAGCGAGCGCCCTTCCGGAACAAATGCGAAGTTCGCGCGCAGTTCTCCCTGGGGGCCGTCCAGGCGCATCAGATGAAGATTTGCCGTGCTCGGACGGCTGGCATCTTCAATCTGGGCGCTGGCGATGAAGCGAAGCTGCACCCGCTCACCCAGCACCTGCTCAGAAATATCGATCGCCTTCACGTCGAGGTCGTCGATCGCGAATTTCAGCGGTAAGCCGAAACCGGATTTATCGGACGGCTCCGCGCGTTTCGCGTCGCTCTCGGGTTTGCGCAGTACCGACACGCCGTCGATACGCAAATAGGCGACGGACAGACGCCCGGCGAGAAGCTCGGACGGTGCCCATGAGAACGAGATCCCATTTGCCGTCAGCCAGAGTCCGTTCTTATCGGATATGCGGACGTTGGCGATGGTGCCCTCGCCAAAAAGAGAGCCTTGAAACTCTCCAATCGCGATTGTGCTGGTTTGATCACTCGACACTGCCGCTACGAAACGCAGCAATCCTGATTGACCGGCGCGCGTCGAGAGCGTGATCGTTGCGACGGTCAATAATCCGATGACCGTTATGGCGAGTGCTTTTGCCAGCCGCCGCATCAGAAGGCCTGCCCGAGGCCGACGTAGATGGCCACAGAAGGCTGATCATCGCGATGCGTGAGCGGTGTCGCGACATCGATGCGCAGGGGGCCGAGCGCCGTGTAATAGCGCAAGCCGACACCGGCGCCGACATAGAACTTGCCATCGAAACTCGGCCAGGCATCCTCGCTCACGGTTGCGGCGTCCACGAATGGTACGATGCCGAACAGCTCCGTCACGCGCAGGCGTAGTTCCGCCGACGCACTCACGTAACCGAGACCGCCGACGACTTCTCCGCCAATCGTGGGGCCAAGACTGCGATAGTCGTAGCCGCGAACCGATCCGCCACCGCCGGCGAAGAAACGCGTCGAGGCCGGAACATCGGAAAGGGACGCCCCTGCAATCGATCCCACGCCGACACGACCCGCGAGGACAGCGCGGCCGTCCGCATCGAGCGCGCGATAGGCGGAAGCCCGGAGCTCCGACGTGTTGAAAACGGCATCGCCGAGTGCATCGATTGTGGGTGTCAACGCTGCAACCACAGTCGCCCCTTGCGTGGGTTCCAGACGGTTGTCGCGCGTGTCATAGACCAACTCGGTTGGAAGGCTGATGAGCAGGTAGTCGTTGTCACCGAAAGCGTCCTCGACGCGTGAGAATTTTGTCGCCAGAGCCGCCGAGCCGGAAAGAACAGGATTGAACACGCGCGCCAGCCCGATCTTGAATGATGCATCGAGGCTTTCGTAGGTATCGGGATGCTCGCGCGTCAGGCGAAATTCACTGACGAGATCGGTATCCACGTCGAGAATGCCGGGCTTCGTGTAAATCGCGGCGGCGTTGAACTCCAATTGGTCGAAGTCGTCGCCAAGTCTGGACAGTCCGCCTTCGAGGCGGAGATGTTCGCCCTCGCCGAAAAAGTTTCGATGCCCCCAATAAGCATCGATTTCAGCGCCGTCCGTTGTGGAGACCGACGCCGTCGCGCCGAAGTAGCGCGGTTTGCGTTCGACGACCTCGAGATTGACTGGGATGCCGCCGCTCGCATCGACGGTGTCACCCTCGATGACGCGCACGCTCTCCACGCTCGGCATCTTGACGAGGCGATCGCGCGCGCGTTTGAGATCGGCGGTCTGAAAGCGTTCGCCTGGCTGCAGTTTGCTCTGTTCCAGGATCGTATCGTGATCGAGCGAGGATGCGCCGGAGACCCCGACCCAGCCATAAACGGCTGTCGGACCGGGCTCGATCTCGATGCGAACATCAACGACGTTGCGTGCGTGATCGGCGGACACATCCTTGTTGACGACGCGTGCCAACGGGAACCCGGCAGCGCGCCAGGCTTCGACCAGTTTGTCCGAGGCCGCGATAATGAGGCTCGACTTCGCGGTCATGCCGCGCGACAGACCGAGATCATCTGCAGTGATCGTCGGTCGCTGGTTGGTCGGAGACTGAGCGGGAAAGGCGACGTCGCCAAAGACGAATTTCGAACCCGCGGAGATATTGATGCTGACGTCGACGATAGAACCGCTTGCAACGTTCAACTCAGCAGGATCAAGCCCATCGAGCTTGTGTCCCGATATGCGGATACCGATGGCGCCAGCGTAATACCCTTCGCTGTAAAGCGCGGCCTGGATTTGAGCGATATCGTTGCGGGCGCGCGCCACGAGTGTGTAGACATCGTTCGCGCCACGCGCCTCCTCCGCCTTCAGGCGGGATACACCGGAGATCAGCGTCTTGAGAGATCTGTCGTCGGCCGCAACGACGTCCAGCGTCACATGATAGGGGAGGGCGCCTTCCGGAACGGACGAGCTTCCGCCGAAGAGCTGCGTTCCGAAAACGTCCACAGCTTTGGCCGGATGGGTTCCGGCAATCGACACGAATGTGATTGCCAACACTCCGAGTTGCCATGTGTTGCGCGCGATACTGCGGCGGCCTCTTGCAGCAAGATCGGAAAGGAATTGGATGAGAGATGCTGTGCCGCTCTGTCCGGCGGAGCAGTCCTCGGCCCCGTATTGGCGCCCGGGAAGACTTGCCTCACAGTCCATTCGACAGGACGTGTTGAGCAAAGAGCACAGAAATACTGTGTTCGCGCTCAATCTCATTCTTGCTCAGAGCCCCGTCGAAGTCTGCCCACCTCCAATGAACCGGCGTGCGCGCCGAATCACTTCACTTTCATGAGCTTAGATGAGGGGGACGCGACCGACAACGCTAACGGCCTGTCGCGTAGGCCACAGAAAGCGACCAGCGCGTTCGACATCCGCCGATGCCGCGGAGCAGGATGGCTGCTGAATTGAACCTTAAATCTCCTGTCACATTGGCGGAGTAGCGAACACCGGTTCTGGCTTCACCGGAGGTTCCCGTGATCGTTCGACGTACTGTACTGCTGGGCGCGGCTGCCGCTCTTCTGGCGATCTCTGTCCCGGCGTCCGCTCAGGATGGCAAGCTCGTCCTGTATACGAGCCAGCCGAACACCGACGCACAGCAGACCATCGACGCGTTCAAGGCGAAACATCCCAACATCGATATCTCTTTCGTGCGCGACGGCACACCGAAGATCATCGCCAAGCTGCAGGCGGAAATCGCCGCGGGCGCGCCGCAAGCCGACGTGCTTTTGATCGCCGACAGCGTCACCATGGAAAGCCTCAAGGCGGACGGTCGGCTGATGGCCTATCCGGACGCTGATGTTTCCGCTTATCCGGCGGGCATCCATGCCCCCGACAAGAGCTG
The DNA here is from genome assembly GCA_023423275.1 of Pseudomonadota bacterium. Taxonomy (GTDB): domain Bacteria; phylum Pseudomonadota; class Alphaproteobacteria; order Rhizobiales; family Hyphomicrobiaceae; genus ZC4RG25. The sequence continues at coordinate 36,627 of JAFAFW010000045.1, forward strand.
GTTCGCGACCAAGCTCATCACCACGGGCATCGTCTACAACACCGCTGCGCCACTGAAGCCGACATCCTGGCTCGATCTGGCGAAGCCGGAGGTCAAAGGGCAGCTCGCCATGCCCTCGCCTTTGACCTCGGGCGCGGCAATGATCCACACGCAGACGCTCGTCGCCAACCTTCCCGACGGCTGGGGTTACTACGAAAACCTCAAGGCCAACGGAGCCCAGGCCGCAGGCGGAAACGGCGGGATTCTCAAGAGCGTTGCCGGTGGCGAAAAGCTTTATGGCATGATTGTCGACTTCATGCCGATCCGCGAGAAAGCAAAAGGCGCGCCGGTTGCCTTCGTATTCCCGGAGGAAGGCGTTTCTGCCATTGGCGAGCCGGCCGCAATCCTCAGCTCGACCAAGAATGCGGCTGCAGCCAAAGCCTTCATCGACTTCCTTCTTTCCAAGGACGGACAGGAACTGGCGCTCAAGCAGGGGTATATGCCTGCGCACCCCGGCGTCGCATTGCCGGACGGATTCCCAGCCCGTGACCAAGTGAAAGTGCTGTCGTTCGATGCAGCCAAGGCTCTTGCCGCGACCGAAGCTGACAAGGCGAAGTTCACTCAGATCTTCGGCAAATAAGCGCATCGCGATGTCTGCGCGCGGTGCTGCGATTGCCGGATCGTTCTGGCAATCGCGAAAGTCGGGCCAATGGATTGAGCGTGAGGGCGGCGGTCTTGCCGTCCTCGCGGTCGTTCTGGTGCTTGTGCTGTCGGCACTGCCCCTGGGTCAGCTTATCATCGCCGCCGTGGCGCCGCGCGGAGAGCTGGACTTGTCGGCGCTGAGTGCGCTCGCCGCCGAGGACGTCGCGCGTGCAACGTGGAATACGCTTGTCGTCGGCATAGGATCGGCCGTCCTGGCGTTGGTGATCGGCTTTGCTTTGGCACTGGTGCTCGCCACCAGCGATTTGTCAGGCAAGGCTGTCATAGCTTTCGTGTTCGTCTTGTCGCTGATGATCGCGCCGCAGGTTGCGGCGCTGGCCTTCAAGACGTTGGCGGGGCCTGCTTCCCCCATCCTGAAGGCTATCGGATTGGCGCCTCCGCCGGGGACGCCTAATCCCATGCTCGGACCCGGTGGCATCATTCTGGTGATGGGGCTGCATCACGCACCGCTCGCCGCGATCACCCTGGCGCCGGGATTCGCCGCTATCCCCCGTGCTGTCATCGAGGCTGCGTCGCTTGATGGCGCGCAGCCGGCCACCGTGATCCGGAAAATCCTGCTGCCATTGCTCCGCCCCTACGTGCTTGCGGCTGCGCTCGTGGGATTGGTCGCGGGCATTGGAAACTTTGGAATACCAGCGCTTCTGGGGCTTCCCGTCGGCTATCAGACGTTGCCGACCCTGGTCTTCCAGAAGGTCGCCAGTTTCGGTCCATCACTGATGACAAATGCCGCAGCGGTATCGCTGCTTATCGCGGCAATCAGCGGAATAGGCGTGATCGCCGCCGCCTTTGCAAGTCCAAGAGGTGTGGTGCGTCTCGACGCGGATGCCAGCATGCGGCCGTTCTGGCGGCTCGGCCGCTGGCGTTGGCCTATAACATTTGTTGTCTGGGCGGGCATGGCTCTCGCCATTGTTCTGCCGCTTCTTGCACTGGTTGCCGCATCGCTGGTGCCGGCGTATGGCGTGCCTCTCTCATTCGAAACATTTACGATCGGCAGGTTCTATGAGGTGCTCGTGCGCCAGGACGTGACGCTGCGCGCCTTCCGTAATTCGCTTCTGCTGGCGGGGTGCGCGGCCGTCGTCCTCGCGCTGCTTGCCGTCCCTCTCGCCTATGCCATCGAGCGCGGTTTGGGGCGCTGGCGGGCGCTGCTTCTGGTGCTGATCGAGATGCCCTATGCCTTGCCGGGTCTCGTCCTGGCAATAGCCTGCATCCTGCTGTTCCTGAAGCCGTTGCCGCTTCTCAATGTCAGCATTTACGCGACGCCCTGGATCATCCTTTTCGCATACGCGGCTCGCTTTCTTCCGCTGGCTTTGAAGCCGACGCTGGCGGCGATGGCGACCGTCGGGCCCGATCAGGAAGAGGCTGCCGCCGTCTTTGGAGCGGGGCTGGGCAGGCGGCTGCGGCACGTCATCCTGCCGAGGCTGTTGGCTCCTGCGGTTGCGGGCGCATTGCTGGTATTTCTACTTGCGTTCAATGAATTGACGGTCTCTGCCTTGCTCTGGTCTGCCGGAACGGAAACGCTCGGGGTGGCGCTTCTCAGTCTTGAGGATGCGGGCCTTGCCAGTGAGGCATCGGCGATTGGAGTTGCCGCGACGGCGATCGTGATCGTCCTGATGCTTTTGCTGGATAGATTGGCACCGCTGCTGCCGTCCAATGTTTTGCCCTGGCGTGTGTTGGCGACGACATCGAGCGATGGCGCACCGTCGCAATCGGTTTCCTCTGGATCCGAAAAACCGATTCCGAGAATTGTGCAGCGTGAAAATCGCGAATGGATCGCAGGTGGAAACGGCTATCGGCCGATCGTACCAAACCGTGGGGCGGCTCCACTTTAATATTGCAATCCGTGCTGGACCAAATGCCTTTATAGATAGCGCGTGCTGTCAAAGAAGTGTCATGCTGCGTTGGTACCGGGCTTGACGATGTGAGATATGCGGGAGTTGCCTTGCACGTCCGACTGAATAGCGTCACGAAGAAATGGCATGGCGATCCTGCTGTCGATGGCGTCAGTTTCACTGTCGACCAAGGGCGGTTCGCCGCTCTTCTCGGCCCGTCCGGCTGTGGAAAGTCGACGACACTCCGCCTCATTGCCGGACTGGATCATCCGACCTCGGGTACGATCCAAATCGGCGATTGCGATGTGACCAGCCTTCCGCCGGCCAAGCGCGGCGTCTCGATGGTCTTCCAGTCCTATGCGCTGTTTCCTCATTTGACCGTCGCCGAAAACATTCTGTTCGGCCTTAAGGTTCGCAAAGCCTCTGCGGCAGATCAGAGCGCGCGGCTGGCCAAAGCCGCCGACATGCTGGGCCTGAAGCAATTGCTCGATCGGAAACCCGCCCAGCTTTCCGGCGGCCAGCAGCAGCGTGTCGCGCTCGGCCGGGCAATCGTGGCCGAGACGCCGATCTGCCTGATGGATGAGCCGCTCTCCAATCTCGATGCGCAATTGCGCGTGGAAATGCGCCGGGAAATCCGTGAGCTGCAGCAGAAGCTCGGTATTACGATGATCTACGTCACGCATGATCAGCTCGAGGCGATGACGGTGTCGGATCAGGTCGTGCTGATGAATGCCGGCCGGATCGAGCAGGATGCCGCGCCAGCCGCGATTTACGATGCGCCTGCTACCATATTTGCCGCGCGCTTTATCGGAACGCCGCCGATGAATGTCGTGCCATTATCAAGTCTCGATGGCGATCGATCCTGGTTGGGATCTCGTCCGCCCGGCCATGATGAAGAAAAGCTGGCTTTCGGCGTCCGTCCTGAATTGATCAGCCTTGGCGATGCCGGTTTGAAATCGACAGTGACATCGATCGAATATCTCGGCGCCGACAGTCTTGTTGAAACGCGGGCTGGCGAGGCGCGGCTTGTTGCCCGCCTTCCCGGGAAGGCGCTGCGCCAGATTGGCGATGATGTCGCGCTGACCTGGGACCCCGCTGTTACCCATTGGTTCGACTTGTCATCCGGGCGCCGTATTCCGTAGGCTAGAGAAAAAAATCCACCGAGCGGAAGGGTAAGGAAATGAAAAGACGACAGTTCATCAAGGGATCGGCATTGGCGGCGGGAAGCCTTGTCGCGATGCCATCGATTCTCAGGGCGCAATCGGCGGTCGAATTCTCGTTCTTCTTTCCGGTCGCTGTCGGCGGCCCGATTACGAAGCTGATCGACAAGTTTGCTCAGGATTTTGAAGCCGAGAATAAAGGCTTCAAGGTCAAGCCGATTTATGCGGGCACGTATCAGGAGACGATCGTGAAGGCGCTCACCGCACACAAGGCGGGGGCCGCGCCGGCGACATCGGTGCTGTTGTCGACCGACATGTTCACGCTCATCGATGAGGACGCAATTGTCCCGATCGATGACTTCGTCAAGACGGACGACGACAAGAAGTGGCTGCAGAGCTTCTTTCCTGGCTTCATGCTGAACAGCCAGACCGGCGGCAAGACCTGGGGTATCCCGTTCCAGCGCTCCACCGTGGTCATGTACTGGAACAAGGAGTTGTTCAAGGAGGCCGGTCTCGATCCGGAAAAGGCGCCGAACACCTGGGACGAGCAGGTCGAGTTCGCCAAGAAGCTGACGAAGCGCGATGGTTCGGATAACGTCACGCAGTGGGGCATGCAGGTGCCGTCGTCAGGATTCCCCTACTGGCTGTTCCAATGCTTTTCCACTCAGGCGGACGCCATCCTCGCCAATCAGGACGGAAACAGGACGGCTTACGACGCGCCGGGATCGGTCGAGGCGCTGCAATATTGGGTGGACCTGTCGCAAAAGCACAAAGTTCATCCGACGGGGATTGTCGAATGGGGCACCACGCCGAAAGCGTTCTTTGAGCGCAAGTGCGCAATGATGTGGACCACGACCGGCAACCTGACGAACGTGCGCAGCAACGCGCAATTCCCGTTCGGAGTGGCAATGCTTCCGGCCGGAAAGCGTCGCGGCAGTCCGACGGGCGGCGGTAATTTCTACATTTCGAGCAAGGCGCCGCGCGACCAGCAGGAAGCCGCGTTCCAATTCGCACGCTGGTTGACGAGCGCCGAACGTGCCGCGCAGTGGTGTGTCGATACAGGGTATGTGGCAGTCCGCCCCGACTCGTTCGACACGCAGACACTCAAGAAGTACACGGAAGGATTCCCGCAGGCCCTCGTCGCGCGCGACCAGCTCCCGCACGCCGTCGCCGAGCTTTCCACGTATGACAACCAGCGTGTCACGAAGGCGTTGAATGACGGATTGCAGGCTGCGTTGACGGGCTCCAAGACGCCGGAGCAGGCGCTGAAGGATGCCCAGGCCGAGGCTGACCGGCTCCTGAAGCCTTATCAGAAAAGTTAAGGCGCGACGTTGTTTATGCTGACGCCGGCCGATCGTTCATGGCCGGCGTCAGCACTTTTGTATGTGATCGGGGAATGACAACCTATTCTCGAACGCGAGATTGGCTTTACGCCTGGCTTCTGCTATTGCCGGCCGTGGCGTTGCTCGCGCTGTTCACGCACTGGCCAGCCGTCGCCACCTTCATCGATAGCTTTTATTCGACCCCGCGCGCCCGCCGGCCTTCCGTGTTCGTTGGGCCGGACAATTACCAGCAGATGTTGGGCGACCCCGTCTTCTGGCAATCGGTGGTGAATAATCTCTGGTTCGCGCTCGGCACCATTCCGGCATCGATCGCACTCGCGCTGCTGATGGCTGTCTGGGTCAATGATCGCTTTCCCGGCCGCACATTCGTGCGCATGGCTTTCTTCACGCCGACAGTGCTGCCGATGATCGCCGTCGCCAATATCTGGCTCTTCTTCTACACGCCCGAGATCGGGCTTCTCGAGCAAGTCCGCAGCGCATTCGGGGCCAGCGCGCATAACTGGCTCGGTTCGCGCGACACCGCCCTTGCTGCCGTGACGGCCGTCGCGGTGTGGAAGGAAGCCGGTTTCTTCATGATCTTCTATCTGGCCGCCTTGCAGACCATCCCGCCCAATCTGGCGGAGGCGTCGGCCTTAGAAGGCGCTTCGCGCTGGTATTTCTTTCGGCGTGTGCAATTTCCGCTGCTCATGCCGACGACGCTGTTCGTTCTGGTCAACGCGGTGATCAACGCCTTCCGCATGGTCGATCACATCTTCGTCCTGACTCGCGGCGGCCCCGACAATGCCACGACATTGCTGCTGTTTCATATCTACACGGTCGGATTCAGCTTCTGGGACACCGGCTATGCGGCTGCGCTGACCGTCGTGCTTCTCTCCGTGCTCGCGATTATCGCGCTGATCCAGTATGGCGTGCTCGAGCGACGCATTCACTATCGCTAAGGATTGCCGGACGATGGCGGATGCGCGGACACATGATCAGGGCTCCGGACACTACCAGCCCAAAGGTGTGTGGCTCGGCCTGGAAACGGTGGCCGCGTGGGCGTTGGCGCTTATCTGGATCGCGCCGCTGGTCTATGCCGTTTGGGCCGCTTTTCACCCGCCGGAGTTTTCAACCCGGTTCGATCTTTTCGCTCCCCTGACATTGCGCAACTTCGCTCGCGCCTGGGACGCAGCGCCCTTCGCGCGATACTTCCTCAACACGTTCGTGCTCGTCACATTGGTGCTTGCCGGGCAGTTGCTGCTGTGTACGCTCGCGGCTTACGCGTTCGCGCGATATGAATTTCCAGGACGCGGCATCATCTTCGCGCTGGTTCTTTTGCAGCTCATGATCATGCCGGATGTTTTATTGGTCGAGAACTACCGTACGATGAGCAAGCTCGGCCTTGTCGATTCGATTTCGGCGATCGCCTTGCCGTACGTGGCTTCGGCATTTGGCATCTTCCTGTTGCGGCAGACGTTCAAGCAGGTGCCGCGCGAATTGGACGATGCCGCACGCGTTGAAGGCGCCAGTGGCCTCCAGACGTTGCTGAAAATCTACGTTCCGCTCGGAAAGCCGGTTTACCTCGCGTACGGGCTCGTTTCGGTCAGCTATCACTGGAACAATTTTCTATGGCCGCTGATCATCACGAATTCAGTTGAATCCCGCCCGCTGACCGTGGGGTTGCAGGTTTTCTCGTCATCCGATCAGGGGATCGACTGGTCGGTCATCTGTGCGGCAACGTTGATGACATCCGGCCCGCTGCTGATCGGCTTTCTTCTGTTCCAGCGCCAGTTCGTCCAAAGCTTCATGCGTGCGGGCGTCAAATAGAATCGCGGCCGTGCGACAGGCGGCATCAGCCATCGGCGCTATTCCAAGTCTCACGATAAGCGGCTCTTGCGATAAGCCGCTCTCACCCATGACGTTCGTCGCGTCGTTGGGCGAGCTCTGCATCAGAGCGGGGTACCGCCTTGATAGGGGGAAAAAACAGGGTCAGCGGCGGCCATGAGTTGAGTCGCCGCCGACCTGTCGCATTAGAACCGATAGTTCACGCCTACCCTGAGCATTGGGATATCCACCTTGCTGCGCACCTTGCGGCCATTGGTGACCTCGGAAGTAACCGGATAGCCGTTGTTGTTGGACAGCATTACGCCGGCCTTGGCCTCCGGAAAGTTGAATGTAGCCTCGCCGAAACGGGCGAGCAGATACTCGCCAGTCAGCGACCAGGAGTTATTGAGCGCAATTTCCGCGCCGCCGCCGATCGCATAGCCGATCCGTGTCGCAGAGGCACTTTCAGTAAATGATTGGACCGTTGTGGTGACAGGAGCAAACGGACCCGCCCAGGCTCTCGCCCCAACGTACTGGGTTCGCTCCTCGTTTTGCTGCATGAACGCTATGCCGCCGGTGACATAAAGCAAAAGACGATCATTGAAGGCGTAGCCGAGGCGACCGCGCAGGGTTGAGAGCCATTCGATGTCGCTCTTCTGCACCGCCTCGAACTGACGGCTTCTGTTCAGGTTATTGCTGTCGGTGGCGGTCGATCCTTCGGTCGCGTACGTAATCTGTGTGCCCGCAATCTGGGACCTCACGATGTCACCCTCGATGCCGGCGACAATGTTATTGCCGAGCTGGAAATTATATCCGGCTTGGATGCCGAATGAGAGCGCCTCGACGTTCAGATTGGGTGATTCCAGTGCAGGATAGCCGTCGCTTGTTCCATCAAGAGCCGTCGTTGCCCCTCCGAATTCGGCGAAGTTATAAGTCGAACTCACGCCGGCATAGGGGCCGCTCCAATCGGTGACACCGTCAGTTGGTTCAAATAGGCGCCCAAGGGAGGCAAACGAAACCGGATCGCTTCCACCGAGCTTGGTTGTCATCCCGACGCGAACCGTGCGTCCCGGTCCCGGTTGTTGGACGAGGCTCAGCGGATCGACGTAGTACTGGTCGGTTACATTCTCGACCGTCGCCCACAGGGTGGAGTCTTCGCTCAGCTTGTGCTCGGCGAAGACGTCGAACAGCCAATAGGGGCGCCACATGATCGGTGCAATGATCGCTGATGCTCCGTATTGCACGGGGCCGTGGCCCACGGAACGCGGTCCGATATAGCTGGCACGTCCGCCGACCGTGAGCTTATCATCAAGCAGTTTTTGCGAGACGGTGAGATTTGCCGAGTATTGCGGTGGAATTTGGTTGGTTGCGTAGTCGCCCGATATCGTCGAGCCGCTGCACGTGTCCGCGGTCGGGCAGAATTCGACATTCAGATAATAGTTTGCCGACAGATCCGCAGTGAAGCCATTGTTCTCGTACCGGCCGGAAAACTCCAGGCCTTCGAACTTTGCGCGATCTATATTGGCGATCGTCAGCGCTGTGTAGGGGTAGCTCGGGTCTACAAACTGCCTGCTCATTCGCGCGACATAATCTTGCACGTCCCAGTTGAAGTATCCGAACTTCAGCATGCTTTTATCTTGCGGGGCAAACAGGCCGTCCTTGGTGACGTTAACGCCGATCTCCCAGTTGTTTGATCGTTCCGGGCCGAGATCGGTGTTGGGGATCAGAGTGAAAGCCGATACCGATTCAAAAAGAGTCGGCATGCGCAAGGCGCTCGAATAATTCGCGTACAGTTGTGTGCCCTTAAGCGGCTCCACGATAATTCCAGCCGATGGGCTATACCCTCCGGCCTCTCGCGATGGTTCCGGATTCGCTTGGCTCGTGAGGATGCCCTGATCCTCAGACCAATAATGAGAGTAACGGAGACCTGCGTTCAGTGTCAGCCAATCGACTGGCTTGTAGGCAGCTTTGCCGAAGAGGCCGACTTCCTCCCGGCTGCCGTCCCGTGTCGGGATGCCGAGATTCAGTTCGTTGGAGAATGGGAGCGGCTTGGTCGATTCGTTGATATACGACACGCCATAGGTGAACTGCAGCGAACCGAATTGATCGAAGGCGAAGCTGGATTTGTTGCTGACGTCGCCTCCCCACATTTTGCTCTCATTGCCGGGCAGGTAATGGAAGGGAAGTCCAAAATCTTCCGGCCGTGTGTTGGGCAAGCTGGTGCGCGGCGTGGTGCGCATCGTCAATTTGGTCAACCAAAGATTGGTTCTGAGATCGACCAAATCGTTATCATGAGGATTCCAGCGATAGCGCAGGGTGCCTGTATCAACCTCGACGTTGTTTGAATATGCCTGCTGCACTGCCTGGCTGAATTCGCTCGAAAACAGTGATGAGACAACGTCGCCCGCCGAGCTGCGATAGCCCGTATAACCAAGCTGCAAAGACTGGTCATCGTCAGGACGGATCGTTGCCTTGGCGAGCCACGATTCCGTTTCGAGCTGCGTGTTCAAAACCTGCTCGCCAGCGCGATAGCTCGAAAGACCGCCATTCTCATAGACGTGCGCATACGAGATGGGATCGGGAGGATAATAGCAGAAACCGCTCGGATAGCAGAGCGGCTGGGGGCCGGTGTCGATGACCTTCGCACCCGGACCGTTCTTTCCCGCGAAGTAATTACCCTGCTTGCGGAAGGCATATCCAGCGAGCAGATCATACTTCTCCTCCTTGATCGCGGCGACTGCACTGAACGATCCGCCGGTCGGATCGAGGAGGCCCGGCCGGTCAAGGCCAGATGCCGAAGCCGTGGGTACCGGATAGGGCTGGGGATCGCTAACGTACGGCCTGGGCCATGTATACCCACCACGGTCACCGGGCCGCGGCGTGGCCGTATTGGTGCTAAATCCACTCTTGATCCAACCGCCCCACGTCTCGCCGGGCTTCACCACGTCGTCCGCACTGAGCGTACGCATTTCGACCGTGCCGGCGATGCCGCGCGAGGCGGCATCCGATCCCTTGGTGATGTCGACACCTGCCAGAAGGTCCGGATCGACAAATGTTCGATTGGAAAGGCCTTGATAGCCTTGATAGACGGTCAATGCATTCTCGGCACCGTCGATCTTCGTGGCGACGCGGCCCATGCCCTGCATGCCGCGAATGTTGATATCGATGGAGCCGCCACCGTTACGGGACTCACCCGACATCACCCCGGGGGTGCCGCGAAAGATGTCGGCCGGACCGCTGCCACGGAACCGTTCGATAGTCTCACCAGAGATATGGGCTGTCGGCGCGGCAGTCTCGTAGGGCGTGTAGACCGTGCCACCGTCGCCGCCGCTGCCACCCGATACATCGATCGTATCGAGCGCGATTGCACCGTCGATCGTGGCAGCTCCCGCATTGTTCGCGCCGCCGCCGCCGACGATGGCCGTGCGGTCCGGCGTAATCCTGAAGGAGATGTTCGTGCCCGCGAGCAACTGGGCCAATGCCTGCTCGGACGTGTAGCGGCCGTTGACGGCTCTCGACGTCACGCCTTGCGAGGTCATCGAGGCAAGCGTCACCTGGAGGCCGGACTGGCGGCCGAACGCCTGCAAGGCCGACGCAAGGCTCTGTGCCGGGATGTTGAATGCGCGGAGTTGGCTGTTCGCTGCCGCCGGCTGAGGTGTGGACGATGGCGCGGTCTGTGCGATCGCATCCGGAATGCCGAGGCTTCCGACAATCGCCGTCGACACGAGCAACTGCGCGATCACTGTTTTCCGCGCATGACGCATACGAACCGTTGCAAACCGACTCATACTCGAACTCATTGCCATCCCGCCCTGATACTTGGCGCATCACCCCACCGGCAGTGCGCGTTCTCAACAAAGACGGCTGGCTGGAGATTTTTTTTCAGGGCAACTGCGCATTTTTCGTCGTTGCGCAGGACGGCAACAGGAAATGGATGTCAGAAGCGGGAGATAACCCGCACGTAGGGGGAGAGATGCCGGACACGTCCGCCGAACGGCTGGACAAGAGCGCGCAGGGCGCGGTCCGGATCGTTGAGGTCGTACAGGCCGGTGACCTTCTGCGCTGCCAAGACGGGGTCGGGGACGCTGATCCATGCGTGATGGTAGCGCTGCATTTGCTCGACGACCGAGCTGACAGTGGCGTCGGTGACGAAAATGCGCCGGTCCCGCCAGGCAGCGATTTCTTCCGGTGGAACGTTGCCGCGAGTCATCGCGCCTGTCGCGCGCCTCACGGTCACCGTCTCGCCTGGAGCAAGGTGTGCCGGGTCATCCAAGGACCGATCCTTCAGCGCAACGCCGACCGAGCCTCGCGCAAGCTCGACGCTCGTAGCGTCGGAGCCAAGCTGGATATTGAAGGCCGTGCCCCGCACTGTCACGTCTATGCCACCGGCATCAACGACGAACGGCTGCGTCTTGTTCGGTACAACGTCGAAGAAGGCTTCTCCGGCGAGAAGGCTGACGTGCCTTTGCTCCGCGGAGTACGCGATCTGAATGGCGCTGCCGCCGGCAAGCTCGACGACCGACCCGTCCTGCAACGTGACGGTCCGGTTTTCTCCGGTCGCCGTCATATGGTCGGCCTGCAGGCGCAGCAGGACGGCAGGCCCGAACACCCAGAAACAAAGCACTGCCGCAGCAGCCATTGCAATGCTGAGACGGTGGGAGCTCCGGCGATGTGCCCGGCTACCGGTCGCGGGAAGCTGCCCCGCATTTCGTCGTTCGAGGTTGTTCGCCGGACCGCGCAACGCGTTCTCATGCTTCCAGAGATGCTCATAGCGCGGCGACGTGTGTCCCACCGCCTGCCAGGTTCTCTGGGCCTGTGCCCAGGCGTCCCGATGACGATCCGATTGCGCGAGCCATGCCTCGAATTCCTGCCTGGCCGTCTCGTCGAGCGGCGCCGCCTGCTGGCGTATCAGCCAGTCCACCGCTGCCTCCAGCGCGGACGACGTGGGCTGGTGATCGTTGGTCAAAGCCTGTCCTGACGTGATCCTTCGTCTGCTCTCCGAGCAAGCAGAAATGCGAATCGTTCATGGGAAAAGACGAATTGCAGGAGACTTTTTTTCACGGCGCGACGATCTTGTCACGGGCTCAAGGGCCCAGGCGCTCTGCAATCCGCAGCATCGCCGCCTTGACGTACCGGTGGGCTGTGGCGACGGACACGCCGAGATGCTCGGCCACCTCTTCAAGGGTGAAGCCGCCGAAGCGGTACATTTCCAGGGCAATGCGCACGTTGGCCGGCAGTTCGGCGAGCGCGGAGACCACGCAGCGCGCGTCGTCGCGCAGCAACTCCACCTGCTCCGGCGTCAGTTGCTCTTGCGGGCCGGTCCAGAAGGGGAAGCCATTTTTCTGCTGGCGGGCTTCGACGGCCCGATGCCGCAAAACGTCGAGGGCGAGATTGCGAACGATCCGATACAGATAGCCGGTGGTCTGTTCTGTCGGGCCGGCCTTGGGCTGCGCTGGAATGAACCTGAGAAATGCGTCCTGGACGATGTCCTCGGCTGCTTCGCGCGATCCTAAAATGGGTGTTGCGTAATCGATCAAGGCAGACCGATGCGTGAGGTAGATGCCCTGTCGAAAGTCACCCTGCGTCATCGGCGCTCCTCCGCCGGGCGAAAACCATACCCTCTCGGACAATCGCGGCGGACATCGCTTGCTGTGGTCATGACTACAATCACTGGACGCACTCGGGCAGATTGCCTCACGCTTTCCGGACATCGTCCATTGACTAGGGGCTTCTCATTTTGCGTGCAATCCCAATGAATTAGAAGATGTCCAGAGGCCGGCCCGACCAGCCTGCAAAATCTATACTTTCAGAGTATGGTTATGTGTTGAATTCCTTGATGAATGTGGGCGTCCGCGCACGCTCCCGGCAGGAGGCTTCCCCAGCAAGTTTCCCTCCAGGTGTTGCCGCCCGGCTACGCGCCCAATCTCGGTAGGCCTATTCGATGCGGCCATTGCATCAGCAATTACGCGCCCGATCGCTCGATCACACGGAGCTCCTTGTCCAACGCTTGCTCGGGCGCTGGAAGATCGGGAGCACGATCCGCGATTGCAGGGACTTAGGGCAGCGAGCGGTCAGCTCCCATCGTCGCAATGATCCGATGTTGTCCATCGCAGCGATCGGTCGGCGCACGACAAGGGCGCGCTCGCGACAAAGACGTGGAGACAATGATCGCACGCTGCGCCTACGCGTCAGGAGAAACTCGTAACCAGATTGCGCCAAGGCATACGCATGGTCATGCTGTCCAGCGCCATGCATCGTTCCATTAGGGCCGACGCTCGTGGATAGGCGGACGCAACGATGCCGCTGATCTTGGCCTGGATGACATCCTGCCCAAAGGGTCTGTCGGGTCCGCCGCGAGCGCTCACGCATTCGCTCGCATGACTTGAACCGTCCTCCAGGGTGATCGTCACCCGGGCTGGACGATCGTTCGGCCACGGGGGAAGGGGCTTGAACGGTACGAGGTCGACTTCGGAGCGAAGTTTTGCGAGGGGCGCTTCGTGCAAACGCGATCCCGCAAAGGCTTCCGCGCCCGCGTGGCCGTATAAGCAGGCAGCTGCAGCGATATGAGGGATGGAGAATTTGGCGGCAAGGCTGGTCGCGGGCTCCCGGTTGTTGAGCGTCATGCCGAGCGGATGCGTCTCGACCACGATCTTGCGCACCCCTTTCATGCGTTCGTCCAGCTTCTCATGCAGATCGATGATGGCTTCCACGGTTGAGTGTGAATACTGGCAGCAGGCATGCACCTTGTGATAGCCGTCAGCGAGTGCCCATTCCTCCCCGAGCCCTGCCTCGAACTGGTCGGGGGAAAATCCAGCTCCAAAAGCTACGACGAAGACGTCGTATGGCGAATGGGGACTGCCGCCAATACCGCATTCCGCCCATTCCACCGCCTGCAGTCCACACCACGCACCGGCGGCGGGCCAGACGTTGCGCACCAGGGCGCCTTCTACGGCATGACCATATGGTCCGGGCGCCACCATCGTCGACGCCGAAGTCAGCGCTGCATTCAAGAGCGGCGCATCGAGACGCCGGAGAGCAGCGACCCCTGCCGCAGCTCCGATGGCGGCGAGCGATGCGTGCGGGTGCAGGATAGGCATCTTCACGGGAAACGCGCGTGCAAAACGCGCCACGATCTCGTAACCGAGCACGAGTGCCCGGATTGTTTCCTCAGTCGATGCGCCTGTTGCCTCCGCCTCCGCAATGAGCGCAGGGATCGTGTAAAGGCCCGCGTGACAGGTTGCTCTGCGATATCCTTCATCGAGTTCGCACCAGTCGGCGGCGGCGCCGTTCGCGACGGCGGCGGAGAACCGGTCAGCGCGGCCGCCGCGTCCATTGAAAACCGTAGCCTCTTTGCTTCCGGACCGCGAAACAAGCCGGTCCTGAAGTTTCATCACCTCGGGCTCATCGCGCGCAGCCACAATCGCGGCGATGTCGTCGCAAAGCACGGTCGCTGCTCGGCGCATGATCTGCTCGGGGATATCGGCGACGGAAACCCGCGAAGCCCATTCGCACAGCCGGCCAAGTCTGGTTGCCACCTCCTGCGCCTGCGCGGCATCTCTAACCCTGTCCGTCTTCATGGAGGCACCTTATTGTAGCGTCGACGAACTATGCGGCAGACTCCGTCCCGGCTGCCCCGACCGAATTGGCGAGGTTTTCTCGGGCAGCAGCGATGTGCCGCATCATCAGGCGCTCGGCCTCGTCCGCTTCGCGCCTGCGCATCGCTCCCACGATGGCCTGATGCTCAAGCAATGCGGCTTTCGCCCGCCCCATGGCCTCGCTCGATTTGAAGCGATAGATGCGCAGAAGATGATAGAGATCATTGCAGAGCAGTTCCTTGAGCCGCTCGGAGCGGCTGCCCTGTACGATCAGATAATGGAAATCATCGTTCCCGGCGTTCTGGAGATAGCTATCACCCCTCTGAAGGGAGGCATTCCGGGCATGCTCGGTAAGCCGCTCATTGAGATGCGCAAGCTCCTTGTCCGTCATCCGCTCCGTGGCGAGACGCGCCGCAAGGCCCTCCAGGCGTTCCCGGATAAAGAAAATCTCGATCAGATCGTCCGGCGTGAGAGAAACAACGCGTGGGCCGACATTCGGTGTACGAATGACGAGCTTGCGCCCCTCCAATCTCCGGATAGCCTCTCTCAGCGGCCCGCGCGAGACGCCAAGCTGTCTGGCGAGCAGCGTTTCCGAAATCCGGTCTCCGGGCTTCATGCTGCCCGTGGTGATCGCATCAAGCAGACGTTCGAACACGTGGTCTGCTAATGATTTCACCTGTATGGCGCTTGCATCGATCATGGAGTCCTTCCGTTGTCGACAGTTGACGATATTGTGCTGGAATGTCAAGGTGACAGGCAGCTCTCTGATTATGGTCGCTCATCGTGAAGCTCCCTCATCACAACCGCTACCGCTTCAGCGCCATTCCTCACCGAGAGACGTATTCTTGGCCTGACGGGAAGCAACTTGCCGTTGCCATCAGCAACAATATTGAGGGGTTCGCGTTCAGGGCCGGACTAGGCTCAGACAGCGCGACCGGCAGTGGGCCTCAAAACCAGCGGAACTATGCGTGGCGCGACTACGGCAACAGGGTAGGTCTGTGGAACTATCTCGATGTGCTGGACGAATACGGGGTTCCCGGATCGCACAACGCCAATTCCGTCGTCCTTGAGGAATGCCCTGAGATCGTCGAGCGGATCAATGCACGCGGCGACGAATTCGTCGGCCATGGCCGCACCAACGCTGAGCGGCAGGACATATTGTGGGAAGCCGACGAGGCGGCGCTCATAGCGGAGTGCACCCGTTCGCTTGCGGCGACGACGGGTCGCAAGCCAGAGGGCTGGCTGGGACCATACCTTGCTCAATCTCCGACGACGCTCGATCTGCTGAAGGAGGCCGGATATTCTTACGTGATGGATTGGCCGGCGGACGATCAGCCATTCTGGATGTCGACGCGCGCTGGGCCGATCCTGTCCGTGCCTTATCCGCTCGAGATCAACGACTCGCCTGCACTGGTCTTCCGCCAGCATTCCGGTCGGGAATTCGCGGAAATGATCATCGACCAGTTCGACGAGATGCTGCATCAGTCGCGACGTCGGCCTCTCGTTTTCGGGATCTCAGTCCATCCGTTTATCATCGGTCAACCCTTTCGCCTGCGCGCTTTCCGGCGGGCTCTCGACCACATCCTGCGTCACCGCGACGACCTTTGGATTACCACGCCTGGCCAGATCGCCAAGTACTGCATGACACTTCCGGATGATATTCTGCCCCGGCCGGACCATTCGGGATGAGCAACTAGATCCCGAGGTAGGCCTTTTGGATCCTCGGATCCTGCGCGATCTCCTTCGATTCACCGACCATTGTCACCTTGCCGAGTTCGACGATTGCAGCAGTGTCCGCGATCGACAACGCCCATGCGGCGTTCTGCTCGGACAGGATGACCGAAAGCTGCTCGGTACGCTGTATTTCTTTGAGAACGTCTCCGATCCGTTCGACGACGACCGGCGCAAGGCCGAGCGACGGTTCGTCGAGCAGGAAGATCGACGGTCGTGACATCAGCGCGCGCCCGATCGCGAGCATCTGTTGCTCGCCGCCCGACAGACTGCCGGCGCGTTGTGACGATCGCTCCTTCAACCGCGGGAAGTAGCCGAAGACGCGCTCGACGTCCTCGGCGAACTCGCTGCCGGGGCGGCTGAAGGCGCCGACCTTGAGATTTTCGAGCACCGTCATTGCCGCGAAGACCCGGCGTCCTTCCGGCGAGTAGCCAATCCCTATGCGCGCGATATCACACGTGGGCACGCCCTTGACGCTACGGCCATTGATGAGGATATCGCCGACGGGATAACGCGCCAGGCCCATGATGGCCTTCAGCGTGCTGCTCTTTCCCGCGCCGTTGGAGCCGATCAGCGCTACCGTCCGTCCCTGCTCCAGCTCAAGCGATATGTCGTCCGTACCGGCGATGTTGCCATAGCGGACGCCGACATTGCGCAGCTCAAGTATTGGCATAGTTGCGTCCCAGATAAGCCTCGATGACTTTCGGGTCGGTCAAAACGTCCTGTGGCGGGCCGTGCGCAAGCTCCTGGCCATGATGGAGCACCAAAATGCGGTCGCACAAGCCGGCCATGAAGCGCATGTTGTGGTCGATGACGACGATTGAGATGCCCTGATTGCGGACTTTGCGAATGGTATCACGGACGTTGTCCGCCTCCGTCGCGCTCAAGCCGGCGACCGGTTCATCAAGCATGAGGAGTTTCGGAGCTGCCATGAGCGAGATCGCCATGCCGAGCGTCTTCTGCGAGCCGTAGGGCAAGTCGCCGGCAACGACGCCGCCAACCCGTGCGAGATCGAGCCACGTCAGGACTTCGTCGATCCGACGCTCGGAGTCCGCACGCATCGGAATGGTCCGGCCGGTCCCAAAGAATGCGCTCACGAAGCCTGGATAGCGTGTCAGGTAGCTTCCGCGTCGGCAGTTCTCGGTCACCGTGCAGCTGCTGAAGACCGTCGTCGACTGGAACGTGCGGGCGAGCCCATGCCCGACCAGGTCATGGGGGGACTTGCCCGTCACGTCCAGACCATCGAAGCGAACGCTGCCTGATGTCGGCTTGATGACGCCGCTGATCAGGTTGACGGCGGTGCTTTTTCCCGCGCCATTCGGCCCGATGATCCCGAAGATCTCGCCGGGCAATACTGAAAAACTTAAATCGCTCACGGCCTTCAGGCCACCGAATGCGCGCGAGAGGCTCTTCACCTCCAGGAGGGCGGTCATGGCATCCTCCGACCGAAACGGCGCAGTTGGGCGCCAAGGCCGCGAAGTCCTGCGATGCCCCCGGGCATGAACGCCATGACCACGATCAGCAGGATGCCAAAGATGATGTGCTGGAGCTGGACGTATCCGCGCAGAAGCTCAGGAACGAGCACCAGGAATAGCGCGCCGATCAGCGGGCCTGCCAGAGTCTGCATGCCGCCGATTACGTTCATGATCACGAGGTTTAGGGATTCGATCGGTCCGAAATTCGGCGGACTGATATAGCGTGCGTAGTGGGCCAGCATGCCGCCAGCAAAGCCGGCGAACGCACAAGCGATGACGAAGACGAGGACTTTTGTCCGGATAACGGGAATGCCAATGCACTCGGCAAGCTGCTCGGACTCGCGGATTGCATTGATGAAGCGTCCGGTCTCAGACGAAAGAATGCGCGCGCATATCGCGATACAAAACGCGGCGGCGGCCAAAGCGAGGATGTAGAAAGTCTTCGGTTCGGCGAAGAACGGGCTGGGAGCGGGAATGCCCGACAGTCCATTGGCACCGCCCGTCATCGCGCCCCAGTCGACGAAGACCATGCGCAGGACTTCGCCGAGAAGAAACGTGATGAGCACGAAGTATTTTCCCGTCAGCCGCAAAATGATCGGTCCGATCAGCAGCGCGAGCGTTGCGGACGCCAACGCACCGGCAGCAAGGCCACCAATGAACGGGAAACCGAGTTTCAGGACGACGTTGGCCGAGGCGTAGGCGCCGACACCGATAAACGCCGCGTGGCACAATGAGACGTGCCCGATACGGATGATGAGATGCAGGCTGCTGGCGCCGATGGCCGCGAAGCAGACCATGATCGCTATATGGTAGACGAAACGCTCGTCGATGGCGTAGGGCACGGCCGCGGCAAGAAGCGCCGCGATGGCGAGGATCGCGACAATCACATTGGATCGGTGCTTCCTGCCCACGGCTACGGCTGGCAAGACATCCGCACTCGAAGCGATCTCGGATCTTGACGTCATTCGGCTCACTCGGGTTTACCCAAAAGGCCCCACGGCCGGAAGATGAGAAGGACGATCACGACACCGAACGACGCGTACGATGCGATCGAGCCGCCGTAGAGCGTTCCGAGAAGACTTTCAGTAAATCCAAGAAGGACTCCGCCGAGCGCCGCGCCGGGAATACTGCCCATACCCCCCAGGATCACGACGATGAACGCTACGAATAGCGGCCTCTCGCCCATGAATGGCGACACGGCATAGATCTGCCCGTAAAGCGCCCCCGCAAGCGCGGCCAGCGCGATCGCAACGAAGAATGCCAGTTTGTAGATCGAGCGGGTATCGATGCCTTGTGTTGCAGCGATCTCTACGTCCTGGGCAGCGGCCCGCATAGCGAGGCCCCAACGCGTGCGGATCATGAGGAAGTAGAATGCGCTCAAAGCGAGTAGGGAGACGCCGATCGTCACCAGCCGGTCAATGGGAGCGATGACACCCCCGAACCGCAAAATGCCGTCGAATGCGGCTGGAACGTTGCGCTCGAATGCGTCCCAGATCAACAGTGACGAATAAATGAGAACCATGTTGAGGCCGAGCAAGCCGATCATGCTCTGGAACATCTTCTCATAGAACCATCGGAAGACGAGCCATTCCAGAACAAGGGCCGGGATCGCGACCATGAACGGGACAAGGGCGATCGCAATCAGCCACGGCAGTTTGAAAACCGCATAGAGATAATAGAGCCCGAACCCGCCAAGCATTGCGAATTCACCGTGCGCAAAGTTGACGACGCGCATGATGCCGAAAAGCAGGGTGAAGCCGAGGGCAACCAGAATATAGATCGAGCTTAGGCTGAGACCGTTCACGACGATCTGCCCGAGGATAGTCGGGTTGGTCAGCATCGATATCACGCGGCAATCCCCCGTCGCCGTTCGGGCGCGGCCGACGGGCCGCACCTCATGTGGCGGGTCGTTCAGTCGACGGCGAGCATTGCGCGGTTGACGGGTTTGCCGTTCTTCACCTCGACGACATAAAAGGGCAGTGCGAGCTGATGGTTGACGCCGTAATTGGCCATCCCCGTCCAGCGCAGCGGTCCATAAACGCCCGCATCGTAGCCGGTCAGGCCTTCCACCTGGTCACGTACTTTGGTGGTGTCGTCCACGGTCCCGGCTCTGCGAAGCGCCTCGAACAGGATTTTTGTCGCGTTGTAAAAAGCAGGTGTCTGCGAGTTTATGATGCCTGCGCCGTACTTGGTTTCATAAGCCTGGGTAAAGGGCTTCATCGCGGGCGAGTCGAAGTCGACCATCTCATACGAGATGAAGCCCTCGGCCTGCCTGCCCGCAACTTCGATTATTTCGGGAACCGACGGTCCGCCCATCTGCAGGATCGTCTTGTCAAAGCCGATCTGCCGCGCCTGCTTGACCATGAGACCGGCTTCGCCGGGCGCATTGAAGTTGATGTCGAAGCCGTCGATGCCGGCAGCCATCATGCGGGTGATGAGCGGGGAAAATTCCTTCGAGCCGCGCTCGTAATAATCCACGACAGTGTCGATGCCGTTGTCCTTGTAGAGCTTCACGAGCGGCGGTGCCACGGATTGGCCGATTGCGTCGTTCGGAACGAGAATGCCAACCTTGTTGAGCTTCAGGTTGTCCTTCACCCACTTCATCATGTTCGGCGCGTATTCCAGGTTTGTCAGCGTAAACCTGAAATTATAGGAAGCCTTGTGGTCGTTCTGTAGGATCTTCGGCGTATAGCCGTTGGACATCAGAAGCACCTTTGCAGGCGTCGTGACTTCCATCGTGCTGAGCACCGGGTTCGAGCCGATCGGCCCGACGATGTACTTGACCTTGTCCTGGAAGACGAGCCGCTCGGCAGCGGTTTTTCCGCCCTGTCCGGTGTATTGATCGTCGTACATCAGCAATTCGATATTGTAGGTCTTGTCGCCGACCTTGAGGCCGCCGGCCTTGTTGACCTCGTCGATAGCGAGCTCAGCTCCGCGCTTGATTGCAAGACCCCAAGCCGTCCCGCCGCCGGAAAGGCTGCCGATGCCGCCGATCTTCAAGGTTTCGGCGGACCACGTTGGCGTAGCTGCACCCGCAAGAAGAACAAGTGCCATTGCCGTCTTTGTCACGACGCATGTCACGATTTACCCTCCTTATTTGTTGTTTTTCAGCCATTTATGCCCCGATGCGCAACTTCGGGTCACTAGCTTGGACAATTATGCGAGCAAAAATAATACGCCGTCAACTGTCGACAATTATTGGTCCGCTGCTTATAGTTTCGTAATGATCGTCGATGCGCCCATTCAGATCCAGCCTATGTCGGCACTCCCTGAATCAAGGCATTCAGCCCCCATCGAAGTAGATGTCGTTCTTGCGAAACTCGCGGAGCGTTACTCCTGTCGGGAATTCGACGACACGCCGATCCAAGCATCGGAGCTGGAGGCGATCATCGAGGATGGACTGCAAGCCCCGTCGTCCTGCAATCATCAAAATTGGCACTTCATTGCAGTAACGGATAAAGGCTTGAAGCGACGCGCACGCGAGATTTCAGGCGGCAATCACCATTTCGAATTCTGTTCGGTTCTTATTTATCTCTGCTTTCAGAAGGGCTGGACGCACGACAAGTTCTCCATCGTGCAGAGCGTGGCGGCAGCCTGCTATCACATGATGCTGAGTGCCCATCTGCGCGGCTATTCCGCGATCTGGAATGCCGGAATCGGAAATCAAGCGGTGATCGCCACCATGCTCGGAGTTCCGCCGACCTTCGAGATCCAAGGCGCTCTTTGTATCGGCCGTCCTAAGCCGACTGCCCCGGCGATGAAGGCGCCACGTCGTCCTCGGGGCGAGGTTTGGTCGCTGAACAGGTTTACCCGGCCGGCCCACGCGGTATATCCAGCGAAACCCGCAGCATCCTACCCGTTCTTCAAGATCAGCAATGCCAGGAATCCCTACGCCGAATGGCGCCCTCAGATCTGGGGTTGGGACCGGGTAGCGGATTTCCGGGGGCATGGGGTCTGGGCCAAGTCGCCCATTGCCGGCGTCTATCGTTCCCGCCGGCAGGGAGAGACCACCGCCGCAGAACTCAGCGTTTTGGGGAAAGTCTCCGCAGGGGCGCGTGTTGTCGACATCATGCCGTGGGGTGGTACGCACACCGTAGAAATCGCGAAGAGACTAGGCCCCGATGTACGGTTGGCGGCTGCGGATCTAGCTGATGGAAATCTTTCTTTCATTGCGGAGCGTTTGCGGCAGGAGGGCATTGCGCAGCCCATCGAATGTCTGCTCATGGACGGACCCAAGCTGCCGCTGGAAGACAACAGCATGGACGCCGTCACGCTGTTCCAGGTCCTGGAGCATGCGCCTGAACCTGAGCGGCTGTTGGAAGAGGTCAGGAGAGTGTTGAAGCCGGGTGGGACGGCGGTGTTGACGGTCCGAAACCTCTATTCGATGTTCGGGCTTTCCTTTCACCTCCGACTTTCGCGTGAGCAAGTGCCCAATCAAGGTCCGTATCGGCCGATGGCGGCCACGCGAGTTCGCGCGATGCTGGCATCTCGCTTCAGGATCGATCGCGAGGTGGGTATCTCGCTCGGAAGCGAAGGCGACGATAATATCGTCACGGGGCCGCTGCGCTACGTCTCGCGTGTCTTCGCCGTGCGGGTTGTGAAGGCGGCGCCATGAAGGAAGGCTCTGGAAATGACGTGTCTCCTATCGGTGAAGACCGCGTCCCATACTCGCCGATCGTAACGCGGCCTGCGTTCGCTTGGCCCGGAGGTGCAAACGTTGCGCTATGGGTGGTGCCCAACGTCGAGCACTATGAATATCTGCCGGCTATCGAAGCGCGAGATCCTTGGCCGCGCAGCCCCCATCCGGACGTACTGGGATACGGCCTGCGGGACTACGGCAATCGGGTCGGCCTATGGCGGATGTTCGACGTCATGGATCATTTCGGCATTCGCTGTACGACGTCGCTGAACCTAGCGGTGTTCGATCATTATCCGCAAATCCTCGAGGCCTGCGAACGGCGCCGCTGGGACGTCATGGCCCATGGCCTCTATAACACGCGATACCATTGGAATTTGCCGGAAGACATTGAGCGTGCGGCGATCGAGGAATGCGTCCTTTCCTATCGTCGCCATACCGGCCGCCAGCTTGCGGGCTGGTTCTCACCGGCGGCGACGTTCACGCTGAACACGCCGGATCTCGTGGCCGAGGCCGGCATCAAGTATTACTGCGACTGGTATCATGATGATCAGCCGTTCCCGATCCGTGTGAGAAACGGGCGCCTGATAACTATCCCTTATCAGATGGATATCAACGATGCGATGACCTACCGCCAGGCCATCGAGGCGGCCGAGTTCGCTCGTATGATCACCGATCATTTCGATTGCATTTATCAGGAGGCCAAACAGCGTCCGCTGGTCATGTGCATCGCGTTGCATCCCTACATCATGGGACAGCCGCACCGGATCCGTCACCTTGAGCAGGCGCTCGGTCACGTCTTGTCCCATTCCGGAGTGTGGGTTGCGACTGGCGAGGAGATCGCGGACTGGTATACCGCCAACGCATTGCCTGAGGTGGAAGAGCACCTCGCCGCCGAGCAAGGGGGCGCCAGGTGACGATACCTTGCGAGGGTATGGACCACGCGCTCTATGCTTTCTCGGCATTGCCCGAGCGGCCGCCTCTTTCATGGCCTGAGGGCCGCGCTCTCGCCGGCACGGTGTTCCTCTATCTCGAACATTGGGAATTGCTGCCGCCGGAGAATGCGGTGCGCGATCCCCGCTTTCGCGATTCCTTCGGCGATTTCCGGCCGGATTACCGAACATATACCTGGAGGGAATACGGCAACCGGGTCGGTGTATTCCGGCTTCTCGAAGCCCTCGACCGGAGCGCGTTGCCGGTGACGGTCGTCGCAAATGCGAGCGCCTGCGAAAGGTATCCCTATCTCGTCGACGAATTGATGCGCCGGAACTACGAATTCGCAGCGCATGGGTCCCACGCGACGCGCATGCTGACGAGCCGCATGTCTGAGGTCGAAGAGCGTGAATTCATCGCCGAATCCGTTGATAGGATTACGCGGGTCATCGGCCGTCGGCCCTCGGGTTGGATCGGCCAGGACTATGGCGAATCCACGCGTACGCCGACCCTGCTGGCCGAGGCCGGTCTTTCCTATCTGGCGGACTGGCCCAACGACGATCTCCCCTGTCTCATGATCGGGGGGAAGATCGTGTCGCTGCCGAACCAGTCCGAATGGGACGATGTACAGCTCATGTGGCACAGACGGTTGCTGTCGCCGCGCTTTCCCGAGATCGTCCGCGACGCCGCCACGACACTCGCCGATGAAGCCGCGCGGACCCGTGCAGGTCGTTTCATGGGGCTGCATCTCCATCCATGGCTTTCGGGCATGCCGCACCGCTTTCCGCATGTCGCGCGCGCCATTGAAGCATTCGCTGCGACGCCTGGTCTTTGGCCCGCAACCGCAGAGCAGGTCGTTCGCGTCGCCGCACCGCAACTTCGTCCAGCTTAAGTAACCGGCTCGGAGCACTTCGCCGTGAACGAATTCAGGATGATCTCGACCAGCGGCTTGCTGGGCTACGGATTTCCCGCAGCGTCGCTGGAAGCCGGCCTTGCGCGCGAGCCGCACCTGATTGGAGTCGACGGAGGAAGTACAGATCCAGGCCCCTATTATCTCGGTTCAGGCAAGCCTCTGAATTCGCGCGTCGCTATGAAGCGGGATATTTCGCTGATGCTCCGCGCCGCGATTTCACAGCGCATTCCTCTGGTCATCAGTAGTTGCGGCGGAGCCGGCGGCGAGCCGCACCTTGGCGTCGTCGTCGATATCGTGCGCGAACTCGCCCGGGAGGACGGGCTCCATTTCAAGATGGCGGTCATCCACGCCGATCAGACGCACGATACGGTCAAAGGCTTGCTTCGCAACGGCGCCATCCGGTCTCTGCAGAATTCACCGGACATCGACGACGACGTCATCGACAAGTCCAACCGGATCGTCGCGATGATGGGGGCGGAACCCTATATTCATGCTCTGGACGCGGGTGCGCAAGTCGTTCTGGGCGGTCGCACGTCGGACCCCGCGCCGTGGGCTGCTGCTGCGATGCGGGCAGGGCTGCCTCCGGCGCCGTCATGGTACGCCGGCAAGATGCTGGAATGCGGCGCTACTCCCTCTATCCCCAAGGGACATGATTGCCTGATCGTGGGCGTCCGTCCCGACGGCATCGTCGCCGAGCCACTCAACCCGATCCGCCGGTGCACACCTCTTTCACTGGCCAATCACAGCCTGCACGAGAACGCGAGCCCCTGCTTCCATGTCGAGCCGGGCGGTATCCTTGACACCACCGACTGCACCTTCGAGGCGCTCAGTGACCGCAGCGTCTTTGTTTCGGGAATGCGTTGGGACCCGCAGCCCTACACCGTCAAGCTGGAGGGGACGCAACTCGTCGGTCATCGCGCGATAACGATCTGTGGCACGCGCGATCCAATGCTGATCGAAGGGTTCGATTCCTTCATCGCGTCCGTACGCCAGGCCGTCGCAGAGAAAGTCAGCGGGTTCGGCCTTTCGCCCGATCGCTACCGGCTCGTGTTTCGCGTCTACGGCAAGGACGGCGTGATGGGGCCGATGGAGCCGATCAAGGACATCCGATCCCACGAACTCGGCATCCTGGCAGAGGTTGTTGCCGACACGCAGGATATCGCCAATGCGGTGATTGCCTTCGCGCGCGTGTCGCTGCTCCATACGGATTTTCCCGGGCGGCTCTGCCGCGAAGGGAACATGGCGTTTCCGTTCTCGCCGTCCGATATGGAGCTGCAGCCGCTGTACCGCTTCAGCATCTTCCACACCGCGGCTCTGGACGATCCGCTGAAACTTTTTCCCATCGAATACGAGGACCTGTAATGGCCCGGATCGCTGAGATTGCCCAAGTCTGCAAGAGCAAGAACGCGGGCCCATTCGAATTGACGATCGATGTCGTATTCGAATCCCGGGAGCTATACGACCGCGTGGTTGCGACCGGCGTCCTGAGCGCAGCTCTGTTCGCGCGCCTGTACGATGTCTCGGAGAACCAGGTGCTGTTCACGCCCTATCCTGCCGGCAATGCCTTCAAGGCGACCATTCCCCGGTGGATATCGTCCGGGGATATCGGCGATACCGACATATATGGGGCTCAGCAGCACGCTCCTCTGCTTGACGTTGACATTCCTCTTGTCGCCCCGCCTGCTTCAGCCCGGCAGAAGTGAGGGCATTTTGCCATGGGCGCAGCCGACAAGGCGCTTTGCTTTCTGACGATCGGGGAGGCGGCGCGATTGATCGCCCAGCGTCAGATTTCGCCGGTCGATCTCGTCGAAGCCTTCCTCGCGCGCATCGAAGCCGTTGACCACATCCTCGCCACCTACATCACAGTTTGTGCCGACGAGGCCCTGGCCGATGCGCGCCGTGCGGAGGCCGAAATCGTGCGCGGGGGCGTGCGCGGCCCACTGCACGGCATTCCTTATGGGCTCAAGGACAATTTCATGGTGCGCGGGGTGCGCGCCACGGCCAATTCGAGGCTGATGGCCGATTACGTGCCGGACGGCGATGCGACTGCGCACAGCCGTTTGCGTAATGCGGGCGCCATTTTCCTGGGCAAGCTGAACACCTACGAATACGGCACGGGCAACGGCGACAACCTTTTCGAGCTTCCGTTTCCACCAGCACGCAATCCGTGGAACCTGAGCCATTTCCCTGGGGGCTCCACCACGGGTGGCGGTGCGTCGGTCGCCGCGGGAACCGCCATGCTCGCCCTTGGCTCGGATACTGGCGGTTCTGTTCGCCTTCCCGCTGCCGCCTGTGGCGTGTCTGGTCTCAAGCCGACCTATGGACTGGTAAGCAGGGCGGGCGTGCTGCCGAATTGCTATTCGCTTGACTGCATTGGGCCGATTGCCTGGACCGCGCGCGACGCCGGGCTCGCCCTGCGCGCTATCGCTGGGTTCGATGTACGCGATCCGGCCACTGCGGAGGTCGATGTCGCGCGCGTCATGGACACGTCGAGCGCTATGAAGGATCTGAGGATCGGTGTTTTGCGTCGCTTCCACGAGCGAGATATCGCAACCAGCCCCAATCTGGTCGCGGGGTTCGATCACGTCGTATCGGTTCTGCCCGGTCTCGGCGCGACAGTCGTCACGTGCGAACTACCTTGGAGCCTGCAGGATTTCCGGGCCTGTTCGCGGATCATCAATACGGCCGAGAGCTACGCCATCCACGAGAGCGATTTTCGCGACCACCGGAACCGCATGGGCGTCGCGCTCCGCGATAAGCTGAGAGCAGGGCGCGCGGTTGCGTCGGTCGACTATCTGCGCGCACAGCGGTGGCGCCGCACGCTCGCCGCCGACGTTGATGAGCTTTTTCAGGCTGTCGATGTGATCCTGTGCGCCGGCGCGACCCGGTGCGCGCCCGATTATGCCGACAGATCCGGGCTTGGCGCCTTTACGACGGAGTCGGCGATGGCCGCATTCAGCATTTCGGGGCACCCCGCCATCTCGGTCTGCAGCGGCTTTTCGGATCTCGGATTGCCTCTCAATGTTCAGCTCGCAGGTCGCCGCTTCGAGGATGGACGGCTTCTGGTTGCCGCCGCCGCGCTCGAGGATGCCTTGGGTCTGAAGCACCAGCGGCCCGCCGATGTCCCGGTACGTCCAGCGGATCCTGATTGGGCTTCCCAGCCGGCGTCCGACATGAGTGAGGATGATTGCGAGAGACACGCTGCGGAGTCGATCAGGGCGACACTCGACCAGCTTCCTCGGGATCTGCCCAAGGAATTAGATCCCTTCGTCACGGTGAACATGCGGATTGACAGTGCAACTCAATGAGCTGAGCGGAAGCGAAGCCGCGGCGTTGATCGCCAGCGGCGAAATCTCCAGTGAAGATCTCGTGCGCGCCTGCCTCGCTCGCATCGAGGAGCGCGAGCCGACCGTCAAGGCGTTTGCCTATGTGGCCAAGGAGGCGGCCTTAGCGGCAGCAAGGGATGCCGACAAGGCGGTTCTCCTGAGCGACGGCGCGCTTGGACCGCTACACGGCGTGCCCTTTGCGGTCAAAGACATGATCGACACCGGGAGCGTTCCGACGCAATACAATTCGCCCCTCTATCACGGCTTTCAGCCGGCTCAAGATGCAGCGGCTGTCTCAATTCTGCGCAGCGCCGGTGCGATCCTGCTGGGCAAGACCGAGACGATCGAGTTCGCCGCTCACGGGCGCAACCCCGTAACGCGAAACCCTCACGATCCGGCGCGCACGCCAGGAGGTTCGTCCAGCGGCTCGGCCGCCGCCGTCGTGGACATGATGGTGCCGTTGGCTTTGGGGACGCAGACCGGTGGCTCGCTCATCCGGCCCGCATCCTTCTGCGGCGTTTACTGCATGAAGCCCACGTACGGCACTGTGAACACGGAGGGCGCGAAGCGGTTTTCCATCAGCCTAGACACGATCGGATGGTATGCGCGCTCACTCGACGACCTCGCTCTCCTCGCGGATGTCTACGAGGTTTCGAGCGAGAAACATGAGCGGGCCGACAGAATGAACTTCGCTTTCTGCCGAACGCCCTACTGGGAGCGCGCGCTCCCTGATGCCCAGGCGGCCTTCGAAACCGCGCTCGATGCTCTGCGCTCGGCAGGTGTGCCGCTGACGGAACTCGAACTGGGCGACATGTTTGCCGACATCAACGGTGCAAAGGAGCGGGTGATGCGTGCAGAAGGGCGTGTCGCATTTCTCCATCTTCATCGGCAGTCTGTCGACCGTCTTTCGCCGGGCATCAAGGCCAGAATGAACCGGACGGATGATCGGCTGCTTCGCCAGGCGCAGGACGA
Source organism: Pseudomonadota bacterium (assembly GCA_023423275.1). Classification (GTDB taxonomy): domain Bacteria; phylum Pseudomonadota; class Alphaproteobacteria; order Rhizobiales; family Hyphomicrobiaceae; genus ZC4RG25. The sequence continues at coordinate 65,042 of JAFAFW010000045.1, forward strand.
TGCGGCGATGATGCGGATCGCGTTCGACCGGATGACCGAACCCTACGATGCGGTTTTGACCCCGGCGGCCACGAGTGTCGCACCGCAGGGGCTCGCTTATGCAGGCGACCCGATCTTCAATGGGATGTGGACGTTGCTGCACACGCCGTGCCTGTCACTGCCGGTTCTGGCGGGCGAGGGCGGTCTGCCCCTGGGATTGCAGTTGGTCGGTGCGAGGTTCAGCGATTCCCGCCTCCTTGCTGCGGCCCACGAGATCGTGCGGACGCTTCGTCCGTAGGCGAAGAACTCGAAATCGCTTCAAGCCGGGCGCAGCGTATCCCGCTACGACTGCGGGGAAGGGGCCTGCAGCGTACGGCTGATGTATCGGCCCCGTCCGATGCAGGCATCGTCGAGAGCCCCATCGCGCATGGCGAATGCACCGCGCACGAGTGTGTGAACCACGCGGCCCTTGAGCTTCCAGCCGTCGTAGATGGAATAGCCGGCGCTGCTGACGGTGTTGGTGGACGTTATTGCGGTGCTTCCGTTCAGATCAACACATGCGAAGTCCGCATCCAGGCCCACGCTGATGGCGCCCTTGCGATGACCCAGCCCCATGATCCGCGCGGGATTGGTGGCGGTCAGTTCCGCTATGCGTGGAAGCGGAATGGAGCGGGCGTGATATCCCTCGCTGAGCATGACTGGCAGCAGCGTTTCCAGGCCGGGACATCCGGGTGAAGCGGCCCAGATCCCGCCGGCTTTGGACGAAATGTCACGATGGACGTGATCGGTCGCAACGGTATCCACGCTGCCGTTCCGGATGCCGTTCCACAAAGCCTCCCTATCGGAAGGTTCCCTGAGCGGCGGGTTGATCTTGCCGACATCACCGCCGGTCCAGTTGACATCATGCGTCAGATAATGCGGACAGGTTTCGACATGCACTGTACGGCCTTCGCGCCTCAGCCTGAGCGCGGCGTCGAGAGCCTCCGCCGATGAGGTATGAACGACGTACAGCGGGCAGTTTACGGTGCCGGCAACGTAAGCCGCACGTTGCACCGCGTCGGCTTCCACGAACGGCGGACGGCTCGCATTCCAGGTCGTGAGGCCGCGCTTACCCTCCGGGTCGGCCGATTTCGCCCGCTCGCGCGTCACCCATGCCAATTCGATGGTCTCCGGATGTGGACACACCATGCCTCCGCTGGCCGCTGCCGCTTCGCACAGGCGCAGCAGGAAGCCGTCGTCGATGTCTGGAAGCCCAAGCCGCGCGCCCTCTCCGCCGCGGTTGTTCATGAATATCTTGAAGCTCGGGGCGCCGTATTCGGACGTATAGCGCCTGACACCGGCCAACTGCTCTTCGGTGGAGATAATGAAATGGTAGCCGAAGTCGATCCTCGCGCCCGCTTCTGTGACGGAACGAACCTCATCGAAGATCGCTTCAAACGGCTCGGTCGCCATGAGATAGGGAATGAACGAGGTGACGCCGCCGCTCACGGCGGCAGCAGTTTCTCTGGCCGCGTCGTCCGGCACGCGCGGTCGGCTGATATCCTTGCCGTGCCCGAGGTGAAGATGAACGTCGATTGCACCTGGCAATATCGTCAGGCCGGAAGCATCCATCGTCTCCGATGCATCGGCGGCCGTACCCGGCGAGAGCAATGCGCCGATCCGCCCGTCTCGGACACCAATATCCACCTCAGCCACGGAACGCTCCGGCAGGACTGCCCGGCCGTTGCGAATGATCAGATCGAAAGTCTTCATTGCGCTATTCCACTTCGCCCGGCAGGAGATGCCAGCAGGGGTTTCAGACGCTCGAAGCCGCCCTTGTCGATATTCAGCATCGCATGTTCCAACGCGCCGACCGCATGACCCTCAAGGGCACGGCCGGCATTTGCCCGAAACTTCCCGAGCACGTCGGCAACGGTCGCCGGCCGGCTCATATTTCCATAGACGTCGTCCAATCTCACGTCGATCTTGCTGCCGTCTTTCAATAGCGCCGTCAGTTCCGCCTCGAACCGGTTGGGGAAATCGTTCGGCTCCAGAGGCTCCCAGATTATGCGCCGCGTCAGGTCGCGCGTCCCCTCGGAAACATCAGTCTCGAACGTATCCAGGGTAACGGCGCCATCGTGCAGAGCCGCCGCCGCCACAACCGGCAGGCTCCACCGTGCCTGGTGGCCAATCGCTTCCTGTTTGATGTGCCAGGGGGCGCAGACGATGGGCGCTGCGCCGGGCGCGATACGGCAGGTTATCGAGACCACGTCGTGCGGCCGGACGTTGCGCTCGCGCAATGTCAGCGTCGCCTCGATAAAGGGGTGCAGGTAGTGGCAGCACGGCTGGAATTTGAAGGCGCAGTCGGGCAGGTGCCAGCGCACGCCCATGTCTTCGATGAGGACACCAAGACGCTCGGCGGCATCGGCTGATGCAGCGAACCGTCGGAACAGTCCACGCTCGCCCTCGAATGCAGTTTCCGGGCCTGTCATGCCAGCCGCAGCAAACTGCGCGGCGAGGACGCCGGCATGGGCTGCCCAGCCCGGATGCAGGGATTTGACGGACGAACCATTCGTCAGGAACTCGAACACGCCCGATGACTGGCTGAGGGCGATGCCCAACGCATGGACGGTGGCATCCTCGTCAAGGTTTCCGATATCCGCCGCGACCAGCGCCGCCACCATCGTGCCGGCGACGGAGGTTATTTGGAAACCCTCGCGCTGAAACCCGCCCGGAGCAGCGAGGCCCAGCCGAACGAACACCTCCCAGCCGCGCGCGTAGGCTCCGAGCACCCCGGCGCCGGATGCACCTGATGATTGACCGGCGGCAAGTGAGACGGCGGTCAGTACCGAACTGCCATGAACGATCGATGCCGTATGCGTGTCGTCGTATTCGAGGCTGTGGATCAGGCCGCCGTTGACCAGTGCGGCGATGTCCGGCGACGCGGTTCGGCCCGAGCCGAACACCGATACGCCACCCGGATTGGACAGGTGATCCACGACAGCGCGGTAAGGAGCGCCGAGTGTCGTCGCGGTTGCTGCAAGGCCGACGCCGACGGAGTCCAGAAAGTGCAGCCGGGCAGCCTGGGCCACATTCGGTGGAAGCGGACGATTCCGAAGTTCGCGGAGAGCAGCGGCCAGCCTGCGCGACAGTGTCATGCTCGGGCGCTCATTACCTGTTGCGCGGCTTCGATGCCGGCCAGGCGCCCCAAGGCGATCGCAGTCAGCAGCCCGTTTCCGGAGGCATAGCCCTTGGCGCCCGCGCGCCCCGAAATTCCGGCAGCAGCGCCGCCGCCAGCGAAAAGATTGCGAACCGGTTCGCCGTTTGGCCTGAGCACCTCTCCGTTGAGACCAACCTTTAGTCCGCCCTGGGTATGAAACAAGCCTGGCACGACGCGACATCCATAGAGCTTGCCCGACAGCGGCGAGAGGCCGAAATCGGTCCGGCCGAACGGGTCGGCACCGCCGCCGGTCGCCGCTTTGTTGTAGGTGTCGAAAGCAAATGCCGCGGCGGATGGGTCGAGCTCGTAGATGGTCGCGAGCGATTGAATGTCGTCGGCAGACTTCAGGCCGCCGAAGCCGGCCAATTGGGCAAACTCCTCTTCCTGGCTGGCTATGTCGTAGATGCGCTGATCGAACACGGCATAGCAGAACCCGTTTTGCGCCAGCACCGTCTTGGCGAAGCCCGAATAGCCCGTGCTCTCATCGCCGAAGCGCTCGGCACGATCGTTCAGGATGAGCCCGCCTTTCTCGATCGTCGTCCATGAGAGGAGGCTTCCGTGGGGATGGGCGACCGCAGCGTAGCCTTGGTAGGCTGCCATGTTTGCCAAATCCGCGCCCACGGACTCTCCCCAAAGAACAGCTTCGCCGGTGGAGCCGAGCGCGCCGAAATAGGTCGCGCCGGCGATCTCGGGGCAGAATCGCATCACGAGATCGCGGTTCCCCGCATACCCGTTCACGGCCAGGACCACCTTGTCGGCGCGGATGGATGATCCGTCGGTAAGTACGACGCCTGCGACCGCGCTATCCTCCACGATGAGGTCACGAGCCCCGTTGCCGACTGCGATGGGGATATCGCGCTGTTGCAGGAATGACATCAGATCGTCGACCAGATCCTGGCCACGGCGCGAGATCGGTGCGTGGAGGCGTGGAACGGAATGTCCGATATGCTTGTAGGCCGTAATAAGCTGCATCCGGGCGCCTAGTCCGTCGATGAGCCATTCGACCGTCGTGGCAGAGACCTCCGCCATGCGCCGCAGCAGTTCCGGAGCATCCGATCCGCCCGATATCGCCGTGAGGTCGGAGACCATCCGCTCCGGATCGTCAACGATGCCGGCCGCTTTTTGATACTTGCTGCCGGCGGCCGGCACCGACCCGGTGGAAAGCGCGCTGTTACCGCCCGGCCGATCGAGCTTCTCGATGACGGCGACAGTTGCACCTTCGTCATGGGCGGCAATCGCTGCGGCCATGCCGCAGGCGCCGCCTCCAACGACCAGGACTTCGATATCCGACGCCATGTCCTCGTCTCCGCTTCGAGCTTCAGCGCAGGGCGGATAATGCGTCGAGCAGATGGTCGGTGTCGGACACATCCGCGTATTTTTCCGCCATGTCGAAAAGATTGACTGCGTGCGACGTCGCGCTCCGGTCGTAAACCGCATCATGAGGTACGGCGACGCGGAAGTTATAGGCGAATGCGTCGACGACGCTTCCCCGGACGCAGCCCGAGGTCGTGCAGCCCGTTACAACGACTGTGTCGGCTCCCTGGGCAATCAGATAGCTGGCTAGCGGCGTGCCGAAAAACGCGCTCGGATGCTTTTTCGGTACGAGGATATCACCTTCGTTGGGGGCGACTTCGGCCACGAAATCGTAGCCGTGCCGCGCGATTCCCATGATAGCCGGCACTTTGTCCGACAGGCGCCCTTTGTCGAAGCTCTCCTTCTGGGAAACGTGCGGATAGAGAACGGGCCAGCCATTCTGGCGAAACACCGGGAGAATGCGTGCGATCTGCTCAACGGCCTTCCATCCGACGTCACCGCACGATGTCGGGAATTCCTTGATTGCCTCCCAGAACGGCATGGGCTTCGTGCCCAACGTTCGGTATTGCACATCTATGATCAGCAACGCCGGCCGTTTGCCGAGGCCGGTTTTGCGACCGAAGCCTGCGGCCCGATAGGCCTGTTGCTCATTCTCGCTGATGATTCCGTCCCAGGGCTTGCGGTTGTCGTTGCTCATTTTGTCAGCTCGTTTCGTGGAGCGAAGGCACCGGACTTGTATTTCTGCTCGAGCGCGTCGAACTTTTCCTTCGCGACGATGCGTTGGCGTTCCTCAAAGCCGGCCAGCCTGTCGCCGACGTTCTTCAGGGAACCATCGGCCTTGAGCGCGGTCAGTACGTCGTGAGATGCGCGAAGGGCCGCCTGAAGCGCAGCATTGGCGTACAGGACTCCGCCGAAACCCATTTGCGCAAGAAGCGGTCGACCGAGATCCGGTGTCAGGCCGCCGTAGACGATATTGGCAATCTGCGGCACCGGGAGCTCAGTGGCGATGCGCAACATCTCCGCTTCGCTCACCGGCGATTCCACGAACGTCACGTCGGCTCCCGCCCCGATCATGGCGTGAGCCCTGTCGATAGCCGCGTCGAGTCCGAGAACGGCACGCGCGTCGGTCCGGGCAATGATCTGGAAGTCCTGATCCCGGCGCGCGTCAACCGCGGCCTTGACCTTGCTGATCATCTCATCGAGCGGGATAACGTCCTTCCCGCTGAAATGGCCGCACTTCTTCGGAAAAACCTGATCCTCGATCTGGATACCGGCGGCACCCGCCCGCTCCAACAACTGGACAGTGCGGATCATGTTCAGGGCGTTGCCGAAGCCGGTATCGGCATCCACGAGCAGTGGAATCTGGACGACGTCGGCGATCGCAGCAACATGCGATGTGATCTCGGTCAGCGACGTCAGGCCGATGTCCGGTACGCCGAGATACATGTTGGCAATGCCTGCGCCGGTGACGTACATCGCCTCGAAGCCGACGTCCTCGATCGCCCGCGCGAACAGGGCGTTCGCCGCGCCTGGCAGGAGCACGGCCTCACGCCGCGCCAGGATGGTCTTCAGGGCTGTGGTCTGCTTCATAATGCACGCCCGATATCATCAGTCATCGTTTGATCCCAATAAGTTCGTGTCGGCCCAAAAGCCGTCCGCTTCTACCTGTGAATGCGCGACGCACTGAGCAGACGCGCGGGGCCAGCCGCATCAGAACCACTCCCAGAGATCCTGACGACCGACGAGATCGGCGGAGGGTGTATCCGACACCAACCGGCCGCCTTTCATGATCAGAGCGCGATCGACCACTTTCAGCGTCCGCGGCACGTTCTGCTCCACGATCATGAGTGCAATGCCGAGTTGCTTCGTGATCCGGTCGACTGTGTCCAGAACGAGGTTGGCCATCGCGGGCGAAAGACCCGTGGTCGGTTCGTCCAGCAACAGGAGGCTCGGCTTCGTCATCAATGCCATGGCGAAGGCGAGCATCTGTTGCTCCCCGCCGCTCATCGTCGACGCGAGCTGGTGCCGGCGATGCCGCAGAAACGGAAAGATCGACCAAGCCGGCTGCAGATCGACGTTGTCGTGCTTGAGACCCGCGATAAGCAGATTCCGCTCGACACTCAGGTCGTTGAACACGTTGCGCGACTGGGGCACGAACGCGATCCCTAGCTGTGCGTTGCGCGGAACCTGTCCCGCCAGCACCTCCATGTCGCGAAATCGAACCGAGCCCTCGATCCGGGGATGCACACCGACGCAGGCCTTGAGCAGGGTCGACTTGCCGGACCCGTTGTGGCCGAAGACGGCGACCCGCTGTCCAGGCGGAACGCTGGTCGACACGGTCTTGAGTGCGTGGAACGCGCCGTAATGCACATCCAGGTCACGGCATTGGAGAAGCGCATCCATGGATCAGCTTCCGAAATAGAGTTCGGTCAAAGCCGGCGTTCGGATCAGGTCGTCGACCGTGCCGCGGGCGGCAATGGAGCCGTTGAACATGAACACCGCCTCGTCGCACAAATCGCGCACGAAGGAGATGTTGTGCTCCACCACGCAGATCGCCCTGCCCGCACTCGCCTCTCCGCGCACCACGTCCTTGATTGCTTCGTAGGCAGGACCTTCGACGCCGGCCATCGGTTCGTCGAGCAATAGGCAGTTGCCGTCGTTCATGAGCGCACGGGCGATGCTGACCAGTTTCTGCTTTCCGTATGAGAGTTCCGTAGGGCGCCTTTGTGCTGCATCCACCATCCGGACCTTTTCAAGCTGTGCGTAGGCGCGCTCTTCGACGGCTCGCCGATCTGCCCTGGTGCGCGTGCGAAGCGAGCTGAGCGGGCTTTCGTCGGGATAGGATCGTGGTGCCACCAGCAGGTTGTCGAGCACGGTCAGCGAAGGGAACAAGCGGATGTGCTGCCATGTCCGCGACAGGCCTACGCGGGCGCGCTCGTAGGGCGCCAAACCGTCGAGCGAAACGTCGTTGAGCCTGATCGCGCCCTCGTCGGCGCGAACGTTTCCGGTGATCAGATTGAACAGCGAGGTCTTGCCTGCGCCGTTCGGGCCGATGAGCCCAAGGATCTGTCCAGATTTCATCTGCAATTCGATATTGTCGGCGACGACGATGCCGCCGAACCGTTTGCACAGGCCCTTGATGACCAGCACGTGGTGCATTGATCAGGCCTCCTTTGCAGTCCGTATCGTTTCCTGCCGCGCACCGAACAGTCCGTGCGGACGGGTAAACAGGAAAACGAGGACGAGGCCGGTGAACATCAATCCCTGGAGCGGACCCGAAATCGACGAGGGAAGTTCGATGAAGTGAATGGCCTGCGGGAGAAGCTGCAGGAGCATTGCTCCGACCATTGGCCCCCAGGGCGTGCGCAAGCCGCCGACAACCACCATCGTCAGGATTGCTGCGGACGCCACGATGTCGAACTGCTCGGGCGCCACAAACTGAAAGTTGTGAGCGTACAGGCCACCGGCGAGGCCCGCCGCCGCGCACGCCACCGCAAAAAGAGTGACTTTCATGGCTACAGCACTGCGGCCTAGACTGGTGAAAGCCTCTTCGTCGTCACGCATCGCAGTGATCGCGCGGCCATAAGCACCTCTTGTCAGCCAGATCACCATTGCCACCGTAGCCAGCGCGCCAGCCCAGGCAATCAGTGCGGGCATGAGAATGGCAAACGGCCAATGAAGAGGGATCAGAGGCGCGATGTTGGCGAGGCCGCCAGGACCTCCGGTGAAATCGATATTCTTGATGACCTGTAGAATGCCGAGCTGGAAGCCGATGCTGGCAATAACGAGATAGTCTCCGGATATGCGAAGCGACGGGAGGGACAAGGCGATGGACGCAAGGCCTGCGACGGCGATGCCAACCAACAGGCCGAGCGGGATCGGAATTCCGAATTCGCGAACTGACAGAGCGGAGGCGTATGCGCCAAGTGCAAAAAAGATCGGATGCGCGATGCTCATGAGGCCCGCATAACCGATGATCAGGTTGAAGCTGGATGCCAGCATCACCGCAATCGCGGTCATGAACAGCGAGGAGGCGATGAATTCCATGGTCTAGCCTGCCTGCTGCTCGAGGGACCCGGATACCGCGGAAGGCCCTCGGCTGACGCGACGCTTCGGCCAGCGAATACCTTTCGGAAAAAACAGGATCGCGATGAACAGGATTCCGAACACGATCAAGGGTTGCCAGCGCGATTCCATGAACAGCACGCTCCCCTGCTGGAGGATGCTGATGAAGACAGCGGCGAGGCCTGCTGCGAAGACATTCCCGATCCCGCCCAGAATCGTTGCCGCCACCGCATAGATCATCAGGTGCATTGGCATTTCAGGAAATAACGCCAGCTTGCTGCCGGCCAGATACGTCGCGATCACCACGAGTACCGCGGCAATCAGCATCGAAAGCTCGTAGCAGCGACGGCGGTCGATGCCGTAGACCTCGGCAAGCTCGGGGTTGTTCGACACCGCGATGAGATATTGTCCGATGCGCGTACGCCCCAGGAAGAACGCTAACGCGCCGATAGTCACACAACATACCGCGATGCTCTGGATGTCCCAGTCGCTCACGATCACGCCGCCCACCAGCCGAATGGGCGAGATCATGTCGGGCAGCATGAAGGTCGGCGCGGTTGTGAAGATCAGCGTCAGGAAGAAAACGACGAATTCTGCAAAGATCAGACTGAAGATGAAGAACGTGATCGTTTCCGATTTGCGGCCCCTGAGCGTCTCGAAGGCAAATCGCTCCGTACCGACCGAGATCACGATCGCGGGCACCATCGTCAGGACGATGGCCGCCAAGGGCGGCAACTCCATGAGAACGATCAGCACGTACATGGAGTAGAATGCCACGCCCATAATGGCTGGCTGCGTGAAATTCCAGACTTTCGTCACCTTGAGGACGAAGGCAAAGGCCACGGCGAGCAGCACATGGTAGCTGGCGTTCGCGACGCTGGTCCAAAGAACCTGCAGCAGAATTTCTGTGGTGAACATGTGGCCGGATTCGTCCTCAAGTCGGGGAAGAAATCGCAAGCTCCGCCTCTGCTCCGACGGAGCTCCGCTGTCACTCGTAGCGACGGATTGGCGTATAGGTCGAGTTCTTGACCTCCAGCAGGTAGACCGGTTTGCGGACCGTATGGTCATCGCGGAAGCTGATCGGACCACTCATCGGAAGATCGAAGTTTTTCACCGTGAGCAGGGCGCGCCGGAGGTTCTCGCCCGTCAACGGCGTCTTCTCCTTGTCGAGATGTTCGACCAGGCCCTTGGTTATGTAGGGCAGGTCGTAGAAATACTGCGTAACAGGCAGGTTCGCGGCTTCACGACCTTTCTCCTTTTTCCAGCGCTCAACATAGGTGCCGACAGCCGGACTGTCGGTGACGCCGGGCGCAAGCGAGGCGACGATGAGCCCGTCCGCCGCGGCGCCCACCTGTTTGACGAGCAGCGGATTGTAAGCGGCTGTATAGGACGTGATCGGAACTGAAATTCCAAACTGGCGCATCTGTCGGACGACCTGTGGAGAGTCGCCGGCGTTGCCTTGCAGATGGACGAGTTGGGGATTAGCGGCCCGCAGCTTCAGCAGTGCACCCGTATAATCCGTCGCATTGGGCTCATAACTTTCGAAGGCAGCGATCTTGCCGCCCAGCTTCTCGAAGTTCTCGCGATAGACCCGTGCGCCGTAGATGCCGCTTTCATCGTTGAGATAAATGACCGCCGCGCGATCGAGCTTGAGTTCTTCGCGGGCATACTTGGCAAGGAGAGTGACGTCGACATCCGCCAATGGATAGGTCGTGTACACGTAGTCGCCCATCTGCGCGATGCGTGGTGAGACCGCGCCGGTGACAAACGTCAGGACCTTGTTGCGGTTCACGATCGGCGCGACGGCCGCGACCACCGAGCTGAAGCCCGTAGAGATCAGTTGGACCTTCTCGACGCCGATCAGCCGGGTGACGATGTCGATACCGATTTGAGGATTGGCCTGCGTGTCGAGGACGATAGTTTTGAGCGGTCGCCCATTAGCGCCGCCATTCGCATTGATTTCGGCGATACCCCACTCCAGCGCCTGCACCTGATCCACGCCGAAGGGGGCGGCGGATCCGGTGGTCGGCAACGCGACACCGATCACGAACGGCTCGCGGGTCTGGGCCACGGCGGAGCGGACCACGAACGGTGCCGAGATGGCGCCTGCCACCAGAGATCGACGGGTCAAGCCTTTATCTGATGAGGTCATTGCACTCTCCCTTGTGAATCCGTTGGGTGACGCGGCGGAGAACGTCGGTCTGGCAGCAGCTATGGCGGTGGGTGCAGGATGCGTACCGGCTTACCGTTGAGGAAGGCGATGATGTTCTCGACGACCTGGCCGTAAAAAAGCCGGGCCTGATCGTCGGTCAGGTATCCGATGTGCGGTGTTATGATGACGTTATCGAAGCCGATGAGCGGATGGTCGCCGGGCAGCGGCTCGGTGTCGAAGACGTCGAGCGCGGCCCCGGCGATGACATTTCGCGAGAGCGCATCAATGAGGGCATTTTCGTCGACAAGAGGTCCACGCGACGTGTTGATGAGGAACGCCGTGGGCTTCATGAGTTTCAGTTCGGCCTGCCCGATCATGCCTCGGGTGCGATCGCTCAGCACCGAGTGAAGAGACACGAAATCCGATGTCGAGAGCAGCTCGTCGCGCGAGACGCAGCGGGCGCCGTGCGCGGCTGCGAGGTCAGGCGTAAGATTCTTGCTGTAGGCGACGATGTTCATGCCAAACGGCCGCGCGAGTTCGGCGACCTTGCGACCCACCTGACCAAGGCCGATGATGCCCAGCGTCTTGTCTTTCAGGGACGTGCCGACACCGCTATGCCAAACGCCACGGCGGACCGCCCGATCCTCGACGACCACGCGCCGTGCCAGAGCGAGGATCAGGGCCATCGTATGCTCGGGCGCCAGGTCCTGGCGAGCTTGCGTGCCACACACAACCACGCCTCGGGCGGCAGCGGCACCATAATCGATCGACCAATTTACCGGGCCTGTCGCAACGAGAAGCTTGAGGCGCGGAAGCGCTTCGAAAAGCCAGCCCGGAAACCGCGTGCGTTCGCGCTCGATAACAGCGACGTCGCTGTCGCGCAGTCGCTGGATTATGGCTGCGCGATCGGTGATGTGATCGCGCCAGAACGTGATCTGACATTTGCCGGCCAGCGATGACCAATTCGCGCTGCCTTCCGCAACACCAGCGTAGTCATCGAGAACCGTCACGCGCAAAACAGTCATCTGGACCGCCCCTTTGCAGACGAGGCTAAATCATGAATTGTCAACAGTAAACAGAAAATCTTCGAACGGCATGTCTACCGCTCCGCTGTTCGCCTAGGCGACCACTGCAACCGTCGATAGCCGAGACGGTACGGTCGGCCACCTCAACCCAACGCCGACAGGTCCTTGGAGGTCTTGCGGCAGGTGCCACTGGGCAGCACCGACCGCGCGAAGCCATGTGATGCCGATTGCCTCATCGGATCTGCTCGGCCTCTGGGAAGGCCCATTGGCCGTTTAGAACCTCCGTGCGCGCGCGGTAGAGGCGAACGATGTAGTTCCAGCCTGGAAATATCGCGAGATAATTGGAAGCCTTTTCATCGCCGCCGAAATGAATCGTATACGCGCCATCGGCGTCCTTCTTGCCGGTTATGTTGTTGAGTGAAACCGCGTTCGTTGGCGACTTCTCCATGTAGCCGTCGCTGTTGTAGACAGTGATCGACCAGAATCCATCCACAGGCACATCCTTCACTTTCAGGATGTATGGTGTTTTTCCGTCATTCATCTTAGGCGTGACGTTGATGTAGTAGGCCGCCGATTGCGGGCCGCCCGCCCACCCTCCAGCGGTTCCGATCAGATGGCGGACCGGGTCGACGTCATTTTTAGCCCCGAACATCCTGGAGCTGTCTGGGACGAACGGCCCCAAGCCGAGGATTGCCTTCCGAACCGCGGCCAATTGCTTCTGGTCCCAATTCGGCAATTCCAGCTTTCCAACGGCCTCCTGCTTCCAGGTTATCTGGTCCTGCAAGGTGTGCGCGGCTGCCAGGTCTTTTGGGTCGTCGGGATCGATCACTGTGCGGACCGCCAGATATAGATATCGCGTGCCGACTTTCTCCTGCGTGAAGACGTGGTCGCCGGGATCGTAAGTGTTGCTGACGATATAGTGGTCCTGATTGATCGCCCGCAGTGACTGGAACCTGCCCTTCGCATCGGGCATCGTGACCGTTACCGGCGTCGTCAGATCGAAGACTGCGTAGGAAAGAAGAAAGTCGCGGCTGGCGCGGACGACTGGCTGGTCGTCCACGCTGACGGGCTCACGGATGTGTTTAATGCGCCCATAAAAGCCGTTGTCGGCCCTGAGTTGAAAATAGTGATCGGTTTCGGCCCTCACGAAATTATCAACGTTCACGGACACAGTTTCGTCGGCGCGCGCGATCGTAGCAAAGCCGATGAGCGCGACGGCCATGAAAATCGGCATATTCATCGGATGCTCCCTTTGTCGTCGCTTTACATTGGGTCACGCGAAATCATTCCACCGGTCGCGGTTCGGGGAACCGCCACGTCCCATTGATGACCTCTTTGCGCGGGCGATAGAGGCGCATCGAGTAGTTCCAGCCCGGTGTGATGGCCAAATAGTTTTTGGCCTTGCTGGGATCGCCGCCAAATTGAACGGTGTAGGAGCCGTCTTCGTTGGCCTTGGCGGTAAAGTTATTTACGGCGTAGGCTTTCTGTGGGTTCTCGAACAGGTGTCCATCGGCGTCGTAGACGGTGATCGACCAGAAGCCGTCGACGGGAACGTCCTTGACCGTGAGCGTGTGGACGGTCTTGCCGTCGTTCGCTTTCGGAAAGACGGTCTTGTAGATTGCGTCTTCCGGCGGGTTTAGCCCCCATGAGGTGGCGGTGGCCAGCAGATGAAACACCGGGTCGACCTCGCCCTTCCTCCCCATGCGGCGCTCGGTGGTAATCCCCGCGACGCTCTGCAACGCGGCAAGGTGTTTGCGGATTTCGTCGCGGCCGGCGGAGTCCCAGTTCGGCACCTCGAACTTGCCGAGGTGCGCCTGCTTGACCTCGATCTTGTCCTGCAAGGCGTTTGCGACTTTGACGTCTGCGGGATCAGTGGCATCGATCAGCGTGCGGATCGCCACAAGGACGTAACGCGTGCCCACGTTGTCCTTCGTAAGAGTTACGGTGGATGGCGCATAGCCAACAAGAGGCGTGTAGTGATCCTCGCTGATGACCTGGATGGACATGAAGCGCTTGCCAGAGTCGGGCAGAATAATTTTGACCGGCGCAGCATCAAGATCGAACACGGCGCCGCTGTAGAGCGTGTCGCGGTTCATGCGCACCACCGTCTGATTATCAACGGTTGGCGGCGCACGATAGTGGTAGAACTTGCCGAAACCACCCAGCTCTACGGTGTCTGCGAAGTACCGATCGGATTCGGCTCGCGCAAAGTTTGCGACCGTGACATCGTCACCAGGCCGAGGAGCTTGCGCAGATTGGGCGATAGCTGACGAAATCACACACGAGGCAAGCACAGAGACAGCGGAAAGCTTGCGGAGTGTACGGGCCTTTTCGGATGCGGCTATCATGACGTTCGTCCTGGGTCAGAGGCGCAGACCATGAGGTCGCGCGGTTCTTCAATTAACCTGCTCGATATCCGGCAACCTCCAGCTTTTGTCGTAGAAGCCCTCTGTAGGGCCGTATAAGCGGAAGTAAGCGAACCAACCCTTGCCCGGGATTGTCTGTATCCAGTTCGATTCCATCCCTTCGGGCGCTGCAGGACCGAAATAGAGGTCAACCGAACCGTCCGGATTTATTTTGAGTTTGTCGATGTTCGGATTGATTTCGGCACGATGCTGGGGCGCTTCTATCAGCGCACGCGAGGCGACGTCATAGACCGTCAGAGCCGCAAAGTCCTTTACAGGCACCTTCGGGGGCACATGCAATCGATACTGGTGCTCGCCTTTTAGCCAAGCACCGGACTTGTCCTTATACGCGGCCATATATTTTTGACCGAAGCCCGGTGGGAAGTCTTGCGGGGCCCAGATGAACTGAGCACCATTGGCCTGATAGAAGCCGATCATGCGTTCCGTGACATAGGTGGAGTTTGGCCCTTCCTGATCCAGGCTCGGGAGCAACTGAATGTTCTCCCAGTGCGTGCCCGGATAAATGTCCTTCACGATGCCGTCCGGGTAGCTGCGTGGCGAGAACGCTTCGTTGACCATCATCAGTTTGCCGACTTGCTCTGCATCCGCCAATATCTTCTGCATGCGGCCATCCGGTGCGAAGGGCTTATTGGCAGCGATACCAATCGCAGAAAGCGTGCCGAGCATAATGCGGTCGCGGTCTTCGACAGTTTCCTGACTGATGATTTCATGAACGAGGCGCCAGTAATCGAGCCCTAATGGGCGATTCATTCGAAACTCTTTGCCGCCCTTTTTCGGATCGCCCATCATGACGAGCGTTTTGGCCGGAGGATTCGACGCGTCGGCGAGGCGATACGTCTGCACTTTTCGGAAAAGCTCCACTGCCTGCGCAGCGGTCATGCCTTCCTTCACAGTGATCCTTGAGATGGAGAAAATCCGCCAAGTCTTGGGGCGTGCAATGAGATAGCCTTCCGGCACGACACCCGAATAGCCAGGGGGCAGGATGATGATGCGATCCCCTTGGCCTTTGTGGGTGCCGACAATTCCGAGATCGAGCACGGCCCGCATCCAAGCATCGAAGAGGCCCGCGTTGATTGGCCCGGGCGGCAGAATGTGTACGACGGGGCCAGTTTCTTTCAGATTTATGTAGTCGTACAGATAGACAACGCTCTGATTAGGGGTCAGCGTTTCCTGACCCGGCTGCATGCGGGCGTCGTAGACCATGGCGCCCAGGTTCGGTACGCCGGCGTGCCGCATCGCCTTCAGAAACAGCGCATTATTGATCGCGGGCTCTACCCAGAGAACGCCCTGAACACCGCGTTGAAAGTCGAGCTCATCGTAAAGCTTCTGTCGCGTTTCAGGGGTGGGCAGTCCGTGATCAAACGTCAGCGGGCCAAGGCGTGTGGATACAGTATCTTGCTTTTCTTGCGTGTATGCAGTGCTTGCATTGAAGCAGAAGACCAAGGCGCAGACAGTTAGGAGTTTCGCCCACATCCCCAGAGCTCTCGAAGCGCTCAACGCCCGATGCGGGGTTCTGCTCTTAGACCGATGAGCCAGCCCGACGGTCAAACCGGGGAGCGTTGCCATTGATGCGGCCTTCATTAGGAAGCTCCTTGTTCCGGCGTCGGAGTTCAACCGACTTTGCGAATGACTGGTGGCTTCCAAGAGCCATCGCGGATGCCCTGCTTGCCCCAGTAGGCTCGAATGAAGAGGGAGAAATTATCATTCGGCGCCGGGAGCCAGTTCGATTCCTTGTCCGCTCCCGGCGATGCGGCGCCGGCATAAAGCGTGAGCGAACCGTCGGCATTGCGCGTCAGGTTTTTGTTCTTGGTGCCGATCGAGTAGCGCTTGAGATCGTTCGGATGGAAGAGGTGCTTGTCGTTGTACAAGGTCAGTGACCAGAAACCATTGACCGGCGGCTCCTGTCCCGCAGCGAATGTGATCTCGTAGCTGCCGCTGCCGTTCAGCTCCGCACCGGCGCCGTCATAGTCCGTGAAGTAGTATTGTGTCTCCGTCGGCCTGTTGGCGAACATGCTCGATTTCGCCGTTCCGGTCCGGTTGAAATAGTCGATGCCCCATTGCGCATTGTTGGCCGAGCGGTTCCAGCCGCCTCCGGCCGGGGTTCCGTTCTGCTTCCACCGGAAGAACGGATGGATGACTTTCTCTTCGGTCTCGGAGGCGGTTTCGATCAGCACGTTCTTCAGCTCAGGATCCTTCGACGCCGCATCCAACAACTGGCGGAACTGCGCATACAGCGCCTGTTCGCCCGGCAGCGGATCGACGATGTCGAGCGCCGTTCCGAGCTGATCGAAGAATTTTTCCGGGATCACCCACTTGGTTTCGCCCCCGCCCTCCGACTTCGGACCGGGAATGGTCGGAGCCTTGCTCCAATCAACCGTCTTCATCTTGCCGGTGAATTCCTTCAGCGGATAGAAAACGATCTGGTTGATGACCGGCTGGATCGCCTTGCGATCCTCAGCCATGTCGTCCTGGAATATGCGCGGGATCGCATTGGCGAGTTCGGTGGAGCAGCGGACGATGTCGGTGATGCCTGCCGGCTTGCGTCCTTTCCACTTCGGGCCGACCAGCAGATAGAATCCCGGCTTCGTGCCGTAAGGCTTGCCGAGCTGACCGAACTGGTCGGTGCGCGCATCGTACAAGGCATACACCCAGAAGCGGTTGCCGAAATCCGGCACCTGCGCGACGACGGGCTCCTCGTCGAGCGAAAAGAACCCAAGACCATAGACGACGTCCTGATTGGGACAGGTCACAAAGGTCTCAGCGGGATCGACGTAGTCATGCAGCATTGCGACCTGACCGCGTGGCGCGACCGGCAAAATGCCGTTTAGCAAACCTGGCTGCGGCGCCTGCGTGATGGACGCTCTGCGATTGATCGTGTTCACGATCGGCCAACCCCAGACGTAAGCCATCTGTGCGATCGTCCGGGCATAGTCCGGGTGCATCGTGATGCCCATCGCGGGTTGCGTGACGTTCCCCCACGAGGCCGGTGCAGGCACTTGTTGCGCTGAAGCGGTGGTGGTGACCGATGCCGTCGCTATCGCGGCCGGTACGGCTACTCCGCCTCCTATCGCGGCCAGAGAGGCCGCACCAATGCCGCTCTGCATTGCGTCGCGGCGGGTTATATCTGGCCGGTCGAAGCGAGCGGATTTCATTTGTGCGTTCCTCTTTGAACCAATTCAAAGTGTTCGTCGTTATGCGGTATTTAGCTCAGTCTGTTGCGGCATCGAAAATGACCTCAGCGGATTCACTGGTGTCGCCCAGAGCGCGGTTTCCAAGAATTAACCGCGGCGCGCTGACGACACCTGTCGGCGACTGAACGTGCCGTTCAAAGATTCGTTCGCGAGCCTTCACAGCGATCCAACAAGATCTGCATGACGAAGGCTTTGAAGAACCTAGCGTTTTTGTAGGTAGTCGCTCAATTGACGATTCGTGCCAAAGATTGATGTTTGTGCCACCTGGTTAACCCGACGTGTCCTGTGTCTTGCCCCGCATGGCGTCGAGCATTTCCAGCGATTGCGGCATCTTCAGCGCCACCGCGGTGACGATGGGGTAATCAAGTTGTGCCAAGGTCATTGTAATTTCGCCGATACGAGGCCCGTTGCGGTTATGGGCAAGCCAATACCATTCACCTACTTTTCGACGAGCGATCTGCCTGCGGCCGATCGGTTCGACGCGTGGCGGGACAAAATCTCGGTGATTTTTGACGTCGCTCGCGTCGGCGGACCCCGGTCCCCTTCATTCGAGGCGCGCGTCAACGCGTACATGATCGGCAATCTTGTCATCGCGGATTCGATGCAGGGCGAGCAGGCTTATTCGGTAACGCCGAAGCGGGCCCGCCATGCGCGCGACATTGCGATTGTCTTCGCCCGCCTGATTGGCGCAGCCGAGATAGCAGTCGTCGATCGCCTCCCAGTCGACACCGGTGTTGCGCCCCCTCAGGATGCGCAGCGGATGGGCGGCC
>JAFAFW010000047.1 GCA_023423275.1 Pseudomonadota bacterium
GGCAAGAAGAAGCGCGCGATGATCTACAACGTCTGCCATCACGAGCAGGCGTTCAAGGAAACTGGCGCGCAGGCGGTGTCCTACACCACGGGCGTGCCGCCGGTCGTCGGCGCCATGATGCTGTTCAACGGATCGTGGAAGAAGCCGGGCGGCGTCTACAACGTCGAGCAGCTTCCGCCCAAGCCGTTCATGGACGAGATCGGCAAGCAGGGCCTGCCCTGGCACCTGAAGGAAATGGCCATGGACGAGCAGGCCGAGCTGTTCGCCGTTAAAACTTGAGTCCAGGCGACGCAAGTTGTGAACGCCTTTGTATGCGGCCGTCGTTGCGCAAGCTGACGGCCGCGCCTCAGGCGCGGGACCCCTTGGGCCCATGCCGCTTCGCGGCCAAGACAGGTGTCGCTTCGCGGCCAAGACAGCCGCATCGCGGCACGATAAAGGGCTGCTTCGCGGCTGACGCGGCGCTCTTTACCTCTCCCGTGGGGAGAGGTCGGAAGCGATCTCAAGATCGCTTCCGGGTGAGGGGTTAGGACGGTCACTGTTTGACGTCCACGTGAGCCGAATACCCACCCAGGCACTACGCCTGCTTCATGAGGGGGCCCGCTATGGCGCCAGTCTTTCCCGCCACGATGAACACGCCCGCCTACGTGCTGGACGTCGCCGCCCTGAAGCGCAACCTCGCGACCGTCGCCCGCATCAAGCGCGAGGCCGGGTGCAAGATCCTGCTCGCCACCAAGGCGTGGGCGCTGCCCGCCGCCTTCCCGCTGATGCGCGACGTGCTCGACGGCACCACCGCCAGCGGCGAGTACGAGGCGCGCATGGGCCACGAGGAATTCGGCAAGGAAGTGCACGTCTACGCTCCGGCCTACGCGCCGGGCGAAGTCGAGCGGCTGACCAAAATCGCCGATCACATCTATTTCAATTCGCCCGAGCAGATGGCGCACTACGCGCCGCTGGCGAAGGCCGCGGGCCGTCACATCGGCATCCGCGTCAATCCCGGCTATTCCAACGCGACGCTCGGCGGCGCGCTGTATGATCCGTGCGCGCCATGCTCGCGCTTCGGCACGGTGGCGGCTGACCTCGACCAGCTGCCGTGGGACGACATCGACATCTTCCACGTCCACGCCCTGTGCGAGAGCCTGGCCGACGGCTCCGTCGGGCTGATCCAGCACGTCGCGAAAAACTTCGCGCCCTACATCCGGCGCGTGAAGACGGTCAATTTCGGAGGCGGCCATTTCGTCAACAAGCCGGGCTATGACGTCGACAAGCTGATCGCGGCGATCAAGGCGTTCCGCTCCGAGTTCGGCGTCGAGGTGGTGCTGGAGCCGGGCGCGGGCATCATCGTCGACACCGGCTATCTGGTGGCGAGCGTCATCGGCCTGCATCGCAACGAGAAGGACATCGCCATTCTCGATGCGTCGGCGAGCTGCCACATGCCCGACGTGCTGGAAGTGCCGTACACGCCCGAGATCATCGGCGCGGCCAAGCCCGGCGTGCACGCGCACGGCTACATCCTGGGCGGCAAGACCTGCATGACCGGCGACATCATCGGCGAGTACTCATTTCCCGCGCCGCTGAACGTGGGCGACCGCATCGTCTTCACCGACATGATGCAGTACAGCTTCGTGAAGAATAACACCTTCAACGGCACCCGCCGCCCGGACCTCGCGATGCTGGACGAAGACGGCACGTACACGGTGCTGCGCTCGTTCGGGTACGAAGATTTTCGGCATACGTTGGGGTGAGGGAGTAGCGATCACTAGTCCAGCGATGAGCGATATGCTAATGGTCCGTTTAAGGATCATATCTACAAATGCTGTCGGCTGCGCCGTATCGCAGGAGCGTTTATGCAAGTGAAGTCCAATTTGGACCGCTTCAAGAAGGATCTGGAAGATCTTGTCAATCTGGGCGAGTCGCTCAACATTTCTATGCTTAGAGCGGAATACCCAGAGAAAATAGATGCGCAGCTCGAAGCACAAATCGGTAAGGAGAAACTTGCATCCTACATCAAGTCTATTCTAGAGTTTAAAGTTAGTTATGAGCGCTGGTACTCAGAAGCGCTAGTTCTTCTGAAACAGCTATTACCCGACAGAGTCGCCAATTTCATTTCACTGTATGAAAAACCGAAGGCCCGAAAAGAAGTTCAATACGGCAACTATGTTATTCAGGATTATCTGCAAGGGCTTCGTGTAACGAACGGGGCGCAAACCGTTGTCGACTCGTCTGCGGCCATACCGCAGTTTAAGCAGCAGCTAGCAATATTGAAGTCGGCTAAATCTAGGTTTGAAAGTTCCTTGTTTGAAATGAGACAGCTTGTTCAAGCAGATTTGTTCGATTCCGAAATCGGCAGCGCTCGTGAACTTTACAAAAGCAAATTTCTTCGGGCTGCCGGAGTCGTGCTCGAAAAGCATCTTCATCAAGTTTGCGAGGACCGCGGCATAACGATTCCCAAGAAGACGCCAGGGCTGAGCGATTTGAACGAACTTATGCGGAAAAATGGTGTAATTGATGTTCCGCAATGGCGACAATTGAGCTTCTTGGCCGACATCAGGAATCTTTGTGCACATAACAAGAAGACGGAGCCGACGGCAGAGCAAGTCGCAGACCTTATCGACGGAGCAGAGAAAGCTATAAAGACGATTGCGTAGGCGCCCTTCCATGACCAGTGCTATTGCCTCGCTCCTCTTCCCCGACGCCGACCCGGCCATCCGCTGGCAAGTGCTGCGTAATCTGACGGACTCCCCCACCGATGCCATCGCCGCTGAACGGGCGCGTGTTCCGCATGAAGGTTGGGGTGCGCGGTTGCTCTCGCTGCAAACACCGGACGGGCACTGGAACGACGAGCAGGAACACGGCTGGATGACCACCATGGATGCGCTCGCGCTGCTGCAGCGCTTCGGGGTGGATCCGGAGGACGCGCGGGTGCGCGCCGCGCTCGATCTCGTGCAGGCGCGGATCACGTGGCATCAGATCGGCGGCGAGCCGTTCTTCGACGGCGAAACCGAAGCCTGCATCAACGGGCAGATCCTGGCGTCGGGCGCGTACTTCGGCGCGCCGGTCGAGCGTCTGCTGGCGCGGCTGCTGAGTGAGCAACTCGCCGACGGCGGCTGGAACTGCGAGGCGCCTGGTAGCACGCGCTCCTCGTTTCACTCCACCATTTGCGTGCTCGAAGGGCTGTTGGAATATGAAAGGCGGCACGGCCCCACGCCCGATGTGGCGGACGCCGCGCGGCGCGGACAGGACTACCTGCTGGAGCGGCGCATGCTCCGCTCGCCGACGACCGGCGAAATCATCAACGCCAAGTGGATGCAGTTCACGTTCCCGCCGAACTGGCAGTACGACGTGCTGCGCGGCCTGGATTATCTGCGCGACGCGGGCGTCACGCCGGACGAGCGCGTCGCCGAGGCCATCGCGCTGGTCGAGCAGAAGCGCACGGAGGACGGCCGCTGGCTGCTCGATGCGCTGCCTATCGACTGGGACCGTCTCGCCTTCGACGTCGAGCCGGACGTCGGCCAGCCGAGCCGCTGGAATACGCTGCGCGCACTCCGCGTGCTGAAATGGGCGGGGCACTAGAGCGTTTCCGCCTCATTCGGAAACGCTCCGTTGTCATCCCGGAATTTCGCGTGAGCGAAATATCCGGGACCCAGGCGGGATTTTCGTCGTCCCTGGGTCCCGGCTCTCCGCTTCGCTCCAGCCGGGATGACAAACGGATGGTTCGATCTAAACCGGAAGGACTTTAAGCGGCTTCCACTCGCTCCCTTATCGCTTGTCCTCGGCGCACGCGGATTGCACTCTGCGCGGAACGAGACGCCTGCGCGATGGTTGAGATCAGATGCTGACGAAATGGCGATGGACCTTGCTGCAGTTGTCGCGCCGCCTTTGGGTGCGCGCGTCGCTGATCGGCGCGCTGGGCATCGTCACGGCGGTGCTGGCGGCCTTCGGTGAGCGCTTCATTCCCTGGCAGGTGACGGCCAAAATCGGCGCCGACGCTGTCGATGACATTCTCAAGATCATCGCCTCCAGCATGCTCGCTGTTACAACGTTTTCGTTGAGCGTCATGACGTCCGCCTACAGCGCGGCGACCAACAGCGTCACGCCGCGCGCCACCAAGCTGCTGATGCAGGATCAGGTGACGCAGAATGTGCTGGCGACGTTCATCGGCTCGTTCCTGTTTGCCCTGGTCGGCATCATCCTGCTGAAGACCGGCATCTACGGTGATAGCGGCCGCGCCGTGCTGTTCGTCGCGACCGTCGGCGTGGTGCTGCTGGTCGTCATCGCCTTGCTGGGGTGGATCGATCACCTGTCGCGGCTCGGGCGGGTCGGCGAAACCATGAACGAGATCGAGGAGGTGACGCTCAAGGCCATCTCGGATCGTCTGTCCGCGCCGTTCCTCGGCGGCCATGCGTTCGACCTCGCCCAGGGACCGCCCGATGGGGCAATTGAGATTTTGTCGAAGAAGACAGGCTATATCCAGCACGTCGACGTCGATGGCTTGGCGACGTGCGTCGATGCCTTCGAGGGCGAGATTTACGTGGGCGTGCTGCCCGGCGGTTTCGTGCACCCGCGCAAGCCGCTTCTGTGGGTGGCCGCGGATACTGAGATCAGCGACGACGTGGCCGATGATTTGCGCAATTGTTTTTCGACCGGCTCGGAGCGCTCGTTCGATCAGGATCCGCGTTTCGGCTTTATCGTGATGGCGGAGGTGGCGTCGCGGGCGTTGTCGCAGGCCATCAATGACTCCGGCACTGCGATCGAGGTGATCGGCCGGATGACGCGGCTGCTGGTGCGCTGGGGCGAGGGCAGGCGCGAGGATGACATGCCGGAGGTCGCGTATCCGCGCCTGCACGTGCCTCCGATCACGACGGCGGACGTCTTCGACGATGCGTTCAACATCATCGCCCGTGACGGTGCCGGATTGATCGAAGTGCAACTGCGGCTGCAGAAGGCGCTCGCGGGGCTCAGCGAGATCGGTGACGAGACGTTCCGCGCATGCGCGCGGCAGCAGTCGCGGCTGGGGATGAAGCGTGCCGTTCAAGCGTTGCCCGAGCAGGATGTCGCGCGGCTGCGCGAGGTGATGCCAGAGGCGTCTTGAGCGGCCCCCGAGTTTACACGCGTTCAATCAGCGCTGCGATCCCCTGGCCGACGCCGATGCACATGGTTGCGATCGCGCGCTTGGCACCGCGCGTCTCCAGCGCGTTGACCGCCGTCAGGGCCAGCCGCGCGCCGGACATGCCCAACGGATGACCGAGGGCAATCGCGCCGCCGTGCGGATTGACGTGCTCGGCATCGTCCGGCAGACCGAGGCGGCGCGTGACCGCCAGGGCCTGGCTGGCAAACGCCTCGTTCAGCTCGATCACGTCGATGTCACGGAGCGTGAGGCCTGTCATCGCGAGCAGCTTCTCGGTGGCGGGCGCCGGACCGATGCCCATGATGCGTGGCTCGACACCAGCGGTGGCCATGGCGACGACGCGGGCGCGCGGCGTGAGGTGATGACGGCGTGCCCCGGCTTCTGTGGCGAGCAACAGTGCCGCTGCGCCGTCATTGACGCCGGACGCATTGCCCGCGGTGACGGTGCCGCCGATTTTGCGGAACGGCGTTTTCAGCGCGGCCAGCGCCTCCAGAGTCGTGTCGGGACGCGGATGTTCGTCGTGCGCGACGGTGGTTTCGGTCTTGCGCCCCTTGACCGTCACGGGCGTGATTTCGCGCACGAAGAAACCGGCTGTGCGTGCCGTACCCGCACGCTGCTGCGAACGCCATGCGAAGGCATCCTGATCGGCGCGCGAGATGCCGAATTGTTCGGCGACGTTTTCGCCGGTCTCAGGCATGGAATCGACACCGTAGGCCGCTTTCATAGCGGGATTGACGAACCGCCAGCCGATCGTGGTGTCGTGGATGTCCGCATGCCGGGAGAAAGCTTCGCTCGCCTTGCCCATCACGAACGGCGCGCGCGTCATGCTCTCCACGCCGCCGGCAAGCACCAGCTCTCCTTCGCCCGCCTTGAGGATGCGTGCCGCGGTGCCGACGGCATCCAGGCCGGAGCCGCAAAGCCGATTGATCGTCGCGCCGGGAATACTCGCGGGATAGCCCGCGAGCAGCAGCGCCATGCGCGCGACATTGCGATTGTCTTCGCCCGCCTGATTGGCGCAGCCGAGATAGCAGTCGTCGATCGCCTCCCAGTCGACACCGGTGTTGCGCCCCCTCAGGATGCGCAGCGGATGGGCGGCC
>JAFAFW010000083.1 GCA_023423275.1 Pseudomonadota bacterium
TGCCGCCAGATCATCGGAAGCACGTGGAACGGTCGTGAGCTGCGCACTCTGGTTGTTGGCCAGATTGACAAGCGAGCCAGATCCGTCGGCGTCGATCGTCGCGACGGCCGGTACCTTGTATTTCGACGCAACGGGTTGAATACGTTCGAGCTTATCGCCGCCAACGACGACCAGCGAGGGCTCGGCATCGCCGATGAACTAATCGAGTTCCGCGGTCGTGTAGGCTGTATTCAGCGGATTGAAGACCGCCCCCACCTTGAGCGTCGCCAGATAGAGCAGCACGTTGGGCAGCGATTTTTCGACCTGCACGAGCACGCGGTCACCGGGCTTGATACCAAGCGCGATCAGGGCGTTGGCCATGCGCGAGACTTGTTCCGCCAGGCTGGAGTAGGAGATATCGCCCACGCCGGGCAGGGAGAACGCGATTGCAGGCCCTGCGTCGTGAAAGCGCTTTTCAAAGGCCGCGTAGAGATTTCCGTCGATTGGCATCGGAACTCGATCTGAAAAATGGGATACGAAGGCGCCTCAATGGGGCCGCCGGATAAAACGTCTTTTGGCTGGCCAAGGCAAGTCTACGTTATGCTGCGCTGCCCGCATGGATTGCCTACCAGCCGCCACACGGCCATGTTAACTGCTCTGCATCGTTCAAGTTTGTGGCGGGGATCAGCATATGTTCCGGACAGATCTCATTGGTCTGGCAGTTGCTCTGGCTTGCGGTGTCATCACCGGACCAATAACCGAGGCAAGGGCCGATGCCCTTGTCATTGCCTCCAAAGCGGCGATCCGAGTGGGCAGTACGCTGCCGGATGACAAGGTTCTGGAATTGCGGTCGGGCCAGTCTGTTACTGTACTCCTGACCGATGGACGCACGCGGACCATCGAAGGGCCGTTTTCAGCGCCAGTCGCCAGTTTCTCCAAGGGACGGCCAGCCGACGAGGCACTCTGGACGTCGGTGGTTGCCAGCTTGCGCCGTGCAGCGCCGAGCAAGCGGACGGGCAACGTTCACGCGAGGAAGAGAGAAACGGGCGGCAGCTATCCGTCGGGTGCGCGGAGTTACGCACGGGCACCTTCGCCTCCTGCTCCGGCGCCCGCGGCAGTCAGCGAGCGAGCGGCGGTATTCTCCTGGAAGCAGATCCCAATCGATGCGGAGGGTGACTACTGCATCGGAAAGGGGAGCGGGCTGGTTCTGGCGCGCTTGGTCGATAAGGAGATGCAGCCGGCGACGGTCATCGACGTGAGGGCTGGTGCCCGGGCTCAGGTGATTTTTGCTGCCGGCAATACAACTGCAGTCTGGCCCGCGACGATCGTCGTGAAGACCGGTCCGTACGCGCTTCAGCTTCCGGAGAAACCGCCGCGGCAGGTCCGTCTGCGAGTTATTGATCCGCTCCCGCAGGCCGACGAGACGCTGCGTTTGCTGCACAGCCAGAGGTGTCAGGCGCAGATCGATGCCTGGTTGCGCGGCGTCGCGACGGCCAGCCGTTGATGGTGGCTGGCTTCAGTTCGCCCTGACCGGTTCGGCGGGCGGTACGGGCTGAGGACAATCAGGATTGCCTTCGCTGCGTGGATCGAGCTCGAAGACGCTGGGCGTCGTTTTCGGTACGGCGACGAACACTTCCTTGTTCTCGATCGGCAGTTTCGGACGCAATTGAACACGCAGCACCATGACCGCTGCGATAAACAGGTGGGCTGCGGCTGAGTAGAGGAACAGCGCGCCGTGTCCCGCCGTGTTCATGGCGGCGGCCGCAGCGAGAGGTCCGATAACGGCGCCGATCGAGAAGGTGAGCAGGAGACCGCTCGAGACCTCGATGGCGCGCTTTTTGTTCACGAGATCGTTGGCGTGGGCGACACACAGATTATAGATCGGAAACGTCGTGGCGCCGTAGAGGATCGCGATCGGGACGATCGCGGGAGGGCTGCTTGTGCTCAGGATATACAAGCCCACGCCGGCCGCGGAAGCCATCAGGCCGAGCACCACGATCAAAGGCCGGCGTCCAACGCGGTCTGACAGATATCCGGCTGGCCATTGGCTCGCCGCGCCGCCCAGAACCGCCGCCGTCATGAAAAGCGCGACTTCGGCCAGAGAGAAGCCCGCGCTACGCGCGTAAAGCGGCCCCAGGCTCCAGAAGCCGCTGTTCGCCAAACCGATGCAAAAGCAGCCGATGAGTGCGGCCGGCGATACATTGAACAACCAGACCGGACGCAACCGCGCTGTCTTGGGTGGAACGGGCGCGTGTGTCCTGGTCACTGCGACGGGAACCGCCGCGAGCGAATACAGAATGGCGACCAGAGAAAACAGCTCGAATCCCTTGGGCGACGGAAGCGCCATCATCTGCATGCCGAGCGTCACGACCGTGAGATTGATGACGGTGTAGGACGCGAGCACGCGGCCACGCGTTTCGATCGTCGACGATCCTGTCAGCCAGCTCTCGATTCCCATGAAGAGGCCCGCAAAGCACAGGCCATTGAGCGCCCGCAGCGCGATCCATGCGATCGGGTCGCTCCAGATCGCATGCATCAACGGGGTGATCGTCGCGATGGACGTGAAGGCCACGAAGGATCGGATATGGCCGACCCGCGCGATGACCAAGGGTGCGAGAAGACAGCCGGCCATCAGGCCCGCGTAATAGCCCGACCCCATCAAGCCGATTTCCAGCCGCGAAAATTGGGCGATATCAGCACGCAGCGGCAGCAAGACCGTCAGCAGGCCATTTCCCATCAACAGAATTGCTGCGGCAATGAGCAGGGCGGTGACAGGTTTCAGCAGGCCAGCCATGGAACTCGCAATTCGCGGCAAATGGGGAAAGGCGGCAGACTCGGTTAGTGATTCGAGGTCCTACGCCGGGCGTCCGACAGGATTTTGGCGTGATCGAAGGCCAGCGGCAATCTGCGCCAGTCGGATACCCACCGCGCGTCGGCGGCATCGTCTCCAGCTTTGACCTTTTTGCTGCGCACCCGCGTCAGGAATACGACAGATACGGTCGGCCCGCGTGGATCGCGGCTGGGGTCCGAGTAGACGCCGAGCAGTTCGAGCCTCCCGGCCTTGACGCCCGTTTCCTCCATCAGTTCGCGCCGGCAGGCCGCCTCGACGGTTTCCCCGATCTCGACGAACCCTCCGGGCAGAGCGAGGCGCCCCTTGAACGGCGGATACTTGCGCTCGATCAGCAGAACGGCGCTCGAGGCATCGAACACGACGCAGTCGACCGTCAGTGGCGGCGTTTTGGGTTTGGGCATTCGCGTTCTCCCCGACTCAGCCGAGCGCTGATCTCCTTGGCGAGGACGCAGATTGGCCAAGCCCGGCCGCGCGAACTCACGGCCTTGACCAAAGCAGGCATTCGAGAAAACTGCAATCGATCGAGCTACGGGCAGGTGAGATTGGCGCGGAGCCAGATCACTCCGCGGCAACCTTGACCGGTGTCGGATTGATCAATGCGTCGCGCAGATCCGCCTCACGCCGCTTCGCCGATTTGTAATTGGCAAGCTTCACGTGACCAAATCCCTTCACCTCCAATGGTAGCCCGGCGAGGGCAACGGCATTGGCGTGATTGGCTTGCTCCAGCCGAGAGGCGATCTCGTCGAGTGTCGCTTCGTAGTCGGCGATCATCTGACGTTCGAGTTTACGCTCAGCCATGTAGCCGAACACGTCCCAGCGGGTGCCGCGCAGAGCCTTGCCCTTGGCCAGAACCCGGAAGACCGGCAGCATCCACGGCCCCAGCCGGACCTTGCGCGGGTGGCCGGTCGTCTTGTCCTTGAAGAAGGATGCCAGCAGCGGCGGCGCGAGATGGAATTCGATGGATCGCACGCCCTCGAATTGTTCATCGACCTGCTTCTGGAATTCCGGATTGGTGAACAAGCGCGCGACTTCGTATTCGTCCTTGTAGGACAGGAGCTTGTGGTAAGCGCGCGCGACCGCCGTGGCGAGACCCGTGCGGCCCGGAGCTTTCTCTTTCTCGACCGCGGCGATCCAGGCAACCTTGGAGCGGAACCGTTCGGCCAGGGCTTCGTCCTGATAGGCGGCGAGATGGCGGGTGCGGAAAGCGATGATGTCGTCCAGGCTTTCGGGCTCGTGTTCGGCCGTATGTGCCGGCGCGATGCGGCTGTCGATGGCGGCGCGATCATGGACCGCGAGACGGCCCAGCCGGAAGGCTCCCGTGTTCATTCCGACAGCGGCGCCATTGAGAGTGATGGCTTCCTCGATGGCCGCTGCGCCGATCGGCACAAAGCCAAGCTGATACGCATAGCCAAGCAGGAACATGTTGGAGGCGATGGAGTCTCCGAACAGCTTCACCGCGTAATCGTGAGCGTCGAAAGTGTGCAGCGGGCCTTTGCGCACGCGATCCGATATCGCCTGCAGCAGCCGGTTTCCAGGGACGACCAGGTTGGGATTGCGCGTGAATTCGCCGGTCGTCATTTCATGGGTGGAA
The DNA here is from genome assembly GCA_023423275.1 of Pseudomonadota bacterium. Lineage (GTDB taxonomy): Bacteria > Pseudomonadota > Alphaproteobacteria > Rhizobiales > Hyphomicrobiaceae > ZC4RG25. The sequence continues at coordinate 4,422 of JAFAFW010000083.1, forward strand.
ACCACAACGGCTGTTTCGTCCGGGCGCATCGTCTCCAGGATCTTGTTCGAAGCCGTGACCACGAGATCGCCACCCATCACGAGATCCGCATTGGCGACGCCGATGCGAATGGCATGGATTTCGTCAGCCGTGCGCGCGACGCGCATGTGGCAGGCTACCGCGCCGCCTTTCTGCGCGAGGCCGGTCATATCGATGCTGCCGAAGCCCTTGCCTTCGATATGAGCGGCTTGGCCAAGGACGGCGCTGATGGTCACAACGCCCGTTCCACCGACGCCCGTCACCAGCATGGAATAGGGGCCGTTCAGGTCCGGCTGTTTAGGCTCGGGCAAATTGGAGGACAGGCGCTCCAGCTCACTGTCGCCAGAGACGCCTTTCGACTTCTTCACCTTGGCGCCGTGCAGCGTCACGAAACTGGGACAGAAGCCTTCCAGGCACGAGAAATCCTTGTTGCACGACGACTGGTCGATCGCGCGCTTGCGGCCCAATTCGGTTTCCTGCGGGATCACGGATACGCAGTTGGATTTCTTGCCGCAATCGCCGCAGCCTTCGCAGACGGCCGGATTGATGAAGACGCGCTTGTCGGGATCGGGAAAGTCACCACGCTTGCGGCGGCGGCGCTTTTCGGCAGCGCACGTCTGGTCGTAGATCAGTGCGGTCACGCCGTCGATTTCCGAAAGCTGGCGCTGCACGGCCATCAGATCGCGACGGTGATGGGCGGACACGCCTGCGGGGAGTGTGTGATGGCCGGTATACTTGTCGGGCTCGTCGGTGACGACTTCGACCTTGCGCACGCCTTCCGCCAGCAACTGCGCCGCGATCTGCGTGACACCAATGCCGCCGTCGAGCTTCTGGCCGCCGGTCATCGCGACGGCGTCGTTATAGAGCACCTTGTACGTGATGTTGACGTCGGCGGCGTGGGCCGCGCGGATCGCAAGACTACCCGAGTGGATGTACGTGCCGTCACCGAGGTTCTGGAAGATGTGCTTGCGTTTGGAGAACGGGGCTTCGCCGATCCAGTTGGCGCCTTCACCGCCCATCTGGGTGAAGCCTTCCGTCTGCCGGTCCATCCATTGCGCCATGTAATGGCAGCCGATGCCGGCGTAGGCGCGCATGCCTTCCGGGACGACGGTCGATGAATTGTGCGGGCAGCCGGAGCAGAAATACGGTGTGCGCAGGAAGGCTTCCGGCTGATCCGGGCGATTGCCCTTCAGCAGCCGCAGATCAGAGACCTTGGCTTTCAGAGTTTCGCCGCCGCTGCCCTGCCGGATCAGCCGCTCGCCGATCTCGATGGCGATATCGGTGGGTTCCAGCGCACCCTTGGCATGGAACAGCCAGTGATTGTTTTCGTCCTTCTTGCCGATCACGCGCGGCCGGTTCGGCGTATCGAAAAGCTGCTCCTTGACCTGCGTTTCGATCAGCGAGCGTTTTTCCTCGACGACGATGATGGTGTCGAGCCCTTCGGCGAAGGCCGCTACGCCGCGCGGTTCGAGCGGCCACACCATGCCGACCTTGTACAGCCGGATGCCCAGCTCGTTGGCTTTGACTTCATCGATGCCCAGTTCATCGAACGCCTGGCGGACATCGAGATAGCTCTTGCCGGTGGTGATGATGCCGATCTTCGGGGCCGGACCGCCGCTCATGACGAGACGATCGAGCTTGTTCGCACGTCCGAACGCCAGAATCGCGGCGCGTTTGTAGTCGTGCAAACGGGCTTCTTTCGCGAGCGGCTGATCCCCAATGCGGATATTGAGCCCGCCCGGCGGCATCTGGAACGCCTCTTCGCCCGGGGTCTTGATATCGACGCGATCGATGCGGCCATCCACCGTGGCCGTGCTCTCGATGTTGTCCTTCACGCACTTGAGGCCAACCCAAACGCCCGCGTAACGCGACAACGCGAAGGCGAGCAGCCCATAGTCGAGAATTTCCTGCACGCCGGCCGGATTGATCACCGGGATCATGGCATCCACCATCGCGAATTCGGACTGGTGGGCGGACGTTGAGCTTTCGCAAGTGTGATCGTCACCCATCAGGGCGATCACGCCGCCATGCTTCGACGTGCCGGAATGATTGGCGTGACGAAAGACGTCGCCGGTGCGGTCGACGCCGGGACCCTTGCCGTACCAGATGCCGAAGACGCCATCGTATTTGCCTTCACCCCGCAGTTCGGCCTGCTGCGAACCCCACAGCGCGGTGGCGGCCAAGTCTTCGTTCAGTCCAGCCTGGAAGTGAATGTGATTCTTTTCGATCAGCTTGCGCGTGCGTTCCAGCGCGCCTTCGAGGCCAGCGATCGGCGAGCCGCGGTAGCCGCTGATATAGCCCGCCGTGTTGAGACCGGCCTTCACGTCACGCGCACGCTGCATCAGCGCCAGCCGGACCACCGCCTGCGTTCCGGTAAGAATCTGGTGCGTTTCCGTGAGGTCGAACTTATCGCTCAGACTGACGGCGCGCTTGGGCATTGTGCACCTCGGCTAAAGGCGCCGGCCCGGGAGGTAAGCCGAACCGACCCCCAACTAGGTCAGTAATGCTGACATAATATAGGCGACACCTGTATGTTCCGCAAACGGATACGAAATCAAACTCGCGCGACTATCCATTAATGTTGGCGCGGAGCGACAGGGATGCAACTGTCTTGGTGTGCGCTGCGGTATCCGGATGACATCAGGAAACGGGCATCCGAATGTCACCGGGAGCCCCGACTAACGCTTGGAATGCGCTATGGCTTTGATGGATCCGGGTGTTGTCAGGCAAAGCCTGTGCAATATCCATCACGGCTCGGAACGCTGCTTCATCCACAGCCTTTGAAACCGGCGGTGGAAGATGGCCGACCTTCAGTGCGGGATTGGCCCGGGATATGGCCTCTGCTGCAAGCTTCTGGTGCACGCTGAACTCAGCGACGGAGCGGGCAAACGTCGTCGCCGCTACGCCTTCGAGGATGGCCTGATCGCTGGCGCTTAAGCCGTTCCACACCGGTAAGCGCACGTTCAGCGAAAGCGTGCTGCCATTGCGGAAGATGCCTTCGTGATAGTGGTGCGTCGCCGCAGCGGGCAGTCCCAGCATGAGCGCGGAGAGTGGATTGCCCCACTCCGATGCGCAGATGCGGCCGTTGCGCAGCGCGGAGGCGAGGTTTTCTGGTGGCAGGTCGACAGGAGATGCGCCAAGTGCCGCCGCAACCCGGCCACCGATGCCGGAGATCGCGACAGCGCCGTCCGCGAAGTCCGCCGCAGAGTGCAGTGCGCGGTTTGCCCACAGGCCCGGCTGCGATCCGGTATGACCGGCCAGTAGTGGCTTCCATCCCTGTGGTGCCGAGAGATCATCCCACAGCATCTGCCCGCCACCTATGGTGAGCCAGGCTTGATGGGCATGTGGGGCGAGCCCGAGCGCACCCGGGAGGCCGCCGAAATAGGCGAAAGCCGGTTCCGGCGGCACAATTGACTCAGGGGGCGAAAAAACCAGGTCGCTCTCACCCGCCGCCGTTGAGGGCACGGTGATCCGGTAGCGATCACCCAGAGCGGTTTGCAGGCGCGACGTCAGGTCGGCGGCCATATCTGCGAACACGGGAAGATCGGAATTCCACGGACTGTAGAGCGATAGCTCTCGAACGCCGCGGGCCACCGCTGGCGCGCTCATCTGTGGTTCGCGCGCCGCCGCGCTCTCGGCAACAACCGTGGTGGTCGCGGCTGCGGCCGTCGTCGTTCTCAGGAAGGTTCTGCGGTCCATGCGCGAAGGTCCCCCTCAACCGAGCCACCCCGGCCCGGCGCGCATCAAAGCCCAAGCGCGCTCCGCTGACAATGGTTTGGCTCGGAGAATGCGATCGGGAGCACGGAGTCGACGCCGCCTCGGCCTTCAGCGCCCCAGCAAGTGATTGGCGACACGAAAGAAATTTTCCGGACCCGTGTAGCCTGCAATC
>JAFAFW010000050.1 GCA_023423275.1 Pseudomonadota bacterium
GGCCGCAGCGCGCCGTGCGGCCAGCAATCGTGTGAAGCGCTCAGGAAAGCGCCGGTAGGCGGTCCTACTTCTGTTCGGCGTCCAATACACAACCGGACTTGAACAGCAGGCCAGCCGCCGCAGCGCCGATCAGCGGTGCAACAATGAACAGCCAGAGCTGACCCAAGGCAGCCGGATTGGTCGCCGCACCAACCAGTGCCGGCCCGATCGAGCGCGCCGGATTGACGGACGTGCCGGTGATGTTGATGCCGACGAGATGGATTGCCACCAGCGTCAGGCCAATAGCGAGACCAGCGAACTGCGACGGCGCGCCCTTCTGCGTCACGCCAAGGATGCAGACCAGGAACAGGAACGTTCCCACGATCTCGAACACGAGAGCCGACAGCAGATTGTATTCGCCGAAGTTCCCTGCGCCCCAGCCATTCTGGCCGAGGCCACCTGACCATCCGGCAGCCTTGCCTGACAGAATGATGTAAAGCACGAGCGCTGCGGCGATGGCGCCGAGAACTTGCGCGATCACGTACTGAATGAACTCACCGGTTGTCATTCGGCCGGCCATGAGAACGCCGAAGCTGACAGCGGGATTGAGATGGCATCCCGAGATCATTCCAATGCCATAGGCCATGGCGACGATGGAAAGACCGAAGGCAGTGGCGATGCCGAGGATATCGATGGACGTCGCGCCGGTGCCCATTCCTGCGATTACCGCCGCGCCGCAGCCAAAGAACACAAGCGCAAAGGTGCCGATGAATTCGGCGACAGATTTTTTCATGATGATCCCTGTTCAGGTAACAGGCCAAGCAGCCTGGATTGGACGCGCATGCATACAGTCGACGTCTGACACACCGCGACGACAGAAAAAATAAGACCACCGATGAGTTTTACGCGGGGGTGTGCACGCTTTGGCGAACTTCGGCGAATCACGCGCTAAGCACAAATTTTACAACGGGAAATATCGTAGTCCATTGCCGGATAAATCTGGCGCATGGGACAAGGCATCATAACCGCCACTCAGCATGCTTGCGGTGCGGGCCGGCGTGCCAGGAAAATTCGTATGTGGAAGCAATCTGGCGGCATTCCGGCCGCCAGAAAGATGACGAAGCTATTCGACCGCGACCTTTGCGGATCGAACGGGCTTGCGCATGAAAGCAGGAATCCGATCCGCGAAGCCGACGCTCACCGGCTCGGCTCTGTGTTCACGGTTCTGGTCGGCTTTTCTGTCGCGCGATGGCCGGTTCGGGCGCTCCGGCGCGGCAGCCCTGTCGCCCGAACGGTCTGAACGCGGTTGCTCGCGGCGGCGTTCAGGTCGGGGGCGGCGCGCTTCACGCGGTTGATCGCTGGTCGATGCGGCAACCTCGATGTGTGGCTGCGGAGCGTCCGCTGGCATCGGCGTCCGGTCCTTGGGAGAACGGTCGCGCTGCCGGTCTCGCCTCGGTTGACGATCGCCGGATGGGCTGGAACGTCCACTGCGCTGTCGGTCGGGATTTCCCGAGGCGGCCGATCTGCCACCGCGGCCGCGGCGTTTGCGGCCGGCATCGGCGAAGTCCTGCTCAGTCGGCGGTTCGCCGATCCAGGTTGGAGCCTCCCCGGTGACCCGCTCGATTTCCTTCACCAGCTTCAAGTCGTCCGGCGTCACGAGCGTGCCCGAAAATCCCTCGCGCCCTGCACGGCCAGTGCGGCCGATACGGTGCACATAGTCATCGCCGGCCCAGGGGACGTCGAAGTTGAAGACGTGGCTGACCTCAGGAATGTCGAGGCCGCGGGCTGCAACGTCGCTGGCGGCCAGAATGGTGATCCTGCCGGCACGGAACGCATCCAGCGTTTCCATGCGGCTTTTCTGGTCCATATCCCCATGCAGCGCACCGGCATTGAAGCCGTGCTTCAGCAGCGATTTATGAAGGATCGCCACGTCGCGCTTGCGGTTGCAGAAGATGATGGCATTGCCGATGTCCTGGCTGCGCATGAGCTGACGAAGCGACTCGCGCTTGGCCCAATCCTCGCTCTCGCGGCAGAATTGGAAGCGTTGGGTAATCAACTTCGCGGTTGTCGCCGGCTTGGCAACCTCGATCCGGGCCGGATCCTTGAGGAAGCTGTCGACCAGCCGCTGGATTTCAGGCGGCATCGTCGCCGAGAAGAACAGCGTCTGGCGCCGCGGCGGGAGCAGCTTGCAGATCTTCTCGATATCCGGGATGAAGCCCATATCGAGCATCCGGTCAGCTTCGTCGATGACCAGGATCTCGACGCCCATCAGCATCACGCGGCCACGCTGAAAGTGATCCAGCAGGCGGCCTGGTGTTGCGATCAGGACGTCGACGCCGCGATCGAGCTTACGGACCTGATCGTCCATAGAAACGCCGCCAATCAGCAGCGCGACATCCAGCTTATGATGAATGCCATACTTTTCGAAGCTCTGAGCCACCTGGGCTGCGAGCTCGCGTGTCGGTGCGAGTATCAAGGAGCGCGGCATCCGCGCCCTGGCCCGGCCGGTTTCCAGCCGGGTGATCATGGGAAGAACGAACGATGCCGTCTTTCCCGTTCCTGTCTGTGCTATTCCGAGAACATCCTGGCCAGTGACGGCGACTGGAATCGCTTCAGCCTGAATAGGTGTGGGAGTAGCATAACCGGCTGCCTCCACGGCAGCCAGAACCTTGGCGCTGAGCCCTAGCTCAGCGAATGTCGGCGTTGACAATAAAGCCTCGTCTCATCTGCGTTCACATAGCCGATCGTTGCCGCCGCGAGGGGCGGGCGTTCGGACCGATAGAGCGCAGGGGGATAGGGGTGCCAAATACGGCAAAATAAAGCGATCGTGCGGATAAAGGGATTAATAGAATGCAATCCCCTGCGCTCGGCACGCACCCTGCTGACACACGTTTGCCAGAAAATCAAGTAAAACCGTTGCTTATAAGAGGTGCTTCAAGGTCGCATCCAGCAGGAGTGTGGCGCTGCTGCACTGAGAGCCCGGTCTTGGGTGTCAAATTCAGATGTGCCGCAGGGAACAGCGTGCCCGACGACAAACCACCACAGTTGTCCTGGCGGCTAGGCTGAACCAATTCAGGCAAAGCGGCGTTGCTTGCCAGAGAGGTATGAAATGCGTGTTCGCGGAATTGCCCTGACGTCATCGATCCTGGCCACGGTTGCTGTCGCTGCGGTGCCAGCGCTGGCGCAGTCTCCACAGTCGCAGCCGGCTGAACCGACAGGCGTCTGGATCGATCATACCGGTCGTGGGGCCGTCGAGATCACACCTTGCGGCGATGCTCTGTGCGGTCGCGTCGTCTGGATCAAGGACACGGGCAATACGAAAGCCTGTGGTGTCCAGATTCTAGGTGAAGTGAAGCCTGCAGGTGCCGGTGTCTGGGGAAAAGGTTGGATTTACGATCCCGAGGAGGATTCCAAGTTCGACGTCGAGTTGAAACCGTTGGCGGGCGACAAGCTGCGCGTCGTCGGCTATCTCGGCACGAAACTGTTCAGCGAGACGATGACGTGGAAACGGGCTCCTGCTGACCTGCAGCGTTGCGACGCGAAGGAGCAGACCGCAGCCACGGCACCAACACCGGCGACGCCTGATCAACCGGCCCCGCCGCCAGCCGCCGCGCTTCCGCAAGCCGCACCCGCGCCGGCCGTAACGCCCGAGGCGCCGAAGGAAGCCCAGACGCAGGCCGAGGCGATCGAACCGTCAACAACGGCACCGAAGGAAGTGCCGCCCGCTGCCAAGGCCGCTCCGCCGAAGCCCAGCCGCCAGGCGAATGCGCGTTCGGAGAATTGCAAGGTCGAGCTGCCTTGGTTCTCCGTCAAATTTCCTTGCCCGGATTGATGACTGCGGGAACATCTCGCTGACCGGCGCGTCGTGCGTTAAGTTCTTCCCGACATGCTGATTTGCCAACGCGCAGATCGCCATACCGGGAGGAACCTTTATGGTCGTGAAGTTTGCCGTCGGCGATACGATGATCCATCGCGTCGTCGAATACGAAGCCCCGATTTTCGATCCGTTCTTTTTCTTCCTCGACCTCACCCCGGAAATGATCGACGAGAACCGGAGCTGGCTGGAGCCCACCTATATCGATCCAGCGACCGGGAAGATCAAACTCTGCATCCAGAGTTATGTGGTAAGGACTCCGCATCACAACATTCTGGTCGATAGCTGTGTTGGAAATCATAAGGCGCGCCCGGCTCGCCCGTTCTGGCACATGATGAACAGCGACCGGTACGAGAAGAACCTCGCAGCCACCGGATTGAGCGTCAACGATATCGACTACGTCATGTGCACGCATCTGCACGTCGACCATGTCGGTTGGAACACGCGCCTTGAGAATGGGCGCTGGGTGCCGACATTCCCGAATGCGCGTTATCTGTTCGCTGACCGCGAGCTGGAACATTGGACCGAGCGCAGCGCTGCGGATACGGATGCGTGCCCATGGATTGCGGACTCCGTTCTCCCGATCGTGGCGGCCGGTCGCGCCGATGCCGTGAAAAGCGATCACGTCCTGAACGATCTCGTTCGCCTGATCCCGACGCCGGGCCATTCAATCGACCATTTCTCCGTGCATGTCGGCAACGAAGGCGCTGACGCGTTCATCACCGGTGACATGGTCCATTCGCCCTTGCAGGCGCGCTTTCCTGATCTGTCGATGCGCATGGACTACGACCAGCAGCAGTCCGCCCGGACACGTCGTGTGATTTTCGAGCGGTTCAGTGATCAGCCGACACTGTTCTGCACGTCGCATTTCCCGCAGCCGTCCGTGGGCAAGCTCGTGCGGTCGAGCGGCGCCTATTCATTCATTTCTGTCTGAGAGGAGTGGATATGGACGCTTTTGCACGCCGGCGGCTCGGCCGCTCGTCGCTGGAAGTCACGCGACTTGGTTTCGGCGGCGCCAGTCTCGGAGACGCCTATGAGGTTATCCCCGAGACTCAGGCAGAGGGCGCGCTGGAAGCGGCGTTTGCGGCAGGCATCGGATATTTCGATACATCGCCCTGGTACGGCAACGGAAAGAGCGAGATGCGGTTCGGCCGCGTGCTGCGCACCAAACCGCGCTCCTCGTTCGTGCTGACGACGAAAGTGGGGCGTGTCTACTTTCGTCCGCAGGAGCCGAATACGTTCCATCACAGCCGCTGGGTTGGCGGCCTGCCGTTCGACCGTCGTTTCGACTATACGCGCGATGGCGTACTGAGATCGTACGAGCAGAGCCTTTTGCGACTCGGCCTCAACCGGGTCGAGGGGCTGCTCATCCATGATCTGGATTTGCGTCATCAGCTGACCGATGACGGCATCACGGCGCGCTTCAAGGAACTGGACGACGGCAAAGGCTGGCAGGCGCTTGCCGATCTCAAGTCGAGCGGTGAAATCCAGGCCATCGGCGCGGGTATCAATCATCTCGGCATGATCCCCCGATTTCTCGAACGGTTCGATATCGACTTCTTCCTGCTGGCGATGCCGTACACGCTGATGGAGCAGGAGGCGCTCGATGAGGAATTGCCGTTGTGTGAAGCGCGCGGCGTTTCAGTCGTGATCGGAGCGCCGTTCGCCTCCGGCATCCTGGCGCGTGGTCCGCGTCCGGGCGCGCTTTATGGCTATAAGCCGGCCGAGCCGGAGATCATCGCCAAAGCCGAGCAGATTGCGGCCGTTTGCGCGCGTCATAATGTTCCTCTGGCGGCGGCTGCGTTGCAGTTTCCGCTCGCGCATCCCGCTGTCGCGGCGGTTATTCCGGGGCCGGTGTCGAGCGAGGAAATGCGGCTCAATCTCGCTGCGATGCGCTTTCCGATCCCTGGTGAGTTATGGGACGACCTGAAGGCCGCGAAGCTCATCCGATCGGATGCGCCCGTGCCTCGTCCGGAGCCACAGAGTTAACCGGCAAGCTCGCTCAGAACCGCGATGTGTGATCCGTTGCGTAACGACGGCGCTTGCCTGCTTCGAGCCATGGAACGCGGGCGTAGCTCCGCCGTTTATCCGTTCAGTGGGACACCACGAATGGAGTGAAGCGTGTACGCCCGATTGGCCAATCTCCTGTCCGTTGAAACCCGGCATCTGGCTCCCCTTGCGATCGCAGCGCTGGCAGTTTGCGTGATGCAAACATCCGGGGCTTTCGCGCAGACCTTGTGGCAGGGCTCGACAGCGCGTTCGGAACGCGAATATTCGCAGTCAGCCGAGAAATCCGCGAAGGGTGAATTGTTTCTCACCCAAGGCCTGGTTTGCGATAATGCGTCCCAGGTGAATGCGGTCGTTACGCTTTCGAACAGTGGTGAGGAGCTTGACGCCGCGCTGTCTCAGATCAATTCCGGTGCGGAGGTTCCTCGCTGTGTCGTCGGCCGGGTACTGATCGCCCGCTATGTCGACACGGCGCAATCGTTCAGCGTCGGAAGCCGCGAATTCAAGGTTCACCGGGTTCTCATCGTCGGTATCGGCATGAAAAAAGAAAACCGCGTTGTGCCGATGAAGCTCGATCGTCCGTTGGAGCAATTCGTCGTCACGACGGATCAGTCGCAGCCCATTTAAAATGCCGCTGACCTGATCAATTCAGTCTGCAGCTTGCGCGATAGGCGAAGCGCCGACCACGCCGCAGGTCTGATCCGGAACCGGCGTGGTCAATCGACTGTTTCTTCTACAACTGAAAAACAGCCGAAGGAGCTTTACCATGAGGCTTATAAAATTGACGCAGATCGCTGCGGCTGCGCTGCTTGCGAGCACGGGTCCCTCTGCCTATGCCCAGTCGGGGGGGCAACAGCAACAGCAGCTTCAGCCGGGGGGCTCCGGGCAGCCCGGAATGATGCAAAAAGGCGGCGGTGGGGGATCAAGTGGCAATATGCTGCGTCAGCCCGGTGCTGGCGGCGGTCCCGCGCAATCGGAGTCCGAGCGCGGCCAAACCAACCGGAATATGAAGGGTGAGCGCAATAGGGAGCGTGGAGCGTCCCAGGAGAAATCGCGGAGCAGCCAGCAGCAGCGGTCTGGCGAGCGTTCGGATACGATGAAATCCGAAAGCATGAAAAAGGACCGCCGGACTGGTGAGCAGCAGCGTGGCAAGGATCGCCAGCAGCAGGCGAAGGACAGGCCCTCGGGTGAAGCGCGGAAGGGAGCAGGTGGCGGTGTTGGCGCCCGGCCCGACCTCTCCAGCGAGCAGCGTGCGAATATTCGCCAGCGTCTCAGCGGCGGTCCGCGGTTCAATAACGTCGACTTCGCCATCACGGTCGGCTCGCGGATTCCGCGCAGTATAACGCTGCGCACGCTTCCCGTATCCGTGGTCGAAATCGTTCCGCAGTATCGCGGATACCGCTATGTGATGGTTGGAGACCGGATCCTGATCGTCGATCCGGCGACGTTCGAGATCGTCTATGTGATCAACGCGTAACGGCTGGCGCGGTAGCGTCAAGGTTCCCGGTCCAGGACAACGAGTGGGCCGGGAATTTTTCATGCGCTTTCCACCACTCCATCTGAGCGCTACTTTGCATGACTTGTCCTCATGGTCTTTATTGGATTGCACCACGAGAGAGGTGTCGTCATGGATCGGGATAATCTCGAGAGGTTGCGCGCCAAATACGGGGCGGCATCGGCTGGTGATGTGCATGATCTCGAATTCAAGAAAGTCGTAGACATCTTGTTTTCGGGGACCGAGCGCCGCGCCAAACCATATGAAGGCGTCTCGACGTTTCTCGACGCTCCTCTGCGCACCGATGCGGCAGCGCGAGATGATCTCAGCGATCTCGACGTCGCGCTTGTTGGCGTGCCGATGGATCTCGGCGTGACGAATCGGCCGGGTGCCCGCCTGGGACCGCGTGCCGTCCGGCAGATTGAGCGGGTCGGCCCTTATCACGAGGTCCACAAGATCGTTCCGGCAAGCCTCGTGAAACTGGCTGACATCGGTGATGTCCCTTTCAGGAGCCGCTATAGCCTGGCCGAAAGCCATGAGGACATCGAGAATTTCTACGAACGTATCCGTGCGGCCGGCGTCATTCCGGTATCGGTTGGCGGCGATCATTCGATGACCCTGCCAATCCTGAAGGCGCTCGGGCGTGATCATTCCGTCGGCCTGCTGCATATCGATGCGCATTGTGATACCGGCGGCCCCTTCGAGGGGTCGAAGTTCCATCACGGCGGACCGTTTCGTGAGGCCGTCCTGGCTGGTGTTCTCGATCCGCAGCGAACGATCCAGATCGGAATTCGCGGTAATGCCGAATATTTATGGGAGTTTTCGAGCGATAGCGGAATGACGGTGATCCACGCCGACGAATTCATGCGGTTGGGCCTCGACGCCACGATCACGCGAATCCGCAAGGTGCTAGGGACAGGGCCTACTTACATCACTTTCGATATCGATGCGCTCGACCCGGGTCTCGCGCCGGGTACCGGCACACCGGAGGCAGGTGGGTTGCTGACTCGGGAAGCCATGGCTCTGGTTCGTGCCGTCGCAGACCTCGATATCGTCGGTGGTGATGTGGTCGAAGTCGCGCCGCAGTACGATGCCACGACCGCGACGGCACAAGCGGCGGCGCAGATGCTCTTTGAGATCGTGTCGGTGGTCGCGATGTCGTGTGCGCGCCGGCAAAAGAGCTCAACCAGCGCGCGATCGGGCGCTCGGTCCACGTGAGCCTCGCGCCTTCACGGACGCAATGGCCCGTGATCTCGCCTTGTGCGCCGTGACGGCCGATGTGCGCGATCCGCCGTAGGCGGCCAGAACGGTTCGCAGGAAAGCGCGATAGAGGTTGTCGACGCGATCGAAGTTCCCCGCGTCCTGGGCGATGGTGCCCGCCGCGTTGGCGATGCTTACGGCCTGAACAACGATCTCGTTGACGGGGGCCGCCGCGATCAACTCTCCGCGCCGGATCGCGGCTTTTACGCCCGTCTCGATATCCGATGCGAGGATGTGGGCGAACCTCCGAAGGGTGTCACACGCCGTCTTGCCGATTGCATCGCTCTCGTTACGCATCCGGGTGATGAGACTCCAATGCTTGCCGCCTGTCCGCCCGCGATTGAAAGCCCCATAGCGTTCCCGATTGAACGCGATGTTGCCTTCCAGCTTTTCGGCAAAGGTCAGCGCGTCGTCGCGCCATAGGCCGCCCATCCGCGCGAGCGTGCCGTCGACGTAATCTTCCAGGACTTCATCCAGAAGCTTCTGCTTGTTCCCGAAATGGTAATGGATATTGGCCCGTGTGATGCCGAGCCTGGAAGCGATGTCACCAAAGCTGACGCCGCGATATCCATGGCGGATGAAAAGCGTGGTCGCCGTAGATTTTATCCGCTCCCGCATGCTGTCCCGCGCGGTGCGATCCTGGGCTTCTGGGATGACGATCTCTCCCGGCATCAAGCTCTTACCTCAAGACTGCATCGGACGCCGGCATGCGGATTTGCGCTCGGTTCCGCCATCTGTTGCGACGTGCTACGGCCTATGATACGAAACCGACTGACTTACATGCAAGTCAGTATCTATGGCGAGCAGCACGTCAGCCTGCATCGCGTTGAAGGAATACGGTCATGTACAAATTTGATGGAAAGGCGGCTCTCGTCACGGGTGCCGCATCGGGGATCGGCCGTGCTATCGCCGTGCGTCTGGCTCAGGAAGGCTGTGACGTTGCCCTGGCCGATCTCGACAAGGCCGGCATGGACGAAACCGCGGCGATGGTGGAGCGTGAAGGGCGGCGCAGCCGCATCAGCGTCACGGATGTCGGTGATTACGCACAGGTTACGGCCGCGGTCGAGGACGCCATTGGAGCGCTGGGGAAAATCGACTTTCTCTACAATAATGCCGGCATCGTTCGGGTCGGCACGATCGCGGAGATGTCGCTCGAAGACTGGCGGCTGTGCTACCGGATCAACGTTGACGGCGTCTTCCATGGCTGCAAGGCCGTCGTCCCGCACATGGTGGCGCGCGGCTCCGGGCGCATCATCAATACCGCCTCGTGGTTCGGAAAGACCGGCAAGGCATCGTACGGGGCTTATTGTTCATCGAAGTTCGCGGTCATCGGGATTACGCAAACGCTGGCCGCCGAATTGGCGCCGCATAAGATCAATGTAAACGCCGTCTGCCCGGGCACCATCGTCGAAACGCGGATGCGTGACGAGGCGGACAAGAAGTCTATCGAGCAAGGCCTCAAGACGGCAAAGGAGCGCGAATCTTCCATTCCGCTCGGCAGGGTTGGACTTCCGCTGGACATTGCCCGCGTTGCGGTATTCCTCGCCTCCGAAGAGTCGAGTTACATGACCGGTCAGGCGATCAACGTCACCGGCGGGCTCTGGATGCACTGAGAACAGGCGTGGCCGCGTCGGGCGATTGCCACGCTGATGTCTTGCCGAATGCGCGACCGGTTTAGCTGACCGCGTTCGTCAGGCGATGTGCGAGATGGCGGGCGGTCTTTTCCCCCGCCGACGCCACGGAGGATGCCGTCGCTCGCGAGCTTTCAAGGAGGCCGGATAAAATCCTTGTCAAACGATCGAGCAACGCTGGATCCGAAGCACGGTTCAATTCGTGCTGCGCGCGCGAACGCCCTGTCTCAATTGCCTCCCGCACCGTGTGTGCGAGCCGATCAAATTCCCTGCGCGATGCGCCACCGAAGCGGTGATGTTGCCGGCGGCCTCTGGGCAACATGACTCCGACGAGGAATCCCACTCCCAGAGCAAGCCCAACGGCAGGCAGCGGATTTTCCCGGACAAGATCCTGGGTGTCGCTTGCAGTTTGAACCGCGGTTTCCTTCACCGCATCGGCGCGATCGGCAAGGCCCTCCTGGATCTGCCCCGCCAAGCGCGCCAGATCGTCCTTGAGACCTTGGATCATTTCGGAAAATTCTTCAGCGCGGCTGGGATCGGAATTCTCCGTTGCGGACTTTTCTGACGTCGCCATTCAAATCTCCTGCTCGCGCTGTGTTGGTAGAACTACCCGTTAAGCAAAAAACGTCTTTGCGTAGCGTCCGGTTCCGTGGTTGGTGTCCGGCAATAAGCTTTGAGAGTTTCGGTCGCACTCAGCGGCAATCCGCCGTTCGGATGCGAGGAACCAAACAGCGCCGATTTTTGTCGTAATGAAGAATCAGCAAAATCGTGGATTTGCCATTGGCTTCCACGATCTATCGGTGTCCTGGAGGGCATCGTGGGAAACGTCGAGATGCGACCTGCCCTCAGCCGGGGCTGGCCTTTGTCAGCGCATCTCCTTGCCTTGTGTCTTGCTGTACTGTTGCCGGCGATCGCGTTGGGGGGACTCGCGCTCTGGCAATTGATAGCGGCCGAGCGCATGGCCATCGAAGCCCGCGTCCTTCAGATCGTCAAAAGCCTGTCCAGCGACCTCGATCGCGAGATGCTCGGCTATTGGCGCTTGGGCGAAGCGCTGGGCGCCTCTCCCGGTCTCCGGACTGGCGATGTGCATGGGTTTGAACTCCGCGTTCGCAAAATGCAGACCGGACAGGATTGGTCGGTCATTCTCGACGATCCTGACGGCCGGCGGCTGATGAACACCGTCCGACCGATGGGTCCCATCACGGATACCCCGGCCGATGCTGATCTCGCGCGCCGAGCGGCGAAATTTGGTATCCCGCGCGTGACAGACCTGTTTTACGACGGTGAGCGGCGCGTGCCGATGGCTGGCGTCCGGATTCCCATCATCACGGGAGTAGGGGTCGGGTATGTCCTGACGATCGCTGTTCCAACTCAATCCTTGACCGAGTTGTTGAACAAGGACTTGGGTATTCCCGAGGCTACGATATCGATCGCGGACAGCAACAACGCCATCCTTGCGCAAAATCGCTATCATTTTGAGGGGGTTGGGAAACAGATGTCCCAACCGGCGATCGATCAACTCAATCAAGAAGAGCCGGTCGTCCGGGTGGTTCTGCCGTCAGGCATGGAAGCCATTCGTGCCGTTGTTCGTTCACCAACGACACATTGGACAGTGAGTGCCGTTGTCCCGGTCGCTGAACTCGCGCGCGTGTCGCGAGAAGAATGGTCGACGTTCGCGATCATTGCGACAGCATTGATTGGACTGTCGAGCCTCCTCGCAGCGGTGTTTGCGCGTCGGATCGCGGTCCCCATCCAGCGCCTCGCACGCATTCCGAATCATGGCAGGCTGACAATGCCCCCCGCATCAGGGGTGGCTGAAGTCGACCGGGTCGGTTCCGCTCTGGTTCATTCGATCGATGAGCTGGGAGCCAGCGAACAGCGATTGCGGCTTGCGCTGGTGGCGGCGGGAGCGGGGGTCTGGGAGTACGACTTCCGGACCAAAACAGCGACATGGTCGCCTGAAATGCTGGAGCTGTACGGGTTCACGGGTGAGCCACGGCCGTCCCGGGATCATCTCTGGTCCTTCCTGCTCGACGAGGATCGAGCACGCATTCGCGAGGAGGCGCAGGCGCAGATCGCCAAAGGCGGCCCGTTTGCAACCGAGTTTCGCTTCAAGCGGCCCGACGGCGCCGTCATCTGGGTCAGTTCGAAGGGCGTTGTGGAACTCGACAAAAACGGTCGTGCACAAACGGCTCGTGGCATCGACCAGGACATTACGGTCCAGAAGGAGGGCGATGCGCAGCGGGAAGCACTGCTTCGGATCACTGCCGAACGGTTGAGTGAGCAGCAGGCTCTCTACGACTCTGCACCGATCGGGCTCGTGCTTCTCGATCGCGACCTGACTATCCAGCGGATCAATCGCGTTCTGGCCGCCATGATCGACAGGCCGGTCGAGGATTTGATCGGGAAATCGGTTCTCGATGTTCTCCCGCATGCGCGAGATATTTTTGAAGAGCATCTGCGCAGCGTGCTCGAACTGGGGAAATCCGTTTCCGGGATCGAGTTCCTGAGCGGACCTGCAGAAGGCAGCGATGCAGAGCGCTGCTGGACGGCACAACTCTATCCCTTGACGATTGATGGGCTGGTTATCGGGATCGGGCTCGTCTGCGAGGACATCACGGAGAAAAAGCAGGCACAGGTCACGCAGGCTCATCTTGCGGCCATTATCGAGGCCGCGGTCGATGGCGTGGTCAGCGTTTCACCCGATGGACGCGTCCGCAGTTGGAATTCCGGGGCCGAGCGTCTGTTCGGATACAAGGCCATGGAGGTGATTGGCAGGCCGGGCGGTTTTCTGGTGCCACCGACGCTGGAAGGACCAGGGAAGGATGTGTTTCGCAAAGCCATGTCTGGCGAGAGTGTGTTCGTCGAAACGATAAGACGCCGGAAGGACGGCAGCGATATTCCTGTGTCGATAAGTGCGTCTCCGATGCGAGATAGCAGGGGGCAGGTGATTGCCGTCTCGATCGTGTATCGTGACATCTCCGAGCAGAAACGCCGCGAGGAGCACACGCGTTTTATCATGCGCGAGCTTTCGCATCGATCGAAGAACCTGCTTGCGGTCATTCAGGCCATGGGGCGGCAGACAGCGCGCACGAGCCGCAGCCTTGAGGATTTTCACGCGCGCTTCAATGCGAGGATTGCCGGTCTCGCCCGGTCGCACGATCTCCTGGTCAAGCAGGATTGGCGGGGCGTGCCGGTCACTGAACTCGTGCAAGGGCAACTGGCGCCATTTGTCGACCGGTCGGAGGAACAGCTCAGCTTTGCGGGACCTGCCTTGTCGCTCAAACCGGAAGCGGCTCAGAATATCGGTCTCGCGTTGCATGAGCTTGCGACCAATGCCTCGAAGCATGGCGCGTTGAGTTCACCCAAGGGGCGGATCGAGATCCATTGGGAGCTTGCCGGGCAGGAGGGACAGCGCCGGTTCCGCATGACGTGGTGTGAGCGCGGCGGGCCGAAAGTCGTGCCACCGTCGGACCGCGGTTTCGGCCGGACAGTCGTCGAGATCATGGTCGGGCGTGCGCTGGATGGGGAGGCGCGTCTGCAGTGGCGTACCGAAGGCCTTGAATGGCACCTTGATGTGCCCGACACATGCGTCGCGGCCGAGGCGAAACAGACATGGCGTTGGGAAAATATTAACTGAGCTGCGTGCCGAAATGTCACTCGACATGCAGTCAATGTTCCAATGACCTTTCATCAAATCATAACGAGGGAACTTCTGAGAGGAATGCGTGTCTATTTTGTATGGCACGGCACCTATCAGGATTGAGAATTTTAATCGTCGAGGATGAGCCTCTGCTCGCGTGGGAGCTCGAGGTCGCGCTCGCCGAGGCGGGCGCCATTGTTATCGGTCCGGCGAGTACTCTTGCGATCGGATGTGCGCTCGCCCAACAGGAAGATCTTGCGGCTGCCGTACTGGACGTGCAACTCGGCCATGAGCAATCTGGACCGATCGCAGAAGCCCTGTATGAGCAAGGCGTGCCCTTCCTGTTTCACACGGGCAATGCTGGATGGCAGGAGCGTGCGGAGGTTTGGGCTGCGCCTGTGGTTACCAAGCCGGCAAATCCGGACACGATCGTCGCGCACGTCTTCCAGTTGGTCCGCCAGAATGATGTCTGCGGTCAGCTATAGCCTGGCGCGGCTGAGGCGCAGGGCATTCGCTATGACGCTGACCGACGAGAGCGACATCGCGGCAGCCGCAATGATCGGTGAAAGCAGAATGCCGAACGCCGGGTAGAGAACACCCGCAGCGATCGGCACGCCCAGGGCATTATAGATAAACGCGAAGAACAGGTTCTGGCGGATGTTGCTCATCGTCGCCGCGGATAGGTGGCGTGCGCGAACTATACCCATCAGATCGCCTTTCAGCAGGGTTATGCCGGCGCTCTCGATGGCCACGTCCGTACCTGTGCCCATGGCGATCCCGACGTCGGCGGCTGCAAGCGCCGGCGCATCATTGACGCCGTCCCCGGCCATGGCGACGATCCGGCCTTCGGAACGCAGCCGTTCGACGACCTTGCTCTTTTCCTCCGGCAGGACCTCTGCTTCCACTTCGGAAATGCCGAGACGGCGAGCAACCGCTTGAGCCGTGGTTGAGTTGTCTCCCGTCAGCATGACGATGTGGAGGCCAGCGTTTCTCAACTCTTCGACCGCCGCCGGGGTGGTCGGCTTGATGGGATCAGCGATGGCAATGACCCCGGCAGGCTGACCGTCGATCGCGACCAGAATCGCGGTCGCGCCCTGCGCGCGAAGTGCTTCGGCCTCGTCTGCCAGGGGCGTGCTGTCGACGCCGATGTCTTGCATCAGGCGGCGGTTGCCGATGGCCATCGAACGGCCGTCGACCATGCCGATGACGCCTTTGCCGACCGGAGAATCGAAGTCGGACGCCGTGCCGAGCGCAAGGCCTCGCTCCTCCGCCGCCGCGACGATTGCCGCAGCCAGGGGGTGCTCGCTGCCGCGCTCCAGGCTGGCGGCGAGGCGCAACAGCTCGTCGGTCTCTAAACCGTGATCGGGTTGAGTGCGAACCGCGGTAACTTTCGGACGACCTTCGGTCAGTGTCCCTGTCTTGTCGATGACAATGGTGTTGACCTTTTCCATCCGTTCGAGCGCTTCGGCATTCTTGATCAGGACGCCGCTTTGAGCACCTCTCCCGACGCCGACCATGATCGACATCGGGGTGGCGAGGCCGAGCGCGCAGGGACACGCGATGATCAGAACGGATACGGCAGCGATCAGGCCGAAAGTGAAGCGCGGCTCCGGTCCCCAGATTGTCCAGGCCGCGAAGGCGATGATGGCGATGGCGAGTACGAGGGGCACAAACCATCCACTGACCTGATCGGCGACGCGCTGGATTGGCGCACGGCTCCGCTGGGCCTGCGCGACCATCTGGACGATGCGGGCGAGCACCGTGTCGCGGCCGACATTGCCGGCGCGCATCGTAAAGCTGCCCGTCTGGTTCATGGTGCCGCCGATCAGCTCCGAACCGGCCGTTTTGGTGACGGGCATGGATTCGCCGGTCACCATCGATTCATCGATACTGCTCCGGCCTTCGATCAGCTCGCCATCGACCGGGACCGTCTCTCCCGGGCGGACGCGCAGGGTATCCCCGACGGCGACCTCATCGAGCGCGACGTCCTCGTCGCCGCCGTCGGCACGCACGCGGCGAGCTGTCTTTGGCGCGAGATCGAGAAGTGCGCGGATCGCGCCGCCGGTTTTTTCGCGCGCTCTGAGTTCGAGAACCTGGCCGATCAGCACGAGTACCGTGATGACCGCTGCAGCTTCGAAATATACGCCGACCGCGCCGTCGTGCCCGCGCAATGCGGAGGGAAACAGATGCGGCGCTACCGTCGCGACAATGCTGTAGATCCACGCCACGCCCGTGCCGAGAGCGATCAGGGTGAACATGTTGAGGTTGCGCGTGACGAGCGACTGCCAGCCGCGCTCGAAGAACGGCCAGCCCGCCCACAGGACCACCGGCGTGGCCAGCACGAGCTGGATCCAGTTCGACGTCTGCTGCCCGATCCAGTGCGCGAGGCCGGTCAAATGGCCACCCATCTCCAGCAGGAATACGGGCAGCGCCAGAGCTGCACCGATCCAAAGACGGCGCGTCATGTCGACGAGTTCAGGGTTGGGCCCGGCGTCGGCGCTCACGAGCTCCGGTTCGAGAGCCATGCCGCAAATCGGACAGGAGCCGGGTCCGACCTGGCGTATCTCCGGATGCATGGGGCAGGTGTAGATCGTGCCTTCGGGCACGGGTTCGAGTTTCTGCTGCCCCGGCTCCAGGTAGCGTTTCGGATCGGCTTCGAACTTGGCCTTGCAGCCTGCGGAGCAGAAATAATACGCGCGGCCGTCGTGATCGGCGCGGTGCTTGGCGGTATGCGGATCGACCGTCATCCCGCACACAGGATCCTTCACGGTCTCGCCGTGCTCGACGGGAGCGTTCGCGCCGTGTCCACAACAGCCGGAATGCTGTGAGGCTGTGGGCTTATCGGAATGATGATGCGCGTGATCCGCCATGGTGGCCTTCCGCGATTGTCGTGAACCCCTAGGGGGTATAGGATGGCTTGACGATTAATACCCCCATAGGGTATTTGTCAAGGCATGCAGAAAGAAGCAAAGTCAGCCTGTCAAAAACGCCTCGGCCGCATCGAAGGTCAGGTGCGCGGATTGGCGCGCATGGTCGAGGAGGATCGCTACTGCATCGATATCGTGACGCAGATCTCAGCCGTTCGGGCTGCGTTGCGCCGCGTGGAGGAGGAGATTCTCCGTGATCATGTCGCCCATTGCGTCGAGCATGCCATCGCGAGTGGCGATGCGCGCGAGCAGCGCCAGAAAGTGGCCGAGCTGATCAGCGTGCTGTCGCGCGCCAATCGCTGACCCCGCCACGGTCTCCTAAAAACGTCAGTTTCAGTGGCGTATCATCGCCAGCGTGTCCTTGCAGGACTGGATGCATTGCCGGCACGCTTCAGCGCAAAAGCGGCAATGATCATGATGCTGCGCGTGTTTCTCGCATTCTTCGGCGCAGGCGTGGCAGGCGGTGACGCATGCCTGGAGCTGTGCCAGCCAGATCTCCGGTGCGACCATGCTCGGACGGGAGAGCACACGAGCTGTCGCCGCGCAGATATCCGCGCAATCGTGGTTGAGCCGCACGCAACGCACCATCATCTGTGGATCAGATTCGCTGAGGTCGGCATCGGCGCAACTCGTACACGTCTGCACGCACTCCTGAAGCGCGTCGATGCAGTCGGCAATATCGCTGAGCGCCGTAACTTCGGGGCTGGGATGGGTCTGCAGCATTTGTGCGGTATGATGCATATCATCTCTCCGGATTGCGGTTGCTGTTCCTTGAGAACGAGCGACCTGCCGTGGAGATCCCTGGTTGCCGAGGGATAGTCTCACTGTTGCGCGCGAGAGATGACCGTGTCTGTCATGAGATCGGACAGGATCGTCGGCAGCATTTCCGGAAGGTCCTCCGCGATCAATCCGGGCCCAAAGGCGGCGGCTGCCGCGCCATGCAGCCAGACGGCCGCGCAGGCGGCCTCGAACCCTGGCATGTGTTGGGCCAGCAGGCCGGTCACCAGACCGGCGAGAACGTCGCCCGATCCTGCGGTGGCCAGTGCTGGTGGCGCGTTCTCGTTGATGGCGGCGCGGCCGTCGGGTGCCGCGATGGCCGTGTCCGCGCCCTTGAGAATGACGGTTGCGCCGGTGAGGGATGCGGCTTGCCGGACGCGTTCCAGCTTCGGCCGGTCTGCGAGATCCGGGAAGAGCCGCGCGAACTCGCCGTCGTGCGGCGTGAGGACAACGGGTCTGCTGTCGGTGCGGATGGCCGTCACGAGCGCTTCCCGATCGGACGCAAAGACTGATAGGGCATCCGCGTCGAGGACGGTACTGGCACCCGAGACCAGGACGATCAGAACACGTTGGCGCGTCTCGTCGTTGATGCCAGCCGCCGGGCCGATCAGAACAGCGTTGAACCGTCGATCGGACAGCATGTCCGCGAGAGCCCCGGCGTCGTTGACCTCGCGCAGCATGATGGCTGTCAGATGCGCGGCGTTGATGGCAAGCGCATCGTGAGCGCTGGCGATGGTGACGAGCCCTGCGCCGATCCGAAGCGCGCCGCGCGCCGACAGCCGCGCCGCACCGGTCTGCCACGATGGCCCGGATACGACGACGGCATGGCCGCGCGAATACTTGTGTCCATCGAGGCGAGGCTGGGGGAAGCGGCCGATCCAAAGCTCCGGCGCGTTGGCGAATGTGTTGATCCCGATGCGGCCCAGGACGTGCGCGTCGATGCCGATATCGGCCACGCGCGTCAGTCCGCAGTGCATCCGTCCGGGCAGGAGCAGATGTCCTGGCTTGCGCCGGAAGAAGGTCACCGTCCGATGCGCGGTCATGGCCGTGCCATGGATCTCGCCTGTGCTGCCGTCGACGCCACTGGGGACATCGACAGCCAGAACCGGCTGACTGGTGGCGTTGATGTGAGCGGCAATTTCTGCCGCAGCGCCATCGAGAGGTCGCGAAAGCCCGGCGCCGAAGAGAGCATCGATCACAAGGTCTGCACTGTCAGCAGCCGTCGCGACGAGGGGCATGGTTGAGCCGGTCCAGGCCGAGGCCATCGCTGCCGCGTCGCCTTTCAGCGCTTCGCGTGACCCCAACAGGGCGACGTCGACACCAAATCCGCGCTCCCGGAGCAGCCGGGCCGCCACGAAACCATCGCCGCCATTATTGCCCGGTCCACAGAGCACCGTGACGCGCGCCCCGGGCGATGCCATTCGCTGGGCATCGTCGGCGACGGCCCGACCGGCATTTTCCATCAGCGTAAGTCCCGGCACGCTCGCCGCGATGGTAAGTTCATCCGCGCGCGACATCTCTGCTGCCGTGAGCAGTTCAAGACCAGAGGCGACGGAAGGCTGGTGCAGAGAGCGGGCGCGCATTACGTATACCGGCTGAGTTCGATGAGGTTCTGATCCGGATCCCGGATGTAGTAGGATACGATCGGGCCAAGCGCTCCGGTGCGCTTTACAGGCCCTTCGAGGATACGAACGCCGTGCTTGGCCAAGTGGGTGGGCAAATCATCGAAGCCCGCAACCAGAAAGCACAGATCAGCCGATCCCGTCGTGGGTAATGCTGCCTTGGGCTCGAACTCCCGGCCCTGTTCGTGAAGATTGATCTTGTGGCTTCCAAAGCGCAGGGCCGTACGGTGCGCCGGTCCGAAGGTCTCGCGGGTCATGCCGAGCACGCTGACGTAAAAGTCGGCCGACCGCTCGATATCGGCAACCGTCAGAACGAAATGGTCGAGCCCTGTAACGCGCATGAAAGTCTCCGGCGTGTCGTCCGCGCCCTGATTCAACGCAGACAAGCGGCGCGCGTACAGCGCATTCTGCAGGCAGCACTGCTCAAAACGCGATCATGGAAGTCGCTTCAACGGATTAAATATTGTGCAATATGGTCGAATATTACGCATTCGGGAGGCGATCAAGGGAATGCCTGGTTGCCTCTAAGAGCCTATAAGTATCTGATAGTCTGTATCTAAATGGAGATGCCGGTCACTTGGCACGCGTCCTGCTAAGTGGTGACGGCAAAAAGGACATGACCCCGATCCGGGAGGCGTGACGGTATGAAAAAAATCGAGGCGATCATTAAGCCCTTCAAGCTCGATGAGGTGAAGGAGGCACTGCAGGAAATCGGCTTGCAGGGCATCACTGTCATCGAGGCCAAGGGTTTCGGTCGCCAGAAGGGGCACACCGAGCTTTACCGGGGAGCGGAGTACGTTGTCGATTTCCTGCCCAAGGTGAAGATCGAGGTGGTTCTGGCTGACGAGTTGCTGGACAAGGCCGTCGAGGCGATCCAGAAAGCGGCCAAGACCGGCCGCATCGGCGACGGCAAGATTTTTATTTCCACCATCGAGGAGGCTATACGGATCCGCACCGGCGAGACAGGGACGGAAGCCGTCTGATCGCCTGGAGGGTGAGGCCTCATCATCCGCTGCGGCACGGCCGCATGTCGCATTTTTCTAACAGCACAACACCAATCATCCAGTCTGCAGACAGGGGAGTATGAAGAAATGGCTAGCCCAGCTGACGTCCTGAAGTTGATCAAGGACAAGGACGTCAAGTTCGTCGATCTCCGGTTTTCCGATACGCGGGGTAAGATGCAGCACGTGACCGCCGATGCGTCTTGCATCGACGAAGGCGTGTTCGCCGACGGTTACGCATTCGACGGTTCATCGATCGCCGGCTGGAAGGGGATCGAAGCATCCGACATGCTGCTGAGTCTCGATCCGGCATCCGCGCACCTGGATCCGTTTTTTGCGCAGACCACACTGGCGATCTTCTGTGACATCATCGAGCCGTCGACCGGCGAGCTGTATGAGCGCGATCCGCGCGGCATCGCCAAGAAGGCCGAGGCCTATCTGAAGCAGACCGGCGTGGGTGATACGATTTACTTCGGCCCGGAAGCCGAGTTCTTCATCTTCGACGACGTCCGCTTCACCGCCGAGCCGTTCAACACGGGCTTCAAACTCGACTCCACTGAGCTGCCGACCAACACCGGCACGGCCTATGAGATGGGTAACCTCGGTCACCGTCCGCGCACCAAGGGTGGTTACTTCCCGGTTCCGCCGGTCGATAGCTGCCAGGACATCCGTTCCGAGATGTTGTCGGTCATGTCCGAGATGGGCGTGTCCGTTGAAAAGCACCACCACGAGGTGGCTGCCGCTCAGCACGAGCTCGGCATCAAATTCGGCCCGATGGTGATGATGGCCGATCACATGCAGATCTATAAGTACGTCGCGCACAACGTTGCGCAGGCCTACGGCAAGACGGTCACCTTTATGCCGAAGCCGGTGTTCGGCGACAACGGCTCGGGCATGCACTGCCACCAGTCGATCTGGAAGGGCGGCCAGCCGACCTTCGCTGGCAACAAGTATGCCGATCTCTCCGACAACTGCCTGTTCTACATCGGTGGCATCTTGAAGCACGCCAAGGCGATCAACGCTTTCACGAACCCCAGCACCAACTCCTACAAGCGTCTGGTGCCGGGCTATGAGGCCCCCGTGCTGCTCGCCTACTCGGCCCGCAACCGCTCCGCGTCGTGCCGCAT
>JAFAFW010000011.1 GCA_023423275.1 Pseudomonadota bacterium
GAACGAGATGCCAGCCGAGCTATCGACGGCATTGAACAGCTCAACCGGGATTGAGACCAGGGAGAGCTTGAGATGGCCTTTCCAGTACGCACGGGGCATGGGGCACATCCTGGCAGCGCGCGGGACAACAGCTACCATATGGTGTGGGGACGCAAGGTGACGCGTTCAAGCTCATGAGCAGAGTAGGCGGCCATGATGCGATCAATCTCAGTAGCGATGTGTGTGCTTTAATACCCCGAGAACTCTTCCGCTCACACGTCCGCGCCCTTAACCCCAGCATCCTTGAGCAGCCTTGCCATTGCCAAAACCATGTCTGGCGGACCGGCGATGTAATAGATGGGTGCCGCAACGTCGTTTACGTACTTCGCGATCATTTCTCGCGTGATGTAGCCACGTTCACCACTCCAATCCGCGAGGGCGGCGTCCGCATCCGTGAACGTCGCTATAATTTGAAACGGGGGCTCTGCTTCTCCAGTTCCGTCAGCTCGGAGAAGAAGGCCAGAAGCCCGTTGATGATGCGCTTGGCGACGGTCACGTTGCGCCGCCATTTCTCGGTGTCGTCGATGCACTCCTGAAACAAGTCATGTCCCCGCCGGCACAAAACCATCTTTCGGTTCCAGTCAGGATTACAACGTCGGAGTCGGGATCGGTCTGGACATCGTAGAAAACGTGACCGAGGTCATGAAGGGCATCGTCGATGGCATTGTGCTGTGCCGGCTGATCGACGACGACGAGAAGGCAAGCCTTCGCGGGAAGGCTGCGGCACATGTCGAGCCCTGATCCGTCGGGCAGCATGACATCCAGGACGATTAGATCAATCTTGCGTGTCGTAATCCATTTAAACAACTCACTGCAGGTCGCAACCAAAAGTAGGCGGCGGCCTCCTGGCTCTCGACATAGCGGGCAAGGAGCTTTCGAATCTCTAGATCGTCATCGACGATGAGGATTTGTGGTGTGTGTTTGCTCATGATCAGCGCGTGTCTCGAAGAACTCGTTTTCTAACCGTGCAACGGCTACCGCACGAGCTCTTTCTTGTAACAAAAGCTCAGCGATCGCCGGCCCGGCAATGTTTTGAAACAAATCTCCTCGACGCAGAAAAAGAATAACACACTTTGCGCTAACGAAGACACGCAGCCGCACTATCGAAGGTGAGGCCAATTACCGAAGGACATCGCTCCATGCAACTGAAAGCAAAGAGTCTCGTTCGCATTCTGGCAGTGGCCACGCTGCCGTTTACGACTCCTGTCGCCTGGGGGCAAAGCCCGCCCGATAAACCCCCTTCCACGGGCCAGACCGAGATCGTCAAGACCGTCGGGAAGCGGAGCGATCGTCTCATTGTGGTCGAAGCCGGTCACCCTCCGCACCTCCGGATGCCTGCGCACCGTCCCCTTGCTGGCCACTTACCGCCATCACCTCCTCTTGTGCGCAAGCCGGGACCCGGACGATCACCCCTTGCGCAGGACTTGGCTGCGCTGGAAACGGAAATCGGCATACGCTCTCATCAGATCGATGCGTGGCGTGATTTTACCGATGCGCTGCTCGCGGTGACCGCACCTCCTCAGTTTCCCGGGCTACCACCGACCGCAGACCGGTCCGAGAGCACTGGAATCCGGTCGTCATCGGACGCTTCCGATGAGCGTTCTTCAAGCTCTTCGTTCTGCTGCCAACTTGCTGGGCTGGATGTACCGCCACGCCACGCGGCGCTCGTCGGCCCATCTGATGCGCCGCCATCAGATGGGCGACGGCTTCTCGCCTCTGCGCGGGCGTCACTTTTTTTGCCAGCAGGTCCTTCAGGCCGGCATTGTTGATCGCCGAGCAGACCTACGATCGGTGGCGCCGGGAGTACGGCGGCCTGAAACTCGATCAGGCCAAACGGCTGAAGGATTTCGAACGCGAGAATGAACGGCTGAAGAAGGCGGTCTCCGAGCTGACGCTCGACAAGCTGATCCTGAAGGAAGCCATTGAGGGAAATGTATGGTTCGCCCCGTCCGTGCAAGGGACGTGAACCGTTCCGAGAGCAGTATGCGCAAATGTATCCAGCCTCTCGCGAGTGGGCTGCCGTTGCAGCCAGACCACGATGAGATCTGCACGCGTCGTTCCCAACTAAATACACCGGGCAAATAGCCCGCTTTCGCCGACAGGATTTACGACACGTCGATCGACTTTCTCGTCGTCGGTCCTCGAGCCTCGCAATCTGTCCAGGCCGCTATGCTGCGGCCGGATCTCTGCGTTCGTTAAAGTGCACCAGGCTTCGTGAGGATAACCCAAGCGATGCGCGCCAGTTTAGCTGCCAGGGCGGCCGTCATTTTGTTGACTGCGTCATCCTCGATGTGACAGCGATCACCATCGGCGATCGTACGCAAATTAAACCGTTATAGGATGAACGCAGCTGGGGAAAACGTTGCCGGGGCGTTCGGATACAGGGCAATTCCCATCAACAACCAGCGATCTCGAAATGTGGTATGAAATGTGGTTAGAAAAGCTCACGATCCAAAGCACTGTCTAAAAATCAAAGCGTTGACGAGAATATTGGCGGAGGGGGAGGGATTCGAACCCCCGAGACCCTTGCGAGCCTGCCGGTTTTCAAGACCGGTGCCTTAAACCACTCGGCCACCCCTCCGGAAGATGCCGTGCGACGCCCCATCGGCGGGCTCGGTCACGATGGCGAGTGTGTTAGCTGTCCCTGACCGATGCGACAAGCCCGTTTCATCGCCGCAGCCATATATCCGTGCATGATGAAGTTCCGGGTCCCTTTCGGAGAGCCCGCGAGGATATGGGGCGCCTCCGCCTGCCGCCGTATCAATTCAAGGTGAGGTGATCTCTGCGGCGAGGGTCCGCGCCCGCCTGGTGCAGCACTGCCCGTGACACTGGCGCGAGATGCCCCGATCAGAACGACGGAGGCGTACAGGCGCTCACAACCTCGCACGGATGGGGTCCGACAGCGCGGAAACGATGCGGACGGCGGCTCTCGAAATAGTAGGCATCACCCGGCCCCAGAATGCGACGCTCGTCGTCGACAGTCACTTCCAAGCGGCCGCTGATGATGATGCCCCCTTCCTCGCCCTCGTGCGCTAACGGAACACGGCCCGTGTCCGAGCCCGGCTCATAGCGCTCTTTCAGGATCTGCAACGCTCTGCCGAACAGGTTCTCACCGACCTGCCTGTACGACACACCACCTTTGCCGATTTCCGTCAGTTCGTCCGCACGATAGAACGCCTGCCGCGGCCGGTCGGGCTCCAGGGCAAAGAACTCGGCCAACCCAATCGGGACGCCGTCGAGGATGCGCTTCAAAGCCCCTATCGAAGGGTTCGTCTTGTTCGCCTCGATCAGAGAAATGGTCGAGTTGGTGACGCCGGCGCGCTTCGCGAGCTCGCGCTGAGATAGGTTATGCCGCGAACGCAGATAACGGAGCCGTCCTCCAACATCCACTGACATAGCCCTACCCCACAAGTGTTTCGGGTGTTGAATATATCAAAAATATTCCCCCTGTCGCCGTGTGGTTTCAATCTGCTAAGAAGTCTGAGAAAAGGACTTGAAGCAACACGGGCAGCCCCGTCTACTGCTGTAATGCGCTCCGACCAGGGCGCGAACAGGCTCATCTCAATACGCGTGCACGGGCGCAGATGTGCGCTCCCTTTCGTCGTCTTATTGGAGGTTCTCATGGCGCCGCTCGATATGAAGCCCAACGAGCTCGAACCCTACTGGATGCCCTTTACGCCCAATCGGGCATTCAAGAAAAAGCCCCGCCTGTTCTCGGGCGCCAAGGACATGCACTTCTTCACCCCTGACGGCCGCAAGGTCATCGACGCCTCGTCAGGCCTGTTCTGCGTCAACGCCGGTCACACGCGCGAACCGATCGTCAAGGCGATCCAGGACGCCGCCGCGCAGATGGACTACGCTCCGCCATTCCAGTACGGCCATCCGGGCCAGTTCCAGCTCTCCTCACAGCTCACCCTGATGGCGCCGGGCGATCTCGACTACGTGCTCTATGCCAACTCGGGCAGTGAAGCCGTCGACACGGCGCTTAAGGTTGCATTGGCCTATCACCGCTCGCGCGGCGAAGGCAGCCGCACCCGCTTCATCGGCCGTGAGCGCGGCTATCACGGCGTCGGCTTCGGCGGCATCTCGGTCGGCGGCATGGTCGCCAACCGCAAGATGTTCGGCAATATGCTGGCCGGCGTCGATCACCTGCCGACCACCTACAATCGCGCCAAGCAGGCTTACTCGAAGGGCGAGCCGGAATGGGGCGCCGAGCTGGCTGACGATCTGCTGCGCCTGATCGGCCTGCATGATGCGTCGACCATCGCAGCCGTCATCGTCGAGCCGGTCGCAGGTTCCACGGGCACGCTGCCGCCGCCGAAGGGCTATCTGGAGCGCCTGCGCCAGATTACCGAGCAGCACGGCATCCTGCTGATCTTCGACGAAGTCATCACCGGTTTCGGCCGTCTCGGCCACGGCTTCGCCGCCGACCGCTACGGCATCGTTCCGGACATGATCACGTTCGCGAAGGGCGTCACCAACGGCGCGGTGCCGATGTCGGGCGTATTCGTGCGCAAGGGCGTGTACGAGACGCATATGCAGGGCGCCGAGCATCTGCCGGAGCTGTTCCACGGCTACACCTACTCGGGCCATCCGCTGGCGGTGGCTGCCGCTCTCGCGACCCTGCAGCTCTATAAGGACGAAGGCATCTTCGAGCGCGCCAAGGCGCTGGAGCCTGTGTTCGCCGACGCCATGATGAGTCTCAAGGGCCTGCCGAACGTGGTGGATATCCGCACGATCGGCCTGCTGGCGGCCATCGACCTTGAACCGATCCCCGGCAAGGTCGGCGTGCGCGGCTACGATGCCATCGAGCGTATGTATGCCGACCACGATCTTTACGTGCGCGTTGCGGCCGATACGATCGTCCCATCACCACCGCTGATCGTCAGCGAGAGCCAGATCGGCGAGATTCGCGACAAGATTGCGGCCGTCATCAAGGCTGTCGCCTGATCCGCGATTCGCGGCATTCAGGACACATGACAAAACCCATTCGCGGCGGGGCCTGGTCCCGCCGCGAGGATTCTGGGCCACGGTGTGCCCTTGACCCGCGGCACCAGTGCAAAAGCTGGTGACAGTTTCGGCGGCTCGATTGCTTTTGCAACGTCCAGGCGAAAAGCTCGATTCAGAAACGAGTCGGAGAATCAACCCTTTCGAGGGCCGCCGGACAGATGACACCAGATCACGCGAACCACCACCGCAAGCCGCGCACACGAGCACTTCGGGAAGCATTCATCCTCACCGCCATGGTTCTGGTGACGCTTGCCGTGGCAGCCGGCCTTATCGTCCAGTTCGGGTGGCCCATGTGGACCGCCGGCCTGGCTGCATTGGGCATGTATGTGGCTCTGGTTTCAGCTCACGCCCTCGCCCGGCGCACCGAGGCCATTCGCGAACTCAGCAGTGAGATCGAGCGGCTTGAGGACGAGGTGAGCTGGATCCGCCAACGGACACCGGGCGCACCGCTTCAGGCGGCTCCTCAGGTCAAAGCACCCGAGGGTCCCCGTGAGTCAAAAGCTCCCGCATCCGAGCCGGTGCCACGCTCGCCTGCGCCTCGTCCCGCCAGCACCCAGAGCGAGCCCTCTCAAGCCGTTGGTCCGTCGCCCGCTGGCGCGAAGATGCCCTCCCCCGCGTCGCCTGTTCTCCGGAACGCGCAACCGGCTCCGCCAGCCGCCGACGCAGCACGCCGACCGGAACCTTCGACCGCGCCTGCAAAAAAGGACACTGTTGCGCGCGACGTCACGGCGACTGCGTCTGGCGAAACGATGGGCCACTTCTGGGCATTCCGTCCGAATGACCCGCATACCCCGTCCAGCGAGCCCATACCACAGCCTGAGTTCAAGCGGCCTCCGGAAGCGCCTCGCTCTTCCTTCGGCAAGAAGGTGGCGCAGCCGGAAAACGTCAGTGAGCCGACCGCGGCGGAACAATCTGTGGGAACTCCGGCCGTTGCCGGCGATGTCGGCGTGATCGGCGGAATGATCCGGAAGTTCGCCCAGGAAATCGTTCCGGGTTCGGCAAGCGAGACATCTGTGGAGACGCCGAAACCGTCAACTGGGGCCGCGCAATCGGAAATCAATGCATCCGTCGATGCCTTGCGGGCCGCTGCCAACGAGATGCGGCGGTCTCCCGCAGCGGACACGCAATCGCCGATCGAGCGCGGTGTCCTGCCACCGCTGAAGCCCGAAAAGGCGAAAGGCCCACTTCCTCCGCCGGTCGATCAAACGCATGCGCGTCTGTCGGCCATTGCTGACGGCATCGCGACCGACAAGTTCGATGTCTACCTCGAACCCATCGTTGCGCTCGGCGATCGCAAAGTCAGACATTACGAGATCGCACTGCGCTTGCGCACCGAACCTCCGGGCAGCATGGGCGCCGAAGATTATGTTCCCGCCGCGCGTGGGACCGGAATGCTGCCGTTCATCGACACGATCCGCATAACGCGGGCGGCGGCCATGGCTCACCATATGGACCAGCGCGGCAGTGGCGGCTCCCTGTTTGCTTCGCTCACCGCCGAGTCCCTGACCAACCAGGGTTTCCAGTGGGAGTTCGCCGAAGCTTGCAGGCATACGCCGAAGCTCGCGGACCGGTTGGTCCTGACCTTTGAACAGTCGGATATCCGGAGTTTTGCGGCGCCGCACTGGGATGCAATCCGGCAGCTGACGGGTGCCGGTTTCAGACTGGCCATCGACGACGCTGTCAGCCTTGATCCAGACCTGCCGGATCTGAAGGCCGCAGGGTTTGCCTTCCTCCGGTGCAACGCTCGTACGCTGGTTGACGGGATGGCCAGCCTGGAGGGTCCGATGACCGGAGCACGGCTGCGTGAGCGGCTTTCCGGAGCCGGGCTGATGCCGATCGTCAAAGCCATTGAGACCGATGCTCAGTTCGCACGGATCATGGAAGCCGGCATCTCGCTTGGGCAAGGACCACTGTTCGGTCCACGCCTTCCGATCAAGGCGCAGGTTCTGCAACCCTCACGCGGAGTGGTTGCCGCTTGATCGAAGGCTCGGGCGCGGGTATGGGCGTAGCATGACCCAACCCGCCCAGCCGATCCCGCTTACCTCCTCAATCGCCTCCGTCTCGTCCGGTTACGATGCCTGGATCTGCGATGTCTGGGGTGTTCTGCACAACGGTGTCAGAGCTTTCGATGCCGCGGTCCATGCGTGCCGCCAGTTCAGGCAACACTCCGGTACCGTCCTGTTGCTGACCAATGCGCCGCGGCCAGCCAGCGCCGTGCAAGTGCAGCTCGACAACTTCGGCGTCCCTCGCGACAGTTACGACCTTATCGTGACGTCCGGCGATCTCACACGCCATCTGATCAGCAAGGAACCCGGCCGCCGGCTTCTGCATGTCGGGCCCGAGCGTGACCTTGGCATTTTTGCCGGCCTGGATCCTGATTTCGCAACGGATGACACAGCCGATGTCGTCATCTGCACGGGGCTCCTCAACGATAATGTCGAGACCGCTGCGAGCTACACCTCCCGTTTCGCACCACTGGTCGAACGCCGCGTGCCGATGATCTGCGCCAATCCGGATCTGGCCGTGGAACGTGGCGAGCGATTGGTCTATTGCGCGGGCTCTTTGGCCGCCGAATACGAACGGCTCGGCGGTAAAGTGATTTATGCGGGCAAGCCGCATCGTCCCGTCTACGATCTTGCCTTCGAGCAGCTTGCAGTCGTGCGCGGAACTCCAATTGCGCAGGATCGCATTCTGGCCATCGGCGATGGCCTGAAGACCGATATCCTAGGCGCATCGAATGTCGGACTGGATGTTGCGTTCATCGCCAGCGGCGTTCACGTGTCGGGCGGGCTCGACGAAGCAAACCTGGAAACGTTGTTCGCGGGCACCGATATGCACCCGATCGTGGCTCTCCCTGCATTGGCGTGGTGACACCCATACGGCAGTGGGCTTGCCCCTGCGGCCGGGCGCAGCCATGTTAGCAAGACGAATGGGCTGACGATAAGCTGGCCCGTATCGGGAGGACAGACATGGACTGGGATGATGTCCGGCCCACGCCGGCCAAACAGATCGTGATCGGCGAACCGCTGGGTACCCACTCTGTGAGCGATCTCCATGAACGTGTCGCAGCACTCGAAGCCGAGTTGCATCGCGTCAAAAGTGAGATCGCCGCCAAGCAGGCTCACGAGCAGACGGCGTCCGCGTTGTTCAAGAAAATCTGATCTCGCGCCGTTCGTCACGTCCATCTTGCGGCTTGGTGCTTCTAGGGCGTCGCCACATCGCGGGTGTCCGTGACCCAATCGTTCGGTGTACGGCGCGTTGTTTTGGGACTCTTGCTCGCCGCGGACTTGGGCCCTACGGACTGGGGCTTTGCCGCCGCAGGACGTTGCTTCCCCTCGGTAGAGGCTTGAGCGGTCGTCGTCGGCGCCGGGCGCATGTCCACGGCAAGGCCGAACAGGCGCCATTGCCCGGCCAGGCTCTCGAACAACATGTCGAAACGCACCTGCTCGGGGCGTGAATCGATGAAGCCCGTCAGCCGCAGACGCCTGTTTTCATCGATGGCTGGGGAACGGACCAGCTTCGGCTCGTAGAACAGAACCGGCGTCAGATCGAGCTTGCGGCGGCGAAGTGTGGCGAACACCTCAGCCAATCGCGCGGAGGTATTTGCCATCTGGAAACTCGGGACGCCGAGGTCGCGCAACACGGAGTAGTTTCCCGTTGCGTTGGCTTGCGCAACCGCGAGCAGCGTGGCGCGGATCAAGAGGCTCTGCCGGATTCCGCTCGGAACCTGCAGTGCCTCAGCACTGGCGACAGAACCTTGCTTCGCTGACTTTGAAGTTATCTGCGCCACCGCACCAGGGGATCCGATAAAAGACAAAACAAACGCGACGCAAATCGTCAGTCGTCGCACCCTGAATGCGAGCACCATCATCGCAGGCAACCTTTCGATTGAAGCAAACCGTCTGAGGCGCCCGACTGTGCGTCGAGCGCCTTGCGTGCGTTTAAGTCACCAGCTCACCTGGATCCCCGCGCGGCCACCGACCGAGCTTTGCCGGCTGCGGCCACCGTAGGAGTCTTCCTTCACGGTGAAACCGACGCCACCGCTCAGAGCCCAGCGCTCGCCGGCGCCGAGGAAGTTGTTGCCGAGAACACCAATAGCGGTGAATGCGAGAGCAACATTGTCCTCCCAGACGCCGATGTTGCCCGCGAGGCCAAACTGCTCGCCTGCGACCAGATCAGGATTTTCCATGGCCATCGCAATCGCGACGCCGCCACCGAACTTGCTCATCTGATTGAACAACATCCCACCATCCGAAGCGAGATTACCCGCCGCGTCCGTGGTGACGACTTCAAGCGGCCCCGACTGCCTGTCGCGGCTCAGACCCGACGTGATGCCGGACATCGTGTAGGTGTTTTCGGACGTGCCGAAGACCTGCTGGTTGGTCAGCGTCGCCGTAGCCCCCGCACCAAACGCTGCTGATCCATCCGGAGCAGCCGACGCATTGTGTCCAACGGCGGTACTTGTCACACCTTCCGCGCTCGCACCGGAACCTGTTGCGGTCGCGCCGTAAGCACCCGCATAAGCATCCTCGCCGATGGCAGTCGAATTTGTGCCCGTCGCTGACGATTCATGGCCGATGGCTACGGAACGGGTGCCACTGGCAGATGAATCACGACCAAGCGCCATCGCGTTGGTGCCGCTTGCCTCCGCGTCGCTGCCGAGAGCCATGGATCCGAACGCGCTTGCGGAGGCATCCTCGCCAATGGCCGTTGAGTTGGTGCCACTGGCCGACGCTTCATCACCGATCGCTATGGAGCGGCTGCCGCTCGCTGCTGCTTCGCGACCCATCGCCGTCGCGTTGGCGCCACTCGCCTCCGCGTCACTCCCAAGAGCCGTCGCTCCGAAAGCGCTGGCAGAAGCGTCCTCACCGAGCGCCGTCGAATTTGTTCCGCTGGCAGAGGACTCATCACCGATTGCGACTGAGCGGCTGCCGCTCGCTGACGCTTCACGTCCCAGCGCTGTCGCGTTGGTGCCATTTGCCTCGGCCTCACTGCCAAGAGCCGTGGCGCCAGAGGCCGTTGCGGAGGCATCCTCGCCAATCGCCACGGAATTCGTTCCCGTCGCCGAAGACTCGTGCCCAACCGCAACGGACCGGACTCCACTTGCCGACGCCTCTCGTCCCAGCGCAGTTGCGTTGCTGGCGCTGGCGGAAGCCTCGTCGCCGATCGCAGTTGCTCCGGCAGCCGATGCCGCAGAGTCCGTGCCGACCGCAACGGTATTGTCCGCCGTTGCAGACGCACCGTTACCAACCGCCGTGGCATCCTCACCAATAGCTTCCGCTCCGACGCCGATCGCCGTGGTATCCTCTCCACTCGTCCACGAATACGTGCCGACTGCCGTAGAGCCGTCCCCTTCCGCATGCGAATGATGGCCGACAGCGGTGGCCTCTTCGCCGGAAGAGACTGCGTTGGTTCCGCAAGCCGTCCCGGTTTCAGCCGTCGTCGAAGCGCCACCATCGTTGGTGCCGTCGTCATCCTGAAGACATTCGAACCCCGGCCCGCCAGCAAGCGCAGGCGTGATACCACCGATGCTGATCGACAGCGCGAGTACGCTGGCAGCCGCACTTACGCCGGCCAAAAATACTTTCCGTCGCCGACGCTCCGGCAACGTTTCGAACGTGAGAGTCATGGTGCCCCCTGTCTTTGCAACTGCAAATTGCAGCGCAACGGCAATGAGGCAAAGCATGCTATTTTTGGTGATAAAATCGCAACATATCAGCGATTGTCTAATTTATTGTTTTATAAACAGTTGGTTCTTTGAATCCTTCCTTCTGTGTATTTCGCATATTTCCGGCACAAACGTCCCGTCAGCGCAGTACGACAGGCCCACCGCATCGCGCTGATTCGTAGGCGGCATCTATGATTTCAAGGGTCGCTGCGATCTCAGACAGGCCCGTCAAGGGCTGCCGACCGAGCCTCACGTCCTCGACGCTCCGCACGACATAGTCTGCATAGTACTCGTCAGAATCGTAGGATACCGGAATGCGCTGGACGGGACTCCCGGGCGCCCGGATCGCTAACCCCTCAGGCTCGGATTCGAGATGCGTCCCTGCCCGCCCGATCATCGACACGCGGAACTCACGCTTGGGTGGCATGTCCGGGAAGCGATAACCGACGTCGATGGAGGACAGCGCACCGTTGCGGTGCTGGATTGAGATCATCCCGCGATCCTCCACGGCACGCCCATGCAGCAGGCTGCTCGTCCGGCAGAACACCGACGCAACAGGACTGCCCGTCAGCACCAGAGCCAGGTCGATAAAATGCACCGAAAGGTTCATGATCGAGCCGCCGCCACCCAGATCGGGATCCAGCGCCCAGCCGCAACCGGCGCGCTCATAGCGCTCGGGCGGCCCGGCGATGAACCGGAACGACACGTCGATGGCCGGATCGCGCTCGGCCTGCGCCATCAGGCTTTTGCCGATAGCCGCCACGCGCTGCACCAGCGGCACCGATACATAGGTCCCCGCCTTTCCCGCGGCGTCGCGCACTTTTGCAATATCGGTCGCCGTCTTGGCGCACGGCTTTTCCAGGCACATCGGCAGACCACGCGCGATCACGGCAAGCGCCAGATCGGGGGCTTTTGCCGGTGGACCAAACACGAAAGCCAGATCCAGGTCGGCAGCCAGCAACTCATCGAGCCCGACGTAGGCTTTGCCACCGTAGCGCTGAGCCAGATCGGCGGCCGCCTGCGGGTTCTCGTCCCACGTCGCCACAACTTGCGCGCCCGCCTTGGCGAAACCCGGCTCGTACAACGGCACGTGCCAGTGCGAAGCGCCGATCACCGCGATTTTCATGTCACCGCCTTGAGGTTACCCGCAAACCCGCCGCGCGAGCCGTGCAGCACGCCACGATCCAGGAAGATGTTCGTAATCAGGTCACTGGCTTCCGCGAAGCCGGGCAGCCGCCGCCCATCGAGCCCGCGCGGACGCGGCAGGTCGATGTCGACGATGCGGTCCACCTTGCCGGGACGTGGCGACATGACGATCACGCGGTCCGCCAGCAGCACCGCCTCATCAATCGAATGCGTGATGAACAGCACCGTCTTGCGCGACGACAGCCACAGATCCTCCAGGTCGATCCGCATCTGCTCGCGTGTCAGGGCGTCGAGAGCACCGAACGGCTCATCCATCAGCAGCAGATGCGGATCGTGCACCAGAGCGCGCACGATGGACGCGCGCTGACGCATGCCACCGGACAACTCGCGCGGATAGGCGTTGCAGAAATCTCCGAGACCCACTGCTGTCAGCAGAGCGCGTGCGCGGGCTTCATAGGGTGCCGGATCGATGCCGCGCATTTCGAGTTGCAACAGAACGTTGCCAAGCACCGTGCGCCAGTCGAGCAGGATCGGCGACTGAAACACGATGCCGACATCCGTAAACGGCCCCGACACCGGCTTGTCGCCGATATGGATACTTCCGGTTGTCGCCGGAATGAGCCCGGCAACGAGACGCATCAGCGTACTTTTCCCGCAACCGGACGGTCCGACGACAGCCAGGAACTCACCATCGCCGACGGAAAGATCCACCTCATCCAGCGCGCGAACCTGGGTCGAGCCGCGTCGAAAAATCTTCGAGACGCCCGCGATATCGATGGCCTTCGCCGAACCGGAAGCATGTGGCCCGGCTCCTTCCGGAGCCGAGCTGGCCAGAGTGAGACGTGCACCGCTCATTGCTGCGGCAAGAAGCTATAGTTGTAGTGATCGGCGTTGGCCGCCTCGGTCTTCAGACCCTGGTACTGCTTCAGGATATCGAGCGTCTGATCCCAATAGGATGCCGACGCCAAGCCGAAGGGCATCTTGCTTCCGTCCGGCGGCGGCACCAGCTTGGTGCTGGCTTCAAGCTGCGCGCGCAGGATGTCTTTGTTGATGCCGGGCTTGGCTTCCGCCGCCGCCTCGACTGCCGCTGCTGGGTCCTGCATCGCGGCTTCCCAACTGCGGATCGTCGCCTTGACGAAGCGCCGGACCAGATCCGGATTGTCCTTCATCACCTTGTCGTTCGTGAAGGCGCTGACGGTCATGGTGTTGAAGTTGTTGTCCGCGAACCGGATCACGCTGACTTTGGTGCCCTTGTTCTGGATGGTGACGGCCTGATCGTCGATGCCGCCGAGCAGACAGTCCGTCCGTCCGTCGAGCACCGCCAGCGGCTTGGACGCCGGGTCCATGAATACCAGTGTGATCTTGCTGACATCCAGCTTATTGGCCCCAACCAGACCCGGCCACATCTGATGCAATGCGTCGCCAGCCGTGACGGCAACTTTCTTGCCGTAGAGATCCGCCAGCGTTTTGACATTCTTGTCCTCACGGCACGTGACACTCAGGTTCGACGTACGGAAGATCGACAGGATCACCGCGACGGGCGCACCCTTCGCGCGACCGGCGATCACCGCGCCGGCATCGGCGAGTCCGAACGTGTCGTCACCATTGGCGACGAGTTGAACAGCAGCGCCTGAACCGCGCCCTTCGTTGATCGTCAGGTCGATGCCCTCATCCTTGTAATACCCGCGCTTGACGCCGAGGTAGTACGGCGGATGCTGACCGATCAGCACCCAGTTGAGACGCAGACTGGCTTTGTCCTGCGCGGCCGCAGGGATGGCGGGAGCACTCAACGCTCCCAGCGCGAATACGAGTGCGAGCAGTTTCTTCATCGTTTCCTCCAGTCATTGGGCCCTTCAGGGCTTTTCTTTTCAATTCAGTCCGGCCGAACCATCTTTGCCTTGCGACACGTGCCAGGGAATAGCGACACGCTCCAACACCTCAACCAGATAGTAGATGGCCAGCCCCGCCAGCGAGAGCAGGATGATCGCTGCGAACACCTTGGGCGTTTCGATAAAGCCGTTGTATTCGAGAATGAGATAGCCGAGACCGGCATCGGAGCCGACGAACTCGGCGACAACAGCAGCGGTCGCCGCCAGCGCCGCACCGACCTTCAACCCGGTGAAGATGTGCGGCAGCGACTGCGGCAGACGGATCTTGAGGAACATCTTCCACGGGCCCGCACCGGTGGAACGCGCGAAGTCCTCCACGTCATCGTCGAGCGAGCGAAACCCGGCGATCGCGCTGATCACGATCGGGAAGAACGAGAGCAAAAACACCAGCATCACCTTCGGCAAGAAACCGAATCCGAACCACACGATCATCAGCGGCGCGATGGCGATCTTCGGGATGATCTGGAAGACGACCAGCAGCGGATAGAGCGTCGTCTGCACGAAGCGCGAAAACGCGATCATCAACGCGAGCGGCACGCTGACCAGCACGGCGATGATGTAGCCGACGACGATGATCTGCAGCGTCACCAGCGTATTCTGCAGCATACGCCAGGGTTGCGACAGGAAGCCTTCCCACACATCCGTCGGCGCCGGAAGCAGATACAGCGGAATGGCGAACAGCCGTACTGCTCCTTCCCACAACCCCAACAGCAAAAGAAACACGATGATAACGTTGCGATTGCGTCCGGCACTGCGCGCTGCCCGCGACAACCACCCGGGCTTTTCCGAACCCGTCTCGCCGTCAACACGGTTATTCTGATCGGCAACGCTCATTCGGCCGCCTGCTTTCTCGATGCATGCCGGACACCCGGACGCGACTCATAGGTGTCGATGCGCTGATGCGTGCGAACCCGCCAGATTTCCTCCAGATCGGAGGCAGCCGCACGCAGATGCCCGACGAGTTCATCATACCGCGCCGGGTGAATTCGCGTCACCGGCCCCGCGATACTGACAGTTCCGGCAACACGCGCGTCCGGTTCGGATCGTGCCCGGAACACCACCGCAATCGCGCCGATGCCGGGCTCGGCTTCCTCTTCCGCAGTGGCAAATCCACGGACCCGCGTTTCTCCCAGACGCCGCTTGAGTTCCAAGAGGTTTTTCGCTGCCCGCGGCCCAACCCGCAAATGGCGAGAAAAATCGCTCGCCGACACGATGCGGACGGCTTCGCTCTCGGGCAACGTCGCGAGCCACGCTTTCCCGGTCGCGGTGGCATGAAGGGCGACTTCCTGGCCCATATCGGCATCGTAACGCAGACCCGTGGTCGCGCCTTGCGCCTTGGCGACCCAGGTCAAGCCCTCGCCTTCGGCAACGGCCAGCCGGCAATATTCATGGGTGCGCGCGGCGAGCTTATCCAGCACATCCTGCACGACATCCGTAACGACCCGCACGTCAAGATCGTGAAAGGCCAGCGTCGCGATGCGCAACGAGAGCATGTAATTGTGCGTATCCGGATCCTGCACCACCCAGCCGTGCTCGACCAGCGTCGTCAGCAGGCGATGCGATGCACTTTTCGGCATCGAGACCCGTTCGGCCACATCGCCGAGTTCAAGCCCGCCAACGGCGCCCGCGAGGCACTCGACGATATGCAGACAACGGCTGACCGCAGCAACTGTCACGATATGGCGTTTCCTTGTCGCCTCTTTTTGCTTGGCAACTTATGCGCATTTTGGAATGCTATTCTGAAAGTGTCCAGCGCATTTCCGTTGGGCTGAAAATCAAACCGGGAGAACGTCCATGGCACTGGCGGGTGAAGGCGCGGTCGCAATCTGGCACGACATCGCACCGGAAGGCCGCGAACAATTCTATGCCTGGCATGGCGAGGAGCATATGCCCGAGCGGGTCGGGATTCCCGGCTTCCTGCGTGGCCGCCGCTATGTTGCCATTGGCGCCAACCTCGAATTCTTCAATCTGTATGAGGCGCAGTCACCGCAGGTTCTGACAGGAACGGATTATCAGACGCGCCTCAATGCGCCGTCGCCCTGGACGTTATCGTCGGTGAAATATTTCAGCGGAGTTGCGCGATCGATCTGCCGCGTTGCCGCAACATTAGGCCGGGGTCATGGCGGGATCGCCGCCACCTGGCGCTATGACGTTCCCGACGAGGCCGCGGACAGTCACATGGCGGCGATGATCGAGATCGTTCTGCCGCCGCTGGCGCGCAAGCCCGGTGTTGCCGGCGTCCATCTGCTGCTCGCCGATGTCTCCGCCAGCGCCGTAAAGACCGAGGAACAGAAAGCCCGCCCCGGAGAAGCCAACCGCATTCCGCGATGGGTCATCATCGTCGAAGGCTGGGGCGACGAAGCACCATTCGCCACGCTCTGCGAGACGGCGCTCTCCGACGCCGTTCTCGCAAAACACGGCGCCAGCGGCCCTGCAGACTACGGGCTCTACAGGCTTCAGAACACGCGCACGAAAACCGATTGGGCCGCCGGATAATCGCGAGCCCGATTATCCTTCGACCTGATGCACCTCGATGATATTGCCTTCAGGGTCGTGGAAGAAAATCTGCTGCCAGCCCTTCATCGCCCATTTGCCGAAGTCCGAATACGGAATACCCTTGTCCTCAAGGCGTTTTTTGAAGGCCGCGATATCATCGGTGCGGAATGCGATGTGCCCGCGCTCGAGCGGATTGATCGACTGCCCCGTGCGATAGGCAACGCCGAGATCGCGCTCGGCCAGATGCAACTGCGTGGTTCCGTCGGTCACGAATCCGACATTGCCTGGATAGCCTTGATTGGTGACGCGCGTTGCATCCATTTCCGGTTCAGGCTGCATATCGAATACGTTGCGATAGAACTCCGTCATGCCGGGGACGTTCGTCGTACAAAGATTGACGTGATGCAGCTTGATCTTCATTGACGTTTCGCTCCTGTATTGCTTTTCCGCGACTCTAACCCACGCGGGAGCGCTGCCAAGCCGAGATTTCTGTCACAATGACTGTTCCACCCGGACAGGCCAAGGATGTGGTACTTTTGGGAGCCGGGCACGCGCATGTCGGCGTGCTGCGGGACTTCGGCTTGGCCCCGCCATCCGACATGCGCCTGACACTGATCAGCCGGCGTGCCCTGACGCCGTACTCGGGCATGCTGCCGGGCCTGATTACCGGGCTTTATCAGCACGCGGACGCCCATATCGATACGCGGCCGCTGTGCCGCTTCGCTGGCGCACGCCTTATCATCGATGAGGTGACGGGACTTGATCCGGCGCGCAAGCTCGTCCTGTTCAGGGACCGCCCGCCCCTGCCCTATGATATCCTGTCGATCGACATCGGTGCCACGCCGAGTGCGCAAAGCATCCCGGGCGTGCGCGAGCATGCCATTCCGGTCAAGCCCATCGACGGGTTCCTCGAACGATTCGAAGCAGCCCGCGCAGCGATCCTCGCGCGGAGCGGACGCGCGCGCATCGGGGTAGTCGGTGCGGGTGCTGGCGGAGTCGAACTCGCCCTGGCGATGCATCGACGCCTCTCGAAGGATGCGATCGCGGCAGGCGGCGACGCCTCGGAATTGAATGTCACGCTGATCGATGCAAATGACACGATCCTGTCCACGTTTCCCCGAAAGTTGCAGCAACGCTTTGCCGATATCCTGCGCGCGCGACACATAACTGTTCTCACCGGCGGCGCGGTGACGGCCGTTTCACCCGACGGCATTGCTGTCGAACATCACGGCCATGTGCCGTTGGACGAGGTGTTCTGGACCACCGAGGCTGCCCCGGCGCCATGGCTACGTGGTACCGGATTGGCTCTGAACGCAGATGGCTTCATTCGCGTCACGCCGACGCTGCAATCCGTCTCGCATCCTGACGTGTTTGCCGCCGGTGATGTGGCGATGATCGACGGGCATCCCACGCCTCGTTCAGGGGTGCACGCCGTTCGCGCCGCGGTTCCGCTTGCCGCCAACCTCCGTCACACGGCACATGCGCGACCGCTGGTGCCCTTCACGCCGCAACGCGACGCGCTGTATCTGATTTCAACCGGCGAGCGCTATGCCATCGGCACCCGGAACGGCATGACTTTCGGTGGCAAATGGGTCTGGTGGCTGAAAGACTGGATCGATCGTCGCTTCATGGCCCAATACCAGAATCTTCCCGATCGCCGATGAGCCCGCCGTTACCCGCGTAGCGCTGTTTGCCATGCGAGACCCGGCACCGCGTCGAGCAGAGACTTC
Organism: Pseudomonadota bacterium; assembly: GCA_023423275.1. GTDB lineage: Bacteria > Pseudomonadota > Alphaproteobacteria > Rhizobiales > Hyphomicrobiaceae > ZC4RG25. The sequence goes on from JAFAFW010000011.1 coordinate 17,979, forward strand.
GTGTAGGCGGCCTGAGGCCGGGCGAAGATATCCGCCGTCGCTCCGCGCTCGACGAGCTGGCCGTTCTGCATCACCGCGATCTCCTCGCATACCGTCGCCGCCACGCGCAGATCGTGCGTGATGAACAGCATGGACAGGTTCAGTGTGCGGCGCAGGTCATCCAACAGTTCCAGCACCTGCTTCTGCACCGAAACGTCGAGCGCTGATACGGGCTCGTCGGCGATGATCAGTTTGGGCTTCACGGCAAGCGCGCGCGCAATACCGATCCGCTGCCGCTGCCCGCCGGAAAACTCGTGCGGATAGCGCTCGGCCGCCTCCGGTTTCAAACCGACAAGCTGCAGCAGCTCGCGCGCTTCCGCCCACGCCTGCTCCTGAGAGGCACCTTGAATGATCGGTCCCAGCGCGATGATGCTGCCAACGCGATGGCGCGGATTGAGTGACGCGAACGGATCCTGAAACACCATCTGCAGATTGCGCCGCAGCGGCCGCATCTCATTGCGCGACAGACCGGAAATGCGTTCTCCATCGAGCAGGATGTCACCGCCTTCGGGCTTCTCGAGACCGATGATGCACCGCGCCAATGTCGACTTGCCCGAGCCGGATTCGCCAACCAGCGCCAGCGAACGGCCACGGCCGACCTCAAGGCTGACCTTCTGCACCGCCTTCACCGTGCGGCCGCCACCCCATGACAGCCAGCCGCTTTTCTGGCCGTACGTCTTTTCCAGATCCTTCACGACCAGAAGCGGCACCACGCTTTGGCCGGTCTCACGTTCGCGCGGCGTCATGCTGGGCACGGCGGCCACCAGCGCCTTGGTATAGTCGGCCTGCGGATTGTTGAGGACGTCGCTGGCCTCTCCGATCTCGACCAGCTCGCCGTGGCGCATGACGGCGACCCGGTCGGCAATCTCGGCCACCACGCCGAAGTCATGGGTGATGAACAGGACTGCCGTTCCGCGCGTGCGCTGCAATTCCTTGATGAGATGCAGGATCTGCGCCTGCGTGGTGACATCGAGCGCGGTGGTCGGCTCATCGGCGATGATCAGCGCCGGTTCGACCGCCAACGCCATGGCGATCATCACGCGTTGGCGTTGACCGCCGGACAGCTCGTGCGGATAGCTGTCGATAATTCTCTCCGGCTCGGGCAGATGCACATCCCGCAACAGCTCCAGTACGCGGGCGCGCCGCTCGGCAGGCTTCAACGACGTATGGACCTCGAGCACTTCGTCGATCTGCCGTCCGACGCGCATCAATGCGTTCAGCGCAACCATCGGCTCCTGGAAGATCATCGAAATGCGGCCACCACGAACAGCGCGCATCTCGGCATCATTGAACGCGAGAAGGTCTTTTCCCTCGAACAGGACGCGCCCGCCCGTAACGCGCACATGCGGCACCGGAAGCAATCGCAGGATCGCCTTCGACATCACCGATTTGCCGGAACCGGATTCTCCCACGACGCACAGGATTTCGTTGCGCTTGATATCGAGTGAGACATCCGACACGGCATTCTTGCGGTCGGACCACGCGGGCAAGGCAACCGTCAGGTTCTCGATGGCAAGGACCGTGTCGCTCATACGTCGGCAAGCCTCGGATTGAGCGCGTCGTTGAGCCCCTCGCCGACGAGATTGATGGCCAGCACCGTCAGCAGGATCACCAAGCCGGGCACCGTTACCAGCCACCATGCCTCTCGCATGAACGAACGTCCGGCGCCGATCATGAAGCCCCAGCTCATCTGATTGGGTGCGCCGAGCCCCAGGAATGACAGTGCGCTCTCCGTCAGGATCGCCGTCGCCACCAGCAACGAACCGGTGACGATCAGCGGTGACAGTGTATTGGGCAGCACCTGGCTGACCAGGATTGCACCGTCTCGCTGCCCGGCAACCACGGCCGCCTGAACGAATTCGCGTGATTTCACCGACAGCACTTCACCGCGCACCACGCGCGCGATCGGCGGCCAACTCACCGTCGCGATGGCGATGACGAGGTTCAACGCCGAGGGCGAGAGCACCGCGATCAGCACCAGGGCAAACAGGAATGACGGAATGGTCTGGAAAAACTCGGTCAGCCGCATCAGCACGTCGTCGACCCAGCCGCCGTAATAGCCTGCGATGGCGCCGGTCAGCGTCCCGAAGGCAACGGCGGCCAGTGTCGAAAGCACGGCGATCAGCAATGTCGTCCGCGCGCCGTGGATCAATCCTCCCAGAACATCGCGTCCGAGGCTGTCGGTGCCGAGCAGATAGTCCGCGGCGGGCGGAAGGAACGGCTTGCCGACAATGGCAAACGGGTCGGTCGGAGCAATGACATCGGCCAGCAGCGCGACGATCAGAACCAACGCGAGCCATGCCAGTCCCGCAATAACGCGCGGATTCAAGAGAAAGCGCTCGCCGAAGCCTTTCATGTCCTCATCCCATCCGGATCCGCGGATCGAGCAAGACGTAGATGACGTCGACCAGCAGATTGACGACCACGACGAGACACGAAGACAGAAAGAAAATCCCCAGCAGCAAATTGAAATCACGCGCGAAAAGGGACTGATAGGCGAGTTGCCCCAGCCCCGGCCACGCGAAGATGCTTTCGACGATCACCGAGCCGCCGAGCAGACTTCCGACCTGCACGCCAGCCATTGTCACCACGGGCAACAACGCATTGCGCAGGACGTGACGCACATTGATCTGCCGTTCGGTCAGGCCCTTCGCGCGGGCCGTGGTGACATAATCGAGACCGCGCTGTTCCAGCATCGAGGCGCGCATCAGCCGGGCGTACAGCGCCAGGTAGAACAGCGACAACGTGATCGACGGCAGAACGAGATGGTGGGCGATATCCCAGACCCGGTCCCAGCCTTCATAAAAGGCGACGACATCCTCCATGCCCGACGTCGGAAACCAGCCGAGCTTGATCGAGAACAGCAGGATCAGCATCAACCCGACCCAGAACAGCGGCGTGGCATAGAAGATGATCGCCGCGACCGAGATGACATGATCCTTCCAGGTCCGCACCCACAACGCTGCCAGCAGTCCCATCAGCACGCCGAAGCCGAGCGACAGCACCAGCGTCATCCCCATCAGCAGCAGCGTCGGCCACAACCTGTCGAGCAGCAGTTGCAGGACCGGGGCGCTCTGCCGGAATGAATAGCCGAGGTCGAAGGTCAACAGGCTGCCCATGTAGGACGCAAGCTGGACCAGGACCGGCTGATCCTGGCCGAAGCGCTGCCGGAGCTGATCAATGTATTCCTGCGGTGCACCGCCGGCCTCACCTGCGAGGACTGTTGCCAGATCCCCCGGCGCAAGCTGCAGCAGAAGAAAGTTGAGCACGACGACGCCGAGCACCACCGGGACTGTCTGCACCAGTCTGCGCAGAATGTAGGGCAGAAGAGCTGCGGCGCGCATGAAACCCTTGATCGAAGTTCACAAAATGGAGCGCAGCCGGCATGTCTCCACACCGGCTGCGCTATGAAAAAATCTATTCCTTGTACGCCGTCGCAAAGTTGCCGTAGATCCCCAGGGGCGACGTGATCACGTCCTTGAACTGCTTGTTCACCAGCGTCGGGAACTTCAGCTCGAGCACGTAGATGATCGGCGACGCCTCCTGGGTCTTCTTGATCAGCTCGTGGTAAAGCGCATTGCGCTTGGCCTGATCCGGCTCGACCGTGGCTTGATCCATGATCTTGTCGGTCTCTGGAGATGACCACTGCGCGGCGTTGACGAACACCGTGCCCGGACGAATGCGGTCCGAGTGGAAGCTGCGGTGGACACCGAGCACCGGGTCGGCCAGATTGTACAGGAAGTTCGACGATATATCGAAGTCGTAGTCCGTGTACACGCGCTTCAGCCACTTGGCGACATCCTCATATCGCAACGTCGCCTTCACGCCGACCTGCGCAAGCTGCTGCTGCACGGCCTCGCCGAACCGCTGCCATTCCTCGCCGTAGGGCGTCAAATCATGCACCAGCTCGAAGCGGAAGCCGTCGGCTTTCTTCGGGAATCCGGCTTCATCGAGCAGCGCATTGGCCTTCGCGATGCGATCCGCGACGGTGTAGTCGCGGCCGGCGGTGAACATGCCGGACGGCTCGAAGTTCGAACTCATCACGCCCACGGCCGGCTTGCCGAAACCGAACCAGACGTTGTCGATCACGAACTGCCGATCGATCGCGTAGGCCAGGGCCTGGCGGACTTTCGCATTGTCGAGCGGCGGGTGCTTCGTGTTGAGGGTCAACTCGACGATCGGCGAGATCATTTCGTAGCCCTTGGTCGTCACTGCGACGGTTGGCAGCGCGCCGAGCTTCTTCACGTCATTGTAGGGAATGGCACCGAAGCCGGCGACATGAGCTTCGCCCTTCTCCAGCGCAGCCGTCCGTGTCGAGCTGTCCGAAATGAAACGGACAACGATACGGTCGAGGTAGGGCATACCCTTGCGCCAGTAGTCGGCATTTTTATCGAGCCGGACGAATTCGCCGCGCCGCCACTCGACAAACTTGAACGGCCCGGTGCCGACAGGCTTATTGGCGTTCGGATGCGTTTTGATATCGCCTTCGCCGTAAACATGCTTCGGCAGAATGGGGCTTTCATAGCCCGAGAAGGCCTTCAGCATATAGGGTGCCGGGCGCTCGAGCTTGAAGATCGCGGTCTGCGCATCCGGCGTTTCAACGGCCGTCAACTCGCGGAACGTCGCGATGCCGCGCGGGTGGACTTTTTTCAAAACGTCCATGAATGTGAACTTCACATCTTCCGACGTAAACGGCTTGCCGTCATGGAATTTCACGTTCGGACGCAGCTTGAATGTGATGGTCTTGCCGTCTGGCGAAACATCAAAACTTTCAGCGAGCGACGCCTTTGCCTTCAAATCAAAATCATATTCCAAGAGCCCGTCGAAGATCTTTGCGGTCACCTGACCGATGGGGCCGGACGTCGAAATGTAGGAGGCAAGGTTCGGCGGTTCAGGCTGCGTGATCTGAACGAGGGTTCCGCCGGATTTCTGTGCTGACGCGGGTGAGAGCGTAAACATAGCGGCTGTCAACACAGCCATGCTCGATGCCAGAAGACGTCGGTTGATCTGCATGTCGGGCAATACCTCCCACTACCAGGACACCTGTCTGGCGAGGCGCGAACATGGCTCCCTCACCATCGTCAGCCGAATGGTAGCCACGCAGTCCGATGATCACAACGCTGAATCTCAAGCAAAGAAAATCTGAAATTCAGGCAATAGCCCCAACCGGGTGCAATTTCTGCCCGGATACATTCGACGAAAGTCGCACCATTCGAAAGCCGCGCACAAATATATGGCGGCTTCAGCTCAGGAATTAGGATGACAAATCAATAACAAACGCCCACCCCATTGCCGGGCGCGTTTTCACGCGAGTGAGCCGCCTTTCAGCGCACGCAGAACCCGCTCCGGCGTCATGGGCATTTCGAAAACCCGGACGCCGATCGCCCGCGCGACGGCATTGGCAACCGCGCCGCCCACCGCGACGATCGGCATTTCAGCGACGCCGCGTACGCCATAAGGCACATCCGGAACCGGCGTCTCGAGGATCACGCACGCGATCGGCGGCACATCGAGCGCGGTTGGAATCCGGTAATCGAGCAGACTGGCATTGCGCAGACGGCCGTCCGCGCCATAGTCGAAGCCTTCGGTCAGGGCCCAGCCAATGCCCTGAACGACACTTCCTTGAATCTGCCCTTCGATCGCCGTCGGGTTCAACGCGAGGCCGACGTCCTGGAAAGCCGTATAGCGCAGGACGGTGACCTGTCCCGTCGACGTATCCACCTCGACATCGCAGACATGCACGCCGATTTCCACGCCGAGCGGCAATTTCGTCGAAACGCCGTGGCCGATGATGGCCCCCTCTCCCAACGTCGCGCCCATCAGCTCTTTCAATGAAATCGCGGCGCCGCCCGGCTTGCGCGTCCGAAACACACCGCTGGCATAATCGAGATCTTCCGGCTTGCTCTGCAACTTTTCCGCCGCACGCTTGCGCAACTGCCTGAGAGCATCCTGCGATGCTTCCACCATCGCCGCCGTCGTCGTGCGCGCAACACGGCTGCCCGCCGCGACATCGCTGTAGCCGACGGATTTCGTGTCTCCCGTCACGATATGCACGTCGTCGATGCTGAGCCCGAATTCCTCGGCAACGACCTGCGCCATGGTCGTGCGCGTGCCGGAAATATCGACAGGCCCCATCGTCACCATCGGCCGGCCGTCGCCGGATATCGAAATATGCCCCGCCGAGGTCATCGAGGTGCCGCGCCAATATCCGACCGCCAGTCCGCGCCCGCGTGGAAATCGCCCCGCCGGAAGGGGATCGGTCCAGCAGGGATGCGCGCCGACGGCATCGAGAATAGCCGTGTAGCCGATGCTCGGAAACGGCGTGCCGATCGGCATCAGGCTACCGGTCACCGATGCATTGCGTTTACGGAACGCGACCGGGTCCATGTCGAGCTTCTGGCACAACATGTCCACGGCCTGCTCGAACGCGAAGAACGACTGTATGCCGCCCGGCGCACGATAGGCTTCGGTGCGCGGCTTGTTGGTCGCGACGTCATAGCCTTCAAGCTTCAAATTCGGCGTCTGGTAAAGCGCTGCCGACGCCTGCATCTGCAGAGTCGGGCTGCCGCCGGGCAAACCACCGGTATCGGCGTGGTAGATGGCCTCGATAGCCGTCAAGCTGCCGTCGCGTTCCGCCGCCACCGTCACGTCCATATGCATGCTGGCGCCCGGTCCGCTTCCGCCCTGCAGAACTTCCGCGCGGCTGAACTCCAGCTTGACCGGACGACCGCACTTCTGCGCGAGACGCAGAGCCACCGCCTCGCCATGAATGGTAATCTTGCCGCCGAACGCACCGCCAAGCTCCAGCGGCACGACGCGCAGCTTCGACTGCGGCATGTCGAGCATGCGCGAGATCATCAATTCGGCCGTGAACTGCCCCTGGGTCGAGGCCCACACGGTCGCGAAACCTTCCGCATCGACTTCAGCGACAGTGACCTGCGGCTCCAGATACCCCTGATGGGCGGTGTCGATCTTCGCCTTCACCGACACTTTCGCCGGCGCGGCCGCAATAGCCTCGGCGGTATCGCCACGACCAATCAACGTCCGCGAGGCGATATTGCTCGGGCCGCGCGGCGCTGGCTCCATGTTTTTGGTAACGACGTGCGGATGCAGGACGGGGGCGTCGGGCGCTATCGCCTCAGCGATGGTCATCACCGCGGGCAGCGGCTCGTAGTCGACGTCGATCAGCTTCAACGCCTCATCGGCGATATACGTATCGACAGCAGCGACACCCGCCACCGGTTGCCCGACCCAGAACACCTTCCCGCGTGCGATGTTCACGCCCGCGACCATCCACATGTCGTAGCCGGTATCCGAGAATGGAATACTGGCGCCGATCGGAAGCTCGGGAAAATCCTCGGCCGTCACCACCGCGAGCACGCCCTTGAGTGCCAGAGCGCGCGAAACATCAATGCTGCGGATCCGCGCATGCGGATGAGGACTGCGCAACAGCTTTGCGTGCACCAGGCCGGGGCGGTTCAGATCTGCCGGATAAATCGCCGTGCCGGTGACACGCGCCTTGCCATCAACACGCGGCAATCGCTTCCCGACGACCTTCAGTGCCGCGATGGCTTCACGATCATGCGTCATCGCCATGTCCGTTACGCTCCCCGCGCGTCAGTTCGGGCGAGCGCCGCGATCGCTCCAACGATTTTGTCATATCCCGTGCAGCGGCAGATGTTGCCCGCGATCGCGTGGCGGATCTCGTGTTCCGTCGGCTGTGGATTCTCATCGAGCAGCGCTTTCGCCGACATGATGATGCCCGGCGTACAGAACCCGCATTGCGTGCCGCCGTGGTCGATCAAGGCTTGCTGGATCGGATGCAGCGTATCGCCCTTCGCAAGACTTTCGATCGTGCGGATGTCATGCCCCGGTGCTTCCTGCGCCAGCACGAGGCATGCGTTGACGGGTGCGCCATCAACCAGGACCGTGCACGTGCCGCAATTGCCGTTGCTGCAGCCTTCCTTGGTGCCCGTCAGGCCAAGACGATCCCGCAGAAGATCCAGCAGCGTGTCGCGACTATCGGCAAGAACCGCGCGCTCTTCACCGTTCACCGTGCATTCGATCAGCATCTTCATGGCGTCTCGACCTCCAGGCCAAGAGAACGGCAGCATGCGCCCAGTGCGCGCGCCGTCAGCGTTGCAACCAGGGACCGGCGATACTCGGCCGATCCGCGCGTGTCGGATATCGGACGCGCATCGGTAGCCGCGGCGCGGCTCGCCTCCAGAAGCACATCCGCGTCGACTGGCTTGCCGATCAGAGCCTTTTCCGCAGACACCGCCCTGATCGGCGTCGGTCCGACCGAGGCCAAAAAGATTCGCGCGTCCGCAATCCGTTGATCATCGGCAAGCTGGATCCACGTTCCCGCTCCGACGACGGCAATGTCCATCTCGCGGCGCGGCGTAAAGCGCAAATAATGAGCCGCTGAATTCGGTGCAGGTGGCGGCAGATCGATCGAAACGAGAAGCTCCCCGCGTGCCAGCGTCGTCCGGCCCGGCCCCTGAAACAGATCTTCCAGCGGGATCCCGCGCCGTCCAGCCGGGCCAGCAATCACTGCGGTTGCGCCATGACACAGCACCGCCGGAACGGCATCGGCGGATGGCGCGGCATTGCAGATATTGCCGCCGAGACTGGCGCGGTTTTGCACCTGCAAACTGCCGATCAACCCGACCGAAGACGCAATGGCGGGATAGGCTTCACGCACCCGCGGATGCCTGGCGATCGCGGCCGCCGATACCGCTGCTCCGATCGATAGCCCACCGTCGGATGTTTCGGAAATGGCCGTCAGCGCTGCGATCTTTTTGAGATCGACGATCCGATCCGGGGAGCGGCGTCCCTCGCGAACCTGCGGTATCAGGTCCGTGCCACCGGCCAGCGCGCGGGCCCCACTGTGATTCATCAGTGCGACAGCCTCCTCGACCGTCGTGGGATGCTCAAAATCGAATTCCTGCAATGCTCGGCTCCGGCGCATGGTCCGTTTGGATTCATTCCAACTAAGCCCACACACGCGGCCTGTCCATGCCTGCGCAGAATGCAATGCTGCGGCAGGACAACACGCAGGCCGCCATCACGATGCATTCCGCGTTTACAGGAACGCAATCAAGCGGCTCGCCGTTTCCCTAACACGACAGGAGGAACGTCATGCATATCAGCCATGCTGTTGCAGTGCTCGGCCTCGTTATGTCCGCTCCTGCCGCCTTGGCCGAAGCCGGCGGGCGGGAAATCGGCACACTGACCTGTACCACGGAGGAGATGATCGCCACGCCGCCTGCCACGGTGCGTCCGATGCAATGCAGCTTCAAGCCATCCGCCAAGGGATCCGCCGTGAACTTCACCGGCAAGATTCATAAGTTTGTCACCGACGGCCTTCCACCGGGACGACAGGTTCTCGTCTGGTCGGTTCTGGCACGAAGCACGAATTTGGCCGGCGAGGCACTCGAAGGCCGCTATATGAACGAAGCGGATCAAACCGAGCCGAACGTCGGGCAGATCCTGACCGGCGGCGTCAACGGCCAGGTGACCTTGCAGCCGCACACTCCGGACACGGAAGTCGGTGTCAGTGCTGTGAAGACGATTGTCGAGCTGGAACTGGCACCTGTCAAAGCCTGAGCGCTCACGCAACGCGCCCCACATCGGTCGAGGTCGCGCTTGCGGGTTCGCTGGGCGCATCGCCTTGGCTGAGAAACTTCTGTCGCAAGTCGACAGTAGCTGTCAGCCCGACACTGCTGCGATGGCGCTCGAGCCATTTCCGAACTTCCAGCCGTCCCGCACCATGCAAATAGGTCAACAAGCCTTTATCCGGCTTGACCTTGCTGTCGATGCTGAGACCGGCGGTATGTCGTCCCGCCTCGATCAGGTGAAACCGGTGCCGCTTCAGCCGATCGCCTCGTCCGCTGCCGCGTTGCAGCCAGCCCGACCGCGCTTCCTGTGCAGCAACGATCGCCTCCACATCGCGCAGCAAAGGCTGGTTGAACGTAATGACATTGACCCGATCGGCGATTTCGCTCGATCCGCGCGGCGTGCCGGAATGACGGAGCGGATTGAGCATCACGATCAACGTATCTTCGACGGGGCTCTCATCCGCCAGCGTCAGCAGATCGGGATTGGCCGAGAACCCGCCATCCCAATAGGCGCGGTCGTCGATGACCACAGCATGGTGCAAAGTCGGCAGGCACGCGGATGCAAGGATCGTTTCGACCGTAATCTCGGGCCTGCGAAACAAGTGCGCGCGCCCGCTGGAGATGTCGGTCGCGGCGATCAGCAGTTCGACCGGCGACGACTGACGGATCAGCTCGAAGTCGATATGCGTCTCCAACAGGCGCCGCAGAGGGTCAAACCCGAGAGGATTGAAATCGTAAGGCGACAGCATTCCCGCCATGCCGGGAAGCGGCGACGCGCGCGAGAGGCCGAACAGAAAGGGATTGAGCCGCAGCAGGTCCGGAACACCGGCATCCTCGACAGCTTCCCAAACCGCCCGTAGCCGAGCTTGCGCATCGCTGGCCCCGTTCGCCGCAAGACCGGAGGCCAGTGCCGCCGCGTTGACGGCCCCCGCACTGGTGGCACTGACCCAACCGAACGAAATGCTGTCGTCCTCGAGCAGTCCGTCGAGCACGCCCCACGTGAAGGCGCCATGTGCGCCGCCACCCTGCAGCGCAAGGTTGATCCGCCGGTTTTTATTCACCCGCATGCCCTCTGTGCCCGCCGCTGGATCACGCTGGCGGAACATGCAGTTCAGACGCGCTCACCACAAGGGGCATTCCATCGATGTGAACCAGGCGCGCCTTTATGCCATAGACCGACGCCAGCAAATCTGGCGTCAGCACCGCCTCCGGCGCGCCGTCAGCCAGACAGCGCCCGTGTTTCACCACGACAATGCGGTCACAAAATCGCGCCGCGTGCGACAGATCGTGCAATGCGACGACGACAGCCCGCCCCTCACCCGTCAATGCGCGAAGACGGTCAAACAGCGTAAGCTGATGGGCGGGATCCAGACCTGCGGTCGGCTCGTCGGCGAGCAAAATCGCTGCCTCCTGTGCCAGAGCCCGCGCCAGCAGGACGCGGGCGAGTTCGCCGCCCGACAGCTCGATTGCCGGGCGATGCTTCAGCTCCATGAGGTCCATGGCGGAGAGCGCCTTGTCCACCGCAGCCTTGTCATGGACGCCCAACGCACCCGGCCGGGCGCCATACGGCAGCCGCCCGAGGCCAACCACCGTTTCAACGGCCAGAGGCCAATGCACGGCACGCTCCTGCGGAAGATAAGCGACGGCGCGAGCTAGCTTCGCGCGCGGCAGATTGCTCAGCGGCACGCCGTCAAGCGCGACCCTACCGGACTGCGGCTTCAGAATGCCCGCCATCGCCCGCAGCAGCGTGGACTTGCCCGCACCGTTCGGCCCGACAACGGCAACGATCTCGCCGGATGTCACGGACAGGCTCGCGCCGGCCAGCACCTCGCGCGTTCCAAGCCGCACGCTGATCCGGTCGACCGCCAGCGTCATGGCAGCAACTCCCGGCGTGATGACACGACCAGCCACAAGAAGAACGGCGCGCCGATAATGGCAGTCGCGACGCCGAGACGGATGTCGACCTCAGTCGGCAGCAGGCGCAGGACAACATCGGCAGCGAGCACCAGAGCCGCGCCGCCCAGCGCGCTCGCCCAAAGCAACCGCCCCGGCAGATGACCGACCCATGGGCGCAGGACATGCGGCACGATCAAGCCGACGAAGCCGATTGCGCCCGTCACGGACGTTGCCGCGCCTACCGCCAGCGCGGTGCCCGCCACAGCCATCAGACGAAGCCGCGTCAGATCGGTGCCGAGATTGACGGCCGCCTCCTCGCCGAGTGTCAGGGCATCGAGATCGGCCGCCGTCCGGCTGAGAACGGCCAGGCCAAGCACGATGAACGGCGCGGCAAGCCAGACGTGCACGAGGCTGCGATCGCTGAGTGAACCGAGCATCCAGAACACGATTTCGACCGACGCGAACGGATTGGGCGACAGGTTGACGGCGAGCGCCGTCAAAGCACCCGCGACGCTGGACACCGCCACGCCTGCCAGGATCAACGTAATCGGTCCGGTCTGCGCGCCAGCCAGCCCCATCACCGCAATAGCCGCGAGCGCCCCTCCGGCGAGCCCGCCGATCGGCAGCGCGAGCGCAAACACCCCAGCGAGGCCGCTGTGAATCGCAACCACGGCCCCGAACGCGGCGCCGCCTGTAATCCCGATCAGCCCCGGCTCGGCCAACGGATTGCGCAGATAGCCTTGCAACACCGCACCGGACATGCCCAGCGCCGCGCCGACAAGAGCACCCAGAACGGCGCGCGGAATCCGGATCTCCCAGAAGATGACGCCGAAGGCCTCTCCCCCAGCCGGAAGGCTCAATCCGGTGGGACCGGTCAGCAATGACAGGACAAAAGCCATCACGGCGGCCGCGCCGATCCAGATCATCGCGCCACGTCCTTTGGCGGACTGGATGGTCAACTTCTTCACGGCTGCGCTCGCGGATGGGTGAGATCCGCGCGGGCCTGCGCAAGGATCGCCACGGCATCGGCGATTTGCGGACCACCGCATAGCCACAGCGGCATCGGCAGATCGACATGCGGCCGGCGCGACAGAACGGATGCGAGCGCGGGATGGCGCAGATTGTCCGCCACCGGCGTCCGATACGTCGTCGCGCTCTGCCCCAATGCAATCAGGTCCGGCGGATCAGCGACTAGCGCCTCCAACGAAACTCGCCCTGCAACCCCCTTGCCCAGCCGGTCGCCGGCATTGCGGAAGCCGGCCGCTTCCAGTGCCGCAGCGGCCATGCTGCCGGATTTCGATACGAGACTGTTGGCCTGATAGACCGCGGCCTCTGGGCGATCCGCTCCCACGGCGCCCCTCGCTGCTTCGGCGATCTTGCGATCAAAATCCGCGATCATCTCCTTGCCGCGCCGTGACTCGCCGACGGCCTCGGCGACCGCAGCGATCGTTTTATGGATGCCTGCGATGTCGAACGCCATCGGGATAACCTCGACCCGGCGGCCAAGACGGCGCAGCAGATCGACCGTTGCCGGCGTCGTGTAATCACCTGCCAGCACCAGATCAGGATCGAGCGCGAGCACTTCCTCGGCCGCGCCACGCACCAGCCGGATCCCATCGAGGCGATCGACAATGGGCGAAACGTTGCGGTCGCCCGAAACCCAACTCAGCGCCTGTATCCTCTCGCGCGAAACCAGATCGAGGACGATCGGATCGAGACACATATTGAGCGACACGATGCGGCGCGGCGGCTCATTGGCCGCCGCCGAGGGCATAGCCGGCGTCAGCGTCGCGACACAGGCCGCGACCAGTCCCCCCAGCCATGCTATCCGCATTCGGTCCTCACTTCATGCTCAGCCCGGCGCCCGGCCGCTCGGCATCGAATGTCCAGCGCAAACCCGCATAGACAGCGGCACCGGGCGTATTGAAGCCGTAGACCTCTTCGTAGTCTTCGTCGAAAACATTTTCGACGCGGCCA
>JAFAFW010000023.1 GCA_023423275.1 Pseudomonadota bacterium
GACCTTACGCCCGGGTTCATGATCCAGCTTGCGCGCAAGGATCTGCTGTTGGCGCTTGAGACCGCGGACGATACGGGCGTCCCGATTAAGACAGGTCGCGCGGCGCTCGACCTTTATGATCTTGCCACTGAACAGGGTTGGGGTGCCCGGGACTGGACGGCCATGCTTCGGGTCGTTGCCGATCGCGTGGCGAAGGCTCCGAAAGCTTCTTGATGACACCGGTCTGCCGCTGAATTTGGTCGCGGGTTGCTGCCGTCGAGGCCTGTATTCCGATTTAGGACGTTCGAAATGCCATACTCCCTCTATCGCGCGGATCTCATGGGGCATGCCGTGCTGACGCCGGCGGGCTCGTTTGAAGCGGGCTCCATGCAGAGTTTTACGCTCGTCTATACTGCGGGAACTTTCGGTGTCGACGATACCGGTTCGATCAAGATCGGCTTTCGCTTCGCGACGGACTTCGGGCCGGTTCAATTCACGGATCCGAAAGCTCCTGGCTATACGACCGTCGAAGCCTCGAATGGCGCGGTGCTCGATTGCAAATGGGAGTTCAAACGCAATATCCGGCCGTGGAGCCGCTCGCTGTATATCGGCGTCGTAAAGCATTTCCTCGCGCCGGGCGATACGATCACGATCCGGTTCGGAGATCGCCGCTTTGGCTCACCGGGTATTCGGGTGCAAACATATTGCGAAAGCGAATTCGAATTCCGCGTATTGGCCGATCCGATTGCCACATATGATTACATCGCATTGCCCGAAAATCCGAAAATCGCGATCGTCCCCGGACCGGGCGTCGCATGGAATGCGGTCCTGCCGACGCTGCGGCACGCTGGTGATATCTTCACACTGTCAATCAAGGCCGTCGATAAATGGGGCAATCCGTCGAATGCGACGGACGCCGTACTGCACCTGAGCAGTAGTCATCCGGTGAGCGGCCTGCCCGAAAGCGTCACGCTGGAAAGAGGGCAATTCGCCTGCAGCGTGGAAAGCCTCCGCGTTTCCGAACCTGGAGAGGTGGTTATTACCGTTCGCAACGATGCGGGGGAAATCCTGTGCCGCAGTAATCCGCTGCGTATTTTGCCAGGCAGCACGTATCGGCACTATTGGGCTGATATTCACGGCCAATCGAACGAGACGCTGGGCACCAATTCGGCAAAGGAATACTTCGAATTCGGGCGCGATAAGGCATTTTTGGATATCATGAGCCATCAGGGCAATGATTTCCAGATCACCAAGGCGTTCTGGGAAGAGCTCAATACACTGACGAAATCGTTCGATGCGCCGGGCGAGTTTGTCTGCTTTCCCGGTTATGAATGGTCGGCGAATACGGCGGTCGGCGGTGATCGCAACGTGTTCTATCGGCGGGAGGGCGAAACCATTCACCGTTCCTCGCACGCACAGATCGAGACATCGGCCGACATGCGGGATGAGCCTGCGGATGCCCACGACGCCAAGCTGCTGTTTCAAAAGCTGCGCGGCAAGGACTGCGTTGTGATGGCTCACGTCGGAGGGCGCTACGCCGACATCAAGTTCGCTCACGACCCGATGGAAACTGCAGTGGAGGTGCATTCGGCGTGGGGAACGTTCGAATGGATTGTCCGGGATGCGCTCGAAAAAGGTTACCGCGTGGGCATCGTGGGAAATTCCGACGGTCACAAGGGCCGGCCCGGCGCGTGTTACCCAGGGGCGTCATTCTTTGGAAGCCACGGGGGACTGACCTGCTATCTCGCCGACCGTCTTGATCGTGACGCGGTCTTCGAGGCGATGCGCCGTCGGCGGCACTACGCCACGACCGGCAATCGTCCGTTCATCAGTGTGGCAGCGGCCGTTAGCGAGGGAGCGGACGTGTTCGAACGCGATCCCGCGCACGGCCCGAGCCAGCATGAGCGTTCTCATGTCCTGCTGATGGGCGATATCGCCCGTGTCCGCCAAGGGGAGATCGAGCTCGAGATTGATGTCGTCGGCTCGGCACCGATCGAGAGGCTGGATATCTATGATGGTGTCGACCTGCTTGAGACGGTGCGTCCTTATGAGTTGAGCGAACACGGATCGCGTGTGCGCGTGACCTATGAGGGCGCGGAATATCGTGGCCGTGCGCGAACGACTGTTTGGGATGGCCGGTTGCTCATCGCCGGCAATGCGATCGAAAAGGCTGCGATGATCAACAATTGGAACCTCGATCGCGGCATCCAGACGTGTGACCCGGATGCGCTCACCTGGAAAGCCGTAACGACGGGTAATTACGGCGCGATCGATGTGTGGCTCGCGACGGGGTCGCAGGGCAGCATCTCATTTGAAACCGCTCACGTCTCGGGAAATGTCGCCATAGGCGATCTTGCCGCGGAACCTGTGAGGTTCGATGCCGGTGGCCTGGACCGCAACATCCAGCTCCAGAAACTGCCTCCGAAGATGACGGAGACCCGTGTGAATCTGAGTCGGCGCGTGCCGGTTCAATCGACGGGGGATACACGTCTCTTCATTCGCATCCAGCAGGAAGACGGGCATCGGGCGTGGACGAGCCCCATCTATCTGTTCCGCGACACCTAAGTCGTTCTTGGTGAGCTACGGCTTTCCAGCAATCGCTATTGTTCGCCCGTGCCCGCCTCGGAACCGTCGCGGATCGGGAGATTGTTGCCTAACCGGTCGTCCGACGAGGCCAGTCTGCAAAACGCCAAGCACGAGGCCGAACGACAATTTGCCATTCGTGCTCCAGCAGAGAGGGACGTCCCGAAGACGACTCCCGACGGCGTGAACGTCTCCGGTCGTATAAGCCGGATCGGCATCGTCGTGGACTCAGGTGAACATTATTCGCCAAAAGCGAACGTCCGCGCACGGGTGATAAGTACGGCGATGAAAACAACCCCGAACAGGCTCGCGGCGCTTCTGTTCGGGTTGGGGCTTTAAGGATCGCAAATTTGGGAGTAGCTGTGTTCACGACTGTGCGCCAGCACTGCCCAACGCGGGCCGGACCGTAACCTTCCTCCTGCGATGTGCGTGGTCCGCAACGATGCGGATGCGGGCGTATGCTCGGGGCGCCGATCCGCGACGTCCTCTCTCTGCCGTCGGTTGCCGGGCGCGGCCATAAGCCTTGACGCACACAAGGTGTCAGGTACGCTGACCGACAACAAACGATTACAACTGGAGGGTTGTGTAATGTGGACGAGACGTAATGTCATGAAGGCGGGTGCTGCCGCAGCCGCCGCGACGCTGCCTGGAATTTCTTCCGGAGCTTTCGCACAAGCCAAGCCCGAATCGATCACCCTGATGACATGGGGCGGATTGTGGGGCGACGGCGTTGCCGGAACCGTCGACGTTACCTTTGCCAAGAAGTTCGGTGTCAAGGTCGTGCAGGATCGCGGCGCCCCGGCGGAGCGCATCACCAAGATCAAGGTAAACGTCAACAACCAGATCTTCGATCTGATCCAGCTCGTCGACGGCATGATTCCGCTTGCTGTCGCGCAAGGCGCTGTCGAACCCCTGAACAAGAATTCGCCGAACTATACAAATCTCCCGGACATGCTTCCGAACCTCGTGGGCACGCACTTCCTCGGCAACAACTATTCAGCGCTCGGAATTTGTTACAACACCAAAGAGGTAAAGAATCCCGTGACGTCCTGGGCCGATCTGTGGCGCCCGGAATTCAAGGGCCGAATTGTTATTCCCGACGTTTCGCATTCCATCGGCACGCACATCGTGGCGATCGGTGCCATTGCGGCGGGCAAGGATCCCAAGGACGCTGATGCCGGTTTCGAGATGTTGAAGAAGCTCATCGCCAATGAACCGATCATCGCCAAAGATACCGATACGATCATGAGCGCCCTGTCGAGCGGCGAAGCCCTCGCCGGGATGCTCTACAAATCGCAGACCTACACGGTGCTCGATCGCAAGCAGGAGCCCGTCGCCTGGGCGTATCCGAAAGAAGGCGCGATTTCGGTCTCGTGGGGCACGGCGATCGCCAAGGGCACCAAGAATATGGACCTCGCCGAAAAGTATATGAATGAATGCATCGCTGCCGAGAACCAGACCTGGTACGCGGAAAAATTCAACTATGCCGGTTCCAATAAGAAGATGACCGGCATGCTCAATCCACAGCTCAGAGAGCGCGTCGAACTCTCCGAAAAGGAGCTTGCGGATCTGATCATGCTCGACATGGCCAACATCAGCGAGACCCGTCCGGCATGGACCGATCGCTGGAACCGTACGGTTGCCGGCGGTTGAGGCAGATCAGATGAGGCAATTGCTGCCTTGGACAGCGGGGCGAGGGCGGTTTGACGGTATTGTAGCATTGCTGCGCGCCGCCCGAGCCGGCCAGGAGGTGACTTGGCATTCCGATGGACTGGCCATCGGCGAGCGCAGCGCTGCCTCCGCTGTGCTCCACAAGCTCGGACTGGAAACGGTGGCGATTGCGGACGCGCAGCCCGAACCGTCACGTATCGTTCCCCCGCGCATCGTTCTTCTGTCAGGCCCCTCCTCGGGCTATCCCTATGCCGCCTACTATGCGCATTGCCTCTGGTCCCTGGGGCTGAGTTTCACAGCCATGGACGCGCGCGGGGTTGCCGCCGGGGCGCTTCACCATGCGGACCTGCTTGTCATTCCCGGTGGCTTCTCGAGCTGGGGACTCGACAGGGCCGAGGATGCGCCGGGGGCCGACGATGAAGTGCGCCGTTTTCTCGACGCAGGCGGCGCGGTCATCGGATCTTGCGGTGGTGCCTTCTATCTTTCGTCGGGACGGCCGGGCTGGCAGGGCAGCACGGGCGTCAAGCCGACGTTCACGCATGAGTATCTGCTGACCGGAGCGGCGCTTCTCAACGTCCATCTCGACGACGAGCGTCTGGCGACCGGGCTTACCCCGGATGTGGAGATTCCTTATTATCATGGTCCGGTCTGGCCGCAGGCCGGCCACAACGCACCGGGCCTCGCCACGTTTTCCGGGTTGGCCTGTCCGAGCCGCCTGTTCATCGACAATCCCCTGCAGGCCGAACGGTTCGAGCGCGATATGAATGGCCGGCCAGCGGTGCTGGCCCCAGAAGGCGCTCACCGCGCGGTACTGTTTTCGCCACATCCCGAGATGGGCGATCTGTTGCGAAAGTGGATCTCCCTTGATGGCTACGTGCGCAAGTATCTGCCCATTCGCGGCCCGAAGGTGATGGAAGAGACGCTGCGCTTCTATTGCCCGGACGACTCGCAGGCGTTCCGTCTGGTGCTGAACGCCGTGGCGCGGCTGGACGGGTTCTCAGGCAAGCGGCAGCATTCAGAAACCGCCCGGACCGCAGATCCAGCGTCCGTGCGAGGAGCCGTCGAACGTTTGCAGATGGTTATCGATACTGAGTTTGGTCATTTGATCACCGATCTCGCCGATCAGCGCGACGAGCCATGGAGCCAGCTTGTTCTGGGTGAGGCGGAGCGAATGCGCGGCGAAGCAGGAGCCATCTTCGCCCGGCTTGCGAAGTCACTCGATGCCGCTGCCGCGGAATCCGATCCGGAAACGGTGCGGGAAATCATCCGGCTATCCGGAGAGGCTTGCGAGGCTGCGCGGCGTCCGGCAGGCGCGCCGGTTATCGAGCGGCTTTCATTTCTGGAACTTCCGGTTCGGCTGAGTTCGGCCGCGGCCCGGCTCATCGAGGCCGACGCGGCCGTGCGAGCAGCGCACGTGGGGACAGCAGCAGTATGACGGGTGACGTACGGCTTGTGGCCGTAACCAAGCGCTATGGTGACGTCGTGGCGTTGCCGCGGCTCGATCTCGAGATTCCAAAGTCGAGTTTCTTTGCCCTTCTTGGACCGTCCGGCTGCGGCAAGACCACGACTCTGCGGCTGATCGCAGGTTTTGAGATAGCCGATGCCGGAGAAGTCTGGATCAAGGGTGACAACGTCACCCACGTCCCGCCTCACCAACGCAACTTCGGCATGGTCTTCCAACAACTCGCCCTGTTTCCGCATCTCTCGGTGAACGACAATGTTGCTTTCGGTTTGCGCATGCGCCGGACGGAGCGCGCGGAGATCGGCAAGCGCGTCGCGCGGGCACTCGATCTCGTGAAGCTGTCAGGTTACGGCGATCGCTTCCCGCGGCAGCTTTCCGGCGGACAGCAACAGCGCGTGGCGCTGGCCCGCGCCATCGTATTCGAGCCATCCGTTCTGCTGCTCGACGAGCCGCTCGGCGCGCTCGACAAAATGCTGCGCGATGAAATGCAGGTCGAGTTGCGCGAACTGCAGCGACGGCTCGGGATCACGACGGTGTTCGTCACGCACGATCAGGAAGAGGCGCTGACGATGTCCGACCACGTCGCCGTCATGCGCGATGGCGAGATCGAACAGATGGGTGCTCCACGAGACATCTATGAAAGCCCGCGCACCAAGTTCGTTGCCGGATTTCTGGGGGCTAGCAATTTTCTCGATGGCGATCTGGTGGCGACGGAAGGATCGAAGATCGTTGTCGATCTCGGCGGCGCCCGGCTGACGCTGGATGGCAGCTCCAAGGTTGCTTCGCAAAGCGCGGCCAATTCACGACTGACCCTGGCATTGCGCCCCGAGCGGATCGTCATCCTGCCGTCCGGATCGGGACGGCTGCAGGGGACGGTGACGGATGTCGTCTATCGCGGCGCCGAGACCCACGTTTACGTCGATCGTGACGGCAGACCCCTCGTCGCCTACGTTCAGAATGCCTCGACGCGCGCCATGCTGCCGCGCAACGGGGAGCGGATCGGCCTTGATTTCGAGAATGAGAGCCTTGTCGTCGTCGGTTAAAGCGGTCCGAGCCACACCGGGGCCGGTGGCATTGACGTTGCGTTCCGCGACCGTTGCGTTGCTCGTGCCGCCGTTGGCGCTCGTCCTTTTCTTCTTTGTATTCCCACTTTCCTACCTGTTCTATGCCTCGTTTCTGGAGCCGTCGCAGTCGGAGCTGTTCGGTTCGCAATTGACGCTGTCCAACTATACCAATCTGCTATCCGACAGCTTCTATCACCTCATCATCATGCGGACCGTCCTGGTCTCCGCCGTCGTTGTCGGGCTCAGCATTCTGATCGGCTATCCGGCAGCATTGCTCGTCGCTCGCCTGACGCCGCGCGGGCGGCTGATGATGCTCATGCTGCTGATGTTGCCGCTGATGGTCTCGAACGTTGTGCGAGCCTATGGCTGGGTCGCCATTCTGGGCCGGCGCGGCATTGTCAACGGATCTCTGCACGAACTGGGGATGATCGAGCGGCCACTCTCCCTGCTTTACGGGATCGAGGCGATCGCCGTCGGCCTGCTGACGGTGCTGCTGCCTTACGTGATCATTTCCATCGCCAATACGTTGGTGCAGATCGACAAGGTCTATGGCGAGGCGGCGCATTCTCTCGGAGCCAACCCGCTGCGCACGTTCATCCACGTCACGTGGCCGCTGTCGAGCCCCGGAGTCGCGGCCGGCCTGATGCTGTCGTTCTTCCTGATGCTGTCGGCTTATGTCACCATCGCCCTGCTTGGCGGGCCACGCTACAAGCTGCTGGTCAGTATGATCTATGACTCCGTCGTTTCCTTCCAATGGCCGAAGGCTGCTGCCATCGCCTTCATCCTGCTCGCGATCGCCCTCATCGGAGCCTTACTCATTCAACTCGTCCTGCGTCCGCAGCGCGTACGGGGGAAAGGCGCATGATCCGCTCTTCTCCTATTCCGCTGCTGGCGATCACGGTTGCGCTTTGCCTGATCATCATGCCGATATTCGTGGTGGTCGGCGTGGCGTTCAGCTCGGGTGATTTTTTCCTGTTCCCGCCGCCGGGCTTCTCATTCCGCTGGTTTCGCGAGTTCTTCACCAACGATGCCCTGATGCAAGCCTTCAGGCTGAGCATCATGCTGGCGCTCACGGCCGCGACGTCCGCTACCGCTCTGGGCGTCATGGCCGCGCTTTATGTATCCCGGCGGAAGGGGGGGCTGGCAAACACGCTTCAGCTTCTGTTCATGGCTCCGCTGGTCTTTCCGACCATCATTCTCGGACTGGCGCTTCTGATCTATTTCAAAATGCTGGGTGTGGGTGTGCTCGCAGGTCTCTCCGTGGCGCACACGGTGGTCGTCATGCCATATGCCTTCCGATCCGCACTCGCGGCTCTGCAGAGCTTTGATCCCGTGCTCGAGGAGGCAGGCCAAAGTCTGGGCGCCAGCCCGCTGCGAACGTTCTTTCTCGTGACGCTGCCGAATATCTGGCCGGGTGTCCTGGCAGGATGGCTTTTCGGATTCGTCGTATCGTTCGGAGAATTGAACACGTCCCTCTTTCTGACCGGCCCGGGCATGACCACGTTGCCCATCGAGATTTTCAGCCGGCTTCAGTTCGAGGGCAGTCAACTCGTGATCGCGGCGGCATCTGCCGTCCAGGTAGGACTGATCGTGCTGCTTGTGCTGGTTATCGAGCGCATGATCGGCATCGCTCGTATCGTACAGCGATAGATGGCCGGTCCCGTGGATGGCAGAACCAACTCGTCGCATCATCGACGGCGATTCCAAAGCCGCAATCCGCGGCATACCCGCCCAGCGCCACGTCATCGACGCTCTGGGTGACGACGCCTCGGCACGCTGAGCGTGCGCGCCCTGTATTCAGCCTCGATAGCGGCGGCGCGACAGTCGCGCGCTTGCCGGCGGACCTGCACCATGCAGAGTTCGATCGTTCCGAATGGATTGCGCCGTCGGCTGTCGTCACGGCGCAGTTCATGGTTCATCAGCAGTTCCGGGCGGAGAGGCACTCCCCCGCCGCCTGACATTGCCCGGAACTCCGTCGCGTGCCGTCTTGTTCGTTGCGCTCTAGAAGCGCAGCGTCGCGCCACCGATAACACGGCGTCCCGGCCCAGCGTCACCAAGGTGATACTTCAAGGCCGGCAGGTAATAGACATCCGTGACGTTCTCGGCATTCACGAACAGGTTGACGTTCTCGTTGACCTTATAGCTCGCATAGGCGTCAAACAGCGTGTAGTCGGCGACCTTGACGGGCGGCGGGATCGGGAAGTTGAGGAGGCCCGTGCGCAGCGAGCTTCCCACCCATCGCATCTGTCCGCCGAGCGTCAGCTTCTGATCAAGGAGGCGCACGCCCAGATCCAGCGTGAGATATTCCGTCGGCAGTTGGCCGAGATCTCCGGCGCCGGATCCCGTATAGATGCCTTGCGGCAGCAGGATATCCGAATGCGTATAGGAGACGTTGGCGTACGCAAACCCGGCATCATATGAGCCCTGCAGTTCCACGCCCGATGTCGGTGTGGTGCCCGGCAGGTTCGTGAACTGGATGCGGAACGTCGACATGTCGGTGATATCGAAAGCGATGTAGTCCTGAATGTCCGCGCTGAAGTAATTGACCTTCAGGCGGAACGCGTCGTTTGCGGTCAGTACGCCGTTCTGGCGAATATTGATGCCCGCTTCCCACCCTTTGCTGCGCTCGCCCTTCAGGTTCGGATTGGCATACGTGCCGCTGCTCACGCCATGAACGCCGGGGAACAGCGTTTCCGAGACGGTGGGTGGGCGAAATGAATGCTCGTAAGTTCCATAGATCTGCAGCCACGATAGCGGATTGACGGCCAGCGTCAGCTTTGGGCTCCACGCGCTATCGGAATTGTCGACAGCGGTTCCCGGGGCTGGTGGAAACACGATCGGCGCCGTCGTTCCCGTGATTGCGTAATAGTCGT
Source organism: Pseudomonadota bacterium (assembly GCA_023423275.1). Taxonomy (GTDB): domain Bacteria; phylum Pseudomonadota; class Alphaproteobacteria; order Rhizobiales; family Hyphomicrobiaceae; genus ZC4RG25. The sequence goes on from JAFAFW010000023.1 coordinate 9,633, forward strand.
ACCGGATGCCGCCGATCAGATCGAAAATACCCCAGTTGAGTTGTCCAGTCGCAAAGCCGCCCGCAACGTCCTGACGTCCGGGATAGACGCTGAGCAGCGTGTTGCCGCCGTTGTCGATATCATCACGGAAGTAGGCTGCACCGTAGTCGAACGTCAGAGTCGATCCGGGTAGCTTGAAGACGGACGTATTCGATACGTCGAAGCCAATACCTTCATCGCGAACCGGTGCGACAGAACCACTGCTGCCGGAGGTATAGTCAGCACCGGTAATATTATAGGCCGCATTCACGCGCAGATCGATCAGATCGCTGTCAGGATTGTATCGGTACTTCGCGGTGTAGGTCTGATTGGTGATCGGAAATGTAGAGCCCGTCAGCGTCGTGTCGTTGTTGTACCAGACCGCGCCCAGGCTCAACTTGTGATCAGAGGTTTCGCCGAAGTGCAGTTTGGCGAGACCGGAGGTTAAATCCTGCCATGTGCCGGTCTCGATCTCACCACGGCCGTTCTTGTAGTCGTTGGGCTCATGGTGGCTGAAGGCGACCGCGGCGCTTACGCCATTGCTGCGGAGTGCGCCCGACGACATGATCGCCGCGTTGTAGCCATTGGTGCCGAAGCGCACAGTGCTCATCGTCCCGAAGTCGCGGCCTGGCAGCAGGATATCATCGACATCCAGCGTGCGGAAATTCGCGGTGCCTGCGAGAGCGCCGATACCTGACGCGTCGGTTACTGCGCCGCGAGCGATGTCGACACCGGCGAGCAGGGCTGGATCGACGAATGTGCTGCCGCCGTTCACGCCATGACCAAAAACGCGAAAATTCTGCCGCACGCCGTCGATCATCATGTTCACGCGGCCGAACCCTTCGAAACCGCGGATATTTACGCCGACGCCCGCAGCGGATTCACTCATGCGCGTGAAGGTGCCGGGAACCGATCGCAGCGCGCTGTTGACATCTCCGGCGAACTTCTCGTTGAGGTCCCCCGAGGTCACCACACTCACGCCCGCTGGCGTGGCATAAACCAGATCCGGGTTCCCCTGCCAGCCGCTGTTGCCCCCGCCCGACACGTCGATCGTATCGAGAGGAACGGCGCCATCGATCGTTGCCGCGCTGCTGTTCGCTGTTGCCGACGGATCGATGATCGTGACTGTCGTAGCATTGCTGAATTGGAAGGTCAGCCCGCTTCCGGCCAGCAGCGTCGATAGCGCCTGGGACGCAGTCATCGCGCCACGGACGGCATTGCCCGACTTGGTGATGGGCGTATTCTCGCGAAACACCACGGCCAACCCGGTGATGCGCCCGATATCGTTGACCGCCTGCGTCACAGGCTTCGCTGCGATGTTGAACTGGAAACTGCGCGTGGATGCTGATGGCTGTTGCGCCCGCACGTCAGGACTGTGCACGAAGGCCGCCGACGCAAGCAACGCCAATGCCAATGACCGGCAGATGCCGGAATTCACGCCAATTCGTCTGAACCCAATCATCACGTCCCGCCCGTCCCGTTCTGCGTCCCCGATCGGGCCGTTCGCGTTTTGGCGATCAGCCCCTAAAGGACTAAACGGATCAGGCGGCTGTTTACTGACTCTAGGAGTATAGAATTTTTTACGGCCTGAGGACGGTCAGCCGGTCACCGAACGACAGCGTGCGAAAACCGACCGTGGCCTGCAGCGAGGCCAAGGCGCCCGCCGGATCATCAAGCCGAAAACTGCCGGTGACGCGCTCGTCGGCTAGGCTCTGCGTGGCGATTACGATACGGCCGGGGCGGTAGCGTTCGATCTGCGCAATGACGTCACCGAGGCGCGCGCGATAAAAGACGAAGCGGCCCTCGTGCCAGGCCATGGCGTCATCGATATTGACGGCTTCGGTCGCACCGATGCCCGACGGCGTGACGCGAACCTGCTGGCCTGGGGACAATTGCCGGCCTCCGGATGGCGAAGCCGGCGAAGTGACGGCAACCTTACCCTCCGCCAAAGTGATCGCCGCGCCGTTATGCTCGAGCCGGACGTCGAACCGTGTGCCCAGAACGCTGACTTCTCCGTTGGCAGCCTCCACCTTGAAGGGGACCTGCGATGTCGTGACATCAAAAAACGCAGCACCGCGTAGCAGTCGCACGCGGCGCTCTCTCGGCCGGAAGTCCTCGTCCAGCGCGCTGTCGGCGTCGAGCAGGACGGTCGTATCATCGGGCAGGCGGACGACGAGACGTTCTCCCCGCGCGGCGACGTGATCGGCAAACAGATCCTGCCAGAGTGTCGGCTTTTCCATCCAGACCGCGCCCCCCACGATCAGCGCAAGGGCAATGCTGGTCACCGTGAGGCGCCGTCCTGTCTTGGCCTGTCGCGCTTTGCGGCGATCCATTTCGTCCAGATAAGCGCGTAATTCGTCGTCCTCGCTCATGGCGAGTTCGTCGGCGATCTGCCGGGACGATTGCCAGGCTGCCTCGATCTGCCGGAACGCGGCATCATGGGCTGGGCTTTGGTCGCGCCACCGTTGGAGGTTGCGCCGCGTCGCCGGAGAATCTTTCTGCAGGATGCGCCTGAGCCAGCGGCGCGCTTCCTCGCGCAGCTCCCGATCCTGTGGGCGGCCTGGCTCTTCAGGTGCCATGAGCAATCAAGCGTCGTCCTGGGTGGACAGAACCTCGCAGACCGCAAGAGCACGCTCGATGTGCCGGGCGACCGCACGCTCGGACAGGTTCATCACATCGGCGATCTCGCGAAATGTCCGGCCGTGCACGCGGCTGAGAAAAAAGATATGCCGCGTCGGCTTCGGCAAGCTCGCGAGCGCGGCCTGTGCCATCTGCTGCGCGGCGACGATGTCGAAAGGCGTGGAGGGCGCGGCGTTGATCTGTTCGGGCAGGATCTGGGCCGCATAGCTCTGACGGACCCGCTGCGCCCGCCCGTGATCGATGGCGGCATTGCGTGCTGAACGGCGCACATAAGCAGGCGTGATCAGAGTGAAATCGGACGCGCGCTCCCACATCCGGAGAAAGACGTCCTGCACCAGATCACTCGCAGTGGCCGCGCACCCGATCTTACGGCGCAATGCACTCTCCAGACGCGTGTGTTCCGCGAGATAGAGCTTTGAAAACCGTTCTGCCTTGGAACTCATGAGAGACACGACTAGTTCAGGAATACGACAGCAATCGTCTGTGCGCCAACGTCTACGGTGAGACCGTTTCATGACGCAATGGCGATAATTTAGAGAGCCTATAAACAGCGATGACCGCGGCAGGAGGCTTCAGCAAAAGCGCTTGCCGTAGGCTCCCTTATGCTGATCCCGCAAGAAGCGAAGTGGTACGGGCGGTCCGCTTTTTCGCAGGCACCGTTGCCGGGACGCCACGCATCGCAACGCAGGATCTGGCATCGACATCTCCGAAGGCGCGTTTCGCGACGCTCCCCTCCGCCACAGGCGTTCCGACCAGCTCGTCCTGGCTGCGGGGTGCGCGCCGTCCTCGCGAACCCATGAAAATCGAGGTATACCAATTATTTGCCCTTTTCTTGCACCCGATTTCATCTCGCTTTGGCCATAAAACTCGAGTGATGTGCAGGTGTCGGAGGTGAGGGGGCTGGGCTGGGGACGCGAACGCGACCACAGCCGTACGGAAGTGTTTGTCGTACCGTATAGGGCATGTCGAACTGATGCCGACAGCGTCGCGTCGCCGGAAATCTTCTGCGCTCCATTCCCTGCTTCGGAGCTCGCCGCGGAGCCTCACGGCAACGCTCATCCTCCTTATTCAGCTCCTGCTCGCGCCGTTGACGGCCTCCGCGGCGTCCGCCGTCGAAGACGTCAAATCCATTAAGGTCGAAGGTAACCAGCGCATCACGATCGACACGATCCAGGCCCGCCTGCTGCTGCGTGCCGGACAGCCGTACGACCGGGCGCGCGCCGACCAATCCGTGAAGGCGCTCTTCGCGACAGGTCAGTTCGCGGACGTCAGCATCATGCAGACCGGTTCCACGGTCGTGGTGAAGGTTGTTGAGAATCCGATTGTCGGAAACATCACGCTGAAGGGGAACAGCGAGCTCGGCACTGACAAGCTCGAACCCGCATTGAAGCTCAAGAAGGGCGCGCCTTACACCCGCGCGAAAGCACAGGCCGATGCAAACGCGTTGCGCGATCTCTATCGCAGGCAGGGCTACTATCGCGTATCAGTCGAGCCGGCGGTGACCTCCAGCAGCGATGGGCGCGTCGATCTGGATTTCGTGATCAGCGAGGGGGACCTCAACAAGGTTCGCAGCATCAGCTTTGGGGGAAACCGCGCGTTCAGCGACGCGCAACTGCGTGATATCATCGTGACCACCCAGTCGGGGTGGCTCGACTTCATGAAGACGAATGTCAGCTTTGATGAAGACCGGCTGGTGTTCGACCGCGAACTCTTGCGCCGCCATTATCTCAAGAAAGGCTATGCGGACGTGGCCATTGCGGAGCCGCGCTCTGAGTTTGATCCCGGCACCAAGACGTTCGCGATCACCTTCACGATCGAAGAAGGCGAGCTGTACAGCTTCGGCGCCATTTCTGTTGAGTCGAAGTTGACGGATATCGATACGACGAAGCTTCGAGACGCCCTGATGATGACGGCCGGAGAGGCGTTCAATCAGGATCTCATCGAAAAGTCGGAAGAGAAACTGATGGTCGCGCTTGCCGAGCAATCAAAGCCTTTCGCCCGCTTGAGTATCGCTCCGGAGCGCAATCCGGCCTCTCGAACCATTGGCCTTAGATTCCTCATTGAGGAAGGCGCGCATATTTATGTGGAGCGCATTGAAATCACCGGAAATACGAAAACCAAGGACTATGTGATCCGGCGCGAGCTTGGATTTGCCGAAGGCGATGGCCTTAACGCTTTCCTGCTGCGCCGCGCGACAACGCGCGTCAAGGGTCTCGGCTTGTTCAAGACTGTCGATATCACGCACAAGAAAGGATCGAGCGCCGACCGGGTGATCGTGATGGTTGCTCTGACGGAGGATCAGACGATCGATCTGTCGTTCGGAGCGGGATATTCGACGTCCGAAGGCGTGATCGGCGACGTTTCCATTACGGAACGCAATCTGCTCGGAAACGGTCAGTGGCTCAAGCTCAAGGTCGCAGGCAGTCTCACGCGGTTGCAGGCAGATGTGGGCTTCACCGAGCCGCGCTTCCTCGGAACGCGCATGGCCGCCGGTTTTGATCTCTTCTACAAGGATCTCAATTATCTGGAGGAGTCTTCCTACAAGGCCCGGAAAATGGGGGGACAGCTTCGGCTTGGCATTCCGCTGAGTGACGAGCTCAACCTGGGCCTGAATTACAAGTTCAGCCGGAATACGCTCTACGATGTCGGGGACGACGCGTCTACTGCGATCAAGGAGGCGGTGTCGGGTGGGAACTCTGCGACCTACAACACATCCTCGGTCGGCTATTCGCTAACGTACGATACACGCGATGACAAGAAACGGCCGACCTCGGGCGTGCTTGCGTCGACCGCACAGGATTTTGCCGGCATCGGCGGCGACGTAAACTATATCCGCACGACGGCGGATGTGCGGGGCTATTATCCGCTCGGCAGCAGCGTCACCTTCATGGGTCGCGCGCGCGGCGGCACCATTGCGGGATGGGGAGGCAGCGAGGTGAGCCTGCTCGATATGTTCTACGGCGGCGGAGATCTGGTGCGCGGCTTCTCATCGCGAGGTATCGGTCCGCGTGATACCCAGAGCGCCAACAAGGATGCGCTCGGCGGCGCGCACTATTATGCGGTTACGGCAGAGGCTCTGATCGACATCCCCAGAGTGACCGAGGCGACGGGCATGCGCGCGGCCGTGTTTGCCGATGCCGGTTCGCTCTTTGGCACCAACTCGACGTCCGGAAGTCTCTCCGGTCTGTCCGGAAACACCGCATCTCCGCGTGTGTCCACGGGCGTGGGAATCGCGTGGGATTCTCCCCTGGGGCCGTTACGCCTGGACTACGCCTTCCCCCTCATGAAGCAGGACTCGGACAAGACGCAAAACCTGAGCTTTGGCTTGGCGGCGTTTTGAGCGAGCGACCTATAAGGCAACGGGCCTGGGTTTGATCCCTGCGACGGCGAGGGCGATCGCCCCGTTGTGGTAGTGCCCGATGATCGCGCCCATCTCGACGACACCTCTGTCGCCGAGCGCTTCACGCGCAGCGGTGAGGACCGGATCGGTCACCGTATGGTGCCGGAGCATGTCCGTCGTGAAGGCGTATGCCGCTGCTTCGTCTGCTTCGGAGAAGGATGGCGTCTGGCCTGCATCGATGGCGTCGATCGCTTGCTGCGTGAGACCGGCTTTCACAGCGTGGCCAACGTGATTGTTCCACATATAGCGGCACTCATAGTGCCGAGCGGTCACCAGGATCACGAGTTCAGAAATGCGGGCACTGAGCGTCGTGCCCCAGCGCAGAAATTTCCCGAGCTTTTGCGCACGCGAGGCAAGTTCAGGGCTATGCAGCCAGACGAGAACAGGACCGCGCACCTCCTTGCGCGGGCCGCTCGCAACTTCGTCTGCGACACGCTGCTGTTCGGCATCCAGCCGCGCCAAGTCGGGGACGGGAATGCGGCCGCTGGTCATGGGACGTTCCGATCAAAACTGGAAATTCAGGATTTCCCCTGTGCCGCAAGAAAGTCTTCCAACGAGAAGAGTTTCGGATCGTACGTCGGCTGGGTGATGGCTGCGCCTTGAAACGGCGTGGAATCATGCAGCCACTTTTTCGGCGGCGGAAGATCCCACGTGAAGCGATTTCCGGAATGCCATTTGATCGGCCCGTCATCGAAATCGATGAGCTGGATCGGCGGCGGCAGGATCTCGACGCGATGCCCGTCCGGGTCGCGAAAATAGACGTAGAAGGCGTGGCCTTGTCCGTGCCGGCCGGGACCGCGCTCGAAATTCCTTGAAAAACCGATGCCGCCCGCGGTGTCGAGTGCTCGGAGGAGGCAGTTCGCATCCGAAACGATATACGCGAAGTGATGCATCGTCGGCCCCGGACGCGTCAGGAATACGATGTCGTGCGGGTTGTTCTTGCGATACAGGAAGAGGCCCAGCGGATCTTCGTCATCGGGCTGATCGACGAAGTAGTCGGAAATGCGGAACCCGATATCCGTGTAGAAACGGCCAGCAGCGCCGACGTCGGGCATCAGGCATTGAACGTGATCATAGCGCAGCGCCGCCGCGCCGCGATGCAGATGTGGGCGATCGTGGAGGCGCGGTTGTGTGGGCATGCTGGCGCAGAACTCGAGCGGCATGCCTGTAAAATCGCGCAGCGCGAGCGTGCGCCCCTGGAAGTCACGCTCCACCCAGCGCGCCTCGATACCCTGCGTGTCGAAATAGGACTTGGCCGCATCGAGATCTTCATCGCGAAATACGCGGAAGCCAACGGCCCCGCATGAGGGCGCTTCATCCGTCGTCTGCAAAACGAGGCTGTGGTGACAGGTCTCCTCGACACCGCGGAGATAGGTGACGGTCTTGTCCTCATCCGTCACCAGCAGGCCGATGACCTCGGTATAGAATTCTCGTGCCCGCGCCAGATCGCGAACGGTCATGCGGATGTGGCTTGCGCGGGTGATGTTGAAGGGCGGTGAGAAATTGGTTTGCGGAACAGGCATCGCCAGGGCACTCCAGATCGGGGGCGATAAGCACGTGGATTGACTGTGGCTAAGCCGCCTTGTCGTCGCGGCGATGGCCGATGGCAGCCTCCAGCCGCGCTTCAAAATCCTGGAACACGGCTTCATGCCGGTGACGCGGCCGCGGCAGGTCGATTGCGAGTTCCAACGAAACTTTCGCAGGGCGTCCGCTCATGACCAGGACGCGATCAGAAAGATAGATCGCTTCGCGAATATCATGCGTGATGAACAGGATCGTATTGCGTGTCTTGTTCCAGATATCGCTTAAAGCGTTCTGCATGGCCTCGCGCGTCTGGGCATCGAGGGCGCCGAACGGCTCGTCCATCAACAGCGCCGAAGGTTCAATGGCGAGAGCCCTGGCGAGGCCGACGCGCTGCCGCATGCCGCCTGAGAGCCTGTGCGGGTGATAATCTTCGAAACCTGTCAGCCCGACGAGATTGACGTATTTGCGGGCGAGGCGGGTCTGCTCCTCTTTCGGAATTCCCTTGGAGTTGAGGCCGAAAGCGATGTTGCCCAATACCGAAAGCCACGGAAAGAGCGCGAATTCCTGAAAGACGATGCCACGATCGAGGCCTGGACCCTTCACTTGTTTTCCGTCGACATGAATCGTGCCGCTGGTCGGCTCGGAAAGACCGCCGGCAATGCTCAGCAGTGTCGACTTTCCGCAGCCCGACGAGCCGATGATGCTCACGAATTCGCCGTCCCGCACAGTGAATGAGATGTCCTCGAAGACGCGGAGGTAGCGGGTACGGTTCCAGCCTTCGCGGCGGGCATAGGTCTTGCTGAGGTGATCGATCCTGAGTTCGCCCATCAGTTCTTCTCCCTCACCGTACCCCAGCGTTCGACGGTGACGACCTCAAGTCCACGCAGGAGGACACGCTCGATCAGCAACCCGACGATGCCAACGACAAGCAGGCCTGCATAGACCACATCGGAGTTGAAGTATTCGCGGCCCCAGTAGATCCGATATCCGAGGCCCGCGCTGACCGAGACGAGCATTTCCGCGACGATCAGGATGCGCCAGCAGCGCGAAAAGGCGAGGCGGTAGCCGGCAATCATCGATGGCAGGGCCGCGGGGATCAGCACGCGCCAGAACAGAGATGGTCCCGTAGCACCGAAGGCCTTGCCCGCACGAATGAGCGAGCCGTCTACGGTTCTCACGCCGGTCCAGGCATTGAGCGTTACGGTGAGAGCGACTTCGTAAATGAGAATGCTCGTGATCGCGAATTCGGTGAGGCCGAACCAGATCATCGACAGCGGAAACAGCGCCGTGCCGGGAATTGCGAGCAGGAAGTTGAGCGGTGCCGCGAGGATCCGTTCCCAGATCCGGAAATAGCCCATCACCACGCCGATGATCGTGCCCGCAATTGAGCCGATGAACACGCTTTCCAGAAGTCGGCGCAGAGATGCCCAGATATCGGCCCAGAGTGTGCCTTGTTCAGCCATACGTACAAGGGCGGAAAAGATGGCGCTGGCCGGAGGAAAGAGGGCGGCCGGCATCCCACTCAACCGCGCCGCCAATTCCCAGAGGATGACAAGGACGACCAGAGGAGCCGCGAGGAAGAGAAGATTCTTCAACCCGTTCGTGAGGCCGCCCCCGGTGCGTACTTCCTCCGCCGAGAGGGTCGAGGCCATACGGCTGTCGGTATCCAGTGCCGCCATCGCAGGAATCGTCTCTGTTGTGCTGTCGACGCCGCTATTTGATCGCCGCTTCAGCCTTGTCGCCGAAGCTCTTGTCCAGGACCTGGCTCAGATCGATCTTGGACGAGATCTTGTTGGTTTCCGCTAGGAAATCCCGCGTCCCGCCGAGTTCCTTGGTATCGCTGTCGATCAGGTTGACGCCGGGAAATTTGTCGACCTCGAACATCATCGTCTTGATCGTGGCGTCGTCGAGGGAGGCGCCCGCGTCGCGAACGGTCTTGGAGAAAATCTTCAGCGCGCCGTCCGGATTGGCGCGGATCCACTTGTGCGCCTTGGCATAGGCATTGACGAAGCGCTGTACGGTGTCGCGGTTCTTCTCGATGTAGCCCTTATCGGCAACTAGGATCAGCGGGTAGGTGATCTCAGCCATGTCCTGGAATTGCTTGGCGCTGATGATTTCCTTGCCGTTGCCGCCCTGCACGATCCGCTGCATCATGGGATCCCATCCGAGCACGGCGTCGAATGTACCTTTCGAGGCCATCGCAGTCGGCATATCCGTGACGCGGACGTTGGAAATCTGGAAGTCGCTTTCCTTGAGGCCCTCTTTCTTGACGAGGTTCAGGAAAACGCCGTGCACACCTGTGCCGACCTGCATCCCGATACGCTTGCCCTTGAGATCGGCGAGAGATTTCACCTCGCCGAGATCTGGAGAGCCTACCATCTTGCCGGTGAAACCGCGCGAGCCCGCGCCGATCGCGACCAGGGGAATGCCCTTGTCGATCGCCGAGAACAGGACGACGTCTGAAACTTCAGCGAACTGCATGGAGCCCGCGACGATCGCCTCGACGGCAAGGTTGCCACGAACCACAGGTTTCAGTTCGACATCGAGGCCCTCTTCCTTGAAGAAGCCCTCTTGCGAGGCGACCAGCGATGGCACCTGATTGACGCCGCTGGCCATGCCGACGGTGACTTTACTCTGCGCCAGCGTGACAGATGGCAGGGCTACGAGTGCGCCCAGCGCGAATAGCAGCTTCGCGAAACCCGACATGATGTTTCCTCCCGGAGTTCGATTTCGCCCGGCTTCCTGCCCGGTCACATTTGCTCCGTGTCTAACGATAGGACGCGGTTCAGGGCGCGGTCAAGAAATATCGATATTTATTCTGATTTGTTGACCGACCAAAAAAATATCGATATTCGTGACTGATCTTCTAGGGATGAAACGCGCCTGCAGAGCGGGCCGAATATCGAGGACGACATGCGTTACGCGGCATTCGAGGAAAGCGGCAGAAGCCGGCTTGGAGTCGTTGCGGGGGACGAGATCATCGATCTCAGCCCGGTGACCGGAAATGCCACGTCGGTGCGCGCCGTCGTCGAGAATGCGGACTTGCAGGCCAACGTTGCTCGTCTGGCGGCCGATCCCAAGGCGCCGCGCCTGCCACTCGGCACATGCCGCCTTCTTTCTCCGCTTCCGAATGCGGGGAAATTCATCTGCCTTGGTCTCAATTATGCCGATCATGCCAAGGAAGGCGGGCACAACGTTCCCGACTATCCGTCGATCTTTCTGCGTGCCAACAGCTCGCTGATCGGCCCCGAGGACCCTATCATCGCTCCGCGCTGTTCCGAGCGCCTCGATTATGAAACGGAGCTTGTCATCGTCATCGGCAAGCGTTGCCATCACGTGCGCGAGGACGACGCGCTCAAGGTCATCTTCGGTTACACCGTCTTCAATGATGGTACCATTCGCGATTATCAGCGTCGCACGTCGCAGTGGACGGCGGGTAAGAACTTCCACGGCACGGGACCGCTCGGCCCCTGGATCGTGACGGCGGATGAAGTGTCGCCCGGCGCTCGCGGCCTCGGTATCCGCTCCCGCCTGAATGGCAACGTTATGCAGAGTTCCAACACGGAACACATGCTGTTCAGTGTGCCGCGCACCATCGCAATTCTGTCCGAGATCTGGGTTCTGGAGCCCGGCGATTTGATCGCGACGGGTACGCCGGAGGGCGTCGGTCACGCGCGCAAGCCGCCAGTATGGATGCGCCCGGGCGACGAAATTTCAGTCGAGGTCGATGGCGTTGGGACGCTGACGAACCGGATCGTTGCCGAAACGGAAGATTCCAGCTTCATCGCATAGAGCCGATATGATCCGCGGACCGTTCAGTCAGGAACCCGGCCGATCGCGCACCGGCCGCCTCTATGGCCGGCTTCGCGACGATATCATCCAGGGAGTGTTCGCGCCCGGCTCCAAGCTGAAGATCGAGGATCTGAAAACACGCTATGAGACCGGCGCGACGCCAATCCGCGAGGCCTTGAGCCTGCTCACGGCCGATGGACTCGTGGAGCGGCTCGATCAGCGCGGTTTCCGGGTCGCGGAAGCCAGCGCAAGCGAGTTTGAAGAGCTGCTTGCGATCCGGTGCTGGATCGAGGAACGCGCCCTGCGTCTTGCGATACGTCACGGGGGGCGAGAGTGGGAAGAGGGCATCGTGCTCGCGCGCTATCGGCTCGCCAGTACACCTCGTGTCTCCCTGGCCGGCAGCTATCCGCAGAGCGGCGAGTGGGAACGTGCCCACAAGGATTTCCATTTGAGCCTTGTTTCGGCCTGCGGTTCGACGACACTCCTGCGGCTCTGCAACCAGCTCTATGACGAGAACAACCGCTATCGTTATCTCGCCCGGCTCAGCAACAACGAGCGTCCCGATGTGCTCAAGGAGCATGAGGCGATCGCAGACGCCGTGCTGGCGAGGGATGCCGACCACGCGGTTGCGTTGATCATCGATCATTACACGCTCACGGGCGATCTTCTGCGCCAGAGCATTCTGACCAACCTGGGGACTGCGGGAGAGCCGGTGCCGAAGATGCCGGTCATTCGCAAAGGCGAATTGGCAAAGCGGCTGAAAACGAAGCCCGAAAAGGATCTGGAGCTTACGGGCGCGCGGCGTCCTCGCCGCAATCGATAAATCCAATAACAACGATCAAGGGAGTAGCCCACATGCAGAAACTTATCCCGACCACTGTTGTGGGAAGTTATCCGCAGCCGGACTGGCTTGTGGACCGCGAGAAGCTCAAGTCGCAAACGGTACCGCGCGTGCGCGTGACCGATATCTGGCGCATCGACGAAGGCCACCTCGAGGCTGCTCAGGACGACGCCACGATCCTCGCCATTCGCGACATGGAACGCGCCGGCATCGATATCGTCACGGATGGTGAGATCCGCCGCGAAAGCTACTCCAATCGCTTCGTAACCGAGCTTGAGGGCGTGGACTGCGACACGCCCAAAATCGTCACGCTGCCGACCGGCCGTCAGGGAGCAATGCCGCGCGTCGTATCGAAAGTGCGGAGGACCCATGCCGTGGAGGTTCGCGACGTCGAGTTTCTGCGCCGGAACACCGACCGGACGATCAAGATCACGATGCCCGGCCCCTTCACCATGTCCCGCCAGTGCCACAACGAGCACTACAAGGATCCCGACGAGATGGTGATGGATTTCGCGGCGGCGCTGAACGCGGAGGCCAAGGAGCTGGAAAAGGCGGGCGCAGACATCATCCAGCTCGATGAGCCATGGCTGCGTCAGGACCCGGAAGCTGCGAAACGGGTGGCCGTGCGCGCGATCAACGCGGCATTGAAGGGCCTTTCGGCAACCACCGCCGTGCATCTGTGTTTCGGCTACGCGCATCTCGTGTCGGGCAAGCCAAGTGGTTATGCGTTCCTCTCCGAACTCGCGGACACCACCGCCAATCAGATTTCCATCGAGGCGGCTCAGCCGAAGGTGGACCTCGGCGTACTCAAGGATCTCTCGGGTAAGTCGATCATGCTGGGTGTGATCGATCTCGGTGATCCCAATATCGAGACACCGGAAAAGGTGGCAGAGCGGCTGCGCGGGGGGCTGAAGCATCTGCCGGCCGGCCGGCTGATAGCGGCGCCTGACTGCGGCATGAAATATCTGTCGCGCGACGTTGCATTCGGAAAACTCAAGGCGATGGCGGACGGCGCCGCAATCGTGCGCGCAGAACTTCAGCAGGGCTGACGGCGATCAACTCAGGAAGATGCCCGGGGTGGTGAAGCGAGAGTCCGTGAAGCGTCTGACTTATACGTTCGACAATGGTCCTTGGCCGGGAGCCACGGATAAGCTGCTCGATTTCCTGCAACGGCGCGCGATCAAGGCAACTTTTTTCGTTGTGGGCGAGCGGTTGAAAGACCCCGCGGCCCGGCGTCTCGCCGAGCGTGCTCATGCCGAAGGACACTGGATCGGCAATCACACGCTCACGCACGGTCAGCCGCTGGGTTCAGACGGCGCTCCCGAAAGGGTGCGAACAGAAGTCGGTGAGACTGAGAAGCTGCTTGGTCCGCTCGCGCATCCGCGAAAATTTTTCCGGCCGAATGGAGGAGGGGCGCTCGGCCCTCATGTTCTGAGCCAGGGAGCCGTCGATTATCTGACGGAGCATCGCTATACCGTTGTCACCTGGAACAATGTGCCGCGCGATTGGGATGAAACCAGAGCCGGCTGGGCCGGTCGAGCGGAAGCCATGCTTGAGGCGCAGGACTGGTCGGTGCTCGTGCTGCACGATCAGTTCATCGCGCCGATGATGGCTTCCCTGGAAGCCTTTCACGACAGGCTCCTCGCGCGATCGGTTGAAATCGTGCAGGAGTTTCCCGCGAACTGCCTTCCGATCCGGGAAGGCCGGATCGTGAATGACCTTTCCGGGCTTGTCTCATAAACGCAGGACACGGCACGCGGAGGAGCAGGTCATGAAGATCCTCGGAATTTCAGGAAGCTTGCGCGAGCACTCCTTCAACACGGCTCTGCTGCGGGCCGTGCGTGAACTCGCGCCGCCTGGAATGGAGATAGATATTTTCGATCTCGCACAGATCCCCATCTATAACGACGATGTGCGCCTCGCTGGAGATCCCTCCGATGTCGCGACGTTCCGGGAAGCGATCCGGGCTGCGGATGGCCTCGTTATCGCGTCGCCGGAATACAATCGTTCTGTTCCGGGCGTGCTGAAGAATGCGATCGACTGGGCGTCGCGCCCGCCGGAGCAGCCGTTCGCCGGGAAACCCATCGCCATCATGGGTGTGAGCAACGGTGCGCTGGGGGCCGCATTCGCCAATCATCACCTGCGCCAGATATTCGTCTACATGGACGCCCGAATGGTCAATGGACCTGAAGTGATGATCGGAGACGCGAAGACCAAGTTTGATGAGGCGCTCCGCCTCGTACACGGGCCGACGAGGCAGTTCGTCGGCGATCACCTGAAGAGGCTCGGCGCACTTGTTTCTTCGGGAGAGCCGGCCCGCGGCTAGATCCGAAACGTCGCGAGATGAAATCGGTGTGGTTTCTGCGGTCGGATCCGCCTTCATCCTCATTTGATTGATAACTTTCAACCTGACCTCCCGAGTGCAGGCCTGCTGAATCTCCCTATACGCCCCCGCAGGCCATCTACCATTTGACCAAGCAATACGCTTCCTAAAGGGCTTGCGCGCCGCATGCTAACGTGAGACGCCACGCGCGGGCGCAGACAATCAGGATGTTCATTGACTGGCGCGCGCCGCAATCGAATGGCGGGGAAGAAGGTGCCGCGCGAAGGATATACTGTGACGAAGGCTAGGAAGTTTTCCGATACCAAGTCATCTGCGTCCCTGTCCGCGGAGGCGTATCGGGCCATTGAAGAGCGTATCGTGACCCTGGTTTTCCCGCCGGGCAGCACGTGGTCGGAAGCGGCCATTGCCGAAGCCGTCGATATCGGACGGACCCCGGTTCGTGAGGCGCTTCAGCGGCTTGCCGTCGGCCATATCGTCCAAATCGTACGCCGGCACGGAATCGTCATCTCGCCGATAGACCTTCACACGCAACTCCTGGTCATCGAGACCCGCAGGGAGCTGGAGCGTCTGGTTGCGGTGCGCGCGGCGCGGCGGGTGCTCGCCTCCGACAAGCGCGAGCTCAACAAGCTGGCCGACGAAATGGAGGAGATTGGACGGACACATCAGATCCGGGAATTTCTCGGCAAGCAATTCATTTACAAGCAATTGCTGGCAGACATCGCCGGCAACCCCTTCACGGCCGCCGCGCTCGAGCCGCTGCATATCCTGACGAGGCGGTTCTACTTTCGCTATCATCCGGATCTGGAGGACCTGCCGCAGGTGACGAAAGTTCATGCCGCGCTTCTGCGGGCGGTGGCGAGTGGCGAAGAGGCAGCGGCCAGGCAATCTGTCACCGTCATGATCGACTATGCCGAGCAGCTGACGCGCCGGATCGTCGAGCGCGAACGGTAAAAAACATATTTTTATCAATAGCTTCAGGTTACGGAGTGATGTGCTCTTTGGACATCTCTTGACGCCGTTCGGCTTTTGGATATGTTATAGATATATTATAAAAATATCGGGATGAAACATGCAACGAGGGCTGCAGGGCCGGGACAGCCGGGCATCGCTGGATATTGCGTGTGATGTGTTGGTGGTCGGCGGAGGAGCGGCAGGAGTAGCCGCCGCCGTGACGGCCGCACGCCAGGGTTTGAAGGTCACAGTGCTCGAGCGCTACGGTTTCTGCGGTGGTGCTGCGGTGGCTGGGCTCTCGGGCACCGTATGCGGAATGTATGAAGTCTCAGCGGACGACACGCGCCCGCCGGTCCAGGCAGTGTTCGGCTTTCTCGACGAATTCGTGTCTCGTATGGAGGCGCGGGGCGGCTTGACCGGTCCGATCCGCTACGGAAAGACCTTCACGCGTGTTCACGATCAACTGGCTTGGCGCGAAACCGGAGACGACCTTCTCGCGGATGCCGGTGTCCATGTGCTCTATCATACCGTCGTCACCGAGGTTTTGGCGGAAGGCGATCGCATCAATGGCGTGCGCGGGTACACCAAGCAAGGCCCGCTGACGGCGAACGCCAAGCTCGTGATCGATGCGTCGGGTGATGCCGATATCGCCGCCATGGCGGGGTTACCTTGCACAATCGGGGACAACGGGCGCGTACAGAACCCGACCATGATTTTCCGCATGATTGGAGTGGATGTCGCTCGGTTGCGCGAGGTTGAGGGTGAGGACAGCATCCTCGGACCTCACATCTCCGAATTGATTTCGAAGCTTCATGCTCAAGGCGACTACTGTCTCCCGCGCTCGAAGATCTTTCTGTTTCCGACGCCGCGTCCAAACGAAATCCTCTGCAATGTCACACGGATCGTTGGGCGCGATGGGCGAGAATTGAACCCGTTGATCGCGGAGGATCTGACCGAGGCCGAGATCGAAGGCCGCAAGCAGGTGCGCCAGTATGAAGGTTTCCTGCGCAATCACATTGCCGGCTGCGAGAACGCGTTCGTCAACGATACGGGTGTTCAGGTGGGTGTGCGCCAGACCCGGCAGATCGTCGGAACCAGACGCCTTGCCAATGCCGATGTCCTGGCTGGCCACAAGCGTGCGGATGGCATCGCGCGCTCACCCTGGCCGATCGAGTTGCATTCCGGTGCGAAGCCGAAACTCGAATGGCTGATGGAGGACGTTTACGAGGTGCCGTACGGCTGCTTCGTGCCGGAGCGGGGGGAAGGCCTGCTCGTAGCCGGCCGCTGTCTCTCCGCCGAACATGAGGCGCTCGCCTCCGCGCGTGTCACGGCACAGTGCTTTTCCTACGGCCACGCCATAGGGCATGCAGCGGCCATCGCCGTGAAGGAGCGCGTCGCGCCGCGCCAGATCGATGGCAGTGACCTGCGCACAATTCTCAATCGCGACGGTGCGCGGCTCGATTGACGGGTAACAAAGATGGAGCATTCAGTGTTCAAAGAGGAGCGACGCGGTCCGGTCTGCGTGATCGAGATCGATCGGCCAAGCCGGCGGAACGCACTCGATCATGCAACCGTCATGGCGCTGCGCACGCGTTTCGCTGCGCTGGACGCGGACGATACCGTGTCCGCCATCGTGCTGTCGGGAACGCCTCCGGGCTTTTGCGCAGGCTCGGACTTGAAGGAATTGGCAACCCTCGATCGCCATGGCATGGCGGCGCATGAGGCGGACACCGCGGCCTTCGCGCGCGGCATTTCCTTTCTCTCCAAGCCGGTCGTTTCCGCGGTTTCCGGTTTCGCGCTCGGCGGAGGTTTCATTCTCGCTGCGTCCTGCGATGTGGTGGTGAGCGAACCGGGTACGCGCTGGCATCTGCCGGAGGTTCCGAATGGATGGATCCCGCCGTGGGGGCTGACCGTGCTCTCCGCGCGCTGCGGTCCGGTCGCCGCGCGCCGTCTGACCTGGGGGGCGTCATCCATCGACGGCGCGGAGGCCTATCGACTGGGCGTGGCGGATATCCTCGCGGATAACGCACTTGAAGGCGCCGTGGCCGAGGCCGAGGCTTTGGCAAAACTCCCAGCTGAAGCCGTCGCGTCCACGAAACGGTTCTTCGCGCGCCAGATCATGGCAAGCGGCGAGGCCGACGATATGGAGGCGAACATCCTGTTCGTCGAGGATTGCCGCAGCGAAGCCGCCGCTGCCACCTTCAAACGCTTTGGAATGCGCTCATGAACCGTCCGATGACTACACATGCAAGCAAGGTCGTTTCTCCTGCCCAGGCGGCCGCACTCATTCAGGATGGGGACGCGGTGGCGAGCGTTGGTGTGATCGGCTGGATCACGCCGGACCTCATGCTCAAGGCCGTCGGTGAGCGCTTTGCTGCCTCGGGAACGCCGCGCGGGCTGACGTTCTATTTCCCGTGCGGCACCGGAGATGCAGTCGGCATTCCCGGCATGGATCACGTGGCGCGCGAAGGCCTCATGAAGCGCATTGTCTCGGGCTCGTACATCAATCCGGTAAATCCCCGGACGGGTGAACGGCCTGCCCTTATGGGACTGATCCGCGAGAACAAGATCGAGGCCTATTCCTGGCCGATCGGCGCGACGATGCATTGGCTACGCGAGGTCGCGCGCCGTTCGCCGGGCTATCTCACGAAAATCGGTCTCGGCACGTACATCGATCCGCGGAAGGGCGGCGGCAAGTTCACTCCTCTCTGCAAGGACGACCTCGTCGAGGTGATGAATTTCCGCGGCGAAGAGCATCTCTTCTATCCGACATGGCAGCTCAACGTCGGCATCATCCGCGCGGCATCTGCAGACGAGTTCGGCAATCTCTCGTGGGAGGACGAGCCGCTGGTATCGAGCAATCTGCAGATCGCGCTGGCCGTGAAGGCGTGTGGCGGAAAAGTGATCGCGCAGGTGCGCCGCATCGTTCCCCGCCACTCGCGTGCCGTGTCATCCGTAAGGCTGCCAGGCGTGCTCGTGGATGCCATCGTCGTGGATCCGGACATGATGATGAGCACCGATGTCGCCTACGATCCGGGCTACCTCGGCATGGCCAAGCATTCGTTGAAGCAGGGGCCGCTGCCGATCTCGGCTGACAAGGTCATCGCCCGCCGTGCCTCGCGCGAGGTGCGGTCCGGTGAGGTTTCCATCTTCGGCTTCGGTGCGTCGTCGGACGCACCGCAGGTGATGGCTGAAGACGGCGTGCTGACCGACGAAACGCTTTATAACTACCACTTCACCACGGAACACGGCCCGTTCGGCGGTTTCGTGATGAGCGGCTGGCAGTTTTCGGCGAATTGGAATCCGGAAGCGCTGTTGGATGGCGCCTCGCAATTCGATTTCATCAATGGCGGACTTTGCCCCTTCGCGGCCTTGGCGTTTGCCCAGTTTGACGAAGAAGGCAACGTCAACGTCAGCAAATTCGGTGTGGCTAATCCCGGCGCTGGTGGCTTTATCGATATTGCCGCCAATGCGCGGCGCCTCGTCTTTACCGGTACGTTTACGACCGGCGGATTGGGGTGCGATTTTTCGGGCGGGCGTCTCGCGATCACGCGGGAAGGCAAGGTCAACAAGTTCGTCCGCAAAGCAGACAGCATCACCTATCGCGTAGGTGACGGCGTGAGGGAGCGCGGGCAGGAGGCCCTCATCGTTACAGAGCGCGCCGTGTTCCGTGTCGCAGCGGATGGCCTCGAACTCGCCGAGGTTGCAGACGGCGTCGACGTCCGGCGAGACATTCTCGATCTCATGGAATTCCAACCGGTGCGGATCCTCGATCCGCTGCCCCGTATGGAAAAGTCCCTTTTTGCCTGATCAACCGCCCAAACGAGCGGGCAGAACAACGGAGGAGGAAACAATGGTCACAAGACGCAACATGATGGCTGGCGGCGCGGCTGCGCTTACGGCAACTGCTACTCTCGCCGCACCGGCGATCGCTCAGAAAACGCATCGCTGGCGCATGCAAACCCTTTGGCAGGCCGGCACCGTCAATCAGCAGGCGTTCGAGCGGTTTTGCGAAAACGTAAAGACGATGAGCGAAGGACGTGTCCAGATCACACCGCTGGCTGCAGGTGCTGCGGTGGGGCTGCTGGAAACGCTGGACGCGGTGTCACGCGGCCTGCTCGATGGCCACCACCCGGCCACCGTCTACTGGACCGGCCGCAATCCCGCCTTCGGCGTCATCGGCGATCTCAACGGCGCTTACGATACGCCCTATCAGGCTCAAGACTACTTCGAGAACTACGGTGGCCTTGAACTGCTGCAGGAGATCTACAAGCCCTTCAAGATCCATCCGATCGGTGTGGCATGGTGGGGCGTCGAAGCGATTCCGGTCTCGCGCGCCGTCCGCAGTCCCGACGAGTTGAAGGGCCTGAAGATGCGCTTGCCGCAGGGTATGTCGGCGGACATCTTTGCCAAGTTCGGCGTCGTGGCCGTGAACCTGCCCGGCACCGAAGTGTTCAGTGGCCTGGATCGCGGCGTCATCGAGGCGGCGGATTGGGGCACACTTGGCATGAACGCCGAAATCGGCCTGCACGAAAAGGCGAAGTACGCGCTCTTTCCCGGCTTCCATTCGATGCCCGTCGGCGACGTCTCCGTGAACCAGGATCGCTGGGAGGCATTGACCCCGGATCTGAAGGCGATCCTCACGATTGCCGTCCGCGATTTCAGCCGCGACATGGTGCAAAGCGTTGCGCGCCAGGACACCGAGACCGCCAAGAGCCTGGCTGAAAAGAAAGTTGAAATGATTGCCTGGACGCCCGAGTCACGGAAGCAGTACCGCGCGGTCGCAGAGGAAGTCTGGCAGCAATACGCGCAAAAGAATGAACTCTGCAAAAAGGCGGTGGATGGCCAGATCGCCTATCTGAAAAGCCGGGGTCTGATGGGCTGAACGGTGTGTCTGGTGCGGGGCCGTGGCTCCGCACCTCCCGCGCCCGGGGGATGCTGCCATGACCATGATTAACCGCGCGATTGCCGCGTTCAGCAACGGAATCGCCTGGATCTACTTCCTCGTGTTCTTGATCACCGCCTATGATGTGGGCGCGCGCTATATCTTCCATTCGCCCACGGTATGGGGCGCCGACCTCGTTATCGCGCTGGCGGGCGTGCACTACGTTCTCTCGGGAGCAGGCGCGCTGCAGCGTGGTGATCACGTTCGCATTGACGTGATCTACAACATGCTCCCGGCACGTGCGAAATTCCTGTCGGACATCGCGGCCGATATCATCATCCTGATCGTTCTCGCGGTGCTGATCTGGTTCGGCATCGCCCAGGCCATTCCGTCCTTGCGGGACTTCGAGACCACCGGCACGGCATGGAACGCGCCGACACCCGTCGTCATGAAGCTCGCCATACCCATCGGCGCCACGCTCATGTTCGTGCAGGCCATCATCAATCTCATTCGCCGGCTTCGTGGCGAGGATGGAGCGGTGGGCGCAAGCGCCGATGCAACCTCCCGTCCGCTTGACTGAGCTCCAGCACCTCCGACCGGCATAGGTATCCAGATGTCTATCGAATACGGCACGCTGCTGATCGTGATGCTCATGGTCTCCTTGATGGTGATCGGGCTTCCGCTGGCCTTCGTTACGGCGTTCACCGCCGGAGTGTTCGGCTTCATTATCTTCGGGACGGAGAGCTTCTTTCTGATCGTCAGCCGCATTTATACACTGATGAACAACTACGCGCTCATCTCGGTGCCGCTGTTTGTTCTCATGGGCTGCATTCTGGAGCGCAGCGGCCTCGTGGAGGGGATGTTCAAATCCCTGCATCTGCTGGTGGGGCGTATTCCTGGCGGTCTGGCCGTTGCCACGATTGTTGCCTCGACGATCATGGCCGCCATGGTTGGCGTCATCGGTGCGGAGATCGTCACTCTCGGCCTCGTCTGCCTGCCTGCCATGCTGAGGCGCGGCTATGACAAGCGGCTGGTGAGCGGCGTAATTTGCGCGGGCGGATCATTGGGGACGATGATCCCTCCGTCTGTCGTGCTGATCGTCTATGGTCTTGTAGCCCAGGTTTCGATCGGTCAATTGTTCATCGCAGCGATCGGGCCCGGCCTGCTGCTTGCCGCACTCTATACGATCTATGTCATCTTCATTTGCTGGCGTCGCCCGGAGCTGGCTCCTCCACCGGACGCGAGTGAGTATGAGATTCCGCTTTCCCAGCGGTTGATTGAGATGCGCCAGCTCATTGCCCCGGCACTCCTTATCGCGTTCGTGATGACCTGCTTTTACACCGGCATTGCCACGCCGACCGAAGTCGGCGCGCTCGGAACGCTGGGTGCGATCGTCATTCTCGCCGCGAACGGACAGTTTACCTTCGACAACCTTCGCCATTCCGTGGTCCAGACAGGCCGCACGGTCGCCATGGTGACGTGGATCTTCTTCGGTGCGTCGGCGCTGGTCGGCATCTATACGCTGGCTGGTGGCACCGACTTCCTGCGCGCAGAGATCCTTGACCTCGGTTTTGGTCCGCTGGCCACGCTTCTCCTGATGATGACCATTCTCATCGTGCTCGGCTGTTTCATCGACTGGATCGGTATTGCCTTGCTGACCATGCCGATTTTCGTGCCCATTATCAAAAGCCTCGGCTACGATCCCGTCTGGTTCGGCATCCTCTTCTGCATGAACATGCAGATTTCCTATCTGTCTCCGCCATTCGGCCCCGCCGCATTTTATCTCAAAGGCGTCGCGCCGCCCGAAGTTTCACTGGGAGACATATTCTCGGGCGTCTGGCCATTCATCATCCTGCAGGTCCTCGCCCTGTTTTGTATGATCGCGTTTCCGGGAATTGCCATGTGGCTTCCCGCACACGTCCGATAACTGAGGGTGCAATGCAGGCCGCCGGCCGCAACGCGTGCCATGCGCGAAACATTCCGCACAGAAACTGCTGAGGAAACGTCATGCTGCTCGATCTGAATGAAGACGAAACACTTCTGAAATCGAGCCTGGAGGCATTTTGCCAGCAGGAACTGCGGCCCCGCATCAAGCCTTTTGTAGACCGGCATGAATTTCCGACGGACCTCGTCAAGGCGTTTCTGTCTCTGGGCTTCATGGGGACGGCCTATGATCCCGACTATGACGGAGGCGGTCTGGGAGCCCGGGGCGCCGCCATCGTCGCGGAGGAGCTGGCGCGCATCGAGCCTGGCTTTGCCGCCATCTATCTCTGCAACAGCGCACCGATGACGGTCATCGCGCGCTATGGATCGCCGGAGCTGAAAGAGCAGTGGCTTGCGCCCCTCTGCCGGGGCGACATGGTCGCCTCTTTTGGTGTCAGCGAGCCGCACGGCGGTTCGGACGTTGCTGCGACGCGGACGCGGGCGGTCGAAGATGGCGATCATTACGTCCTCACGGGCTCGAAGATCTTCTCGACCAACGCCGGAACGCCGTTGCACGGCCTCTCCACCATCATCGCAGTGACTGATCCGGACAAAGGAGCGAAAGGGCTCTCGACGTTTGTTGTGCCGGTCGGCACGCCGGGATTCCGGGGCGGCAAGGCGGGGCGCAAGATCGGTTGGCGCATCGCGGACTCCGTCGAGCTCTATCTCGATGAGTGTCGCATCCCGAAGACCAATATGGTGGGCAATCGGGGCGATGGGCTGAAACAGATACTGACCACCCTTTCCATCGGCCGCATCCTGGTTGCCGCGACGGGGCTCGGCCTGTCGCGTAAAGCCGTGGATCTTGCACGGGAGTATGGGGCGAATCGTAAGGTGGGCGGAGTTCCCGTTCTCTCCAATCAGGGGCTGGCATTTCCCCTGGCGGACGCGCTGACCAAGATCCATGCCGCAGAGCTCATGGTTCGCAATGCAGCGGCGATGGTGGACGAGGGCAGGGCGTTCCGCACCGAGACCTCCATGGTGAAGTTGTTCGCCAGTGAAATGGCCAGCGAGATTGCAGACATCGCCGTTCAGGTCCATGGCGGCTACGGCGTGTTCGAGGAGTTCGACGTCTCGGGTCTGCTGGGTGAGGCCAAGGTGCTCCAGATCGTAGAGGGCACCAGCGAAGTCCAGCGCCTGATTATTTCCCGCGAGCTGATGCGATAGCGAAGCGCGCCGCGAGGACAAGAGCTGGCGGCACTAGCCGTGCCGCCGCGTCAGCTCCGCAGACCTGGAGCCTCATAGCCATTGCGCGCCACGTACTCCGGATAGCCGCCGCCATACGTGTGAATGCCTTCTGGCGTCAGTTCCAGCACACGATTGGACAGTGCCGCTAGAAAGTGCCGGTCGTGCGAGACGAACAGCATGGCGCCTTCGTACTGTGACAACGCCTTGATGAGCATTTCCTTGGTCATCACGTCGAGGTGGTTGGTCGGTTCGTCGAGCACGAGGAAGTTCGGCGGGTCGAAAAGCATCTGCGCCATGACGAGGCGCGCCTTCTCGCCACCGGAGAGCACGCGGCACTTTTTCTCCACGTCGTCGCCCGAAAACCCGAAGCAACCGGCCAGCGCCCGCAGTGAACCTTGCGCTGCCTTGGGAAAAGAGTCTTCCAGCCATTGAAAGACGGTTTGCTCGCCGTCGAGCAGGTCCATGGCGTGCTGGGCAAAATAGCCCATCTTGACGCTTGGGCCGATCGCCACTGTTCCCTCATCGGGCTGTGTCGCACCGGCAATCAGCTTCAACAGCGTCGACTTCCCCGCGCCGTTGACGCCCATCACACACCAGCGTTCCTTGCGGCGCACCTGGAAGTCGAGCCCCTCATAGATCTTCTGGGTGCCATAGCGTTTATGGATACTCTTCAGACTGGCGACATCCTCGCCGGACCGTGGCGCGGGCGGGAACTCGAAGACGATACTCTCGCGCCGCCGCGGCGGTGTAACGCGTTCGATCTTCTCCAGGTTCTTCACGCGGCTCTGTACCTGTGCCGCATGTGAGGCGCGCGCCTTGAAACGCTCGATGAATTTGAGCTCCTTCGCCAGCATCGCTTGCTGGCGGTCGAACTGGGCCTGCTGCTGTTTCTCAGCGAGCGCGCGCTGCTGCGTATAAAACTCGTAGTCGCCCGAATAGGCCGTCAGCGTGCCGCCATCGATCTCGACGATTTTCGTCACGATGCGATCCATGAACTCGCGATCGTGCGACGTCATCAGCAGCACACCGTCATAGGCTTTGAGAAAGTTCTCCAGCCAGATGAGGCTTTCCAGATCGAGGTGGTTGCTTGGCTCGTCGAGCAGCATGGCATCGGGGCGCATGAGCAGAATACGGGCGAGAGCGACACGCATCTTCCATCCGCCCGAGAGCGCACCGACATCGCCGTCCATCATCTCCTGGCTGAAGGAGAGACCGGCCAGAACTTCCCGCGCCCGCCCGTCGAGCGCATAGCCGCCGAGTTCCTCGAAGCGCGCCTGCACCTCGCCATAGCGGGTGATGATGTCCTCCATCTCGTCGGCACGGTCGGGGTCGGCCATGGCCGCTTCGAGCTCTGCCAGCTCAGCGGCAACCGTGCTCACCGGGCCGGCGCCGTCCATGACCTCCGCGACGGCGCTGCGGCCGGACATCTCGCCGACGTCCTGGCTGAAATAGCCGATGGTGACATCGCGATCGACCGATACCTGGCCCTCGTCCGGCTGCTCCTGGCCCGTAATCAGCCGGAAAAGGGTCGTCTTGCCCGCACCGTTGGGGCCGACGAGCCCAACCTTCTCCCCTTTATGGAGCGCCGTCGAGGCCTCCACGAAGACGATCTGGTGGCCGTTTTGCTTGCTGATGCTGTCTAGTCGGATCATTCGCCAAGGCTGTCCTGAAAGCGTTTCGGCGCTCTTAGGACATGTGAGCCGATCGCGAAAGGGTGCTCCGAGCCGCAGCTCCGGCCGAACGGCATCGGATCAGGCGTTGGCGCCCTGGACCGCGTTGATCAGTGCCGCCGTGACATCCGCCGTGCGCGCCTTGCCGCCGAGATCGGGGGTATGGAAACGCGGATCCGCCGTCACACGCTCGATTGCGGTCATCAGACGCGCTGCCGCGGGCTTCTCACCGAGATGTTCCAGCAACATGACGGCGGACCAGAATGTCCCGACCGGATTGGCGATGCCCTTGCCCATGATGTCGAACGCCGAACCGTGAATCGGCTCGAACATCGACGGGAATTGCCGCTCCGGATTGATGTTGGCCGTCGGCGCGATGCCCAACGAGCCGGCCAGGGCCGCGGCCAGATCTGACAGGATGTCGGCGTGAAGATTGGTCGCCACGATGGTGTCGATCGATTGCGGCTTCATCACCATGCGCATGGTCATGGCATCGACCAGCATCTTATCCCAGGTCACGTCCGGGAATTCGCGCGCGATCTCGGTGGCAATCTCGTCCCACATCACCATGGCATGACGCTGCGCGTTCGACTTGGTGACGACGGTCAGCAGCTTGCGCGGCCGTGATTGGGCGAGCCGGAACGCAAAGCGCATGATGCGCTCGACGCCCGCGCGCGTGAACATGGCCACGTCCGTCGCCGTCTCCAGCGGCGAGCCCTGATGCACCCGTCCGCCGACGCCGGAATACTCACCCTCCGAGTTCTCACGCACGATCACCCAGTCGAGCTCCTTGTCCTCGACCGCGCGCAGTGGCGAGACGATGCCCGGCAGGACGCGCGTGGGACGCACGTTGGCGTACTGGTCGAAGGGCTGACAGATGGCGAGCCGCAGGCCCCACAGAGTGATGTGATCTGGGATGTCGGGATGACCGGCCGATCCGAACAGGATCGCATCGTGATTCTTGATTTGATCACGGCCGTCGGCGGGCATCATACGGCCGTGCTTCTTGTAGTATTCGCCGCCCCAGTCGAAGTGATCGAACTTGAGCGTGAAACCACCATCGCGCTGGGCCACTGCCTCGAGCGCCTCAATCCCGGCCTGTATGACTTCCGTGCCAATGCCGTCGCCGGGGATGGCTGCGATTGTGTAGGTCTTCATACGCGTCTCCGAAGCTCGTCAAAGTCAGCCAAGGCGGGGCCGGCGCGAAGTGTCCGCAGCCAATCTCCGAGGCGTTTTGGAAAGGGTGCCGACGGCACGCAGGTTGAAACGTTCGCCCCTTATAGCCACGAAACCCACGATCTCGCCAGTCCGGGCAGGCACGACGAGCCCGATGGTCGCGAGAAAGGGGAGAGCGCGTTTGTTCGCGACCCCAGGAACGCGTTCGGCATTGCGGGAACCCCGGTCCGCATACTAAAAACGAAAGCATGGTGAATGTCCTCGCATCATGCTGAGCCAGATCGTCGAGCGCGCATTTCAGGCGCTGATCGTGATGCTGGTGATGTCGTTTCTCGTGTTCGTCGGCGTTTATGCGATCGGCAACCCGATCGATGTGCTGCTCAGCCCTGACGCCACCCAGCAGATCCGGCTCGAAACCATCGCCCGATATGGGCTCGATCGGCCGCTATGGGAGCAATACCTGTCGTTTCTGGGGCGCGCGCTGCAGGGCGACTTCGGCCGCTCGTTCGTGTTCGGCATGCCGGTCTTTGAGCTGATCCTGTCACGTCTGCCGGCGACGCTGGAATTGACGCTCGCCGCCGTTCTGCTGGCCACAATCGTCGGTGTGCCGGCCGGGATCTATGCTGGCTACCGGCCCGACAGTCCTCTCGCCAAGGTCATCATGGCGATCTCCATTCTCGGCTTCTCCGTGCCGACGTTCTGGATCGGGCTGGTACTGATCATGACCTTCGCCGTCGAACTGCAGATCCTGCCGGCAGGCGGACGCGGTGAAACCGCGATGCTGTTCGGCATCGAGTGGAGCTTTCTGACGCTGAACGGTCTCAGTCACATGCTGCTGCCGGCGTTGAACCTCGCTTTCTTCAAGCTGGCGCTGATGACCCGGCTGGCCCGCGCGGGCACCCGCGAGGTGATGCTGACGGACACCATCAAGTTCGCGCGGGCCGCAGGATTGTCGGAATGGACGGTGCTGCGCCGGCACGTGCTGCGCCTGATTTCCATTCCGATCGTGACGGTGTTCGGGCTCGAATTTGCCTCGACGCTCGCCTTCGCGGTCGTGACCGAGACGATCTTCTCCTGGCCGGGCATCGGCAAGCTGATCATCGATTCCATCCAGTCGCTCGATCGTCCTGTGATGGTCGCCTATCTGATGCTGGTGGCCTTTGTGTTCATTGCCATCAATTTCATCGTCGATCTCACCTACGTCGCGCTCGACCCGAGACTTAGGAAAGGGCGCGCGTGATGACGTCCGGTTCGCCCGCCGCACACTTCTGGGAGGAATTTCGCGAGAGCAAGGTTGCCGTCATCGCGCTGGCCATCGTTGTCCTGACGATCGGCGTTGCCGTGTTGGCGCCGCTCATCGCACCGCAGGACCCCTACGATCTGGCCACCCTGGTGCTGTCGGACGCGCGGCGGCCGCCCGGCTATGTCGGCTCGGGCGGTTACACGCATTTGCTCGGCACTGACGCGCAAGGTCGCGATCTGTTGTCGGCCATTCTCTACGGCTTGCGCATTTCTTTGCAGATGGGGCTGATCGCCGGTTCGATCGCGCTGGTGGCGGGCGTCATCATCGGCATCGGCGCTGCCTATGCGGGTGGCCGCTGGGAAGCCTTTCTGATGCGCATCATCGATCTGCAACTCGCCTTTCCTGCCATCCTGCTGGCACTGGTGCTCTCGGCCTTGCTGGGGCAGGGGAAATGGCAACTGATCGCGGCTCTGGCGGCCGCGCAATACGCCTATTTCGCCCGCACCGCGCACGGAGCCGCCGCGGCCGAGCGCAACAAGGACTATGTCGAGGCCGCGCTGTCGACGCCGCTGCCCGGGCGCCGCGTGGTCTGGCGTCACATTCTGCCGAACTGCCTGCCGCCGCTGATTGTCGTCGCCACAGTGCAGGTCGCCAACGCCATTGCGCTGGAGGCGACGCTCTCCTTCCTCGGGGTCGGCCTGCCGCCTACGGAACCCTCTCTCGGCATGCTGATCTCCAACGGCTTCCAGTACATGCTTTCGGGCCGCTACTGGATCTCGATCTACCCCGGCATCGCGCTGATCATTCTGATCGTCGCCATCAATCTGGTCGGTGACCAGATCCGCGACCAGACCAATCCGAGGCTGCGGCGATGACGACGACCGGAATGCCGCCGCTGCTCGAAGTCAAAGATCTCGTCACGCATTTCCATACGCGCAATGGCGTCGTGAAGGCGGTCGATGGCGTCTCGTTCAGCCTCCACCGTGGCGAGGTGATCGGCCTCGTCGGCGAATCCGGCTCCGGCAAGAGCATCACGGGTTTCTCGATCATCGGACTGATCGATCCGCCGGGCAAAATCGAGAGTGGCTCGATCAAGCTGGAGGGGCGCGAACTGATCGGCCTTCCGGCGGTGGAGCTGAGGGCGATCCGTGGCAAGATCATCTCGATGGTGTTTCAGGATCCGCTGATGACGCTCAACCCGGTGTTGACCATCGGGGAGCAGATCCGGCTTGCGATCAAGGCTCACCAGCAGGTTTCGCCTGATGAGGCACGCCAGCGCGCGATCGCGGCGCTGGCCCAGGTGCGCATTCCGGATCCGGAGAGCAAAGTCGATTTCTACCCGCACCAGTTTTCCGGGGGCATGCGCCAGCGCGTGGCGATCGCGATCGCCCTGCTGCATCGGCCGCAGCTGATCATCTGCGACGAGCCGACCACGGCGCTCGACGTTTCGATTCAGGCCGAAATCCTGGAGGAAATGCGGGAGCTGGTGGCCGAGATCGGCACCGCACTGATCTGGATCAGCCATGACCTGGCAACCGTTGCCGCCATTGCCAGCCGCATCTGCGTGATGCGGCACGGCAAGATCGTCGAGACGGGTTCGGTGCGCGACGTGCTGACCAAGCCGCAGCATCCCTATACCCAAGCCCTGCTCGACGCACTGCCGTCGCGCACCGAACCCGGCCAGTTGCTGGCGCGAGGCGCGGGTGTGCAGGACGCTGCGCCGCCACCGCGCCGCGAAACCGGACCGGCCAGCCGGACACCCGATGCAGAGGGGCGGTATTTTGTCATTGATAGCGTCAGCAAACGCTTTGAAACGCAGCAGGGGGCCCTCTACGCGATTGGCCGGAGACTTGGCCTGTCACGCCCTCCCGTGTCCGTGCAGGCCGTCGATCGCGTCAGCCTGACCTTGCAACGCGGCGAGGCACTGGGGCTGGTCGGCGAATCCGGCTCGGGCAAGTCGACGCTCGGCCGGATGGCGGCCGGCATCTATTCCCCTGACAGCGGAATCGTGCTCCTCGATGGCGAAAAGCCGATGAGCGATGGCAACCGTCCGCGCAAGACCACGACCCGCATCCAAACCATCTTTCAGGATCCGTTCGCCTCGCTCAATCCACGCATGCGGATCGGTGAGAGTATCGCTGAGGGGCCGATTGCGCACGGTCTTGTCAGCCGGGCGGGCGCTCCGGCCTACGTGCATCAATGGCTGGCGGCGGTCGGGCTCGACCCGGCGTTTGCCGCGCGTTATCCGCATCAGTTCTCCGGCGGCCAGCGTCAGCGCGTGGCGATCGCCCGGGCACTCGCCATGCAGCCGGACGTGGTGGTGTGCGACGAGCCGGTGGCGTCTCTCGATGTCTCGATCCAGGCGCAGATCATCAACCTGCTGATCCGGTTGCGTCAGGACCTCACACTGACGCTGATCTTCATTTCGCACGATCTGTCGGTGGTGCGTCATCTGTGCGACCGGGTGGCCATCATGTACCGTGGCCGCATCGTCGAACTCGGTACCGCAGCCGAGATCTACGACAATCCTCAAGACGCCTATACGCGCCGCCTGCTTGCCGCCGTTCCGGTCCTGCCGGCGGCGTAAAGGTGATCTGCGTGAAAGTCTGGAAGCCGACTGCCGTCTCATGCTAGGCGCGTCGCTGACACTCAGGGCTGATGCGGTGCGGCCAGGACGAGGAAGAGGACAAACATGAGACCGAACAAACGCATTCTGATCACAGGAGCCGGTGGCGGCATCGGCAAGACGCTGCGCGAAGGGCTGCGCGGCCGCTATCCAGTCATCCGCCTCAACGACATTCAGGGCATGGAGGCGGCGCGCGATGGCGAGGAGGTGGTCGTCGCGGATCTCAGCGACATGGCCGCCGTCGATACGCTGACGAAGGACGTCGATGCGATCGTTCACCTTGGCGGACAATCGATCGAAGGGCCGTGGGACGTTGTGCTGCAGGCCAACATTATCGGCCTTTACAACCTCTATGAAGCGGCGCGCCGCAATGGCGTCCAGCGGATCGTGTTCGCCAGCTCGAACCATGCGGTCGGCTTCTGCCGGCGCGACAAGACGATCGGGCCGGACGAGCCGTTCCGCCCGGATTCGCGCTATGGCGTGAGCAAGGTGTTCGGCGAGGCCATGGCGCGCCTCTATTCCGACAAGCATGGCGTATCGAGCGTTTGCCTGCGCATCGGACAGTTTCGTCCGAAGCCGACGAATGTGCGCATGTTGAGCCTGTGGCTCAGTCCGCGCGACATGGTGCAACTCGCTCACCGCAGCCTGGAAGCGCCGGATGTCCACTTCGAGGTTGTTTATGGCATCTCGAACAATCCACGTGGCTGGTATGACAATCCCGGTGCGAAAAAGATCGGCTACGTGCCGGAAGACAGCGCCGAGGATTACGCGGCGGAGGTGCTGGCCGTCGTGAAGCCGGAGGACGAGCCGGAAATTGATCGCCAGTTCCAGGGCGGCCCGTTCTGCTCCGACGAATTTGATGGAGACCTGCAGCGCATCCCGCGCTGACACTCAGATCTCGTAAGCGATATAGCGAATGATCTTCCAGCGCCCATCCGGCTGGCGCTGGAAGAGATCCATGCCGGGCTCGCGGGTTTGCGTTTTCGTGCCGTTTTCCGTGACCGTCAGGGTCCACACGATCCGTACGACGGCCAGATCGCCGGCAACGACGATTTCCTTGATCTCCGGTGCATACGAATAATGCTTGTTGGGATCGCTCAGCGAGCGCTTCAACATCGCGCAGATTTCGTCGTATCCGCGTTCGGGAAAACCGCGATAGTCGTAGCGAAGAGCCGCCGAGAACAGGTCGCAAATCCGCGAGGTATTCCTGGCGTTGAAATCGCTCGTCCAATCGTGCAGGGCTTGCCGGATCTCGGCTTCCGCTTTCGTATCGTTCGACGAGACTAAACTGCTGATCAGCGGAAGAGTAAGCATCGCAACGATCAAGGCGCGCATCAGACGGCTGGGGTATGGGAGCATCATCGCGGACCGCCTCATGATTGTGTCTTGAGAAGCTCGTCGCGAATGCGCGTCATCGCTTCTGCAACAGACTTGATATAGGCGGCCACAATCTTTTCCTGCGATCCATCCTTGTCCGTCCAATTCACCGTCATGCTGAACGTGACGGGTCTCTCACGGACGATCATCTGGCCAGCCGATGCCATGCAATGGAACCCATCCCAGTCGATGCTGCCGCCTTTCATGTAAGCTGGCGTATTAGGAGGAATGGCGACCGCGATGGAATCCGCCATGGCCTGAATGCGCCTGAATTCGGTCAGCGTTTCCGGCTTCCGGAAAAACTCACCGGCGAGGGCGCGCTTGTAATAGCTGACGAAATCCCGCGCGGAGCAGACCATGGCCTGCGTGTCGTTGATGCTGGGCCGCGTGCCGGGCGTGGTTCCGACCTTCATCTTTTCGATCCCCGCCCATCCCATATCGGTGCCAACGGGATAACCGGATACGTATGAGAAGAACCGCCGCGTGCTGTCGGGAATGCGCGCGCTCGCCAGTCCGGCTTTTTTGATGAAGGCCCGGACGTTCTCGACGCCGACGCGTTTCATTGCGACGTCCGTGGCCGTATTGTCGCTGTGGGCGATCATGGCTTCAAGAACGACCCGAGCCGACGTCGTTCCGGTCAGAAATTCGAATACTCCGCCGCCTGTGGAGCGGACGTCATCGTCGATCCGGAGTTGCTCGGCCTCGGAGAGCTTCCCGGCTTCGACAGCTTGAAGATAGGTCGCCAGAACGAACGTCTTGAAGCAGCTTCCACAAAAAAGCGCCGCGTCGGGATCGTGGGAGATCCGCCAGGGCTCGCCCGAACGATCGATTTCGATCAACGCACTTTTGCGTCCGGGCAGGGCTATAAATGCGTCGAGAACGTTCCACTTGGCCACGCTGCTGGCTGCCATCGCGCCGCGCATCTGCAACTGACCTATCGCGGCAATCCCGGCTGCCGCCATCAAACTGCGTCGGTCCATTGTTCCCATCCGCCTGATCGCGTGGATTTGATCTTCGTGGACAGACGTCATGGCCCGCGTGCGAGTTCCGATGCGGGGCTTCATATCAGGAATAATGATGTGTTGAGTGTGTGCTCACACTTCAGCACTGGCCATCCGGGAGCCCTTCTGCTTGGGGCAGGCTGGCCATTATTAACCATCAAAGGGGAGGACGTCAGAAGATGAGATTGAGCTGGGCAGCATCGTCGTTGTCGTTCTGCTCGAAACTCGACAGCGTGACGCCGACAAGGCGAATGC
This sequence comes from Pseudomonadota bacterium, assembly GCA_023423275.1. Taxonomy (GTDB): domain Bacteria; phylum Pseudomonadota; class Alphaproteobacteria; order Rhizobiales; family Hyphomicrobiaceae; genus ZC4RG25. The sequence continues at coordinate 42,547 of JAFAFW010000023.1, forward strand.
CCTTGCTGACGGGATAAATGGTGCGTACCAGCCGGATGCTCGCGGCGTGGAGATCATCCCGCGTGGTGATCAACGAGGCCATCGTGCGGCTGCGCGTGATCTGCTGGAAGTCGGCGTATTTGATTTTGACCGTCACCGTACGTCCGTACGCCCGCGCCTTCTCGCACCACCGCCAGACGTCATCGGCCATGGCTTGAACGGCGGCCTCGATGGCGCCCGGTTCCGTCAGGTCTTCGGCAAACGTCGTTTCCGATCCCGACGATTTGCGCGGCCGGTCCGGAACCACCGCGCGATCGTCCCGGCCGTGGGCAAGACCGTGATACCAGGGACCTGATTTTCCGAAATGCTGTTGCAGGAAAGCGGCCGTCTGATGCTTCAGGTCGGCGCCGGTAAAAATGCCGAGCGCGTTCATCCTGCGCGCGGTGGCCGGGCCGATGCCGTGAAATTTCCCGACGGGCAGGTCGGCGACGAACAAGGCGCCCATGGCGGGTGGTACGACGAACTGGCCGTTGGGCTTGCGATGGTCGGAGGCGAGCTTGGCGAGAAACTTGTTGTACGAAATTCCCGCGGAAGCGGTGAGACCGGTCTCCGAGAGGATGCGCGCGCGGATCTCGGATGCTGTTGCCGAGGCCGTCGCGATGCCGCGCAGGTTCTCTGTCACGTCGAGGTGAGCTTCATCCAGCGAGAGCGGCTCGATGAGGGGCGTATAGTCGGCGAAGATGTTGCGGACCTGTTGTGAAATTGCCCGATAGACGTCGAAGCGCGGCCGCACAAAGATCAGATCCGGGCATTGGCGTAGCGCCGTCGTGGAGGGCATCGCTGAGCGCACCCCGTACTGGCGCGCCTCGTAGCTGGCCGCCGCGACAACGCCGCGGCGCTCCCCGTGCCCGACGGCGACCGGCTTGCCTCTAAGATCGGAGCAGTCACGCTGCTCGACCGACGCATAGAACGCGTCCATGTCGATATGGATGATCTTGCGGACAGGGGCATCCGTCATGGCACGCCCCGTGTATCACGCCGTGAACAAACAGAGAATAGCGGTGCAGATTTTTGCACCGCTTTCCGCGTCGGAGGACCGAATAACCCGTCCCGAGTCCCGGCTGCGGGTCTAGCCGAGAACCAGTCCCGACTCTTCGTAGGCCTTCTGGGCCGCGGGTGTCGCCATCGCTTTGATCAGACGGGCTGACGCCTCGGCCTGCGGGCTATCCTTGATGATGGCGGCAATGAATGGTGTGGCGCTCTGCACCTCAGGCGGGAAGGGGCCGACGACTTCGATCCCATCGACGACGACGAGCTCACTGATCTGCTGGACGGCGAGATCCGCTTTGCCGTTGACGAGCTGCTCGGCCGTGAAGCCCGCGGGAATGACGGTCGCCTTGGCGCGAACTTGTTCGCCGACGCCGAAGCGATCGATCAGCTTTTCCAGGTAGATGCCGCTGGCGCCGGCGCGCGAATACGCAACGGACCGGGCGTTGACGAGCGCCTTGCTGAAGGCATCGGTGGTCGAGACGTCGGGCTTCGGATCACCGCGGCGAACGGCCAGGCCGAGTACGGCCTGCGCGAGCGGGGTCGGGCTATCGGGGACGATGGCCCCCTTCTGCTTCAGCTCATCGGTGGCCTTGTCGGTCACGATGACAATGTCAGGCTTCGCCCCCTTGGCGAGTTCTTGCATGATGACCGTCGTCGGATCCCATCGGACTTCGACCTTCAGGCCGGTTTCCTTCTCAAATGCAGGAAGGACGACGTTCTCCAGAGCTCCACGCAACGCGAGCCCGCTCATCATGGTGATCTTTCCGGCCATTTCGATCCTTTCTGGGCGCTCTCACATGGCGCCGGTACGCATTACTTCGTCTTGATAAGATAGTCGGCGGACAGATCGGCAAGATTGGTCAAGCCAAGCATGGCCATGTTGCGGTCGATCTCATCCTTCAGGATGTTCCCTGTGTGAATCACGCCATCGCGGCCCGCGAGAGCATTGGAGAAGATGAACGGGCGCCCCACAAACACGGCACTTGCGCCAAGAGCCAGGGCTTTGAGCACATCCGTGCCGCGCCGGATGCCGCCATCGATCATCAGCAGCATGTCGGAAACCTCAGCCTTGATAATCGGCAGCATGCGCAGCGGCGCAACCGCATAATCGAGCTGGCGTCCACCATGGCTGGAGAGGATGACGCCATTTGCGCCCAGATCGCGTGCCCGGCGCACGTCGTCGGGCGCCAGCAGGCCTTTGACGACAAGATTGCCGCCCCAGCACTTGCGGATCAGTTCCAGGTGGGTCCAGGAGAAGCCATCCCGACCACTGAAGTTGCGCGTGAGGTTTCGCGAAAACATGGGCGGGCCGCGTTCGGCGTCCATGTTCTCGAAATGCGGAATGCCGTGCAGCAGAATGGTGCGGGCGATGGTTCCGATCAGCCAGCTTGGGTGCGTGGCGCAATCGAACGCGACACGCGGCGTGACGCGGATCGGCATGCTGTAGCCGCTGCGCTGATTGTACTCGCGGTTCCCCGGCACCGGCGTATCAGCCGTGATGACGAGTGTCTCGAAGCCAGCCGCGGCGACGCGGGCCACCATCGGCTCGATGCGGGCATTGTCGCCGGCGAGATAAGCCTGAAACCACGCGGCCGGATATTGCCGCTGCACGTCCTCCAGCTTGATCAGTGACGACGCGCTCATGATCATCGGCTGCTGCATGGTATGGGCGGCCGCAGCAAATTCCAGGTCGCCGCGATAGGCCGCTATGGCTGTGCCGCCGATTGGAGAAATGCCAAAGGGAACCGCAAAGCGCCGGCCGAACAGGGTGATGCTCTGGTCTCTTTGCGCGACGTCGATCAAGGTGCGCGGCAGGAAAGAATAATCTTCATAGGCTTCGGCGGCGGCGCGCTGGGCGGAAGCGGTTTCAACCGCACCCGCAATGAAGCCATGCACCATGCGCGGCAGAAATGATCTGGCGATCCGTTCGCAATCATGAAGCGCCAGGACGTCGCGCATACGCCACGGCGTGCGCTTGGGAGCGGAGATGGCTCGCGGCGGCGCACCGACGTCTGGTGCGGACACGACTGAGGACGGATGCTCTCTGACGTCTGAATTGCTCAAGGCAGGTCACCTGGCGGGCAGGGCGATACCAAAGCCCCTCGCGGTGGCCCCAGTCAACTCGTCCAATGCGCATGTCCTGCGGCCGGCGCAGCTTGGGAGGGCAATACGGCGTCCGCGATTCGTAAGCGTTTACAGGTTAGAAACCCCGCGATCAAGGTGCAACCAGATCTGCCCCGGCAACGAAAACGGGCGTGACATTCGCCACGCCCGTCTGCCGTACCCACCCGTGGCCGCGTCTGGCATGACGCGTTGGTTTGCGGCGCGCTCCGTTCAAGAGCGCGCCGCTATTGGCGTTCCCCCGTTTACTTATTTCGTGAGACCCATCAGCTTCATCATTTCGCCGATCTCGGTGTTATCCTTCTTCATGAATTCGGCGAAGCCTGGCGCATCCGCGTAGACCACACCGAAACCGCGGTCGTTCATGAATTTCTTGTAGCCCTCGCTGTCATAGACCTTCTTGAACAGGGCCTCGTAGCGCTTGGCGATCTCGGGCGGCAGCCCTTTCGGGCCGACCATGCCGCGCCATACGCCCTTGGTCCATTTCGAGCCGGTCGCCTCGTTGAGCGTTGGGACGTCCGGGAACTGCGCGGACCGCTGGTCGGACATGAATACCAGGCTGCGGACGCGCCCCGCGTCGATGAGGGCGCGCGCTTCCGGCAGTGAGCATGACACGAAGTCAACGCCGCCGGCGGCTAGGTCCGTCAAGGCCGTCGCAGCGCCGGTGGCGGGCACCCAGCGCGTCGAGTTGGGATCGGCGCCCAGAGAGTTGAGCATGCCGGCCATCGCCAGATGCCAGCTTCCACCCTGGCTCGTGCCGGACGACTTCAGCGATCCGGGGTTGGCTTTGATGTCGTCAACCAGGTCCTTGATCGTCTTGTATTTCGAGTCCGTGCGAACATGGATTGCCGCCGGGTCAGCATTCATCAGCGCCAGCGGGGTGTAAGAGGCATGGGTGAGATCCGTCAGCCCCATCCAGTGCATCATGTTGATTTCGAGGGTGATCAGCCCGATCGTGTAGCCATCCGGCTGCGCCGTCGCGATGGCCGAATGGCCCACCACACCGTTGCCGCCCGTACGATTGACGACGTTCACTGGCTGGCCAAGCTCTTCCTGCAGCACGGCGCCGATAAAACGCGCGACGGCGTCTGTGCCGCCGCCGGCCGCCCACGGTACGATCAGCGTAATCGGCCGGTCCGGAAATGCGGCTTGCGCCTTGCCGGCGAGACCGAGGCAGACAATTGCGAGGGCGAAAACGGCCGATCGCAACCAATTGTTTGACATCATTTTGCTTCCTCCAGATTCCTCCCCAGAGCGTCTTCTCGAGGACCTGCCGGCCGTTTCACGTCTCTGGACCGCGGCTCATTTTGCGCGGCGCAGAAGGATAACCGGGAGCGCGCTGCATGACTGTCACAGCTCTTATGCTGTTGGTTCATCCAGGATGACTGCGCGCGCCGCGTGAACAGGCGCGCTGAGGCGCGTAGCGATAGTGGTTGGGAGGGGGCAGAGGTTCAGGCCGCCGCGGCGGTGGAAGCATATTCGGCCGCCAGCCAGGGATGCGTGCGGCCGAGCTTCTCGACGAGGAAGTCGACAAAGCACCGAACCCGCGCGGACGTGTGGCGTGCCCCGAAAAAGACGGCATAAACGCCTTGCAGCTCGCCCGCGTGAAAGTCCTCAAGCAGGGGAATCAGCCGGTGATCGCGGATGTCTTCGCCGACCTGGAACCAGCCGAGGCGCGCCAGTCCCGTGCCGCCCAGCGCCATATGGCGAAGCGTTTCACCGTTGTTCCCGCGGAAATTACCCCGCACGGCGATCTGGCGGAGGCTGCCATCAATCGCAAATGGCCATTCGTTAAGGGTCGAGCGCAGATTGTAGGCGAGACAGTTGTGTGCACCCAGCTCCGAGGGATGTTTCGGCACCCCGTGCCGCTCAAGATAGGCTGGGGAGGCGACGATCACCCTGCGACTTTCGCATATTTTTCGCGCGGTCAGCGAGCTGTCCTGGAGCGGACCGACGCGAATGGCAATCTCCGCCTGCTCCTCGATCAGGTCGACGACGGCGTCGCTGAGCGACAAGTCGAGTTCGATATTCGGAAAGCGCTTGAGAAATTCGGGAATGAGCGGCTGGATGCGATGAACGCCGATCCCCATTGTCGAATTGACGCGAAGCTTGCCGCGCGGCTGCGTCAGATGCTCGGTAATCGCGCGTTCGGCATCCTCGATATCGGCAACGATCTTGACGCATCGATTGTAATACAACTCACCTTCCGGCGTCAGCTTCAGCTGTCGCGTCGAGCGGTCGATGAGCCGCACGCCGAGCTGGCTTTCGATCCGGGACATGAGCTTGCTGACGGCGGAAGGTGTGAGCTTCATGGCGCGCGCGGCTGCAGAAAAGCTGCCTGAGCCGACAACACGAATGAACGCCTCCATGCGTCCCGTGCGGTCGTGCTCTCTTTCCGGGCTTCGCTGCCTGTCTCGGTGAATTCTTTTCACGGCCCCTATTCCTGCTTTGTCTCTGGCCTCAACGGGTTGCCTTTAGCAGACTGCGCCACCCAAGCACGCGCGGTTTGCGCGCCGCGCTGTGAAGAAGAAGGACGGACAGACCCATGAAGATACTCGTCACCGGGGCGACCGGCTACATCGGAGGATCCGTTGCCACGCGACTGCTGGAACACGGCCATCAGGTGATTGGCCTCGCGCGTAGCGATGAGGCTGCGACCAGCCTCAAGAAGCGCGGCATCGAGCCGATGGCAGGCTCGCTCAACGATTACGGCCCCTTGCAACAGGCCGCCCGCTCGGTCGATGCTGTCGTTAACGCCGCGCAAGCCGATAACCCTTTCGTGGTGCTCGCTATTCTGCCGCAGCTCAGCCGCACGGGAAAGGTCTTCATTCAGACCAGCGGGTCAAGCATTGTCAGCACATACGATGAAGGCGAGTTTGTCGACCGGGTTTTCAGCGAGGATACGCCCGTCACGCCGATGCCCGAAAAAGCGACGCGCGCGGCTATCGACTCTCAGGTGCTGCGTGCGTCACTGGATGGCGTACGCTCGGTCGTCATCCGTCCGACGCTGATTTACGGACGTGGAATTGGCGTCGAGTCGAGCAGCGTGCAGATCCCCAGGCTGATCGAACAGGCGCAAAAAGGCGTGGCGCGGCACATCGGGCGCGGGCTGAATGTGTGGTCGAACGTGCATATTGCCGACGTTGCCGATCTATATCTTCTGGCTCTGGAGCATGCGCCTGCCGGATCGCTGTTTTATGCGGAGAATGGCGAGGCCTCGATGAAGTCGACCGTCGAGTCCATCAGCCGGATGCTGGGGCTCGGCGGACGCACGGAGGACTGGCCGATTGAGCAGGCCGCGGCGGCCCTCGGCTCTGGCGCGCACCTCACGTTCGGCTCCAACAGCCGGGTGCGGGCGGACAAGGCGCGCAGGGTTCTGGGGTGGGAGCCAAAAGGCCCGTCTCTCCAGCATGAAATCGAACAGGGTGTCTACAAGCAGCTTTACGGTCGCTGACATTTAACAGCGCCGCAAACGCCGATAATGCCGTAGATGCCGATAATGAAGCCATGGGAGCGAGAATGCCTGCTTATGTCATCGTAGACCTTCAAGAACTGATCGACGCGGAAAAATTGAACGCCTACAGGCCGTACGGTGCCGCGGCGGTTCAGAAATATGGCGGACGCTACATCGCGCGGGGCGGTGAGACGGCCAGCCTTGAAGGTGGCTGGACTTCACAGCGGATCGCTATTCTGGCGTTCGATACGCTGGATCAAGCGAAGGCCTGGTACAATTCTCCTGAGTACGTGGAGGCCAGAAAGGTCCGCGAAGGTGCGTCCCGGACGCGCATCCTGGCGGTTGAGGGCGTTGCCTGAGCTGCCCAGTTTCTCCGCACATGAAGAGAGCATGGAGCGTCGATCGTTCCATGCCAAAAGGCCCGTTTCGTGCGGTGATTGCGCCGGCGACGCAGCAAGCGCGCGCTGACGTTACCAGGGGGTGCTGCATCGCCCAGGGCAAACGGGCGAAGAGGCCCAGCAATCAAGCAACCAATAGTTGTGAGGTCGTGTGCGAATCTGGCAGAGTGCATTTCATCGATGGCTGGATGAGAGGCCGCAGATGACGGCCGGTCCATGCCCGCTGGGGGATGAAAATGCGCGAGCTCCGGAGCCGCATCGAGGCGGTGCTGCAAGACTATAAGGATGAAGCCGCTCATGAGGAGCGGTTCGTCGCTGAAGTTCTCACTGTCCTGGCCATGGGGAGCGCAGCGCGCGGCCGCATGCTCGCCGAGATGGCGCAAGTCGTGGCCCGGCATACGGCAGGCCCCCGGAATTCAAATGACGATCGTGAATTCCGTCGCGGAATCGAGGATCTCGCCCGGTTCGACTATGACAACGCGTATAAACAATAGCCCGTTGTCTCAGTGCGACCTGATTGGGACAAACCGACCTTCCGCGATGCGCGAAGGAAACGCCGTTGCGCTAATTCTTATTGATATACTGTCGAGAGTTGTTCGATCTGCACGATAGTCGCTGCAAGATCTTCGGATCTGGCGATTGGTGCTTTTGGCGGGATCGCCGTCGGAAGCGCTGCTTTGAGCACATTCATCAGCATGCGAATTTGGCCGAGACTGCGCAGATTGGCGGTTTCAAGTTCGAGCGAGTGGTCGACGTAAATCAGTTCTGCAGACCAGACGAGGCCACGGCTATATTGATATTGAGTCGGATTGACGAACTGCCCGTTGTCGATCGACGCGGCATATGTAGTGGCGGCGATCCGCAGCACACTATTCACAGCTTTGACGGCAATTTTGGCGACAGGCGCCGGCAGCGTATCCCGAAAACGATTGAGCAGCGCAGTGAGTTTCTTTTGAGTCGTGTCTGCCCTTTGTTCGTAGGAGTCGTCTTTGGTTTTGACGGCTTCAACCAAACCCGGCAGCTCATCGCGCAATTCACTTATATCGGGGAGCCCGGCACTTTTCTTCGCTAATTCCTCCCATTCTTTCATCAGCGCGTCGAAATGTGGTAGCGCATGAGACCAGTGGCGCCTTTTGACCAGCTCGTCGCCAATGAGCAGATGGCCCTGGATGAGCGCAAAAGCCCCGTAGATATTTACTTGTTTCTGGATAAACGTCTCTTTGTTGGATTGCGAACCTGCGGCGAATGCGTGCGGAATAACACTGCCGATGGCTATTCCAGGATTTTTCGCATCCGTAGATTCATCGAGCGTACCTGCAAATGCGGTGGACTGAGAAAAGACTATCGCAGTCGCCAGCGTGGCAATACCTACCCGAAGGCGGCGGTGTCTAGAGATCATATCATTCCCCGACGACAACCCGAGCCCAGTAGTGGCATACACCGTCGCTGGATATGACGCTACACGCCATAGTTTGCGAACTGAGAATACCTTTGGTTATTGGGGATAATTAATCTGCTTTCGGAATATGCTTTCCGAAAGACTGCCGTCGCGGTGTGCATCCAGCCTAATTCTGATTCAAAGCGCATTTGTAATCTGCACTCAATTTGATCATCGAGCGCAGATTACTGGACATCCTTAGCTGCGGACCCGCCGGACAGGGAGCTGGTGCGCGCGCAAAGCGCCTTATTCAGCTTTACCTTCCACTTTATTTGCAGGCGCGGCTTGCAGTTGCCCGTAGTTCTGTTCGCCGATCGTGCTCAGCAGTTGAAGCTGGGTCTCGATGAAGTCGATATGCCCTTCCTCATCTTCGAGAAGTTTCTCGAACAGATCCATGGAGACATAGTCTTCGGCCGCCATGCAGATCTTGCGCGCCTCGGTATAGAGGGTCCGGGCCTCGTATTCGCCTGCGAGATCGGCCTCCAGCACTTCCTTGACGTTCTGGCCGATGCGCAACGGAGCGATTGTCTGCAGGTTCGGAAAGCCTTCCAGGAAGATGATGCGCGTTATCAGCGTATCGGCGTGATGCATCTCCTCGATGGACTCTTCACGCTCCTTCTTGGCGAGTTGGGTGAACCCCCAGTCGTCGAGCAGGCGGTAGTGAAGCCAGTACTGGTTGACGGCGCCCAATTCGAGATGAAGTGCTTCGTTCAGGACGTTGATGACTTCGACTTTGCCCTTCACGTCTTCTACTCCTGTGCTGACGTGGGATCCTCCAAAAGGACCCATTCTAGAATCGTTCCAAAGAAGGGCACACTAGAGCGCTACGCTCCGGGATGGAACCACCCAAATGAAAGAATCACGCGATAATCTGCTTTTCGAACCCGCCATAGGGGCAGACGGCATCCATCATCAGGCGTGTTGCCGGGCAGCAACCGCTGGGGGACGCGTTTACAACAAAAAGGGGAGGGCGGCTATTCTGCCGCGTCGAGGAAGAAAGCGGCCCGGGCCGCTTTCCGCTGCGCCCGCTTCTGATCAAGGCGGATCAGATGGGATTTAGCCGTCGCGCAGGCGTAGGGACAAATTCGTCCTTCCCGCTCAAGCCTGTCGACAGTGGCATAGATCGTCGTGACCGCGAGCGGTGCACAGCCGCAACAGTTCATTTTCTTCGCCATATGGCGGTAGACCACGCCTGGCGTGGGAATCGGGGCGTCGGGTTGGGACAGGATCTCGATCAACGCCAGCTCGATATCGTGATCCGACACCATGGCGCAGGAGCAAATGATCATCGTGTGCCCTCCAGGGTGGAATCCACACCAAATGAAGAGCCGCGAAAGCCACTGTCCCTGCAGTTGGCAGGAGTATCGCCCGAAGATTCGCTCATGGCAGAAGGATCAAACACGCACACTACTCATACGCACCGAAACTGGGTATCGGTCTGTCCGACACGTCCTTGCAAGGATCAGGCCCACAGGAACCCATATACAACGCGCCGTCAAGCTGATGATCGATGAAAACGGCACGTCCGATCATTTCGGGCTGGCCTGCCGGGTTGATCGCTCGTGCTTTCCCCGGCTCGCTCGCAACGTCGCCGAGGTCCGCCGCGGCGCAGCCTTGCGGGTTTTCTGGCGGCTCGGCGCAACGAGCGCGCTTTTAGCCATGTCCTCCAGCGTGTGCTGGTCGAGCACGCTGATGAAGGCGTCAAGTGCGCTATCGAATACGTGACTGATCGGCTGGCGGGTATCCTGGCGGATGGGCGCTCCATCCTCGTCCCCGGTCGCCATCCGCGTCGATTCGGTTGCGCGAACCACATCGCCGATCCGAATTTCGCCTGCCGGTCGCGCCAGCCGGACGCCGCCGTGCCGTCCCCGCATCGCCTGCAGGAAGCCGGCCCGGGTCAACAGGTGGACGATCTTGAACACGTTTTGCGGCGTGATATCCAGATGGCCGGATATCTCGGCAACCTTGAGAAGCTGGTCTCGCTGTCCGGCGCAGTGGATCAGGATCCGGATGGCGTGGTTGGTCTGTTTCGTCAGTCGCATGGCTGATCGGAACCCAAATGGCAGTCAATGCTGCCGCCTCGTCTGTCGTTACGCGCGTCCTTAGCTAAGGAGTTCGCGCATCACACGAATCAACTTCGTCCCCGCAGTCCTGAGGTTTCTTTACTCATTTAATCGACTTATGTAAAGCTGACCGCGAATTTCCACAATTTATCCCGAGGGTTCGCTCATCGTCTTGGTGCACGTTAAGACGCAGAAATGGAAGCGTTGTCCGCGCCGGGAGGGGCCTTTTATCCCCGTTGTGGACGGAAAGGGCGACCGCGTCCTAATCGTTGTCGGACACACCGGCTCCGGCGCCGGCTAATCGGGACGCGAGGCTGGCCGGTACATACGTCAGCGCGCCGAACGCGTCCAGACGTTTCCAGGCGGCGGTATCCGCGATCTTGTGAGATTGAACCAGAGTGGTCGGCTTGACCATCGATGACCGGGCGTCGCGGGACATCTTGATTTGAGCCTTGAGGGCTCTCCCGGTTTGCGCGCTATCGCAGCCCCCTTCGCTGAATCCCCGGGCCTGCAAGCGCATGTGGCCAGCAGGTAGTTCCAGGTTCAGCATCGCGTCGGCAGCCAGGCGCCGCTGCAGCAGGGGAAGCAGCCAGACTGGTTGGAGGAGATCGACAAGCGTCCAAGTCTGATCGAAATCAAGGAGATCCGCGATGGCGGCCCCAGCGTGGACCGGGCACAGCATGGCGCCCGTCCGGGCGGGTTGCAGGGTTAGCCCTTCCCGTACCGGCGCGGCGATATCGCTGCGGCGCACCAGAATATCGACGAGTGCGGTTTCCCAGCGAATGCCATGCACAGCCAGCCAGCGCGCTGCCTGCGCGGCCTCCTCGGCCAGTCCCCAACTCATCCCCGCTCCGCGACAGGCTTTCAGTGTGAGGCTCTCGATCTCGTTCAGGGAGACGATCATCGCGGCCATATCCAGTCGTCCCACGCGCCGTCGGCAAGCTCGGTGGGGAAGGGCGCGCCTTGAAAGAGTGTGATGCGGAGCCACTTGTCCGAACGCGGGTCAAAGCGTGTCGCGCCGAAGAATGCGAGCTTGCAGCGTAGAATATCGATCGCGCGGAGGCTGCCGTCGATCAGATTGTCGCGAATCTCGGCGTAGGGAAACCGCGCCAGGGTCTGCGCGCGCCGTACAATGTGACGGTATTCCGGGCGGCGCATGAGGAAGTCTCCGAGCGGCGTCTCGGCGGGCTCATCCGCGAGTGCCGCATGCAGGGCGGCGATATCACGGGCGACGGCAAGCGGCTGTTCCAGGTCGGCACCCGGTTCCGTGGCGCGCAGCCCAAGCCGGGGTTCGAGTTTTTCTTCCGACACATACCAGAACATCGCCGTGTGATTGGCCTTGGTAAAATCGATCGACAGCGCCCACGCGTAGTCGCGGCCGATATCGGCACGCAGATCTCCGCACCGCTGGTGGCCCGCGATGCAAAACTCCGCGGCTTCGTCCGCGGCCATCCGCTCCGCGAGGTCATCCACGAGTTCGCCGTGCGGTTCGAGCAGCAGCGTGACGATGAACTCCTGCCCCTCCAGGGATAGCGTATCTTCTGCCCAGCGATAGATGACATCCCAGGGGTGCGGCTGCCCAAACACGGCGTCGGACCCCGTGAAGGCGGTCAGCCGATCCAGATCTTCGCCAAGCCTGACTATGCGCGGGGCTTGTACCGGATCGTCTGTCGTCCAATGGGAGACAACGGATCGGGCTGAGGCCAAGGCAGCCAGAAACTTATCGCTTGTCTTCGGCGTGGCATTCCGCAGGGAGCGAACACGGGCCAGTGCCGTCTCCCGCGCGGTGATCCAGCGATGCAGCAGAACCGGATGGCGGACGAGGAACGGCGCCATGCCCAATCCGGTCGCGTTGCCGACGCCAAGACGCCGCCGTAGATTCGGCGCCAGTGCGACGGCGCTTTCGGGTGCGCGCAAGCGGGCCATATGTTCGGCCAGATCGACGGTGAAGGCACGGATCAGGTAGACGGTCAGCATCTCAGCCTGGAACGGACCGGACATCTCCTCGCGCCCGGAAAAGCGATCGCGGTCGGCGATGCCGAACTTGCCGTTGCCGTAGACGGCCGTCGTGCGCATGAGATAGCCGGTCGCCTCGAGCGCATCGCGATCCGGCTGCTGGCCCTGCGACAGTGTTTCGACGACCGTATCAAACAGGCGGACGCTGCGGTTGGCGCGCGCCAGCACCAATTCGGTATCGAGATAGCGGCCCGCTTCCTGCTTCGGCACATTGGCGAACAGACGCTCGATATCGTCGTCGTTGGGGATGCCGTCGAACAGCGCGAACGTCGCGTCCCATTCCTCGGCGATCACACGGTCGGTGCGCTTTTCGGGCGGCAGGTCGTGTCCGAAGCAGACAAGGCTGTACGTCCGCCGCCAGGTGTCGACCTGATAGACCGCGGTGCCGACGCCACGGTCATCGATATCGAACCGCGGCCGGGTTAGGATCCAGCCCTCGCGAGCCATGCGGCGCAGCAACGCGCGCAGGAAACTCAAGCGCGTCTGGTGCGCGCTGCCCATCCGGTCGAGGCGCAGAACCGTATCCGGCGAACGGAGCGGCGTGCCGGTGTGTGCGGGCTCGCCGTCCATCGCCATCATTCTTTGACGCAGATCAGATGGATGTGGACATAATCCATGCCGTGCCCATCCGGATTGGCGGCGACAAGCTTTTCATAGCGTCCGAAATATTCGTCGAGGATTTGTGCCCGCTCCTGCGGCGGACGGTCGGCGGATAATCCGCTGGCGAACGTGGGCTCCGACCAGGACCTGAGCGTGGGGATATAATCGCGCGCGAACCGAACCGGATCGCGATGTTCCGCGAATGCCTTGACGTATGGGCAGACGAGGTGCCGCTCCTCGACGTGTTCCAGACGCAGACCGGCCTGATAGACCGGGCTCGACGTATCGCGCAGCGGCGCCGTGAATTGCTCCGACGTCCGGTAGACCTGCGGGAAATTGGTCGCGGCGTATTCCGCCTCGGTGATGATCCCGTCGGTGACAAGCCCGCGCCAGAGCTGGTCGAATGTATCGAACATGCTGACGCCGCCGGAGTGGCCAAGATAGCGGCCCTGTTTGTCGATGCCGAAATTGAAGTAGCAGAGCCGTCCGCCCTTCACGAGCTCGCGGGCGCGCAAGGTCAGCAGGCGCTCCCATTCGATACGGCCAGTCTCCTCGTAGGCGCGGCGCTCGTTCCCGCTCGCGCCGACCATGTGGACGTGATCGGAGATATTGCACGGCACCTTCGAGATGTAGTGAGACGCGGTGGCCGAGAACGCGAGGTTGAGGCTCTCACGCGGGAAAATCGCCTGATGAAACGACGTGCCCGACGCGAACGGATAGACATCTGGGATCTGGCCGTAATAGCTCTGGATGTCCGTTTGTCCATGGATCATCCGAAAGACCTGACTGAAGTCGTTGCGCGGCAGATCGCAATAAAACATCTCGATCGGCCGGCTTGCCGTCAGCTTGCGGACGTGACCCAGAACATTCGTCCACATGCCGACCGAGGTCCCACCATCGGCGCAACCGATATCGGCGGCGCGGAAGGCCGAGCCGTCGTCCTTCAGCTCCATCCGGTCGATGGCGGACAGGATCAGGGGCGTTGCTGCATTGATGACATCGCGCGCGCCGGTCGTCGCCTTGGAGTAATACCCGGCACCCTTCATGGCCATGAAGCCGGCCGTCTCGCTCGTTTTCATAATAGGCACCCTGATTGATGATCAGCCCTGCAACGATTGCACCGTGTCGTAGATCGCCTTGTCGACAGTGACGCCTTCTGCGATGGATCGCGCCCGCGCCGCGCGGCGCCCCGAACCGGCCAGATGCGTTCCGGGTTCGCTGGTCAGTGCGGAGACGAGACCGGTGAGATTACCCGCGAAACCGCCGGCCGATGTCGCGTCCGGGGAAATCGCAATGAACAACTGTCCAGTCTTCGGCGGTCCGCCAGCGGTTCCCGAGAACGGGCTGGCGTTGATGCCCAGCGTGGCGCCGGAGAGGCCGGCGGCCATGATTTCCACCAGCAGCGCCGAGCCTACGCCCTTGTAACCGCCGGCCGGGACCATCGTGCCCTTGAGGCCGACCGCGGGATCGGTGGTCGGCTCGCCGTCCGGACCAAGCGCCCAGCCGAGCGGGATCGGCTCGCCGCGGCGGGACTTCTTCATCACCTCGCTCTTGGCGACGACGCTGGCGCTCTGGTCGATGACGATGGCGGCCTTGCCCGTGCCATCGGGGACGGCCACCGACCAGGGATTCGTGCCGAGCACTGGGCGTTTGCCACCGGAGGCCGCGATGGAAGCCGGAGCATTGGTGAAGCCGAGCCCGACGAGACCGGCCTGTGCCAGTCTTTCCGTGTGATAGCCGAGCACACCGCAATTGTAGGAGTTGCGGACAGTAAGCGTCGCGATGCCCTGCGAACGAGCGGTCGGGATGAGTTCGGCAAAGCCCGCATCGATGGCCGGATGCGCGAAGCCCGATTGCGCGTCGACCGTGATTACCGCAGGCGCGGGGTGTTCAACCTGCGGGATGGCGGCGGGAACGACCTTTCCACATTGCAGATGCTGGCAGTAGGTCGCGAGATACGCGAGGCCGTGCGAGGCGATGCCGTCGCGCTCGGCGGCCGCGATCGCAGCGGCGAGGCTCTTTGCGGCGCTGTGTGAGGCCCCCGCTTGTGTCAGCGCATTCTGCGCCAAGCGTTCGATTTCGGGTATCTGCAGAACAATGGGATCAGCCATGTGCCTTTGCCCTCAGGATGGATCAGCCGGGGTGAACGACTGCGCGAAGAAACGATGCCAGTTGCCACCCATGATCTTGTCGACGTCCGCGGGCGAGAACCCGCGGGCGGCGAGGCCGGCGCGTACGGTCGGGAAATTGCGGTTGTCGCGAAACCAATCCGGCTGCTGCGGGAAAACCGCTTTTCCGAGCCCGATGTTGGTCTGGCCCTTTGTCCAGCGGCCGTTGCGCATCCACTCCACGACGCTGTCCGGCTGATCCTGGCAGAGATCGGAACCGATGCCGATGTGATCGACGCCGATCCGGCTCGCGGTGTCGGCAACCATCTCCGTGAAGCTGTCCAGAGTGCACGTGCTGCCGCCTGCCAGGTGATGCGGATAGAGCGAGAAGCCGAGCATGCCACCGCGTGCTGCGAGCGCCTTGAGCACGGCGTCGGACTTGTTACGCGGGACATTATGCCAGGAGGACGGATTGGCGTGCGTAATCGCGACGGGACGCCCCGAGATATCGATGGCCTCCAGGCAGGTGCGCTCCCCGGAGTGGGATAGATCGACAACCAAGCCAACCCGGTTCATCTCGGCGATCACTTCGCGGCCCATGCGCGATATGCCGGCATCCACCGCCTCGTAGCATCCCGAACCGAGCAGGGATTGATTGTTATAGGTGATCTGCATGAAGCGGACGCCAAGCGCATGCAGGATCGCGACCAGCCCGATATCGTCCTCGATCGCGGAGCAGTTCTGCAGTCCGAAGAACACGGCCGTACGGCCCGAGGCTTTCGCGGCGTCGATATCCGCAGCGAACCGGCCGGGCATGATGAGGTCCGCGTGCGTCTCGAACGCACGGTTCCAGTCGATCAGGTTCTCGACCGTCTCGCGGAAATCCTCATGATAGCAGACCGTGACGTGTATCGCGTCGACGCCACCGGCGCGCAGTTGCCGGAAGATCTCGGGCGACCAATTGCAGTACTGACAGGCATCGATGGTGAAGGAAGGGATGTCTCTGCTCATCGGCCCGTCCCCTTATTTATCGCGGCGGCGCCGTGCCGTAGACGACGCGCCCGACGGCGACTAGCTTGCCGGCATCGTCCATGACGTCGACGTCGACCACGGCGACGGTCCGGCCCGATCGCCGGACTATGGCACGAAACAGCAGATCGGTTTTGATCGCGGGCCGCAGATAATCCACGCGCATGTCAATGGTTGGCACTGCGCGTGCGATCTGGATGGCGACCGCGTAATCGCCCACGCTGTCGATCAACGCCGAGATCGGACCACCGTGCCACTGGCTCGTGCCCGGCAGGCGCTCCACCGCAGGCGAGAAGGGCGCGCGGACTTCGAGAATGCCCTTCTCCGCGTCACACGAGACGACCTGGAGATTGAAGGCCGACATGAAACGGGAGGCCGCGAAATCAGCGGCCACTTCGGCTGCGCCCCATGTCGTGTTTTCAGGCATCGGCAAGTGTCAATCCTTTGAGGTCGATGTCAGGTTTGCGGCCGGCGATCACGTCGGCGACGATACGTGCGGAGCCCATCGACATCGTCCAGCCGATGTGTCCGTGACCCGTATTCAGGAAGAGGTTGCGCTTGGGGGACGTCCCCAACATCGGCGTACCTTTAGGCGTCATCGGGCGCAAACCTGCCCAGCGGCTGGCTTTTTCGTAGGCGCCGGCGTCCGGAAACAGCCTGCGGATCGTTGCCGTCATATGCGCGAAATCACGTTCGTTCAACGAGCGGTCGAAGCCTGCAAAATCCGCGGTCGCCGTCACGCGCATGCGATCGCCGAGGCGCGACCAGGCGATCAGGTATTTCTCGTCGACCCCGCACAAGCTGGGCGCGCCGTTGTGGCCCTCGACGGGAACGGTGAGGGCATAGCCCTTGACGGGATAGATCGGCATGTCGAAGCCGACTTGCCGGCTGAGACCGGGGCTGTAGCAGCCGGCCGCCAGAACGAACGCATCCGCGGTGACCGGACCTTTGTCCGTTTCAACTTTCGTGATCCGGTCGCCCTCGGCGATGATCTTGCGGATCTGGGTCGACCACTGGAATGCGACGCCGAGCTTTTCCGCACAGTGATTGGCCAGCGCGTTTGCGAACTTGTGGCAGTCGCCGGATTCATCGGTCGGGCAATAGATCGCGCCCGCAATGTTGGCGCGATCGGAATTCAGCGCGGGCTCGATGGTAATGGCTTCCTCGGTGCTGACGGGCCGCAGCGTGACGCCATTGTCCGTCAGGATACTCATGGCGCCGACGCCGCGCGCCAGGTGATCCTTGTCGCGGTAGACGTAAACCGCACCTTGCGTCCGCCGGTCGTAGCCTAGGTCGATGTGGCGATTGATATCGGCGAAGCGCTCCTGCGAGTAGAGGCAGAGGCGCACCTTGTGGGCGGTGTTGATGGCCGCGCGTTCCGACGTGCATTCCTTCAGGAAGCGCCAGCACCAGCGCCACATGGCCGGATCGAGCCGGAAGCGCATGCGCAACGCGACGTCATCGCGGAACAGCGATTGCCAGAGAATCTTCGGAGCGCGCGGTGACGCCCACGTGTAGGCATGTCCGGGAGAGACCATGCCGGCATTGGAGAAGCTGGTCTCCATGGCGGCCTTGTCCTGCCGGTCTATGACCGTCACATCGTGGCCGTCAGAAGCAAGTTCATAGGCGGTCGTGACGCCGACGATACCTGCTCCGAGGACCACGATGCGCATAGTGATGTCCGATCTCAGACTGCCGCGGTCATCGCAATTTCGACGGTAAACTGCGGCGCGGCGAGCTTTGCTTCGACGGTTGCGCGCGCTGGAGATGCACCGGGAGCGATCCAGGAATCCCAGACCTTGTTCATCTCGTCGAATTTGGAGATATCGGTGAGCCAGATGTTCGCGGCCAGAAGTTTCGTCTTGTCGGTGCCCGCCGCTGCAAGGATCTTGTCCATGCCGGCCAGAATGTCCGCCGTCTGCTCGGAAACGCTCTTGCCGGGAGCACCATGCGCAACCTGGCCCGAGATATAGACCGTCCCGTTGTGGACGACGGCCTTGCTCATGCGAGGGCCGGGTTCGATACGATTGATTGCCATTTTTCCTCCATAACGGATGGCGCTTTTTACTCAGCGCGTCACCTTAATGTCGCCCGTGGCGCGGCGACAAGCCTTTGTCTCGGGTTGTCACTTGCCGAGCATCGGCAACCAGAGGGCAGTCCACGGGATGAAATAGACCATAACGGCTGTCAAAATCTGGCAGGCGATGAACGGCAAGACACCAACGTACATCTCTTGTGTTTTGAAGTTTTTCGGTGCGATGCCGCGAAGATAGAAGATCGCGGGCGCCATGGGCGGCGTCAGGTAGGAGGTCTGGATCATGATAACGACCAGCACCGCGAACCATAGCGGATCGATTCCCGCCGGCGCCAGGAACGGCATGAACAGCGGGATGCAGATCAGCACCACCGAAACCCAGTCGAGCAGGGCGCCGAGGATGAACACGATGCCGAGGAACAGCATCAGTAGCCCGGTACTACCGAGCTGAAGCGCTGTCACAATCTCCTGCACAAGCTGCGCGCCGCCTTGCAGGCGGAAAATGCTGGTGAACATCGTACCGCCGGTGACGATCAAGAGGATCATGGCGGAGATCAAAATCGTCTTGATCGTCGCCTGCCAGAGCCCTTTCCATGTGAAGTCGCGGTAGATGATGTTCAGGATCACCGCTCCGACTGCCCCGACGGCGGCGGCTTCAGTCACGGCCGCGATGCCTGCCAGAATGGAACCGATGACAGCCGTCACCAGAAGCAACGGCGGGAAGATCGCCTGGGCCGAAAATATCAATTTCTGGCCCAACGGCATGGCAAGTTCATCTTGCGGTGTGCGCGGTGCACCTGCGGGGAAGATCAGCGCGTAAATGATGATCCAACTGAAGAACAGCCCGACCATGAATAAGCCAGGGATGAGGACTGCGGCGAACAAATCGCCGACGGAGATCTGAGCCACGGAGGCATAGATTACGACGACAATCGAGGGTGGGATCATCGTCCCCAACGACCCCCCCGCCGTGATCACCCCGGAGGTGAGGCTGCGCGCGTAGCCGGCTTTCACCATGGGAGGAATAGCCAGAAGACCGACCATGACCTCCACGGCGCCGACAACACCGGTCCCGGCTGCAAAGAGGGTGCACATGGCCATCGTTGCCAGTCCCAGCCCGCCAGGGAACCGCCCGACCCATAATTTCATCGCCTCGAACACACGGCGTCCCATTCCGGAATGTTCGAGAACGGCCCCCATGAATATGAAGAGCGGTACGGCTGCGAGCGCATAATTCGAGGCGACGTTGCCGACAAACCGGAACAATTGCAAACCGGCGCGATCGCCGAATATCGGTATTGCGAAAGCAACGGCCGTGACGATCAGGCTGAACGAGATCGGGATGCCGGCGAATATCAGGATGAAGGCTGCCGGAAACATCCAGGCAGCAAGCGGCAGGCTTTCCATCAGGACAGGTCCATCAATGTGCAGGTTCTTCGGTGTCCGGACCGGTCAGAATTCGGCCGAGAACCTGAAGCCAAAGCGCCGTCAATCCGATCGCGAGGACCGTCTGGAAGGGCCAGATCTTGGGTTGCCACGGACTAACCTGCTCAATCTCGCCCGTGACCCAGGAACTCCAGGCCTGTCCCCAGCCCGCGTAACAGATCAGCCCGAGCGCCGGCAGCACGAGGAATGTGAACGTCACGATCTCGATGATGCGCTTCACGCGCGGACTGAAATACTGGGACAGGATATCGACGGCCACATGCTGGTTGCGATGCAATCCGAGCGCGCAGGCCAGAATGAAGGCTGCACCGTTCAGCATGTAGGCGACGTCGTAGGCCCAAACGGTAGGGGCGTGCAGGAGGTAGCGCGACAGCACCTCGATCATCGTCACGACGATGAGGCCGAGGGCTGCCAGCGCTGCAGCTACGCCGCATACTTCGGATATGCGCACGAAGGCGCGTGTCAGTGACCTCATCGTACTGCAGCGCCCTTCCTGACTGTCAGATCCCGGAAACGCAATCAATCGACCGTGCGATAGGACGCGTTTTCGAGCCAGTTGTCGTAGAACGCATAGTAGGAGTCGGAAATCCGCTTCATCCACGGATTACCCTTGGCTTCCTGCTCGGCGGTCCGCTTCTTGGCCCATTCTCGTCCCGCCTCGCGGATGTCCTTGATGAGTGAAGGATCGCACTGAATGACCTCGGCCTTGCCTGTGCGGATCTTCTTCATCGCCTCGACATCGTCCATCGTCCAGCTGATCAGGGTATCGAGCGTTGCCACCTTGGCGGCATTCTGGATCTGCAACTTCAGCTCTTCCGGTAGCGGATCCCACTTCGCAATCGGGACGATGAACTCGAACATGAAGGCGTTCGTATGCGGCCCGGGTACAATGATGTAGGGGGCGGCGTTCTGCAGGCCGGTCTTGAGATTTTCTGCCGGACCGGACCATTCGACGACGTCAACGCCGCGACGCTCGAGCATCGTGTAGACTTCGGAGCCCGCAACCGTTGTTGCTGCAGCGCCGAAATACTCGTTGAGGATCTGCGCCCAGGCGCCCGACGCGCGGAATTTCACGCCTTTCAGATCTGCGGCCGTTTTGATCGGCTTATGGGAATGCCAGATTTCTGCAGGGCCGATACTGCAGGGGATGGAATGCATTTTCATTGTTTCGCGGCGATGCTGCGCGAGCAGATCGGCGCCGCCGCCTGCGTACAGCCAATGCATCAACATTTCAGGCGGCATGCCGCCTGGATGGCCGCCATAGAATGAATTCGCCGGATCGCGGTTGACGATATAAAGCGGCGTCAATTGCGCGGCGTCGGCAAGGCCGTCCTCGACAGCCTTATAGGCTTCGAGCGGAGGCGCGATCACGCCGCCGGGAAACACCTGCAGTTCGAGTTTGCCCAGGGTTATCTCTTTGATTCGCTTCACGAACGGCACGATTGTGTGGGTGTAGAACATGGACGTTTCGCCGGAAAAGTGATTGACGCGCCAGCGGATCGTCTGTTGTGCGGAAGCTGGTGAAGACGCATTGATGGTCGATGCTGCAACGGCGGCGGTTCCGACGCCAAGGCCCTGCAGAAATTTGCGACGGTTATCCATTTTGTTTTCTGTCTCCAAGCGCAGTTTTTATGAAGCCATCTTGCTTGCCGGAATGGTACCCTCGCTAATATCATCGAACGATTATGTTCCTCCGGTCAATATCAGCATTTAAGCGAGACGTGCCTGATGAACGAGCAAACGACGTCATCCGCACTGGGGGCCACGCCTCTTGAGGTCGATCTCGAACGCCTGCCGTTCAAGACGGATGGTGGCGTCGGCAAGCGCGCGGCGCTGGGTTTGCTTGTTCTGGAGACAGATCAGACGATCGAGGACGAGTTTCGTGCCATCTGGCCGGCCGAAGGCGTGGCGCTCTACGGTGCGCGCTTGCACAACGATCCGCAGATTACGCCCGAAACCCTGAAACAGATGGAAGAGCGGATTGCACCGACGACCGAATTGTTGCCGTTCATGGTGGATATGCCGGTCGTTGCATTCGCGTGCACCTCGGGCGCCCTGGTGATCGGCGAAGACCGTGTCGCGGAGCTGGTTAAGACGGTTCGTCCGAATGCGAAGGTCACGGATCCCGTGACGGCGGCTATTGCTGCATTGCGCGCCACGGGCGTGCGGCGCGTCGGGCTGCTGACGCCCTATGTCCGGGAAATCAATCACCGGCTGCGCGCCGCATTGATGGCGCGTGGCCTCGACATCCCGGTGATGGGCTCATTCAACGAAGCCGATGACGACATCGTCGCGCGGATGACGCCGCGCGCCATTCTCGATGCTATCGTCCAGATCGGCCAATCCGCGTCCTGCGATGGCGTATTCGTGTCCTGCACGTCGCTGCGGGTGGCGCGGATCGTCGAGGAAGCAGAAGCTTTAATCGACAAGCCCGTGACGTCCAGCAATCACGCGCTGGCGTGGCATATGCTGCGTCTTGCGGGAATCGACGAAGACATACCGGGCTTCGGCCGCCTCTATCGCAGCCGGCTGGCTTGAGGATACTGCAATGACACTACCGATCATCCAGCGCCGCCGGATCGAGGCGGAACTCATCAAAGAGATTTACGAGACGCTGGTCGAAAAGATCGGCAAGACCACAGCCAATGAGGTGATTTCGGTTTCGATCCGGCGCTCGGCGATCGCGCAGGCCCGTCAGTTCGCCGAGAAAGAGCCGGCCGGAACGAGCCTGGAAACGTTCGCCGAACTTTATAAGCATTGGACCGCGGAAGACGCGCTGACCATCGAAGTCACGCGGCGGGATGCAACGGGTTTTGATTTCGACGTCAAGCGGTGCCGTTACGCGGAAATGTATCGCGACATGGGGCTTGGCGATATCGGGCATTTGTTATCGTGCAATCGCGATGGCGCTTTCTGCGAGGGTTACGATCCGGCGATCAAATTCTCCCGGACGCAAACTTTGATGCAGGGCGCATCGCATTGCGACTTCCGTTATCGCTATCAGCCCGATAAAACGAACGGTGCAACGCAACAAGTGGAGACCACGGCGAATGAAGGCCATTCTGTTTGATGAGCACGGTGGCCTTGAAAAGCTGAGGTGGGACGAATTTCCTGATCCGGTTTGCGGGACGGACGAATGTGTCCTGCGGGTGACGGCCACCGCGCTCAACGGCTTCGACCCGATGATCCTGAACGGGATTCCGGGCCTCAAGACGCCGTTTCCCATGATCCCCGGCGGAGACGTCGTCGGCGAGGTGATCGAGGTAGGTTCCGAGGTTACGGACCGGCGGGTCGGCGAACGCGTGCAAGTTGTTCCGTTCCAACCCAGTATTGGGCAGATGGGCGAAACGCTGCGCGGGGGCGCGTGCGAGAAAATTGCCGTGAAGGCGCGTTTCCTGCTCCCGATTCCGGATGGCGTCAGCGACGTGGATGCCGCGTCACTGCCGATCGCCTATGGCACCGCTCGACGGATGATCGTGGAACGTGGTCTGGTCAAGGCTGGCGAAAAGGTCCTCGTGCTCGGCGCCAGTGGTGGTGTCGGAACGGGCGCTGTGCAGCTCGCCAAGCTTGCCGGTGCCGAGGTCGTCGCCTGCGCGAGCAGCGCGGACAAATGCGAAAAATTGCGCGAAATTGGTGCCGACGCGACCATCGACACCTCGAAGGAAGATTTCGTCAAGGCCATCTACGAGCGCTACGGCAAGCCGCGGATCTGGGGTGGCGGCGGCGTGGATGTGGTCATCAATTATATCGGTGGTGAGACCTGGGCGAAAAGCCTGAAGGTGATGACGCGGTTCGGACGGATGCTGACCTGCGGCGCGACTGCGGGTTACGATCCCAAGGAGGATATCCGCTATATCTGGTCGTACGAGCTGTCACTCGTCGGCTCGAACGCCTGGACTCCGGAAGATCAGGTCGCGCTGATGAATTTGGTGCGCGACGGCAAGCTGAAGCCGGTCATCGATCGCGTGCTGCCGATTTCCGAATTCCGTTCCGGGCTGCAGGCGCTGATCAATCGCGAAGTGTTCGGCAAGGTCGTTCTCATCCCATGACTGCAGCAAAGAATGCCGCACCATCCGCGGCGGAGAATGTCAATCTGGGCGCGTTGCTGTCGCGGATGCCCGACGCCGGGCGCGTCACGCTGATCGAGTACCGGGTTGGTGCACCGCCGAAGCTGTGGCCGGCGGGAGAACTCGACGGCTATGCATCGGCGGTTGCACGCGCCCTGTTGCGACGAGGTGTGAAGCGGGGCGATTCCATTGCCGTGATCGCGGCGAACAGCGCGGCTTTCGTTGCGCTCTATTTCGGCGCGATGCGGGCCGGCATTGTCGTTGTTCCGGTAAACTACAAGGTCGCTGCGGACACGGTCGCCTATATCATCGGCGATGCCGAGGTCAAACTCGTCTTTACCGATAGCGAGCGCGCCGGGCTGGCGCCTGCCGATGTGCCCCACATCGAGATCGGTTCGCCGGACTGGGACGGGTTTCTCGATCCGGGGCCATTCGAAGCGGTCGTCGTTGGCAAGGACGAGATCGCCCAGCTTCTCTACACATCGGGCTCTACGGGGCGGCCGAAAGGCGTGCCGCTGAGCCACGCCGGGCAGCACTGGGCGGTGTCCGTCGTGACCCGGGAGGACAACAGCCACCATACGCTGCTGGTCGCGGCCCCGATGTATCACATGAATGCGCTGTTCAATCTGAAGTTCGCGTTCCTGAACCGCGCGCGCATCATCCTGCAGCCGAGCTTTACCGCCGAGGGCTATATCGATGCCATCATCGCACACGGAGCCACCTGGCTGACATCGGTCCCGACGATGCTGGCGCTTGTTGCCAACCATATCGGAGACGGCCCGCGACCGCCGGAATTCGACCGGATCACGCGCATCTTCATGGGGTCGTCGCCTTACAGCACACAGCTTCTGGCACGGGTGAAGACGCTGTTCCCGAATGCGCACATCACGAACGGCTATGGGACGACGGAAGCCGGTCCTGCCGTTTACGGTCCACACCCGGATGGCCATCCGACACCGGATTGCGCCCTCGGCTACCCGATCAGGAGTGCGGAGGCGCGCCTCGTCGATCCGTCCGGCGGTGTGGTGGAAGGGACGGGCGAGGGCGTCCTGCAGATGCGCAATCCGGCGACGATGGCCGGATACCGCAACCTGCCCGACAAGACGCTGAGCGCGTTGCGGGATGGCGGCTGGTATCACTCCGGCGATGTCGTGCGACGCGACGAACTGGGCTTCCACTGGTTCGTGGGGCGTGAGGACGACATGTTCGTGTGCGGCGGCGAGAATATCTGGCCGGTGGAAGTCGAACGATTGCTGGAGCGTCATCCCGGAGTTGCGCAGTCGATCGTGGTGCCGGTGCCGGACGAGACCAAGCAGAACCTGCCGGTGGCCTTCATCGTGCGGCGGGAGGGATCGGACGTCGACGAAGTCGCCGTCAAAGCCTGGGCGATCGACAACGGACCCGCCTATCAGCATCCGCGGCAGGTCTTCTTCATTGATGCCCTGCCCCTGGCCGGCACCAACAAGATCGACCGGAATGCGCTGAAGGCGGAGGCCGCGCGCCAGTTCCAGAGACGTTGATGTGGACTCCGGCATGGATCCTGTCGAAATCGTTCTGCGTCTGATCGGTGCGTTCTACGCGTTTGCCGGGTATGTCGGCTCGCGGGCGATGCTGACGTCGCATTTCCTGGATTACGCCATCGCTGCGATTGCGGCCAAGAAGCCGGATCCCGTCGAGACGTCGCGGACGACGTGGCTGTTGTGCGCCTCCAGCCTCATCCTGGCTGGCGGGCTTCTCCTGATGCTGCTTCTCGACTGGGCGGTCTGGCTGTTCCTGATCTCGGCCATCGCTCAGGCCGTCTATCTCTTTTACGCCGCACCAAATTACTTTGATTTGGCCGATCCCCCGGATGGAACGGGTCGACAGCAGTCCACCAATGCTTTCGTGCTGTTCAGCGCGGCCACGGCTTTCGTCGTGTGGGCGGCGTATGCGGGGAAACTGGTGACGTGGCGCGAGGTGCCGTGGCCGACGTTGGCCGTGGCGGGCGCCGCAATGATCGCGCACGTTGTTTATATCGGCCATTCGCTGTCGAAGTCGCCGAAGCCAAAGGGTCTGGCAGCGTTCGCAGGCAGCGAGGACGATGGCGCGGAGACCGAACGCGCCCGGGCGAAGTCCAAGCGGGTGAAGGTCATGGCGGAGTTCTATGCCTATCCACTCTGGGCTCTTGATGATGACCTTGATGGTGACTTTCCACCGGATCTGCTCGGCTTGTCGCCGGATCTGGTGAGCGATCTGGCAGCCTGGTCCGAGGCCTATATGGCTGCAAAAGATCCGGACAAGGCGTTCACCGTCGTCTGGTCGGATGAGGAACGGCGGGCGCATGAAGCCGAGGGTCGCAAGCTGGCCGTGCGACTGGCCCGTGAGTGTCCCGACCGTGTGGTGTTTGCCTTTGAGCAAGAGACCGGCGTCGTGCAGGTGCATCCTGACGAGGCGATCTGACCGCACACTCCGTTGACGTTCCGCGTCATCCGCCTGCGTGATCACGCAGAATTTTGGCCATGACCCCATTGTGCGGTGCAAAAGCACTCGCTCCGCGAACGCCGGAAGGTTAAGCTGCGCACATTCATCGTTGCAAATGAGCAACGGTGCCGGGGGATCTTGGGATTGCGTGGGTCGACGCGAATTCATCGCGAAGTTCATAAACTCGACGCGCGACGGGTTTAGCACCCGTCGGCCGTTAGGTGATCAGGCTGCCGCCGGAGCAACCATGTTACTGGTGCTCCTGCAACGGCCTTGGGCCGTGCTGGCGGTGAACAAGGAGGGGTGATGCGCAAAGGCCTGTATTTCGCCGCCGCGCTTCTGATCATCGGTGCTTTGGCGCTCGTTTCGGCTCCCAAGTGGCAGGGCGCGTTGCGGGCCGAGAAGGCGCCGGCAAAGCAGAATGTACCCGTACCCGCCGCGACCGCCATTCTCGTGGAAGCGGTTCCGGCGCGCGTCGCAACGTACCGCGCGGATTTGCAGGGGATTGGCAGCC
This sequence comes from Pseudomonadota bacterium, assembly GCA_023423275.1. GTDB lineage: Bacteria > Pseudomonadota > Alphaproteobacteria > Rhizobiales > Hyphomicrobiaceae > ZC4RG25. The sequence goes on from JAFAFW010000023.1 coordinate 69,325, forward strand.
TCAGTTCCGATGAATCGGTTCAGGTCGCCTCCGAGATTGCCGGGCGCATCGACTCCTTTGATTTCAAGGAAGGGCAGCCGGTCAAAGTCGGTGATAATCTTGTAAAGCTGGATGACGCCCTGGCGCATGCCGAAGTGGCGGATGCAAAGGCTCGCTTTGATCTGGCGAGCGCTAATCGTGAGCGCGCGCGCGCCCTGGCGCGAACGGGCAACGTCACGGAGCGTGCCCAGGATGAGGCCATCGCCAACCTCGGCACCGCACGCGCGGCGCTGGAACTGGCCTCGGTGCGGCTCTCCAAGCACGTCATCAAAGCCCCCTTTGCGGGTGTCGTCGGGCTCAGAAAGGCGTCGGTGGGTGCTTACGTCAGCGTCGGCACACCGATGGTCAACCTGGAAAAAATCGATGTCCTGAAGGTGGACTTCAAGCTTCCCGAGACAGCCTTGACGCAGGTGGTCCTCGGACAGCAGGTCGACGTTGAAGTCGATGCTGTGCCTGGCCGCACCTTCAAGGCAGAGATCTACGCCATCAATCCTCAGGTGGACGTCAACGGCCGCGCACTGCAAATCCGAGCCCGGATGGACAATCCGGATCTGGTGCTGAGGCCGGGCCTGTTTGCCCGCATTGTCGTGAAGGGCCGTGGCGACCGCGAGGTGGTGGTCGTCCCTGAAAGCGCCATCGTCCCGCGCGGCGGCGACATGTACATCTATCAGGTTCAGAACGGACGCGCCGTTGAAGCGAGGGTGACCCTGGGCCGTCGCGGAAACGGCGAGGTGCAGGTGCTGTCCGGCTTAGCCCAGAATGCCGTGGTGGTCGTCGCGGGGCAGCTCAAGCTGCGCAATGGCGTGGCGGTCGACGTGGCACGGCAGCAGCAGGCGGCGGGGCCCGCGGGTAACACATGAGCCCGATCGAAGTCTGCATCCGGCGACCGGTCTTTGCTACGGTCCTCAGTCTTGTGCTGATGCTGCTCGGCGTCGTCTCGTACACCAAGCTGACGGTGCGTGAATATCCCAACGTCGATGAACCGACTGTTTCCGTCGTCACGTCCTACCCGGGCGCATCGGCCACGATTATCGAAACGCAGATCACCCAGGTTCTCGAAGGCTCGATTGCCGGTATCGCCGGCATCGACGTGCTGGAGTCGACCAGCCGCTCCGAAACGAGCCGCATCACGGTCCGTTTCCGGCCCGAGGTGGACCCGGACGTCGCGGCGAGCGATGTCCGAGACCGCGTGAGCCGCGTTCGCGGGCGCCTGCCTGACGAAGTCGAGGAGCCCGTCATCGCGAAGGTGGAGGCCGACGCGCAGGCGGTCATGTACATCGTGTTCACGAGCGATCAGATGTCGTCGCTGGAGATCACGGACTACGTCGACCGCTATATCGTCGACCGCCTGAAGAACCTGAACGGCGTGGCCGATGTGACGATCTTCGGTGAACGGCGTTACGCCATGCGGATCTGGGTCGACCGGGAACGGCTCGCCGCTTATGCGCTCACCATTCAGGATATCGAAGCGGCCCTGCGCGCGCAGAATGTCGAGCTCCCCGCCGGCAGGATCGAGAGCCATGACCGGGAATTCAGCGTCTTGTCGCGGACCGGCATGACGACGCCTGAGCAGTTCCGCAACATCGTCGTCAAGCGCGCGGACGGCTATCAGGTCAAGATGGGCGAGGTCGCACGGGTCGAACTCGGCGCCGCCGACGAGCGGCGGGATAGCAAATATAACGGCCAGCCGGCTATTGTCGTCGGGATCATCAAACAGGCGGTGGCGAACCCGCTCGATGTGTCGAATGGCGTTCGCGGGATCCTGCCCGACTTGAACCGGTCGCTGCCGACTGGCCTTCAGGCCGATATCGGCAATGACGACGCGGTGTTCATCGACCGGTCGATCAAGGCCGTCTACTCGACGATCCTCGAAGCCATCGGGCTGGTCGTGCTGGTCATCATGTTTTTCCTGAGATCGGTCCGCGCGTCGATCATTCCGATCATCACCATACCGATCTCACTGATCGCGACCTTCACGCTGATGCTGGCGTTCGGGTTCAGTATCAACACGCTGACGCTCCTGGCCATGGTTCTTGCCATCGGCCTCGTCGTCGACGATGCCATCGTCGTGCTGGAGAATATCTCGCGTCACGTGGAGGAGGGCGCCAAGCCGATCCAGGCGGCCATCGCGGGAACGAAAGAGATCGGCTTTGCCGTTCTGGCGATGACAATGACCCTGGTCGCCGTCTACGCGCCGATCGCGTTCGCATCCGGACGCACGGGGCGGCTGTTTCTCGAATTCGCGCTGGCTTTGGCGGGTGCGGTGCTGGTCTCGGGGTTCGTCGCGCTGACCCTGACGCCAATGATGTGCTCAAAGCTTCTGCGCCACAATGAGAACCCGGGGCGGCTGTCCAATGCGATCGAGCGAGCGCTGACGGGTCTGGAATCGACCTATCGCGGTGCCGTGGATCGGGCCTTGCGTCTGCGCTGGCTTGTCGTCGCGCTTGGGTTGTCGGTGGCGGTATTGAGCGGGCTGTTGTTCGTCAGCCTGAAGTCCGAATTGTCTCCGGTCGAAGATCGTGGAGTGCTGATCGTGCGCGGGACCGGTCCCGAAGGCGCGACACTGGCCTATACGAGCCGCTACAGCTCCGATGTCGATGCGATTTACGCAAAGCTTCCCGAGGTCAATTCGCGACTGATCATCAACGGCACGCCGGAGGTGTCGCGCTTCATCGCCATCGGTCGTCTCAAGGATTGGAGCGAGCGGGAACGCTCCCAGCAGACACTGACCAATCTCATTCGCCCGGAAACGCGCGACATCATCGGTGTGCAGGCGTTTGCGCAGAACCCGGCCTCGTTCGGCCAGCGCGGCAGCTCCCGACCGATCGAATTCGTGATCCAGACGTCCGGCACCTACGAGCAGCTTCAGGAATACTCCGACAAGATGCTGGAGCGCATCCGCCAGTATCCCGGACTTGATGGTGTCGATACCGACCTGAAACTCAACACGCCCGAGTTCCGCATCGAGATCAATCGGGCGAAGGTCGCCGACCTCGGGCTCGATGTGGCCGTCGTCGGACGCACCCTCGAATCGCTGCTTGGCGGTCGTCAGGTGACGCGCTTCGAACGCGAAGGCGAGCAATACGATGTCTACGTGCAACTCGCGGCCAGCGATCGCAGCTCACCCGAGACGCTGTCGACCATCTTCGTGCGCGGCAATACCGGCGAGATGGTCCAACTGTCCAATATCGTCACGATCACCGAAGCCGTCGCGCCGAAGGAGTTGAGGCGCTTCAATCAGCTCCGTTCGGTGACGATCCAGGCGAATCTGGCGCCGGGCTTCTCACTCGGTGAGGGACTGGCGTTCCTCGAGCAGACCGCCCGCGAAGTGCTGCCTGCGACCGTGCAGACCGACTTGAGCGGCCAGAGCCGCGAATTCAAATCGGCTGGCCAAAGCCTGATGTTCGTCTTCCTGCTGGCTCTGGGCTTCATCTATCTGGTGCTGTCTGCGCAATTCGAGAGCTTCCGAGATCCGGTCATCATCCTGCTTGCGGTTCCGCTGTCGATGGCCGGTGCGCTTGGGGCGCTCTATCTCGCCGGCGGCACGCTGAACGTCTATTCGCAGATCGGACTTGTGACGCTGGTCGGTCTGATCTCGAAACACGGCATCATGATCGTCGATTTCGCCAATCAGCGGCAGGAAGCCGGGCTCGACCAGCGCGCTGCGATCATCGAGGCGGCGGCCCTCCGGCTGCGTCCGATCCTGATGACGACGGGGGCGATGGTGCTCGGCGCGCTTCCCCTTGCTCTGGCCACGGGCGCGGGTGCGGAGAGCCGTCAACAGATCGGCTGGGTGATTGCCGGCGGCATGTCGTTCGGCACGCTGTTGACGCTGTTCGTGGTGCCGGTCGCTTATTCTCTCATTGGCCGCAAGCAGGCCTCCCCTATGGTTGAAGGGATCGCGTCACCGGTGCCTGCGGAGTAATCTTCGCGATCACAGCGTGCGGCGGATGTCGCATCCGCCGCACTGTCTGCGTTGTCGCTGCCCCAACAGGCGGTCTAGCGCCCGACGAGCTTGTTCTTGATGAGGCCAACCACGACCTGAACGATCAGCCCGGCGACACCGCCGCCGACGAGCTGTCCAGCCAGGGCGCCGATGTCCATTCCGCCGGCGCCACTCCCGAGCGTCCCCATGATGGCGCTGAGCAGCGCGTTGCCGCCGACGCCGCCGAGGCCGCCCGCAATGATGTTTCCGATGTTTCCGAGGTCGGAATCCTTGATGAGCTTTCCACCAGCGGTACCACCGACTGCGCCGCCGATAAGTTGCGCGAGTATGGCCGACAAATCCATGAGTTGTTCTCCTTCTGGGCCGGTCCGCGAATCACTATACACGCCGGTATTATGTCGCACGCGCCGTGTTTAAGCTTTAGGCAAAGCATCGGTGGCGGCAGCGGCTGATTTTCGGAGACTGGAAGAGGGATGATGCGTATCGCCGGTGTGCTCAGGCTTTGACAGCGCGGCGCATCGATTTGCGCCGCGACTGTCCCGTGATCAGCCTTTCAGGCGCGCGCAAAGCGCATCGAAGCGCGCCATCTGTTCCGGCAGAAGGTTACGCTCCGCATCGCGGCGGACGAAGATCTTGAACATCGCGCCGCCATCGGCGTTGAAAAACTGGATCGACCGCGATGGCCGCCCCATGAACGGGCGCGCAACAAATGCGATGCCCGCGCAGTTCTCATACTTGATGTGTCCGCCGATCGGGCTGTCGCCGTGGATGTTGAAGTATCCGCGACCGATCGAACCAGGAGGAATCCTCCCGACGCACTCGAGAACGATATCCGCCGTGTGGACGATGAAAAGCACCTCACCCCAGGTCTGGAGATCCTCCATCACGGTGGTGAAGTGCTCCGCCCCTGCGATGGTGCAGTGGTCGTCGGGCAAAGCCTTGACGACGTCGAATGTGCTGACCCCGAACTCGTCGGCGATCCGCTCGAGGATGCCATCGGAGCTGCCGGCCAGCCGTTCAACCAGCTTTTCGTTCGTGGATATGGGCATGCCGGGCCTTCTTATTCCGCAGCTTGCGGCTTGGCCGACTTGAGTTCCTGGATGACGTGGAAGCCTTCGAACTCGGGATGGCCAAGATACAGCGGACGGATCGAACTGGAGCCGGCGTTGGCGTGGGCCTTGCGGAACTGATCGGACTTCGTCCAATTCTGGAAATCTTCAAAAGAGCGCCACAATGTATGCGACGAATAGAGCACGTGATCTTCCCGCTCCGGCCCCTTCAGCAAATGAAACTCTATGAAGCCCGGCAGTTCGTCGAGATAGCTGTCGCGGCTCCGCCAGAGCTGTTCAAAAGCCTCGGCCGTATCCTTCGTGACTTTGAAGCGGTTCATGGCGATGTACATGGTGGGTCGTCCTTCATTGCTGCTCGATACAATCTGTAAACCAGCTGCCGGTCGTGCGCTAGAACCAGCAATCGGACCTGCGGCGTGATGCCTGCCTTAGAGACATTCCAATTCCAAATTTCGGAGGGCTTCCCGGTGCATGGGTGTTCCGCATCAGGTTATTCATTCTTGACTTAGCAGGTCAAGAAATAGGAAGATGTCATCACTGCGACGCGCGTCGCCATTGATCGACGCTGACGTGCGCCTCCTCAGTGCAGCAGCGAGACAGACTATGAACATGATGAAGATCGACACCACGCGGAAGTCCCTTGCCGCCGAGACGACGGATCGGAGCCGAGGGCCAATGGAGACGAATCTCATTCGCCATCGGGTCAGCGAGCTTCTTGCCGGCACGCGTCAGGCGATTCTGGAGCACAATGGTCAAGATTACCGGCTTCGGATAACGTCCAACGGCAAGTTGATTCTAACGAAGTGAGAGCTGAGGCGCCGTCGATGAGGGGATCGTTTTTTGGGGCGGCGGCGCTGGCCATTGCGCTGGCAAGCTGGTGTTCGGGCCCGGTATCTGCCGCGGACGTTATTGATGGCAATGGGCGTCTTCTGACCAAACCGGATACGTCCCGGCTGCTCAGTGTCGGCAGCGATACGACGGAAATCCTTTATGCGCTGGGGCTCGGCGACAAGATCGTCGCCGTTGATACAACCAGCCAATATCCGGCCGAGGCGCTGAAAAAGCCGCAGGTCGGCTATATGCGCGCGTTGTCGACGGAAGGCGTACTGTCCGTCAACCCGACGCTGATCCTGGCGGGGGCAGATTCCGGTCCGGCCGAGGTGGTGCGCGCGCTGAAGGGATCGCCGGTTCCGTTTGTCAGTCTTCCGGCCAACGAGGGCCCGGAAAGCCTTCTGGAGAAGATCCGGCTCGTAGGCACGGTCGCGGGTGTCGAGCAGAAAGCCGGGGAACTGGCAGCCAAGGTGTCCAAAGGATTGGAGACGCTGGCGCAGGACCGGAAGCGGGTCACAAAGCCGGCGCGCGCGATCTTCATTATCAACGTGAGCGGCGGGCGCGTGCAGGTTGCCGGTAAGGGGACAACGGCGGACTCCATGCTGAGGCTTGCCGGGCTCGAGAACGCAGCCGCGAGCTTCAACGGCTACAAGCCGTTGAGCGAAGAGGCACTGGTGGAGCTCGCGCCGGATGCGATCGTCACTATGTCCCGGTCACACGGTGCCGAGCTGCTTGACGAGATCAAGAAAGTTCAGAGCGTTGCCGCCACGCCCGCCGGCAAGGACGGGCGCATCATCTCCATGGATGCGGTTTATCTGTTGGGGTTTGGACCGCGCGCGCCGGATGCCGCGCGCGACCTGATGGCAAAAGTCTACTCGGGCGTGCCACAATAGGCCCATGGCACTGGGTCAAGGGTCTACGGACATCGGCAGTCTGCGCAAATTTCACGAGGGCGCGCGTGATCGGCAGGTCATCGCGCGGCAGCTTCTGCTCGTGGCCACGGCGTTGCTCGCGCTGGCGACAATCGCCTCCCTTGCGATCGGTCCGACAGGGCTGTCGCTCGCCTCTCTTCCCCGGGCACTCGCAACTGCGATCTCGGGCAGCGACGATCCTGCCGATGCTATGGCGCGGCTCGTGCTTCTCGACGTTCGCCTCCCACGTACGCTTCTGGCAGCCTTCGTCGGCGGATCTCTGGCGATCTCTGGCGCCATGATGCAGGGGCTGTTTCGCAATCCACTTGCCGACCCGGGGCTGATCGGTACGTCGTCCGGCGCGGCCTTGGCGGCCGTGGTGACGATCGCCATGGGAGGTACGCTGGCAGCGCCGTGGGTTCGGCTTCTGGGCATCTATGCCCTGCCGTGCGCCGCGTTCGCTGGAGCCCTGATCGCGACGCTGATCCTTCTGATGGTGGCTAAGCGACATGGCACCATTGCCGTTGCGACGCTTCTGCTGGCTGGCATCGCCATCGCTGCCATCGCAGCCGCTTTGACGGGTTTGGTCGCCTATCTGAGTGATGATCGCGAACTGCGCGACTTGACCTTGTGGACGCTCGGCTCGCTGGCGGGCTCGTCATGGAGCAAAGTGCTCGGGATTTTGCCATTCGCGCTCCTCATGCTGGTGACGTTGCCCGGCCTCGTGAGGACGCTCAACGGATTGCTCCTGGGGGAGGCCGAGGCCTACCATCTCGGCATCGATCTGGAGCGAGCGAAGATCAAGATCGTACTGGTCACGGCGGCCGGCGTCGGGGCGGCGGTTGCTGTCGCCGGAATCGTCGGGTTCGTCGGTATCGTGGTGCCGCATGTCGTTCGCCTGATCGCCGGACCGGACCATCGCATCGTGCTGCCGGCATCGGCGCTATTGGGTGCCGTGCTGGTGATGATTGCGGATATCGTGGCGCGGGTGATCGTTGCGCCGGCCGAGTTGCCCATCGGGATCGTGATGGCGATCCTCGGGGCGCCGGTCTTTCTGCATCTCGTTGTCACGCGCAGTGGCGCGCTGGCGTCGTCATGATCCGCGCGGACGGTGTGACATATACGGTCAACGGGCGGACGCTGCTGAGCGGCATCAGCCTGGATCTCGTTCCCGGCCACCTCATCGTCGCCGTCGGCCCCAATGGCGCGGGGAAATCGACGCTGCTGCGCCTCCTGACCGGCGAGTTGAAGCCATCGGTGGGCCGTGTCGCCATCGACGATACCGATATGGCATCATGGGCCGCCGATAAATTGGCGCTTCGACGCGCGGTGGTTGCGCAGCATTCCGTTCTCGGCTTTGCCTTTACGGTGATCGAGGTGGTGCTGCTCGGGATGTCCGTCCCTGGGATTTCACCTGCCAACCGCAAGGCGCAGGACGCCGCTCACGCCATGCTGCAGCGGCTCGGGCTCGGGGACCTGTCGCATCGGATTTATACGAGTTTGTCGGGTGGCGAACGCCAGCGCGTCCACATCGCGCGTGCGCTGTGCCAGCTCGAAGCGAGCGGCATGGAGACCGCGGAGACTGCGCTGCTCGTCGACGAGCCGACGTCGAGCCTCGATATCGCGCATCAGCTTGTCGTGCTCGAGGAACTGCAGCGGCAGGCCCAGGCCGGGCGCGCCGTGTTCGCGATCCTTCACGATCTCAACCTGGCCGCGGGTTTCGCAGACGAAATTCTGCTGCTGTCCGAAGGGCGCGCGCTTGCGTTGGGCAAGGCCGGTGATGTTCTGCAGGACCGGCTGCTCTCTGAAGCGTTCCGCTGTGACGTACGCATGAACAGGACACCCGCGGATGGCGCACCATATCTGCTCCCGCAAATGTGCGGTGAACTGAGCCCACCCGGCTAGAACGATTTGCCCGCGCGCAACGGGGCCGCGGGCGAGTAGGCACAGCGGTCGGGCTTGATATCCAGCAATGGCGTCCCGTCCATGCAGTCGAGGCCGCGCACGAGGATGGCGTCCGGCTCAACCGCGACCAGCTTCACGAGGGACGTCGCGATGGGATTGGGCCGCAGTGGCGAGCGCAGCGCAAACGTCCCCGTGGTTCGGCCATCGGCCTTCGGGCTTTGTTGCGCCAGATCACGCCGGGCCTCATGCAGCCAGTAGATCACCTCAACTGTCTCATAGGCTTCCAGCCCCTTGAGGGCAGGGCGCCAACGTTCTTCGATCTCGATGCGGCAGACCGGCCCCTCGTGCGAACCCTGCCGGGGACAGTCGTCGCGCGTGAGGAATGGCGTCCGGATGCGTCCGATGAAGACGAGCGCGGCGTCCGTGCGATCCGGAAGCTGCACTTCCAACTCGCCGTCGCGGGTTGCATCCTGGTTCACGAGCGACCCCATGAACTGCTGACGTTAATAGTCCTTGAAACAATTGCCGAAGGCATCGGCAATCGCCTCGACGTCGGAGAGCTGCAGGCACATGGGAGGCACCATGCGCAGAATGTTGCGGTTGGCGCCCGACTTGCTGACAACCAGGCCTTGCTCCCGTGTCTTTTCGAAGATGTCCGCGGTTTCTTCCGTCGCGGGGGTTTTGCTTTTGCGGTCTTTCACCAGCTCGATGGCCAGCATCAGGCCACGCCCGCGCACTTGCCCGATGATCTCATGCTTCTGGTGCAGGCGAGCCAGCATTTCGTGCAGCGCGGCACCGACCGTCTTCGAATTGTCCTGCAGGCGTTCCTCATCGATGACCTGCAGGACGGCACGTCCGGCTGCGCAGGCGACCGGGTTGGCGCCGTAGGTGTTGAAGTAGAACTTGCCGGCCAGACTTTCCGCCACCTCGCGCTTGGCGACCACCGCGCCGAGCGGGAACCCATTGCCGATGCCTTTCGCCATCACGACGATCTCGGGCACCACGTCGTGCGCTTCGAAGCCCCAGTAGTGATCGCCGGTGCGCGCGAACCCGGACTGCACCTCGTCGATGATCAGCACGCCGCCGCGCTCGCGCACCTTTTCGGTCGCCGCCTTCAGATATCCGGCCGGACATTCGACGATGCCGCCATACCCTTGGATCGGCTCGACGATGAAGCCGGCCAGTTTCCCGGAGGTCGCGTAAAGAATGGTGCGGTCGATTTCCGCGAGATAGGAGTCGGTGTCATCGCCGAAGATCCCGCGATACGGGTCCGGATTGGCGACGTGGTGAATGCCGCCCAGCAGCGGCATGTGATGCCGGAAACCACTGATGCCCGTGAGCGACTGCGCTCCGATGGTGGCGCCGTGATAGGCGTTGCGTAGCGCCAGCATGTCGATGTTGCCGGTGTAGGATTGCGCCATCACGAGCGCGAGATCGATGGCCTCGGTGCCGCTGCTGGTAAAATGTACGACCCAGTCATGACCCTTCGGCATCCGGGCCACAAGTTCCTCAGCGAAATGCGCGGGAACCGGGTGATAGAACATCGTCGTGCAGTGCTGCAGCTTCTGGACCTGCTCGGTGACGGCTGCCGTCACCTTAGGATGCGCATGGCCGACCGAGATGCAGACGTTCATGCCGAGCAGGTCGATGTACTTCTTACCGGTTTCGTCCCAGAGGTACTGGCGCTCGCCGCGGCTGAAGATCAGCGGCTTCTTGTAGGGCACGAACGCGCGCTGAGAGGCGGCGTAGAAGGTATCACGCCGCCCGACGATGCCATCCGCTGTCCAGTCGATCTCGAGGTCGTCCATCGGCGTCTCCCCACGCGTTCTTTGCCCACCACAAGCTTATAGCAGTCCGGACGCGGCGGTAGGGGAAACCGGACGGCGTTACGCCGCCTTTCCGACGTCTCCGAAGGCGTCGCGGTTTTGATCGACCCAGTCCACGAGCTGCAGAACGCCCTTGTCGACACTGACGTCCGGCTTCCAGCCCAGCGTGTCCTCGAGTTTACGGATGTCACTGACGTAGACCCGTTGGTCACCCGGACGCCAATCCGCCCATTTCAGCGGAATCTTGCGTCCCAGCCGCCTTTCCAGGATCTCGATCAGGTCGATCAGCGACAGGATATGCTTAGGCCCCCCGCCGACGTTGAACGCCTGGCCGGCGATTTTTTCCGGGGCCCGGATGGCGCTGTCGTAGGCCCGCAGCAGATCCTCGACGTGGAGGACGTCGCGGACCTGCTTGCCATCCCCGAAAATGGTGATGTCGCGGCCGAGGAGGGAGGCAATGGAGAACCAGGCCACCCACCCCTGATCCTCGACACCGAATTGGCGCGTGCCGTAGATGCAGGACTGGCGGAACGACGTCGCCGGGATGCCGTAGATGCGCGCGAAATCGAGGACGTATTGATCGGCAGCGCCCTTCGAACAGCCATAAGGGGAGAGGAAGTCGAGCGGTTCGCTTTCGCTGATGCCGTGCGGCCGGTCGGTATAGGCGTAGCGGTTGCCCTGCAACTCACTGCCCGCACTTGCGATTTTGCCATAAACCTTATTGGTCGAGGCGAACACAAGGACGGTGTCCTTGCTGTACTGGCGTAAGGCATCGAGAATGTTGAAGGTGCCCAATGCGTTGACGGCAAAATCCAGGCGCGGATCGACAACCGACGTCGTCACGGCAACCTGGGCCGCGAGATGGATCACCGCGTCGTAGCGGCCCTCCGAGATGACGCGTTCGACGGCCGCACGGTCGCGAACGTCCACCTGCTCGAAGTCGAACGCCGTGCCGTCGCGAAGCCAGCTGAGGTTCTGGTCCGTGCCCTGCCGCGAGAGATTGTCCAGAACGGTCACGTTCCAATTGCGCGCGCCGAAAAACCGCGCTGCATTGCACCCGACGAAGCCTGCGCCGCCGGTGATCAAAACCTTTTTTGTGGCCATCGCCCTGTCCGCTGGAAGCCCTGATTCGGCCAAAGATCTGATGTCAGTCCGATGGCCAACTACTCATGAAACCTGAGGTTTTTCTTTCAATCAACTGCCGCTCGGTGTTTCGCTCTCGAAGCGAGCAACAATGTGACCGGATCGACACTGAAACGCCAATCCGGTCGCAGCGGTTCCTCACATTGTCGGGCGACGGATGTTTGGCCGTCGGATCGTTAGATGTTGAAGCGCATGCGTCGTATGAGGTTCTGGACGTGAGATCGGCAGTTGTGGCAGTTGAGGCACCGCACGCAGTCGTCAGCACATCCCCAGGGGGTTGGGACGCCGCGGAAACCGCCAGCAGGGTGCGCAAGGAGCGTGGGGAATGAAAGTATTGGTTACTGGGGGTGCGGGCTTTATCGGCACGCACCTGTGTCGGCGGTTGCTTGCGGACGGGCACAAGGTGTCCGTGATCGACAACGAGTCCAACAGCAATCCGAGCACGCTTCCTGCCGGTGTCGCCTACACCAAGGGCGACGTCATCCGGCCGGAAGATATGGAACCGATTTTCGCCGCCGGGCTCGATGCTGTCTGCCATATTGCGGGGCAAGTCTCGATCATCCGCGCCTTCGATAATCCGGTCGCCGACCTGCGCACCAATGTCGAGGGCACGCTCAATACGGTCCAGATGTGCGTGAAGTATAAAGTTCCGCGGCTGGTCTATGCCAGTTCCATGACAATCTACGGCAACACGGATGTGGTGCCGACACCGGAAAGTCAGCCCTGCCTGCCGGATTCCTACTACGGCATCACGAAGCACGCCGCCGAGCGTTACGTGCATTCGACAGCGGAGCGGCCGGACTTGGATTTCGATTTCAGCGTGACGTCGCTGCGGATGTTCAGCGTCTACGGGCCGGGACAGGCTTGGGATAATCCTTATCAGGGCGTTCTCGGCATCTTCCTCGGCAGGGTTCAGCGCGGCGAGCCGATCACCATTTTCGGCGACGGCCAACAGACGCGCGATTTCGTGTTCGTCGAGGACATCGTCGACGGTTGGGTGAGGGCATTGAATACGCCAACCGCGAAGGGCGGCGTGTTCAACCTCGGCAGTGGCCGGTCTTTGTCCATCAACGAACTGGCAGCCCACGCGGCGGAAGCCTTCGGGCACGCGCCGGGAACCTACCCGATCAAATACGCACCCTTGCGTCCGGGCGAGCAGCGCCGCGTACAGGCTGAAACCGCGCGCGCGCGCGAACTTCTCGGCTGGCAGCCGCGACATACGTTCGAGCAGGGGCTGGCCAAGACTGTCGCTGGCGCGGCATCCGGGGGACAGAAATGAAGCTGCTCCTCGTCACATGGGCTGATCCGTGGGTCCGCAGCGTCTCGACCGTGCACCATTATGCCGCCGCTGGCCGTGCGCTGGGCCATGACGTTGCCCTCTACGGCGAACCGCATCCGGAATTGCCCGACCTGCCGTTTACGACGGATCTGAGCAACATCGACCTGGCGCTCTTCGTTCTGCAGGTGCCGACGGATCTGCCGGATATGCCGTATCTGGCGCGCATTCTCGATACGCTGCCGCGCGAGCGCCGCGCCGTTGTCGATTTGTGGGGTCGGTATAACGACACCATCCGTCTCGACCACGACTTCAACCATCTGGAAAAGCTCGACGGGCATCTGGGCTGGGAGTGGGACGAGGCGATCAAGGCCATCTCCGACACGATCCTGCAGCCGACCCTGAAGCCATTGCGTCCGGACGTTGGTTCGTTCCTGTTCCACGCCTTCGACCCGGAGTCGGTTGCGAAACCTTATGCCTCGGCGAAGGAAGCCGTCGCGGCATGGCGCGATCCTTCGGCCAAGCCGTACGGCGTCATGTATGTCGGCAGCAACTGGCAGCGCTGGGCCGGAATGCGGTCGTTCCTGGAGCAGTACGAACCGGTCCGCAAGGATGTCGGCACAGCCTGCCTCATTGGCTGGGACTGGTGGGAGCGTCCGGCGTGGGCTGCCGAAAAGGGACTCACGGGGGTCGATACCGATCCGGAATTCCTGATGCGGATCGAAGCGGAAGTGCGCAACGGCGTGCGGTTTGACGAGGTGGTCGAACTGCTGGGGCAGGGACGCTTCACGCCGGTTCTGCATCGCCCGCTGTTCCGGCACCTGGGCTACCCGACGGTGCGGACCTTCGAGACTTTCCATGCTGATACGATCCCAGTTCTGATGCTGCCGCGCGATTTCGTGCAGGCTGTCTACGGCGAGGCGGCGCTGACGCTTGTCCCGGATGGCGATGCCGGCGGATTGCTCACCGATGCGCTCGCGAAGCCGGAGAAATACTGGGATGCCGTGCTGAAGACCCGCGAGCATCTGGCAAAGCATCAGTCATACGCCAAGCGCTTCGAGCAGTTCGATGCCCTCATCAAGGCCCCCCGAGGGGCAAGAGGCGCGTCATGAACATCCTGTTCGTGATGAAATTTCGCGGCAATGCGGGCAACACGCATGCCGTGGCCGATTACATGCGCGTCGGCGCGAAGCACGGCCACAACGTAGCGCTTTACGGCCCGCCGCAGCCGTGGATGACGGGAGTCAATTTTTCCGCGGACATCAACGCATTCGACAAGATCATCTATCTGTTCGAATCGGAGCTTTATCGCGTGCCGCGTCTCAACGAGGCGGCGCTGCTGGCCAAGTTCGCGCGGAAGGATCGGCTGATCCTCGATATGGACGGAATGTACAATCCGCGCATTCTACACGAGGGCTACGACCACAATCACACCAGCGACGCCCAGCAGCAGGAATGGATCACCTTCTACGACGCGGTGTCGGACCGGATCGTGAAGCCGACCATCGCGCCTCCGGACCGGCCGAATGTGACGGCCATTCCGTTCTATGGCTACGACGCGTCGCTGCAACTCGATCCCGCCAGTGCGCCCGAGAAGCAGTACGACATCCTGCACGTCGGGCATAACTGGTGGCGCTGGAAGCAGATCTCCGAGGAGGTTCTGCCTGCCGTCGAACAGATCCGCGATCAGCTCGGCCGGATTGGGTTCATCGGGCTGTGGTGGGATGCGCCGCCGGTCGAAGGCAAGGATGCCGGCCCCGAAGAAGCGTTCCTGACCGATCCCGCACGGCTCCGCCGCCTGAACATCGAAACGTCGACAGCGGTGATGTTCAACGAGGTGATCCGGACAATGAGCTCGGCGCGGATCAACATCTTCACGCAGCGGCCGGTGCTGCACCACCTGCGGCATCTGACGCTGAAGTATTTCGAAATTTTCTACGCCGATACCATCCCGCTGCTGATGCTGGACCCGGATCATGCTGCGGCGGTTTATGGTCCGGCGGGACGAGAGCTGACGTTGACCGGCCAAAACGCAACCGAAAAGATCCGCGATGCCTTGAAGCGCCCCGACAACTATCGCGGATTGGTCGAGGATGTCCGGCGGCATCTGACAGTTCACCATTCTTACGACCGGCGGCTCGATGAGCTGCTGTCCGTGATGCGGCACTAACGTGGGCCGGTCGGCGAGGCGCGTGATATGAAGCTGGTGTTTGTTTACTGGGGCTATGAAAACGCCGGCAGCATGCTGGACCTGCATGGCTATGCTCGCGCCGCGAAGGCGATGGGGCATGAGGTCAGCATCTACGGCCCGCCGAATGCGGCGTTTGCCTCCAATTACTCCCAGGATCTCTCAAATGCCGATGCCGTAATTTTCGTCGTCGAATGGACGACCGAGCTGCAATTCGGCGATCGCCTCGACTGGGTACGGCTGCTCATGTCCGTACCGCGCGAGCGCCGCATCGTGATCGATTGCGACGGCGCCTATAACGAGCCGATCGCATTTAACGGCGACTACAATCACAAGACCCCGGAATCGAGCGCGCGCTGGATCGCCGTGTGCGACAGCATTTCCGACAAGATCTGCCAGCCGACGTTCAAGCCGCAACGGCCGAATGTGCGGCCGTTCCTGTTTCACATCTACGATCCGGACTGGGAGGCGCCGCTGGACTTCTCCGACAAGGAGTTCAGCATGATCTACGTCGGCCACACCAAGTTCCGCTGGCGGGGAATGTCGCGCGTGCTGAAGGCGATCGAGCCGGTGCGCGAAAAGATCGGTCGTATCGGCTTGGTCGGCGAAGGTTGGGACGCGCCGCTCGAATGGACCGAATGGAAGGAAATCCGCGACGACTATTACGTTGATCGCGAGTATCTGAAAATGCTGCGGGTCGAGACCCTGCCGGCCATACCCTACAAGCAGGTTCCCGAGACGATGAGCAAGGCGGTGTTCAATCCGGTCATGTACCGGCCGCTGTTCGAGCGCCTCGATATGGTGACGTGCCGGACGTTCGAAACCCCGGCAGCAGGCACCATCCCACTGTTCGTTCTGGAACCGGAGTACGTCCGTAGCGTCTATGGGAGAGCTGCCGAGCAGCTCGTGCTGACGGGCGACCATCCGGAAGACAAGATCGCCGATGTCATCGAGCGGCCCGCGCACTACGCGGGGATCGTGCAGGACATCCGGAGCGACTTCGCACAGCGCCACACGCCGGAAGCACGCCTTGCCGAGCTGATCCGGATCATCGAGGAATAGCCATGGGCGCCGCGTGGAGACGACTTCCGTGAATGGGGACAGGCTCTCTTCCCCGGGTCGTACGCTCCAGCAGCGGATGCAACTGCGCTATGGGTTCAATGAAATCTACGGCTGGTGGCATCTTTCAGCAGGCCCGTATCGCGAGGAGGTCCAGCGCCGACTGCGCCTGATGGATACGTCCGTCGTGCGGGTGTTCGTGTTCGATCAGCCGGTTCCGGATCCGGTGAAGAACTGGGGCGCATTCGCGGGATGCCTGCAGGCTATCCTCGACATCGGTGCCCGCCCGATGGTGACGTTCGCCAAATTCCAGCCGCCTTACGACAAGCCGTCTCATATCCGCGATTTCGTTCAACGCAGCACGGACGTCGTGTGGGGCTGCCTGGAGCAATGGGGCGGCGACATCGTCAAGGACTGGTACTGGGGCATCTGGAACGAGCCGAATAACCTCATCATCGGCGGCGATCTGACGTTTGCGCAGTACCGTAGCATCTATGAAGCAGTGACGGTGCCGATCTACGAACTGCTGGAACCGCATCTTAAGGGGCAAAAGGCGCGCATCGGTGGACCGGCGATTGATGGCACTCACCGCGCCTATTGGCTTGATTGGATCGCCCGCCTGGTTCATGAGGTGGACGACCGGCTGGTCGGATTTGCCTCGTGGCACCGCTACGGCGATTGGCGACCGGCCGTGTCGAGTGAAAGCCTCGCGCTGGAAATGTGGGGATCTCCCGATTCCCCCAACGGTCCGTTGTTCGAGGCGCTATTGATGGCACAGACGCCGACCTACGAAGCGCGAGCCCGCGGCGTTGCCCGCGTCTTGAAAGGACACGACGTCCTTAATGTCTGCGGTGAACTCAACACGATCTCGCATCACGAGCATTATTATACGTTGGGCATGAACCAGAACACGCTCGGCGCCGCGTACTATGCCTCGGCGCTCATTCATCTGATGCGCGGCGGCGCGGACCTGGAGATGCGCTGGACGGCGACCGCTCATACCGAGGCCTACGGGCTGATGAGCAAGGAGGGCAAGCCGATGCCGGCGGGGCTTGCCAAGCAACTGTTCGCGCAGCATGTCCGCTACGGCGATCTCGTGCATTTTCCCTCCAACCGCCTGGACGCGCCGCACCTCGATAGCGTGGTCAGCGCAAATGGACGCGGCCGGATCAGTGGTGTGTTCGTGAATACCGGCGCTGGCCGGGAGACCGTGAGGCCCGTCGATTGGGATGAGCGGCTGCAGGACGCCAGGTTCGTCCTGCGTCTTGACGCCGATACCGGCGAGGCCGTGGCGGCGGCGCCGTTCGCGGGCACCGTAACCTTGAATGGGTACGGTCTTGCGGTTGTCACCAATGCAACGGATACCGTCTTGGATTAAACCTGCAGGCGGCTAAAGGCGGCCCGGACAGGATCGGAATGTGGAGGTTCGCGCGGCTCTCCGTGCGGGCGTGAGGAGGCAGAGGTGGATAAGGCATTCGGCTGGATCGGGGAGATCTTTCAAACTCTCCTGCGGTTCATTCCCTGGCTCGTGATCGTGCCAGCGACACACGGCGGCGTCGCCTTCGTGCACGGGCATCGGATCAAGGAATGGAAGCCGGGCCTGCACATTTATTGGCCGGTCGCGACCACCTATAAACTGATCGCGACAGTGCGACAGACGCAGATGATCAAATCGCGCGTGGTGATGAGTAAGGATATGCAGACCATCATCGTGGGCGCGCTCGTGACCTACTATATCGACGATGTCGTCCTGGCTCTGGCCAAGGTCGCGGATTTGCCGTCCGACATCATGGAGCGGTCAATGGAGGCTATCCTCGCCCAGGTCTCCGAAATGACGGTGGAGGAGGTACAGGCCGATCGCGTGGCGTTCAACCGGATGCTGACGGAGCGCGTCGGATATGCGCTTAACGGTTACGGCGTTCAGATCATCCAATCGCAACTGACCGAGTACGCACCTGCGCAGGCGTTCGTCATCAACGGTCACGCCGCGGTCGGAAACTACAATCTCTGGACTGGGTTCTGATCCTGAGAATTGGGATCAGTAAGTCGCCTTGAGACTCGACGCCTGGTCCTCGGACTGACGCGCGACGCCGACGGCGGCGCGCACTTCGCTCAGATATTCATCCAGGGCAGGGGCATGGATCATCGACATCATGCGATGAATCCCCTTGGGTTTCTGCACCAGTCCGGGAATCCAGCCTTTATTGGACATGACTTCGGCAACCCGGAAAATGTCGAATTCGTCCGACCCGTAGGCAACGATCGACAGGTGCGGATTGCCGAGAATTTTCAGACCCGCAATGTCGCCGATGCCTGATTTGTAGGCGTCGATGAAGCTCATCAAATCACGGGCAATCTTTTTGTAGCCTTCGATCCCGAGAAACTGGAACGTCGCCCACGCAGCGGCCACGCCGCCGGCTGGCCGGGTGCCGACAATGGTGCTGGTCTGGAAGCGTCCGTTCGGCCAATCCTCAAACGCGAAATGATGGAATTGCGCCTGCTCCGCCGTGCGATAGAAGACGGTAGACGCGGGTTTCGGACAAAAGCCGAATTTGTGGAGGTCCGCGGAAATCGAGCTGACCGCGGGAACGGTAAAATCAAAGTCTGGAATGTCTCGCCCGATCATGCGCACGAACGGTGCAAGATAGCCGCCGACGCACGCATCGACGTGAAGCCAAAGGCCGTGCTTCGTCGCCAGTTGTCCGATATCGGCGATGGGATCGATCACGCCGTAAGGAAAACTCGGCGCCGAGCCGACCAGCATGATGGTGTCGGTATCGATCAGGCTCTCCATGGCGGAAACATCCGCCCTCAGGTCCGCCCCGACGGACGCGCGCCGGACCGTCAGATCCATAAGCCGCGCGGCTTTATTGAAGGCAGGGTGAGCAGATTCCGCGGCAACGATATTGCCGCGATGCGCCGGGTCCTTGCGATCCTTTCGCGCCTTGTCCCGGCATGACTGCACCGCCTGAATAATGCTTTCCGTGCCACCGGTGGTCATGAAACCTTGAGCGGAATCCGGCGCGTTGAAAAGGCTGAGCGCCATTTCAACGACTTCGTCCTCCATGCGCTTCACGCTCAGAAATGCCCGCCGCGACCCGAGCGCATTCTCCGTAAAAAATTCGGCAAATGCGCTTTTTCCGACGTCATAAAGTTCGTCCGTCGCCTTGAAAACGTAGAGCGGAACGCGGCCATGCTGCCAATCCGCATCGGCCTGCTTCATGCGTTTCATTTCATCGAGGATGGACTCCTTCGATCGACCCGACGATGGAAGCTGCGCGCGCATAACGTCCGCCTTTCGAAAAATGGAGTTTGACGTAGAAGAGCACTTGCGCCTAGATTTCGTCAATGGCGAACATGGGTTCTCGTTTGACGAATAAGCCGCGATCAAGCCTTAACAGCGGGCTCGATGTTCTCGTGCTGCTTTCGAAGCGGCGGGGCAATGCCAATCTGACTGAAATAGCCGCCGCGCTCGGCATGTCGAAATCCGGGGTGCACAGCCTTTTATCGACGCTATCGGAGCGTGGCTTCATCGAGCGGGATGATAACGGTGCTTATCATCTCGGCCTCAAGGCGTGGGAAATCGGCTGCGGCGTGCCCCAGTTGGACGTCGGCCGCCTTGCCGCCCCGTTCATGAACGACCTCGTGCGCACGGTGTCGGAAGGGGCGATCCTCGGCATCCTGAATGGCTGCGATGTCACGTACGCCCACCTTATTGAAAGCCCGCAGCCGGTGCGCGTGCATGCCGAACTTGGCGATCGGATCCCCGCGCATTGGACATCGACGGGATTGGCGCTTCTCTCCGCCTTGCCGGATGACGAGGTTCGGGATGTGCTTCCCAAAAAGCTCGAGCCGAAAACCGATCAAACGATAACGGACATTGATCAGCTCATCAGGGAATTGCAGCGGATACGGACGCGCGGATATGCGATCAACCGCGGCGGATGGAGGCTGGATGTCGGAGGCGTGGCCGCCCCGGTTCTGGCACAGGGTGGGCGCCCGGCGGCAGCCGTCTGCGTCGCCGCGCCGATCTATCGGATGACCAAGACCTGGCTCGCGACGGTTTCCCCCGCGATGCTGATCTGTGTGGAGCGCATCGGCAAGGCAATAAAGACCGCGCCGTATGTGGCCCGGGGGTACGTGGCATAGGACGGGTATCAGGTTGAGCATGACGGCCCCAATTGCTTCGAATGCGGTCTGGCGTGTCGGTGTCGATGTCGGTGGCACCTTCACGGATATGGTGGTCGTCGACAGCCGCGGGCGGATGCAGGTCCACAAGGTGCCGACGGTGCAGGCCGATCCCGCGCAGGGTGTGATGGCTGCGGTCGAGAAGGCAGCAGAGGCCGAGGGTCTGCGCGCGCGCGATTTCCTCGGCCGGGTCTCGCTGTTCGCGCACGGTTCGACAATCGCGACGAACACCGTTCTCGAGGGAAAAGGGGCCAAGGTCGGGTTGCTGGCGACGCGCGGGTTTCGCGACTCCGTGGAGATCCGCCGCGGTCATCGTGAAAATCCCTGGGATCATCGCACGCCGTACGCCCCGGTTCTGGTTCCGCGCTATCTGCGTCAACCGGTGAGTGGACGGCTGGATCGTGACGGGCAGGAGGTTGAGCCGCTGTCCGAGAGTGATGTTGCTCAGGCCGCTGCATTGTTTCGGGAAGAAGGGGTGCAATCGGTCGCGATCTGCCTCTTCAACAGCTACCTGAGTTCGCGGCATGAGGCGCGCGCCGCCGAGATCCTGCAGCAACAGATTCCTGGTGTCGCCCTGACCCAGTCGGCGAGGGTCGCGCCCGTTATCGGCGAGTATGAGCGCAGTTCCACTGCGGTTCTCAATGCCTACGTGGCGCCGCGCACGGTGACGTATCTGAAGGAACTGAACGAGCGGTTGTCGGCGCTTGGTCTCCCGGTGCCTCTACTCCTGATCCAGAACAACGGTGGCGCGATTTCGATCGATGAGATCGCGGATCGACCGGCGGCGTTGCTACTTTCCGGCCCGGCGGCCGGGGTCGGTGCACTTTCCTACTATGGCGACGCCATCGGATCGCACGACCTCGTGTCCATGGAGATCGGCGGCACGAGCTGCGACGTCATCCTGATGACGAACGGCGAGGTGTCCTTTTCCGACCGGCTCGATATCGGCGGTTATACCTGCGTCCTGCCGTCGGTCGAAGTGCACACGATTGGCGCGGGCGGCGGCACCATCGCCCATGTCGACGCCGCTGGCTTGCTGCATGTCGGTCCGGAAGGCGCAAGCTCGCGGCCCGGCCCCGCCTGCTACGGATTGGGCGGGCAGGCACCGACCGTCACCGATGCGCAAGTCGTCCTCGGCCGGGTCAAGCAAGGACCGATGGCCGGCGGTGCGGTCGTGATCGATCCGGACCGTGCCCGCGCGGTGATCGGGGATCTGATTGCCAAACCGCTTGGCCTGTCCGTCGAGGATGCCGCGGCCGGTATCATCCGCTTGATGGATCAGAAATTGCTGCACGCCGTGCAGCGCCTGTCGAGCGAGCGCGGCTATGATCCGCGACGCCTGACACTGGTCGCAGCCGGCGGCGCGGGACCACTGCATGGTTGCTCGGTGGGGCGCGCGCTCGGATGCCGGCAAGTGTTTCTGCCACGCCTCGCAGGCGCTTTCTGCGCACTTGGAATGCTCCACTCGGAGGTGCGGCACGATTTCATGCGCGTTCACTTCGCGGATCTCGATGCGGCGGATCATCCGGCCCTGGACAGACTTTTCAAGGAGTTGGAAGACGACGCCAGCGCCACGTTGCGCCGCGAGCAGTTCGAGGTCGGCGCGATGGGCCTGATCCGCGCGCTGGATCTTCGCTACATCGGACAGCAGTGGGATATCACCGTCCCGGTCAGTGGTGAGTTTGATGCGGTACGCATCCGGCATGATTTCGATATCGAGCACGACCGGCTGTTCGGCCATACGCAACCGGGCGGGCTGATCGAGATCACGAAAGTGCGCGTGGCCGGCATCGGCAAATTGCCACCGCTGCAACAGCAACGACCGGAACCAGCTTCCGGTGCTGCCCGGTCGATAGGGACACGCCTGGTCTGGACCAGTCCCGATGCCGGATGGTGTGATCTGCCAGTCTACGGCGCCGGCAGTCTGGCGCCCGGACACACGGTCGAAGGCCCGGCCGTGATTGACGAAGCAACGACAACCGTTCTCGTTGGCGCCGGCGATCGTCTGCGCGTCGACGAAACCGGAAATTTTCTCGTGACGTTCGACGGGGGACGGTGATGCAGGACCTCGATCCCGTTTCTCTCGCGCTCGTCCAGAATCGTCTGGACCACATCGCCCGACAGATGGGTTGGGTGATGGTGCGCACCTCCCGCAGTCCGATCTTCAATCAGTCGCACGACTTCTCCTGCTTCATCACCGACCATCGCGGTACGCTGGTTTCGCAGGCGGATGGGATTCCGATTCACACGGGTGGCGGCGGCTTCGCAGTGCGCGCGTTGCTGCAGGTGTTCAAGGACGATATCGATCCTGGTGACGTCTTCCTGCTGAACGATCCCTACGCGGCTGGCGGCAATCACTTGCCCGACTGGGTGGTGGCGCGGCCCGTTATCGTCGAGGGCCGGCTGGTCGCATTCACGTGCAATCGGGCGCATCAGTCCGATATCGGCGGTGGTGCAGCCGGAACATACAACCCGGAAGCCACCGAGATTTTCCACGAAGGCATTCGCTTGCCGCCGCTGAAGCTCAGCCGCAAAGGCGTCGTGGACGATGGTTTGTGGCGGCTGCTCATGCTGAATACGCGAACGCCGCATCTGCTCGATGGTGATCTGCGGGCGATGATGGGCTCGGCGCGGATCGGTGCAGAGGAGATCTCCAAGCTGGTCTCCGAATTCGGGATCGAGCAGGCAATGCTGCACTTCGATGGCATCCTGGATCACGCGGATCGTCGGCTGCGTTCCGCTCTCGCGAGCCTTCCTGATGGGATCTATCAGGCGGAGGAGCGCTTCGATACGGATTGCTTCGAGCCGATGGATATTCCGATCCGGGTGACACTCACCAAGACGGGTGACCGCCTGAAGGTGGATTTCACCGGCACTCATCCGCAGATCCGCGGCTTCAAGAATTCCTCCCTCGCCAATACGACATCGGCGGTTTACGCCGGTATCGCCTCGTTCTTCGACGCCGACCTGCCGCGAAACGAGGGGACATTCCGCAGCGTGGAGATCGTCGCGCCCGAAGGCACGTTGATCAACGCGCGGCCGCCCGCGCCCGTCACCATGTGCACGGTGTTTCCGGCTTACGAGATCATGCACATCATCTGGTGGGGGTTGGGGCAGGCGGATCCATCACGCGCGCTCGCAGGCTGGGGCAAGAACTCCTTCCCTATTTCGTCGGGCGCCGATCCGGCGGGCCGGACCTGGGTCATGTATCACTGGGGCGGCAATTCGGGGGGCGGTGCGGCGACCACACGTGATGGCTTCAATCAGATGGGGCCGATGATCACGCTCGGCGGGCTCACCATCCCCAACGCGGAAGTTTACGAGCGCCTCTATCCGGTGACGGTGCGCCGTCACGAATTGCGCAGCGACGCGGCCGGTCCGGGAACGTATCGAGGCGGTACGGGCGTCGAGTACGAGGTCGATATTCTGACGCCGTCGGAATTCTCGTTGCGCGCAGAAGGGATCACGCGACCGACAGGGCTCGGCGTCCGAGGCGGCCGGGATGGCGCGATCGGGACCATCGAAATCACGGAGCAGGGCAAGCCTGCGATACGGCCGCCTCCGTATGGCTTGCTGAAAAAGCAAGCCGCACATCTCCACGTCAGTTCACCGGGCGGAGGCGGTGTCGGCGATCCATTGTTGCGCCCGATCGACAAGGTCGTGCGCGATGTCCGCGACGGCCTCGTCAGTCCTCAGCAGGCGGAGGCAGCATATGGCGTCGTGATCGCGCCAGACGGCAAGTCCGCCGACGCCGATGCGACCCGGACATTGCGGATCGAGCTTGGTGCACGACGTCATGCAGCGGAGAGCGCGTCGTGAAACCAGATACGATCCGTGGCGTTCTGTTGAGACTGTGCCTTCCGACGTTGTTCATCGCGATCTGGTATTTCTTTACTGAAATCATTCCGATTGCGCATCCGACCCTCCTGCCGTCGCCCGTCGCGGTGGTGAAGTTCTTTCTCCGCGTCGTCTCGAATGGCGAATTGCTCGAACACACCAAGGCCAGTCTTGCGCGGATCTTCTACGCCAATGCCGCCGCCCTTGCGCTCGGCGTCCCTCTTGGTCTGGCGATGGGCCTGTCCAAGAATGTGGAGCGCCTGCTCGATGGCCTGCTCAGTATCTTCCGTCCCATTCCGCCGCTGGCTTGGGTTCCGCTGGCCATTCTGTGGCTCGGCATCGGCGCGACATCGGTGATCTTCATTACGTTCCTCGCCGCGTTTTTCGCCATTCTCCTCAACACAATCGCGGGCGCCCGTGCGGTCGATAAGCTGCATATTCGGGCAGCACTTTCACTGGGTGCCAACCGGCGCCGGCTCATGACGCATGTCGTCCTGCCGACGGTGACGTCCCACATTTTCACCGGTTTCCGCACCGCAATCGGTGTGTCGTGGATGAGCATCGTCGCGGCCGAGCTGATCGCAGCGTCGAGCGGGCTTGGCTACATGATCATCTTTTATCGCGAAGTTCTGCGAACCGACGCCATCATCGTCGGGATGCTGACCATCGGCTTCATTGGCCTTCTCATGGACATCGCAGCGCGGCGTCTTGAACAGTGGCTCCTGCCTTGGCGTCAGGTGGTGCGCTTGTCATGACGGGAGGCAACGGAGCCAAGATCGCCATCAAAGGACTGCGCAAGCGCTATGAGTCGGTGCGCGGGGAAGTGGTCGAGGCCATCAAGACGATCGATTTGGGCATCGCCGACGGTGAGTTCGTCAGCATCGTCGGACCGAGCGGCTGCGGAAAGTCGACGCTGCTCAATATCATCGCAGGGTTCGATACGCCCTCCGAGGGTGAAGTTCTCCTGGATGGAAAGCCGATTTTCGGGCCCGGACCGGAACGCGGCGTCGTTTTCCAGGAGTATGCGCTTTTTCCCTGGCTCACGGTTGCGGGCAACGTCGGCTTCGGGCCGGCGAGTTGTGGCATGCCCAGTCAGGACGTGAGCCGGCGGGTGCGTGATTGCCTGTCCATGGTACGGCTCGACGGCTTCGATAATCGATATCCGAACGAACTCTCGGGCGGTATGCGGCAACGCTGTGCGCTGGCCCGCTGCATCGCCAATGATCCGGATGTCATGCTGATGGATGAACCCTTGGCGGCGCTCGATGCATTGACCCGCAATTCGCTTCAGGAGGAGCTGCTTCGTATCTGGAGCGAGGCATCGCGCCAGAAGCCGAAGACCGTCGTCTATATCACGCATGCCATCGACGAAGCGCTTTACCTGTCGGACCGCGTTATCGTGATGAGCGAGCGACCCGGAGAAATTCGCCGCGACATTCGTGTGCCGTTCCCAAGGCCGCGTGCCCCGGAGATCCGCACGGATCCGGAATTTCACCGTCTCGCCGATGAGATCTGGCTCCTGCTGAGACGGGAGGTCTGATGTCCGTCACTAAATAAAATGGAGGGTTAGTATGAACAGACGACACGTCACTGCCGCGATAGCGACTGCGGCCACGCTTCTGTTGGGAACCGTGGCCAGTGCGCAGACCAAGCCAATAACCGTGCATATCGGCTGGAACCCGTTCGCAGGCTCTACGCCGATGACCGCCATCATGATCGAACAGAAACTGTTCGAGGAAGAGGCGAAGAAATTCGGATACGACGTCACCGCCGAGTGGACCCAGCTGATCGCCGGTGCGCCGCCCGCCAACGCGGCGTTTGCCGCCGGGCGCCTGGACATAGATGTCGATTTCGGAAGCGCGGCGATGGTGCCGCGGATCAAGCAGAAAATTCCCATCGTCATTTTCGGCGTCCATGCCAGCCATTTGTCGAACGCGGTCGTGGTGCGGCCGGGAAGCGAAATCAACGAAATCTCCAAGCTGGCGGGAAAGACGGTCGGCTTGCCGATCGCGACCAGCGCGCATTATACGCTGGCGAGCATTGCCAAGTACCAAACTGGCAAATCGCTGCAGGAACTGGGCATCAAGCTGGTCAACATGCCGCCGACGGAAGGTATCAAAATGCCGACCGGCATCGATGCAGCAGGTGTCTGGGTTCCGATACGCTTCATGGGCAAGACGCTCGGCACGGCAGAGCTTCTGGCCGACTCGTCAGGCTTTGCCGGCCCTGCACACAAGACTCCGGGCCAGCGCTTCGACGACGTGAAGAACTCGTGGGGTTATCCGGAAGGCTATCTGGTGGACCGGCTTTATCTGTGTGCCAGAGCGGGCTTTGCCAAAGAGCATCCGGATCTTCTGACCGCGTTTCTCAATGCGCGTGTCAAAGCTCAGCAGTTGGCAAATGCGGATAAGGAAAAGGCCCTGGCCACCGCCAATGGCTATTGGAAGCTGGATTTGGATGTCGCCGCGCAGGCTCGCGATACCTATCCGGAAAACACCAATATCCGGAACGCACCTTACGTTCTCGAATACGACGCGCTGGCGATTGTGAAAACCAGCGAGTTCTTCGTGTCCCTCGGCACCATTGATGAGCCCGTGACATGGGCGGAACTGAAGCCGGTGCTCATTGCCGGTTCGGCACTACAGAAGAAATCCTGGGAGGGGCAAGGCAGCAAACCGACGGTCGCGGAGATGGAGGCTCACTTCAAAGGCTCCAATCCGACCTGGCCGGAGCTGAACGTCGCAGGCGGTGCTCCGATCTGGATGATCAACGATACCGAAAAGTGGGGAGAGCGCCATTACAAACCCGGCCCATTCGAGATGAAGAAATGACACCGACCGCCCGCCGCAATTCCAGTCCGGTCTTCCATCGTTCGGTGAGCAGGACGTATCCGGTTATCGACCGGGCGAAAGGCGCTTGCCTCTATGACAGTACCGGGAAGGAATACCTCGACGCAGCGGGCGGAATATTCGTCGTCAATATTGGTCATGGCGTGGCCGAAGTGGCCGCCGCCATGGCTGAGCAGGCAAACCGCGTCGCATTTGCGCACACGGCCCATTTCACCAGCGAACCGGAGATCGCATTCGCGCGCCGTCTTCTCGATCTTGCACCGGAGGGGTTCAATAAAGTCTGGCTGTGCACTTCGGGATCGCAGGCCAATGAAACGGCAGTCAAGCTGGCGCGCAGCTATCATCTTCTGAACGGACACGAGGGGCGCGTCCAGGTCGTCTCGCGCTGGAACAGCTATCATGGCAGCAGTCTGGGCGCATTGTCGTTGACCGGACATTCCCGGCGGCGCCAGCAGTTCGCGCCGTATCTGTTCGAGTCTCCGAAGATCGACCCACCGTATTGCTTCCGGTGCGCGCTTGGCCGTACGCCGGGAGAGTGTGGACTGGCGTGTGCCGATGAGCTTGAAAAGATGGTTCTCAGAATTGGCCCATCGAATATTTCGGCATTTATCGCCGAACCTGTTTCGGGCGGTCCCCTGGGCGCACTGGTTCCGCCGCAGGAGTATTTTCCGCGGATCCGCGAAATCTGCGATCGTCATGGCATTCTGATGATCGTCGATGAGGTCATTACCGGGGCCGGTCGGACGGGGCGCTCGCTCGGCATTGATCATTTCGACGTCACGCCAGACATCATCACCCTGGCGAAAGGCATTGGTGGTGGCTACGTGCCGGTTGGCGCCGTACTTGTCCATGATCGCGTCTATCGTGCGTTCGAGGAGCATGGGATTGATTTCCGCCACGGAGAAACCTTCACCGGGCAAGCCGTGACCGCGGCGGCCGGCGTGGCGGTTCTGGATCATCTGCAGCGCGAGGGACTGATCGAGAAAGCCGCCGATGCCGGAGTCCTGCTCTCCAATGAGCTGCAGCGCCTCAGCAGCCATCCCATCGTCGGAGATATTCGCGGCCTCGGACTGCTGTGGGGTATCGAATTGGTCGCGGATAAAGTGACCAAGGAGCCGTTTCCGAGAACCCTCGCGGTTGCCGAACGTGTTGCCGACGCCGCCTTCGAGGGTGGTTTGCTGGTCGTTCCTGGCACCGGATGCGTTGACGGGGAAGTGGGCGATACGATCTCGCTGTCGCCACCGTTCATTGTGTCGGAGCGTGAAATTGCGACGATCGTCGACCGCCTCAGCAATGCCCTCGAGCGCGTGACACAGGAACTGGCGGGTCGGCGATGATAGGCATGACAGATGATGCTCCGAACAAATGATGCTCCGAAAATTGGCAGCGGTACCGTCGCCGCAGACTTGGCGCTTCGGCGCCTTCTGACATATCGTGGTGCAGAATTTTGCTAGGCGTGCCAGGAAAAAGGGAGAGTGTTTATGTTTAAAGGTGAATTCTTGAGGTCGCGGCGCGACTTCCTGAAACTGTCGGGTCAGATCGGTGTCGCGACGTTCGCCGGCGGCGCGATGCTGCCCACTGGCTCGGCCCGGGCGCAGGACGCGACGGCGATTCTCGGTCATTTCGGTTCCGCCAACCCGCAGACTTTTGCTAAGGCAACGGGGGCTTTTGCAAAAGCCTTGGGCGATAAAGTGAAGACGGAATTCGTGACCGTCAGCGCTGGGCCGCAGATCATTGCGGCGATGGCCGGTAATTCGATGGACATTTGCAATGTCGGGTCGAGCCCGATGGTGGTCGGATTCGCGAACGACCTGAACATCTCGATGGTCTATATCGAGAAGATCATCACCGATAGCGAGTGTCTTGCTGTCCGCAATGACGCGGGAATTGCCTCGGTCGCTGATCTCAAGGGAAAGAAGATCGGGTTGCCGTTTAACACGTCCGTCCACTTCGCCGCTCTGGCGATGCTGAAGAACGCCGGTTTGAGCGCCTCTGACGTCACATTCGTCAACATCAAGCCCGACGCCTTGCTCGCCACCTGGAAGCGCAAGGATATCGATGCTGCTTACATCTGGTATCCGGTGCTCAGCGATCTGGTGAATGATAACGGCAAGATCCTGTTCACGTCGGGTGATCTCGCCGACAAAGGGACGCTCGTTTTCGACGGCATTGTCGTGAGGAACGAGTTCAAGGAAAAGCATCCGGATCTCGTGCTGGCCTATCTCAAGGAATATGACCGGCTTTGCCAGATCTATAAGAATGATCCCCAACAGGTCATCGACGTCATGGGCAAGTTTCTGAGTTTGCCTGCGGACAAAGCAAAGGCCTACGTCGATAGTTTCCATACGCTGACAGTTCAGGAGATGGCGACCGACAAATGGATGGGGCTGCCCGGCAGCAAAGAGACCGGCGTGCTCAAAACGATCCGGGATCAGGCTGAATTCCTGCAATCCGCCGGGCAACTCAACAAGATGCCGGACTCGTTTGCGCCCTATGTCGATCAGACTTTCCTTGCGAAGATGGTCTGACGCCGCAGGGGTATGTTGCCCCAACCGGTGACAGAACCTGATGCCTGTGCCAGCGCTGGAGTGCCGGCACAGGCCTCGACTGTTTTCAATGTAGGTTTCTCGAATACATGACGATAATTCCCTTCGATATTGGCGCGCCCGAACGCTGCGCCGACGCCAGATTGTTATTCGACAAGGTCTCAAAGCGCTTCGGTTCCGGTCCGAGTGCTGTTCAGGCCGTCGAACCGATGACGTTGGCCTTGTGCCCGGGCGATTTCATTTGTCTTGTCGGCCCTTCGGGTTGTGGAAAGAGTACGCTGCTGAACATCGCGGCGGGTTTCGAGCGGCCGACGACCGGATCGGTCACGTTGGGTGACCAGCCGATCGTTGGACCTGGAGCAGAACGCGGGGTTGTTTTTCAGCAAGGGGCTCTCTTCACGTGGATGACGGTGCGCGACAACATAGCCTTTGGCCCTATCGCCAAGGGACGTTCGCAAGCGGACGCGCGCCGCGCCGCTGATCAATACATTGAGATGGTCGGGCTTGCCGGGTTTGCTGATCGCTATCCCTACGAGCTTTCCGGGGGGATGCAGCAGCGGGTGGGGATCGCCCGTGCTCTCGCCAACGAGCCGGAAGTCCTGCTGATGGACGAACCGTTCGCGGCGCTCGACCAGCAGACGCGCGAATTGCTTCAGGAGGAAATCAAGGGAATCTGGCGGCGCACGGGAACGACGATGCTTTGGATTACTCATTCGATCGAGGAGGCGCTGTTTCTCGCCTCCCACATTGTCGTGATGACCGCACGTCCGGGACGTCTCAAGGCGTCATTCCAGACAACATTCGATAGTGAAAGCGATCCGTATTTCACCACGAGCACGGCGTTCGTCGAAGCAAAACGCACCGTTGTTGGACTGCTCCGACAGGAATCTCTGGAGGCACAGCGTCAGGAGGCCTTGTCATGACCCGTGAGACGGGCGTTGCCGCCAACCTTGAAGCGTCGGCCGCGATCGAGCCTGCGGCGTTGGCGGAAAGCCGCCTGAGAAATCGCGATCGCATGCTGACGATCGCATCATTCGCGGTCATGATCGGCGTCTGGACGCTGCTGACCGGCGTCGGTCCGTGGCCGCCGCTGGTGCATCCGGCCTTCCTGCCGTCGCCGTGGACGGTGCTGAACACCTTCTTCAGACTGGCGAGCGACGGATACCAGGGCTACACGCTTGCGCAGCACTTCTTCATCAGCATGTGGCGCTTCGGTGCGGCGTTTCTGTTTTGCATCGTCGTCGGCATCCCAATCGGCTTGTTGATGGGGATGAGTAGTGCCGTCCGCGCCGTGCTCGATCCGCCGATCGAAACAACCCGGCCAATTCCGAAGCTGGCCCTCTTGCCGCTATTCATCATCTGGTTCGGAATCGGCGAACTGTCGAAAGTGATCGTGATCGTTGCGGCGCTGTTTCCGTTGATCTCCATCAGTGCGATGCAGGCGGTTCGCAGCATCAGCACCCGAAAGATTTACGCCGCGCAATCGCTGGGCGCCTCGAAGTTCATGATCTTCCGCCGCGTGCTGTTGCCGGCCAGTCTTCCGGGCATTTTCACCGGTATCCGCGTGTCACTCGGCATCGGGGTAACAATGCTGGTCGGAGCCGAGATGGTGGCGACGAGTAACGGCATCGCCTGGATGGCCCTGACGGCCGCTGATTTCGTCCAGACCGATATCGTTCTGGTCGGCGTTCTGATCATGGCCGCCGTTGGCTATTTGCTCGACGCTTTTTTCCGCTTGGCAGAGCGGCGCCTCGTGCATTGGGCGGGACGCGAATAAGGTCGCCGTGCACACGCCGGTGTGCACGGACTGAACTGTCGAAATGTCTCGTCAGGGTTTCAGATGTGAATTGTCGAGTTGTCGCGTGACGACACCGAAGCGCGCGGTGGTCCAGGCTTGCCCCTTCTCGCCCCAGATGCCGCCGGGAGACAGGCCCGTTGGCCTCGGCGTAGCGATCACGAGTGTTACTTGACGGGCGCTGACTAGGTTCATCATCTCGATGTCGGGATGATCCATCATCCACCAGCTGTCGATCGGTAGTTTTTGGTCTTTTGCGAGCTCCAGGGTTTTCAATAACCCTTGCGCATAGACCGGAGCGATCGGCTGGATTTCGGGAAAGAAAATATCCGATGACGTTTCGTCGAACCAATATTGCTTGAGATAGGCGGCAACCTTGGCGCTTTTTACCGCATCGTTGTAGACCGCCTGGAGAAGGTAGGTCTCCAGTGCCTTTTCGAGATCATGGAAATCGTTCGCTTCCAGCTTGGTAATCTCATCGGCCAGCTTCTGCATCAACGCTGGCGCGTCGTTCTTGACGGATAGCTCATCGAGGCAATACGTGACCGGTCCTTTCGCGCAGGGATGCTGCGGAGCAAATGGTCCCATGGAGGTCGACCCCTTTTTAGGCTGGCGTCAATCAACTGGCCTTAAGTCTGCAAAGCGTCCTGCTTCGACGGCTGCTGACTATGCAGTGTGCTGTATAACATATCTTGCGCCTCTATGAAATCGACAGAGTCGCGGCCTTCGCTGAGTTCGTCCATGGCTTGACCGAGCGCCAGCTCGATCTCGCCCTGGCGGCTGAAGCGCATCAAAAACCGGGCCAGAGACACGGTTGCTCTGAGGCGCAACGAGCGTGCGTTCTGGCGGTTTGCGCTTTCGATGCTCTTGCGGAGTTCCACTTCAGCCGAGCGAAGATCCGGTTCCGGACCTGAAGCCAGGATCAGTCCTCGCAAACGATGGATCTCGGCGTCCCACACCCGCGTCCCCCAGGCGGCGCGTCCAGCCGCGGCATCGAGTATTTTGGCGGCCTCATCGTTCATGTCGATCTTGTGATACAGCTCGGCCAGATAAAGCCGGCAGCCGCGCAAAGCGAGAACCGCGCCGGTCCGCTCCAGATTGACCAGGGCATCACAGATTTGCGAAAGGCCGGCCGCCCCATTGTGCATCGTGGCTTTCGCCCATCCTTGAAAGATGGTGGCCAGCGCCTCGTAGTAGGCATAATGCTTCTTCCGGCTGACTTCGATCAATTCCTCAGCGTAAGCCAGAACATGCTGGGGCTCGCGGCGGCACTGATAAATACGAAGTGCGAAGGCAAGCGCATTCACGTAGCTATGGGTCTGGGAGGCATCCTGTTGCGCCTTTGCGCGCGCAAGATTGAGATTTTCCTCGATATGCAGCCTGGCTTGCTCCGGAAATCCCAAAAGCCAAAGCGCCTGCGCGAGATAGGAGACGGCGAAAATTCTAGGGTGTTGGCCGTGCGTGAGCAGATGCGGTTCATCCGCCTCCAGGCCAGCAAGTTCCACGGCCCGGTCGAGGCTGACTTTCGATCCGGTGAAGTCGCCGAGATTGAGCCTGACCATGCCGTCCGCGAGATAGGCGTCGGCCGGCGAACGGATCGTGGATTGCGCAGCATTCCGCATCATAATGGTGGCAAAGCGTTTGGCACCTCCGAGATTTCCTCTCACCAGGTTGCACTGCATCAAGCCCCATTCGACGTATTGCCGCTCCTCGGCGGCGCCGCACGCATCGCAAAGCCTTAGGGCCTGCAGATACCGCTCCTCCACCTCCGGAGCACCGTAACCGTGAACCGACCGCAGGGCCGCAGCCAGTTTCATCGTCAGATTGAATTCCTGCCCAAGCCGCTCCTCGTCGGGCAACTCTCTGACGTCGGAGAGCGCCCGTTGCAGGAGGTTGGCGGCCTCGGACTGCGCGGAGCGTGCGAAGGCAAGTTCGGCGGCGCGACGCCAATTGTCGACAGCCTCGCGGTGCGCGCCGCCCAGGCTGTAGTGCTGGGCAACGACGGCGTGACCTGCGAGGTCCGTCTGCTGGCCGGTCTCCTGAAACGCGGTCGCAAGGTCGAGATGAATCTGGGTGCGCCGACGACGCGGCATGGATTGATAGGCCGCATCGCGGATCAATCCATGCTTGAAGGCGTATGTCGAAGCCGGTGAGCGTTGATCGATTTTGTTGATCAGTTCCGCGTGCGCCAATGCGTCCACCGCGGCGTGCAGCGTCTCCGCAGGTACGTTCGCAATCCGCTGAAGCATGTCGAACGAGAACTCGCGGCCGATGACGGCTGCATGTTGCGCCACCTCCTTGGCCGAACCGACCGCGTCAAGGCGCGCCGCCAGAGAGCCGGTAATCGTACTGGGCAGAGTCGTCGGATAAGGGACCGGGGCGGGAAGTCTGATCGTCAGGGCGGCAATCGCACCCTTGGTCAATTCCTCCACGAACAGTGGAATGCCTTCCGCCTTTTCGAGCACGGCGTCGATCACGCCGGGGCTGAGAAGTGCGCCAGGGGCAAGCGATGCAACGATCTCGCGGGATTGACGATTGCTCAACTCTTCCAGGCTCAGCGTCACGGCATGTGGAAACTTCAGCCATTCCGCGGTTCTGATGTCATGGCTGTTTCGTGCACCCTCGACGTCGAAAGCATCGGACCTCAGACTGGCAACGAGGAGGATCCGGGCGTCGTGCATCCACCCCGCAACGCTTTCCAGGAGAACGCGGGACGTCGGATCCAGCCATTGGACATCCTCGAAGATGAGGAGCAACGGGCGGTGCGCCGCGAGGGCGGCGAACCAGTTGTTCAAGGCGTCGAGGGTCAGCCGCCGGGCTTCCTGGGCGAGTTCCGGGCCCTCGTAAGTCCCGGCACTGAGAAAAGCGAGAATGCGAGCACGCTCTTCGTGCGGCCGTTCCACCGTGTCGATCAGGTGGGCAAGCTTGCCCTGCCGAATGACGTTGGTGTCGGAGGCATGGACATTGGCCAGATACTCGAATTGGCGGATGACCGCATACAGAGGCGTGTTGGAATGCAATTGCGAGCATTGAAATGCGATGACGTGCGGGCTCTCGCCGGGACCTTGTAACAGCCGGTCCCGGATCTCGGCGATCAGGCGCGATTTTCCAATCCCGGCCTTTCCCTGAACCAGCGCAAGTTGACCCTCGGAATGCTGCGCTCGCTCCCAGCGCTTCAGGAGTGTTGCGATTTCTTCCTCGCGACCGATCAACGGCAGGGCGGTGCCCCGGCGTGCATCGAACCGGCTTGAAACCTGTTCTTCGGTCACCTGCCAGACGGGAATGGCATCGCCTAAGCCCTTGATGGCTTGAAGGCCCAGATCACGATATTCGAAATGTGCTGCCGCAAGTTGCTTGGTTTGCTGGCACACGACAATCGTGTTCGGCTCGGCCAGGGCCTGCAGCTTGGCCGCCAAATTCGGAGCTTCGCCGACAGCATTATTGTCCATCGCAATGCTGAAGCCGGGAACTGTGCCGACGAAAACAAGACCGGTGGCGAGACCGATCCGGACGTTGACCCTCACATTCTTTTCGCGGCCAAGGCGATGTCCCAACTCATCGATGTGCCGGACGATCATCAGTGCGGCACGTATGGCGCGCTCGGCGTCATCCTCGTGCGCGACGGGCTGGCCGAAATAGGCGAGGATGCCGTCACCCAGATATTGGGCAACGAACCCGCCATGCCGTTCAATGCTTCGCGTGCAGATGATCTGATAGTCGCTGATGACGTCGCGCAGGTCTTCCGGATCCAATTCCCGAGATAACAGGGTGGAATTGACCAAATCGCTGAACAGAACCGTAAGCTGACGGCGACCGGGCGTTGAAACTTCAGTTCGCGTGGTTTGCGATGCGACCCCGGGAGCAGCGTGCGCCGGCACGTTCCGGGAAGGGCGTGGAGAGGACAGCTTCGCGCCGCATTGGTCGCAATATCGGGCGCCGGGCAGACTGGCTATGCCGCAGGCGCCGCAAACGGGTGCTGCGAGAACGCTGCAGGCTCCGCACAGCAACAATCCCGGCGCAACATCGGCCCCACATCGACGACACGGCATGGCGCGGCCCTCGCTTCCGCTATGCAAGTATATCACAGCCTGGACGGGTTGAATATGTCGGCTGCCACAGCCGGATCAGGCAATCTCAGGGACTGGCGAGAAATGTGCTAGTCAAACAGACCTTGCAGGAAGACGACTCTGTATGCGGAACCGTAAGCCATGCCCGCAAATACCGATAAATCATTGAGTCAAATGAAAGTCTTTCGAGACGTTCCGCCCGGAACACTTGCGAAAGTCGAACAGCAATGCCATTGGCGCGCATTTCGGCCGCGCGCGCAGATCATCCATTACCGGGATGCATCTAACGATGTGTATTTTATCGTGCGCGGGAAAGTGCGTGCCGAGGTTCATTCCGCTGCCGGCAAAGTGGTGACGTTCCGGGATTTGGGAGCCGGTGATATGTTCGGGGAATTGGCGGCGATCGATGGACAGCGCCGTTCCGCAACGATCCTCGCGCTTTCCGATTGCCTGATCGCTCAGCTTCCAGCGCACATGTTGTGGGACTTGCTCGTCTCCGAACCTGCCGTCATGCGCGCCGTTCTTCTTCATCTCAATGGATTGGTTCGTTCGCTTTCGACGCGGGTCTATGAATTCAGCGCGCTGGCCGTGCAGAACCGGATTCACGCCGAGCTACTTCGGATTGCTCGTGATGCAGAGAGCACGGCGGACGGTGTCCGGATCGCCAAGATGCCGACCCATGCTGAAATTGCCAGCCGCATCAGCACCCATCGCGAGGCCGTTGCGCGTGAACTGAGCAGGCTGGCGAAGCGCGGTGTCATAGCACGTAGCGGCAGCGGGCTTACAATCCCCGATCTCGACCGCCTGATGCGCATGGTCGCCGAAGCAACGGCTGAGTAGCCGGTCAGTCTTGTCAGGCATGCCCCGAAATAAATTTCCTTCAATGTGACGTTTCTCACTGCGCCCGCTCGTACTTTGGTCGAACACTCGACTGCGGGGAAGGAGCCTGTGGCCCGAGAAGCCGACGTGATCGTGCATAGCGTCCGCGCGGAGCTTCAGGAATTCTTCCTCGCGATTAGGTCTGCTTGGTGGCGGTGTTGCAGCTTCGATTGCCCATCGCCGCGCCGCCGAGGTTGGCCGATGCCGGGCGGCACCACGACGATACGAAGCCGGGGTCTGGCTGTCGCATATGTGCGGGTAGCGCCAACCGATCCCCAGCAACGCATCGTCAGGGAGGTTTGCTCCAGGTCGCGCAGATCAGCCGGCCATCCGCAATTTCTGCGGACGGAGAAGGGGCTTTTTAAAAGCCTCTTCTCCACGTTAGCGAAGCGAAGCACTCTTCACATTGCAACCATGATCCGGATCTCGGGCATCAGGCTTGGAACAGGTTGGAGACGCCGGGGCGATCTCCGCTTCGTCACGGCTCAGATGGCAGGCTTATTCGGTTCCATGTTGGCGAAGATCTGCGAGGGACAGGTCAGGAAAATCCGATTGGACAGCAGCCGCAACCTCGATGATGCCGTACTCAGGGACATCGGGGTGTCGAAGACGGACCTTTTACTGCGGCGGACGGCGCGAGGCGGCGTGACCTGACAC
>JAFAFW010000032.1 GCA_023423275.1 Pseudomonadota bacterium
ACAGAATCTCTGGCGCGGATCGTTCGAACCAAATTCGATGACAAATGCGTATTAGGGCAAGCAACCACCGACCTCTCACCGTCATCCCGGCGAAGGCCGGGATCCACGTTGGCCTCACTCCCCAGACCGTGGATGATGAAGCGACGGTCTAGCAGCGCTGACGGAATTCTCCGCTGCTGTTGCGTGAGGGAATAGTGGCGTAGATGCCGGCGTTCGCCGGCATGATGGCGAGAACCAAACCCGATCAGGCCGAGATATCGCGGGTGGCTGCCGGTTTCCCCAACGCCTTGAGCACAGTCGCGACGATACCCGCTGCATCGAGACCAGCCTGAGCGTACATCTTCTCCGGCTTATCGTGGTCGATGAACACGTCCGGGAGAACCATCGGGCGCACCTTCAGCCCGCGATCCAGCAGGCCGGTGCTTGCCAGCTCGTGCATCACGAACGAACCAAAACCGCCGACCGCCCCCTCCTCCACCGTCACCAGCACCTCGTGATTCCGCGCCAGCCGGTGGATAAGATCGATATCGAGCGGCTTGGCAAAACGCGCGTCGGCGACAGTTGCAGATAGCCCCATCGCAGCGAGCTGGTCTGCGGCGCGCAGCGCCTCCTGAAGGCGCGTGCCGAGCGACAGAATGGCGATGGTCGAGCCTTCGCGGAGAATACGGCCCTTACCGATCTCCAGTGGCACGCCGACGTCCGGCATATCGACGCCAACGCCGTCACCACGCGGATAGCGGAAGGCGCTCGGGCGGTCGTCGATAGCCACCGCCGTCGCCACCATGTGCTTGAGTTCGGCCTCATCGGCAGCCGCCATCAACACCATGTTCGGCAGACAGCCGAGATAAGCGAGATCGAAACTGCCTGCATGGGTCGGTCCATCCGCGCCGACAAGCCCCGCGCGATCGAGAGCGAACCGCACCGGCAGCTTCTGGATCGCCACATCGTGCACGACCTGATCGTAGGCGCGCTGCAGGAACGTCGAATAGATCGCGGCAAACGGCTTGTAGCCCTCGGACGCGAGGCCCGCAGCGAACGTCACCGCGTGCTGCTCGGCGATACCGACATCGAACGTGCGATCCGGAAACTCCTTCCCGAACAAATCCAATCCGGTGCCGGACGGCATCGCGGCCGTCACGGCCACGATCTTGTCGTCCGTGCGCGCCGACTGAATCAAGCTCTCGGCAAATACGCGCGTATAGCTCGGCGCGTTCGGCTTCGGCTTCACCTGATCGCCGGTGATGACGTTGAAGCGGTTCACGCCGTGATATTTGTCGGCGGAGTTTTCCGCTGGGGCATAACCCTTGCCCTTCTGCGTGACCACATGAACCAGAACCGGACCCTGGTCCGCGTCGCGCACATTCTTCAAAACCGGCAGCAGATGATCGAAGCTGTGCCCGTCGATCGGACCGACGTAGTAGAAGCCGAGTTCCTCGAACCACGCGCCGCCCTGCCACAGATGACGGGTATATTCCTCCATCCGCGCCGCCCGGCGCTCCCAGCTTTTCGGAAGCCGCTTGGCGAGCTGCTTGGCGATGTCCCGGACGTAAAAATAGGTGCCGCTCGACGTGATGCGCGCCAGATAGTTCGACATCGCCCCGGTTGGTGGTGCGATCGACATGTCGTTGTCGTTGAGGATCACGACCAGCCGGCTGTTCATAGCTCCGGCATTGTTCATCGCCTCGTAGGCCATGCCCGCGCTCAGCGCGCCGTCGCCGATTACGGCGATGACGTTGCGTTGCTCACCCGAGAGATCACGCGCGACTGCCATGCCGAGACCGGCTGAAATCGACGTCGACGAGTGCGCGGCGCCGAACGGATCGTATTCGCTCTCGGTGCGCTTGGTGAAGCCCGACAGGCCGCCACCCATCCGCAGCGTACGGATGCGGTCGCGCCGCCCGGTCAGGATCTTGTGCGGATAAGCCTGATGGCCGACGTCCCAGATCAGGCGGTCGCGCGGCGTATCGAAGACGTGGTGCAGAGCCAGGGTCAGCTCGACCACACCCAGCCCCGCCCCGAGATGTCCGCCCGTGACAGACACCGCGTCGATGGTTTCGCGCCGCAGCTCAGCCGCCAGTTGTGGCAAGTCTTTCTCGGCGATCTTGCGCAGATCGTCCGGGGTCTTCACGCGATCGAGCAGCGGAGTTGACGTCCCAGAACTCACCAGTCCGGTCTCCTCACCGAATTCTCAAATGGCCTGACGGAGCGGCCGCTTTATGACACGACTATAACGCCCTAAATCCGCGGCGCACCATGCATCGTGACGCGGGTGCGGCGATTGCGGAGGAATTGCTGAAACGAAATCGCCACCTAGCGGACCGGATCGAGCGGCTCCGTGCCGTTCGGTTGGCCATCGGCCCCGAACGTCAGCCTCTCCACCTTCGCCTCTGCCTGCTTGAGCAAGCGGTCGCAGTGGTCCCTCAGCGCCTCGCCGCGCTCATATATGGTGATGCTTTCCTCTAGCTCCACGTCGCCGCGCTCCAGCCGCCCGACGATCGCTTCAAGCTCCTTGAGGGCGCGCTCGAACGTCATCTCCACGACGTCCGCGTGCTTCGCCGCTCCCTGTGCCATGCCGTCTTCCATTCCCATCGGGTTTCCCCGGCCATCCCGTCTCAGGCCGCATTCATCAGCGTCTTAACATGAACGCCGACGGAACGTGCCAATGCCGAGAGATCGTAGCCGCCTTCCAGCATCGAGACCACCCGCCCCTGTGCAGAACGCTCTGCGGCGGCGCATAACTCCTCGGTCGCCCACGCAAAATCCGCCTCAACCAGCCGCAGATTAGCCAGCGGATCGGCCTCATGCGCGTCAAACCCGGCCGAAATCAGGATCAGGTCAGGGGAGAAATTGTGCAGTGCCGGCAGGATGCGGCTTTCGAACGCCTCGCGAAACTGCTCTCCCCCGTCATTCGGGCGAAGCGGCGCATTCCAGATATTGCCGACGCCGGTCTCCGACAACGCCCCGGTGCCCGGATACAGCGGCATCTGGTGCGTAGAGGCGAAAAACAGGTCTTTGTCGGACCA
Organism: Pseudomonadota bacterium; assembly: GCA_023423275.1. Taxonomy (GTDB): domain Bacteria; phylum Pseudomonadota; class Alphaproteobacteria; order Rhizobiales; family Hyphomicrobiaceae; genus ZC4RG25. The sequence goes on from JAFAFW010000032.1 coordinate 3,024, forward strand.
GTACACGTCCTGCGTGCCGTTGCCGTGATGGACATCGAAATCCACGATCGCAATCCGCTCGGCTCCGTATTTTTCACGCGCGTACATCCCGGCGATGGCGGCATTGTTGAAGATACAAAACCCCATGGCGCGCTCGGCTTCCGCGTGATGCCCGCACGGACGCACCTGACAGAACGCGTTTCGCACACCAGAATTGGGGTTCATCACTTCGTCGACCGCCAGCAGACCCGCGCCGACCGCGCGCAGCGCCGGTTCCCAGCTTCCCGGCGACAGCACTGTATCCGGATCGAGGCGCACCGGCTCCTCGCCTTCGGCCGGACGCGCCGCCTTGATGGCGTCGATATACGAGCGCGGATGGGCCAGCGCGATGCGCTCCTCGACGTCCTCACGCAACGGCGCCTCGATGCGCTTCAGATCCTTGAACAGCTCATGCGTCAGGACCTTGTCGATCGCCCGCATGCGATCTGGCCGTTCCGGATGACCGTAACCGGTGTCGTGATTAACGAAGCTTGGATGCGTGATCAGCAATGTCGACATGGCGTCCCGCCAGTTGGATTTATCGCGGCTATTCTACACCAGTCGGTCAACCGCGCACGTCACGACGGGCCAGCGTGACGCCGGGAGGCGGCTTGCTGCTGTCCGGCACGAAGAAATCCGGCGCCAGATCGACGCTCGGATCGACCCTGTAAGGCTCGAAATCCCGCACGCCGCCGACATCATGCAGGAAGATGTCGTCGATCACGAAATTGCCGGTGAAAGACCGCGACGGCTGGGTGAAGATCAGATGCGCCGCGTCGGCCAGGATGTCCGGCTTCCGGCTCATGCGCATGACTTTATCGCCTCCCAGCAGATTGCCGATCGCGGCCGTCGCGATGGTTGTCCGCGGCCACAAGGCGTTAACCGCGATGCCATCAGGCTTGAACTCCTCCGCCATGCCCAGCACGCACAGGCTCATCCCGTATTTGGCAATCGAATAGGCGACATGGCCCGCGAACCATTTGGCCTGCATATCCAGCGGCGGCGAGAGCGTGAGAATGTGCGGATTATCCGCGCGCTTCAAATGCGGCAGGCAGGTCTTGGAGACGAGAAACGTGCCGCGTGTATTGACCCCGAACATCAGATCGAACCGCTTCAGATCGGTCTTCCCGACCGGCGTCAGCGAGATGGCACTGGCGTTGTTCACGCAGATATCGACGCCGCCGAACGCCTCCACGGTTTTGGCCACGGCCGCCTCGACCTGGTCCTCGAAGCGGATGTCGCAGACCAGCGGCAAAGCCTTTCCGCCTGCGGCTTCTATCTCCTTCGCGGCCGCATAGATCGTGCCCGGGAGTTTCGGATTGGGTTCGGCCGTCTTGGCGGCAATGGCAATGTTGGCGCCATCCCGGGCAGCCCGCAACGCGATCGCGAGGCCGATGCCACGGCTGGCGCCGGTGATGAACAAGGTCTTGTTCTTCAGACTGGCCATGACGGGCTCCTCAGATTGAATGGAGAAATTGGCTCGTCCGGAACGTCCGGATCATGCGTTCGTTGCCGCGCGTCGTCGAAACAGGCCCTTTACCATTTTGAACGGCCAGGAAGCGACAGCCCACACTTGCAGCATGAACGTCATGACGGCAGCGGGCAGCGCCACGACCGGCAGGAAGAACAGCAGGAAAATCATGAACCGGATAGTTCGCATTCCGTAAAATGTAACGGCATTTCGATACGCCTCCCGCCCCTTCGGAGGCCACAACAAGCTCCACCACAGCCGAGCCGCCGGCCAGCCCATGACACCAATCGCCAGGAACGCGAGGTAGATATACTGATAGGCTGCAGGAACCCCCGGCACGATGCGCATCTCGAGCTCTTTCTCGCGCTCTGAGCTCCTGAGCTCCATCTCCAGGCCAGTGGTGACGACACGGCCGGTCAACTCCGTGACAATGGTCGAAACGAAGCCGTCGCCGGGCTCGCCGGGCGCGGAAGCCGCCACCCGCTCCGGATGCACCGCGATCGCAACGCGGCCATTGCCCCGTTTCGTCGCAGAAATCACCAGCGGCGCGTCCGCATCGGCCACCGCATTGAGAAAATCCGCCGTCGTCGGCCGTCTCATCGCCTGCTTGAGACCGGCGATCTCGATGCGCTGCCAGAGCCAGTTGCGCGCGCCCGGCTGACGCGGGCTCCTGGCATGCAAAACCACGACATTCACGTCCGTACCGGCAGCGGCGCGCAGGAGGTCGTCGATGGCGAGGCGATGCTCCGACCCGTCGGCAGGCCGGAAATGCAGTGTCCGGCCCTCGACCCGGCCAGAAATGACGATCGTCTGTCCGGGGACCGCACGGATCGCGTCGGCAAGTGCTGCCGGATCGATGGTATCGGTGAGGACCTGCTTACTCACCGGATCGGTGCGAACCGCGGGCGCCAGTTGTTTTGCCCCGCCCGGCTCCAGCGCCAGTACGCGGATCTTCGCCGGGCTGACCGGGCGCGCCAACTGCCACAAAGCCTCATCGAACAGCCTGCGTTCGCCAAGGGTCAGAAGCAGGTTCGGGCGGATTTCCGCGCGCAGTTCGCCGCCAGCGGTCCTGGGGCGGATGAGCGGATAGCTCTCCTTGCCGGCCATGACGCGCAACTGCGCGTCTGTCGGCAGCAGGTCGATGTAGGCCCGATTGGTGAAGGCAGCATCCTCGGTCACCAGCAGCGTCAGCTTCGATTCCGCGCCCTCGGGTGCGAGCACCCTGGCAACGCGCTGCATCTCGCCTGGCGTGCCGACCGTGAAGCGTTCGCCTGCGAGATTGGTGAACGTCCAATGCCCTTCCTGTGACACCGTCGCTGCCAAGGTCGTTCCCTTTGGTCCTGGCGGTGGAAATGATTTCAAATGAAGCGCAGCATTATCGAGCGTGCTGACGCCGCGCCGGGCTGCGATCTTACCGCCAGCCTCACCGGCTTCCTGCAAAACCCGTGACAGCCAACCGGCATCGGCCGGCAGTGTCGCCGCAAGCATGGCCAGCATCACCAATCCTGCGAAGATATGCTGCCCCCAGCGCATGTCCCTCAGCCCCGTTTCACCGCCTTGAAGTCCGCTGGCCGTTTTTCGAAGAAGGCCGCGAACGCCTCCTGCGCTTCCGGTGATGTCATCCGGTCACGGAACTGACGCGCTTCTTCTTCGATGCACGCCGATAAGGCGGCCGCATCCCCCCGTAGCAACCGCCGCGCGATCGCGAGTGCGTCCGGCGGCTTGGCGGCAAGCCGCGCGGCCGCGGACCGCGCCGTCTTTTCAAGCTCGTCAGCCGGAACGACAGCATTGACCAGTCCGGCCTCGCGCGCACGTTCGGCGGTGAACGTTTCGCCCAGCACGAGCATTTCGAAAGCGCGCGGATACCCAAGCCGTCGCGGAGCCATCAGGCTGGATCCGGCTTCGGGCACGAGGCCGAGATTGAGAAACGGGGTCGAAAAGCGGGCGGCAGGCGTCGCATAGACCAGGTCGCAATGGAACAGCATGGTGGTGCCGATCCCGACCGCCAGCCCGTCGACGGCTGCGATCATCGGCTTCCTTACCCGGGGCAGCAGCCGGATGAATTCCAGAACCGGACCGCCCAGCCCGACGCCGCTCCGGGCGCTTTCCATGAAGTCGCCGATGTCGTTCCCGGCGCTGAAAACCCCATCCGAGCCGACGAACAGATTAGTCACGATCTCCGGATCATCGTCAGCAGTCCGCAGCGCATCGACCATCGCCGCATACATGGCGGTGGTCAGCGCATTCTTCTTCCCGGGACGAGCCATGCGGATCGTCTGCAAGCCGCCTTCCACAGAAGTTTCGATGTCCGCCACGGCACCCGTCTCCTGCTGACTTACCCGGCCAACTGCTCCGGTGAAAGCGCCAAGGTCGACGTGGCGCCTTCCATGACCGATTGCGCCAATCCGGGCGCGGCGGTCGCGACGTTTTCCGCGAAGAAGCGCGCGACAGCAATGGACATGTCGCTATCACCACCATCGCGAGCCGCCGCCATGGCCGTTCGTGCGAGGTAAACGCCGCCCGCAGCCAATCCGAATATCCTCAGATAGGGCGTCGCGCCCGCAAGCGCCGATTCAGGATCGCTCGCCAGCGCCTTTCCGAGCCAGCGCGATGCCGCCGACAACGCCGCCAGCGCCTCCGAGAGACGCTCGGCCATCTTGCCAAATGACGGATTGTTGGATGCCTTCAGCTCTTCGACACTGGCGGACAACTCACCGAGATACGCCTCGACTATCTTACCGTCGCCGAGCGGCAGCTTTCGCGTCAGCAGATCGATGGCCTGGATCCCGTTCGTGCCTTCATAGATCGGCAGAATACGGGCATCGCGATAATACTGCGCCGCGCCCGTTTCCTCGATGAACCCCATGCCGCCGTGGATCTGCACCCCGATCGACGCCACCTCGCAGGCGATGTCGGTCGAGAACGCTTTGGCGACCGGCGTCAGCAAGGCCCCGCGTGCGGCCGCCAACTGCCGCACCGACTCCGTCTCGCCATGATGTGAAATGTCGATTTCGCGCGCTGTTGCAAAGCAGATGGCGCGGGCCGCCTGGGTCATGGATTTCATGGTCAGGAGAGAGCGGCGGATATCGGGATGCGCGATGATAGGCGCCATGCCGTCGATGCTCGGCGCTCGCCCCTGCTTGCGTTCGGCCGCATAGGCTGCGGCGTGCTGCGTCGCCCGTTCCGCGATGGCGACACCTTGCACGCCCACCGCAAGCCGCGCGGCGTTCATCATGATGAACATAGCGTTCAGGCCGCGATTTTCCTCACCGACAAGATAGCCGGTCGCCCCGCCCTGCTCGCCGTATTTCATCACACACGTCGGGCTGGCGTGAATGCCGAGCTTGTGCTCCAGACTGGCGCAGGTGACATCATTGCGCGCGCCCAGAGATCCGTCGGCATTGACCAGATACTTGGGCACCACGAACAGCGAAATCCCACGCGTGCCGGCGGGTGCATCCGTCAGCCGCGCCAGTACGAGATGGATGATGTTCTCCGCCATCTCATGATCGCCGTACGTGATGAAGATCTTCGTGCCGGTGATCTTGTAGGTCCCGTCCGCCTGCCGCTCGGCCTTGGTCGTCAGCGCACCGAGATCCGAACCGGCCTGCGGCTCGGTCAAATTCATGGTTCCGGTCCACTGGCCCGAGATCATCTTGGGCAGGTAGGTCCGCTTCAGGTCCTCGGAACCTTGAGCGTGCAAGGCGTTGATCGCCCCTTGCGTCAGCAGCGGGCACAGTCCGAACGACAGGTTGGCGGAATTCCACACCTCGCAGGCGACGGTAGAAACGACTTCCGGCAGGCCCTGGCCGCCGAACTCCTCTGGACACGGCAGCGCACTCCATCCGCCGGCAGCAAAGGCCTCGTAGGCCTCCTTCCAACCCGGCGGCGTCACGACCTTTCCGTCTTCCAGGCGGGACCCGGTCCGATCACCCGTCACGTTGAGAGGATCGAGCACCTCGGCGCCGAAGCGCCCGGCCTCTTCGATGACCGCGCGCAGCGTTTCCTCATCGAGCCCCTTGGTGATACCGCGCTGCGACAGGTCGGACAGCCCCGCTGCCGACTTGAGTGCGCGCATAATGTCGTCTACGGGAGCCCTATAGGTCATCGGTTCAGCCTTCCGGTCCGCTTCCGCGCCACCCTAAGAGCTAGCCGGTGAGCTGGAAAGGTCAACCGGAGAAGGTCGGATATGCCCGTTGTCGAGGCCAACGACGCCACGATTGCTGAGGCTGCGGCGCTGTTGCGGGCCGGGCGGCTGGTCGCGTTCCCCACCGAGACCGTCTATGGCCTCGGCGCTGACGCCACCAACGGCCGGGCCGTGGCTCAGATCTTCGCCGCGAAGGGGCGCCCGCAGTTCAACCCGCTGATCGTGCATGTCACCGGCCTCGAAGCGGCAGAACGGATCGCAATTTTCCCTAATAATGCCCGCCGGTTAGCCGAATTTCTGTGGCCCGGACCGCTGACCTTGGTCCTCAAGCGGCGCGCTGATTCGGGGATCTCGGATCTTGTAACGGCCGGGCTCGATACCATCGCCGTGCGGGTGCCGTCGCATCCGGTGGCTCAGGCGCTTCTGTCGGCTTGCGGCCTCCCCCTGGCTGGTCCGTCAGCCAATCGCTCGGGCCATGTCAGCACGACGACAGCGGCACATGTGGCCGCCGACCTGGGCGATCAGCCCGCCCTGATTCTCGATGGCGGCGCGACAGTGCACGGCCTCGAATCGACGGTCGTCGACGCCACCGGCGATGAGATCCTGCTGCTGCGTCCCGGCGCGACGACACGTGATGCTCTCGAACGTGTCCTCGGTGCGCCGATCGCCTCGCCTGCGCCCTCGGATGCGACGAATGACGTGAACCCCAGTTCGCCCGGACAGCTCACCAGCCACTACGCGCCGCGGGCGCAGGTCAGGCTCAACGTCCAGGATTTGCGGCCGGGCGAGGTGTTGCTGGCCTTCGGCCAGGCCCTGCCGGGAGCCGGATCGCGGATCGTAAACATCAGCCCAGCGGGCGATCTGGTGGAGGCGGCCGCTAACCTGTTCTCGGCCCTGCGGCAGCTCGATCAGATGGGGGCCGACACCATCGCCGTGATGCCGATTCCGCAAACCGGGCTCGGCGAGGCCATCAACGACCGCCTGAACCGCGCGGCGGCGGGGCGATAGCGCAACGGCGCATCTCAAACGTCGGCGACCATCAGGCGGGCGGCCTCGCCATAGCTGCGCGTCAGATAGCTCAGCGTGGCGTCGGACTGGCCGGGAAGTACGTGAAAGCCCTGGCTGTCCCAATACGTGCCGGATTGCGCGACGGCCACCAGGGCGACCTGGCGATATCGATATGCCGCCCCGCGCGCAAAGACCGCCTTCAGCAGTTCTTTCGACAACCCGCGCCCGCGATAATCACGGTGTACGGAAAGATCCTGGATGAAGAAGCTGTCGGGCTCGGGAAGCGTATCGGGAAACGGCGTGTCGTGAGGCGGAAATGTTCCCAGCTTCCAGGGAAAACAGAGCGTATAACCAACGATGACATCTCCTTCCAGAGCGACGAAAAAATCCGCACCGAAACGGGCGTATCGCTGGCAGATGACAGCATCCGACTCCACCAGATCAGGGGTAAAGCTCTGCCGCTGCAGGTCCAGCACCCGGGGCAGATCGTCATCCCGCATCGAGCGAATCGCAGACATATCAATGGCTCCAGGGCATCGGACACACTGCGGTAAAGCAGCCTGCCGACTCTGGTGCAATGAAAGAAAGGCCGCACCGCCTTTCAGCGATACGGCCTTCCATAAGCTGCAGGGGGGCTTATCCCGTAAAGGACGCGGCCCCAACCTCCTCCCTCCAGCAGCTCACCTCTTGGCACAAGCGGCCAGTTGCTGATCACGCAACTGGGCCTGCTTCCTCCACTCATCCGGCGCGACGCTCCGGCACCAACCCAGGTGCGCGCGCAAATCCGTGCTCCATTCGCTGCCTTTCAGCCCACACTTGCGCTGTTCGTTCTCCTGCTGCTGCTTCATGGCCGTCTTCGCGTACCAATCGCAGCTCGCCTGAGCCGACGCCGTCTGCGCCAGCCAACCGAAGCTGATCAGCGCGGAGGCTGACACGGAGCTAATGAGCCGGAGCATCTTCATGGGCCTACCTCACAGTCGAGCGCCCTTTGGGGACGCCTTCAGACATCACACTCCACCGGAGTCACATCTTCTGGGGAACACGATCAGCCTGAACTTGCTGCATGGTGCCTGCGGTGGCATGAACCAACGCTGAATGCCTGCTGCCCCGTTCGTTCAGATGACGGCCCCGTACCTGCAACCACTACGACAGGCGCGCCGGTGCGCCAAGCGCATCTGCACAAGGCGGCATGAACATTCCCGGCGCCGCGGTCCGGGCTGCAACAGGTGAACGAAGGCGCATGACCGCAGCACTCAGGCGAGCCTCTCCAGAACCACCAGCGGGCATGGCCGCCGCCGGGAAGGTTCTCGAAACCGTCTTCGGATACCGTCAGTTCCGCTCCCATCAGGCAGGCATCATCGAAGCCCTGATCTCGGGCAGCGACGCGTTCGTCCTGATGCCGACCGGCGGCGGCAAGTCGCTCTGCTACCAGATCCCGGCTCTGGTGCGCGATGGCACCGGTCTGGTCGTCTCCCCGCTGATCGCCCTGATGCAGGATCAGGTCGATGCGCTGAAGGAACTGGGCGTCCGCGCCGCCTTCCTGAATTCCACGCTCGATCGCAGCCGCCAGGACGAAGTGGAACGTCAGCTTGTGTCTGGGACGCTGGATGTCGTCTATATCGCACCCGAGCGCCTCGTGCAGGATCGCACGCTGAATCTGCTGTCCCGCAGCCGTATCAGTCTGATCGCCATTGACGAGGCACACTGCGTCTCGGCCTGGGGCCATGATTTTCGTCCCGAGTACAGGCAGCTCCGCGTGCTGGCGGAGCGTTTCCCGGGCGTCCCCCGCGTCGCGCTGACGGCAACCGCCGACGAGCGCACGCGTGCCGACATCATCTCCGAGTTGCGGCTTGAAAACGCGCAGCAGTTCATCGCCAGTTTCGATCGCCCGAACATCCGCTACCGGATCACGGAATCAGGCGGCAAGAGCGGCCGTGAGCAGCTCTGGCATTTCATCTCCACGGAACACCCGACCGACGCGGGGATCGTCTATTGCCTCAGCCGCCGCAGTGTGGAGGAGACAGCCGCGTGGCTCACTGAAAAGGGCCGTCCGGCGCTCGCCTATCATGCGGGACTTCCCGCCGAACAGCGGCGCGTTCATCAGGAGCGGTTTCTCGCCGAAGACGGGTTGATCGTCGTCGCCACCATCGCGTTCGGCATGGGTATCGACAAACCGGACGTCCGCTTCGTCGCTCATCTCAACCTGCCGAAATCGATTGAATCCTACTATCAGGAAACGGGGCGTGCGGGCCGCGATGGCGAGCCGGCCAATGCCTGGATGGCCTACAGCCTGCAGGACGTCGCGCAGCAGTGGCAGTGGATCGCACAATCCGACGGCGGAGAAGCGTTCCAGCGCGTGCAGCGTCAGAAGCTCGATGCGCTGATCGGACTTTGCGAAATGGCGACCTGCCGTCGCCAGGCGCTGCTCAGCTATTTCAGCGAAACCGAAACGGAGCCTTGCGGCAACTGCGATAACTGTCTCGCACCGCCGGCCCTGATCGACGGCACCGTCGCGGCGCAAAAGGCGCTCTCGACCGTATTTCGCACCGGCGAGCGGTTCGGCGTCACCTATCTGGCCGACGTTCTGCTGGGAAAGAAGGACGCGCGCATCGCCAAGAACGGCCACGACCGGCTGTCCGTCTACGGTATCGGCCAGGAGCTCGATGCCTCGGGGTGGCGCGGCCTGTTCCGCCAGCTCGTTGCCGGTGGCTGTCTGATGATGGACGACGAGGGGCACGGCACTCTGTCGCTGACCGAACGCGCCCGGCCGTTGCTCAAGGGCCAGCAACCGTTTCTGATCCGCCAGCTTGCGCAGGACGCCGACAGCAAGGTGAGGCGCAAGCGCAGCAAGTCGCTGACACTGTCGCCTGCCGACGAGGCGTTGTTCCAGGAACTCAAGGCCATGCGCCTGCGGCTTGCGACGGAGGCCCATGTGCCACCATTCGTCATCTTCCACGACCGCACGCTGGCCGAGATCGCGGAAAAGCGGCCGATCACAACCGAGGCGCTCGGCCTGATCACCGGGCTCGGCGTCGCCAAGATCACCCGTTACGGCAAGGCGATCATCGAGGTCGTGACGCGGGGACAGGGTTAGCTCTCGCCTGCGCGCCAGTGAAACCTTAGGCCTGTGCTCCAAATAAAAACCGCCATCCCGAGTGTTCAGGATGGCGGCATGGGATGTCTGCAACAGCTCTGGCTGAGCCTCGACGCTAAGGTCGGCTTACCAGGGCTGCCACTTGGTGTTGCTGACCGTCTGCGATCCGGCCATGGGTGACGTGTTGAACTTCTGCCAGGTGGCCGTGACCTTCGTGCCGACGCCAACCCGGTTGTAGAGTTCGATCACATGCTCGTTGTGCATGCGGATGCACCCCTTCGAAACGTTCTGGCCGATGGTCCACGGCGCATCCGTCCCGTGGATCCGATACAGCGTGCTGCCGAGATACAGCGCACGCACGCCCAGCGGGTTACGGGGATCACCGCCTTGAACCATCGGCGGAAGTTTCGGATTCTCGCGACGCATATCCGCCGTCGGCGTCCAGGTCGGGTTCACCCGCTTCGAGGTGACGAGCTGGATGCCCTGCCAGCGCGCTTCCGCTTTCGGCACCGCGATCGGATAGCTGATCGCGCGTCCTTTGCCGACGACGTGATACAGGCGGCGATCACCGAAGCTGACGATGATCTGTCCGGGCGAATACTTCGAGCTGAAGGCCACTTCCTGCCGGTCGGATACGGAGTTCGCACCGCCAGAGCCGAACCAGCTTGCAAAGGACTGGGCCTGAGCGCCCGACAGCGGCGCCGCGACGGCAGCCAGTCCGGCCGCGACGGCGGCGAAACGCGAGAGTGAGGAAATTCGAGAACAAATCATGGGAGTTCTTCCTTGCGGACATGGCCGCGAAAGTGGTTGCGAAATCAGGGTGAATTGGGTCGCTGAGCGAGACCGGTAGGCGGCTTATTGCGTCGCAGCCCCGGGAGCTGAAACCTGGAAAACTGGGGCTACGGCTGCATGCGGCGGGTCTTGGCGTAAATCGATTTGAACGTCTCGTCGAAGCGCTCTGCCTGCGTGGGGGCACCGGCCGCTTGCGCAGCCAGATCGAACCCGGCGCTCAAAGAAATTCTCTGCAGCCCCACCGTCGGCGCACCATCAACAGCGCGCTGCTGAGACCGCAATAGCTGAATTGCGAACCGCGCGAAGGGAACGTGCGTGCACCGATGATGATCGGGGGTGTGCTGTCGCGTAACGGCATAACACGACGTGCATTGGCGCTTGGCTGAAAAGTAGGCATGGCCACGATCCACCGTGGACGCATCACCGCGCGCGGCAACGGCTCCGGTGCCCGTCAGCAGGAAACAGATTAGCAGCATCGCGCCCGAGAGGCCGATGAACCTGCTGAACCGGTTTATGCTCCGTTCTGGCATGCGCGCCGAACACCCCAAGGTCTACGATGCGGTGCCTAACACTGTTCTTGCCGCATGGCGACCCACACAAATGACAGGCGATGGCAGCAAGTTGCCGCGAGAACACAAAAATTCCGTAATCGATGAGGGAACACGGGATGTTTCAACGTACAACAATTCGTGATCGACCGAATTATTTTCAGCCAACCGCGGAATCGCGCAGCCGTTTCATGATCTCGTGCCGGGCTGCGCGTGCCGTCGGCGTCCAGTCAGCACGCCGCGAAGCGATCAGATTGGCCTGAGATCGCAGGATGACTCCATCGTCGAGGATGCGTAAGCCGTTGGCGGCAAGCGTCGTGCCCGTGGTGGTGATGTCCACGATCAGATCGGCGGCGCCCGATGCCGGCGTCCCTTCAGTCGCGCCGAGGCTCTCAACGATCCTGTAGTCGCTGACACCTTTCGACAGGAAGAAACGGCGCGTCAGGTTGGTGTATTTCGTCGCCACGCGCAGGCGCCGCTCGTGCGCGCGCCGGAACGACAATGCCATGGCCTGCAATTGACGCATCGCACGGATATCGATCCAGCACTGCGGGACGGCGACGACGACATCGGCATTTCCGAATCCGAGCGGTCGCAGCAGCTCGACGCGCTCATCCGCGTTGATGATGTTCTCGCGGATCAGATCCTCGCCGGTGATGCCGAGGTGGGCCTGTCCCGTCTTCAGGTACGAGGCGATTTCCGACGATGAGATGAACGCCACCTCCACGCCGTCCAGTCCTTCGATCTCGCCGCGATACCCGCGCTCGCTGCCCGACTTGCGCAGCACGATCCCCGCCTTGGCCAGCGCCTCCGTGGTCTGCTCCATCAGCCGGCCCTTTGAAGGAACCGCAAAAATCAGAGCGTCGCTCATGGCTCGACCCCGCTGACGGCCGACAACAATCGCTCGGTGTGAATGGCAGAGCCCACGGCAGGCACCGCATCCGGCGCACCAACCGCCTTGAGCAGCCCGTCGTAACGTCCACCACCCGCCACCGGACTGGATGCACCGAGATTGGGCACGACGACCTCGAACACGAAACCGGTGTAGTATTCGAAATTGCGTCCGAACTCGGCGGAGAATTCGATCTGCGCGGGATCGACACCACTGTCGATGAGAAGCTGCAGACGCTCCGAATAGGCGCCCAGCGCATCCTCGATATCGATCCCGCTGCGATGCATGAGATCAGCAAGCCGTGCGCCAGCCGCGCGCGCGGGCGCCTTCACCTTGACATAGGCTTCGATAAGCTCGGCCGCTGAGCGCGACAGCGGCTCCGAGGACGCATCGACCGCGACGGCGTGCAAACCCTGCGTGATTTCCCGCAGACTGCGCGCGCCAATCAGCTCGATGCCCTTGTCGTTCAGATAGCGTGCCACCGCATTTTCGGCATCGGCGAGATCGTCGGCTTCCAGGACGCCGAGCAGATCCGACGGCAGATCGTGCAGCGCGCGCCCGGGATCGTTGCTGAGGCGCACAAGCTCGCCGCGGAACGCATCCGGCCGCCAGAATTGCTGGCGCAGGCGCATCCTCCAGGTGTCCGGCATCTCGATGGCATCCAGCAGGGCCTGGAACAGCCCGAGATCACCGATCCTCAGGCCATACGATTTGAGGCCTGCCGCCTTCAGCGCATCGAGAATGATGCGGACGACCTCCACTTCGGCCTGTGCGCGGCGGCTGTCGGCGAAGCATTCGATCCCGGCCTGCCGGAACTCTCGCGGATGCGCGGCCGATGCTCCGGCCGGCTGAAAGCGGAACGCAGGCCCGTTGTAGCAATACCTCGCCTTGACGTTGCCTTCGGGGTGCCGCTCCAAGTGCAGGCGGCAGGTCGGCACCGTCAGGTCGGGCCGCAAGCACAGTTCCTCGCCGTCGGGATCGGTGAAGACGTAGGTACGAGCCCGCAGATTCTCTCCGACCACGTCGAGAAAAACATCGGCGGGCTGAATGATGGCGGGCGCAACCGCCTCGTAGCCGGCCTTGGTAAACACGCCCATGAGGCGTTGCGCCTGGGCTTCCAGCGCCTGGAACATGCGCGCGGTTTCAGCAGCCATGATGTGCTCGCGGGTCCTTCAGGTGCGCTGACGGGTGAGAACGTCCCGCACCGCCGTCACCATCTCGGCCTCAGGAACGGAGAACTGCGCGGGCCGTCCTTCGCGCCATTCCTTCGCATCGCTGATGGTGGCAGACAGACGACTGCCCTCGATCAGGTCTTTGATCTGAACTTCCCCGCTGGCGATCTCGTCGCCGCCCTGGATCACAACGCAGGGAGCGCCACGGCGATCCGCGTATTTCATCTGCGCCTTCATGCCGGACGTGCCAAGATACATCTCAGCCGGAATGCCCGCAGTCCGGAGCTGCTGCGCGAGACGCTGATAGCGCGGCAATTCATTCCGATCCATGACGAGCACGACGACCGGGCCACGGCCCGCAGCGCTCTCGCCACGGCCCAGCGTCGCTAAAGCCGCCTGCAGCCGCGAGACGCCGATCGAGAAACCGGTTGCCGGGACTTTCTTGCCGAGGAAGCGCTCGACAAGACCGTCATAGCGTCCCCCGCCGCCGACCGAGCCGAAACGCACCGGCTGGCCATCGTCGTTCTTCACTTCGAAGGTGAGTTCCGCCTCGAACACCGGGCCGGTGTAATATTCGAGACCGCGGACGACGGATGGATCGATGCGGATGCGGTCGCTGGCGTAACCTGCCGCTTCAACCAGCCGACCGATTTGATCGAGTTCATCAAGGCCAGCCTTCCCGATCTCGGTTTCGCTGAATTGCTCTTTCAATCGCGCAACAGCTTCGGCGCCCGAACTTTCGATCCCGGCATTGACGTAGGCCACAATGGTCGTGGCCTGCCCCTCACCCAACTCCGCACCCTTGGTGAAATCACCGCTTTCATCCTTGCGGCCCTTGCCGAGCAGCGCCCGCACGCCTTCAATTCCGAGACGGTCCAGCTTGTCGATCGCGCGCAGTACGATCAGCCGCCGTACCGCATTCTCATCGCCGCCTAGTCCCGCGGCTTCCATCACGCCGTCGAGCACCTTGCGGTTGTTGACCTTGATCACGTACTCGCCGCGCTTGAAGCCCAGCGCTTCCATGGTGTCGGCGGCCAGCATGCAGATCTCGGCATCGGCGGCGACGCTCTCGGTGCCGACCGTATCGGCGTCGAACTGCATGAACTGGCGGAAACGGCCCGGACCCGGCTTCTCGTTGCGCCACACCGGCCCGAACGCATAGCGGCGGAACGGCTTCGGCAGCTTGTCGAAATTGGCGGCCACGTAGCGCGCCAGCGGCGCGGTCAGGTCATAGCGCAGCGACAGCCAGCGATCATCCTCGTCGGTGAATGAGAAGACACCCTCGTTGGGACGGTCCAGATCCGGCAGAAACTTGCCGAGCGCTTCCGTGTACTCGATCGCCGGCGTTTCCAGCGGCTCGAATCCATACGTTTCATAAACCGTGCGGATGCGGCCCAGCATGTCGGCCGTCGCCCGGATCTCGCCCGCCTCGATGTCGCGGAATCCCTTCGGCAGCGCCGCCTCGGGCCGCTGATCTTTCTGCGGTTTTGCCATGATGTCTGAGCCTTGCCGGCCGAAAAAGTGGTTCGTGTTGCGGGCCTTATAACGAACCGGACAGCCGGGGCAAAGCCAGGAACGGCACCGTGCCGCGAAAACAACAACGGGCAGGGAGACCCTGCCCGTGTGAAAAGTCGACGAGTTGCTGGATCAACGACGAGGCTGCCAGCAACAAGCTCCCTCAGATCGCCTTGCTGCGACCGTCGATGCTGAACCGGCCAGGACCGAACGCCACCAGCACCAGCAGGCCGCCGAGAATCGCCATGTTCTTCGAAAACATCAGGTACTGCTGCATGGCCTGACCGGCATCGGCTATCGCCCAGTAATTATGGAACAGCAGGCTCGCGACCAGCGTGAAGCCCGCCAGAGCCAACGCGGCCAGCCGGGTCTGAAAACCGATGATGATGAGAATGGGAGCGATCAACTCCAGCGCCGCGGCGCCCATCGCCAGCAGATCGGGCGACGGCAGCCCCTTCGATGCGATGTACTTCCCCGTCCCTTCCAAGCCGTTAACCTTGCCCCAGCCGCCGACCAGGAACAGGCCAACCAGCAAAATGCGCCCCACAAGCGCGAACAGATCCTGCAACGCAGTCATCTCATGAACCCCCAAACATTGTTTTTGCGACCGGACCCTCACCGCCCCCCGCTGGGCCTGTCAATGCACGATCAATCACTTTCCCGTGGGCGCAGCGGCGGATGGCCGAAAGGCCTGCCGCGTGGCGCATATTCCCGCAGTGCCGGCACCGAGAGAACCTCTCGCTCCGGCCAACGCAGAGCCGTCAGAGCACCGCCGAAGCAGCAGCCGGTATCGATACACAGCGTATTGTTGAGCCATGCCGCTTCCGGCACCGGCGTATGGCCGTACACAACCGACGCCGGGCCGTGATAGCGCGCCGCCCAATTGTAGCGGATGACGAGACCACTCTCATCCGTATCGCCGTCCGTATCGCCATAAAGACAGAACTCGCGCACGCTCGCCGTGTCACGGCCAATCATGTCTTCGATAATCCCCGCGTGGGCGACAACCAGCCGGCCGTCATCGAGCCAGAGATGACTGCGCAGGCCGTCGAGGAAATTGCGGACCGTGGCGCGAAACTGCACACTCTCCACCGAGAACTGCTCAACGGTCCGATCGAGGCCATGTGTCAGCGTCACATTGCGCCCCTGAAGCCAGCGCAGAAACTTGGCGTCGTGATTGCCGGGAACACTCATGCCGATACCCGCCGCCTGCATCGCCATGACGATCCGCATGACATCCGGCGAGCGCGGCCCGCGATCGACGAAGTCACCGACGAAAATAGCGCGCCGCCCGGGCGGGGCAGTCACCTCGACACAACGCTCATCGCCACTGCCGTCAAACTGAATAACATAGCCAAGTTTGGCGAGAAGCAGTTCCAGTTCGTCGGCGCAACCATGCACATCGCCGATGATGTCGAACGGACCATGTTCGCCACGCCGATCAACGGCCAGCGGTGCGCGCACGATATCCAAATCCGGCTCATCGCGCGCACGGACGATATGCACGGCACGAAAGCCTGTTGTCTCAAGCTTGCGGGCAACATCACGCACGGAACGCGACCTGTCGGTGACGAATATCAGGGCAACCGGCTTGGCATGGTTCCGCTTCGCGATCGCGACCAGATCAACCCACCGGCGCGGCGCGGCGCTGGCCTCCACGACCGTCAGCTTGCGATCCGCCAGCCGGGACGGCAATGCGTCCGGCGGGCCATCAGGGCCAACGCTGCCGGCGCTGTCGCCGGCAAAATGGCGCGCGATGAACCCAGCGCCTTCAGCCGGGCTCGCCGCGATCACAGCCAGAAGGCAAAAATCGGGAATTGCAAGCGCTACAGGTTCCAAGTCCTGGCCCCTCCAGATCGTCGACGCCAGATTAGAACATGAGTCCAGAACACGGGCCGAGGCGATACATCGTACCTTAAACGCGTAGAAAATCCTGCAGCGAGCGTTGCGGTTTTTCGGGCTCGGGCACGTCGCTCACGAATTGCTCGTAGCGTTCCAGCCCGCGCGGCACGGGGCCGCCGTAGGCCCAGTCGAGAAGCTCGATGGTATGGACGACGGGCACATCCATCGCCGGCCCGATCTGAGAGATGCAACCGATGTTTCCGGCCGCGACGATGTCCGGTTTCATCGATTGGATATTCTTCACTTTGCGATCGCGCAGGTCACGGGCGAGATCGGGCTGCAGGATGTTGTACGTACCGGCCGATCCGCAGCAGATGTGCCCTTCCGGCACATCCATCACCGTGAACCCGGCATCGCGCAGAAGTTGCTTCGGCTCCTCGGTGATGCGCTGGCCATGTTGCATCGAGCACGCCGAATGGTAGGCGACGCGCAGGGAGGACCACCGCTTCGGCGGCCCGAGGTCGTTTTCCGACAGGAATTCCGTCACGTCCTTAGTCAGTGCGGCAATCCGCCGGGCGCGATCAGCGTAGCCATCGACGCGCGCCAGCATGTGACCGTAGTCCTTGACCGTCGTGCCGCAACCCGAGGCGTTGATAATGATGGCGTCGACCTTCTCGCGCCCGATCACCTTCGACCAGGCATCGACGTTGCGCTTGGCGAACTCGATCGCCTCCTGCTCCTTGCCCATGTGATGGACGAGCGCGCCGCAGCACCCCGCACCGGCGGCAACCTCCACATCGACGCCGCGCCGGGCCAGCAGCCGGATGGTGGCGTCATTGATTTCCGGGCGCAGCACCTGTTGCGCGCAGCCCGCCAGCATGATCACCCGGCCTTTGCGCTCCGCCAGCGTCGCGGCCGTTCCCGGACCGCTGTACTTCGGAGCGCCCGGCGCCTGCTTCGGCGCCAGTTCCAGCATCGCCGCCAGCTCTTTCAATCCGAACCGGCGCATCAAACCCGCGAACGGCAGACCAAGCGGCGCGGCCCGGAGCGCAGCACGGAAGCGTGTGGGATACGGGATGATCTCAGCCAGCAGCCTCCGCAGCATGCGTTCCTTGAACGACCGCTGCCCGGTTTTCTCGATATGGGCGCGGGCATGATCGACCAGGTGCATGTAGTCCACCCCGCCCGGGCAGGTGGACATGCAGGACAGGCACGACAGGCAGCGATCAACATGATGTTGGACTTCAGGGCTGGCGTCGCTGCCCTGCTCGAACATGTCCTTCATCATGTAGATGCGGCCGCGCGGTGAATCGCGCTCGTCGCCAAGCATCACGTAGGTGGAGCAGACGGCGGTACACAGTCCGCAGTGAACGCATCGGCGCAGGATCTTGTCGACCTCGGTGATACGAGGATCTTCAAGTTGCTGCGGCGTAAAGTTCGTTTGCATCGTTCCTCGTGGCCCCCGCAGGCCCGGTCACATGGTCTCAAGCCGCCGCGTGCATACGGCCGGGATTCAATATACCAGCCGGATCGAAACTGGCTTTCAATTTACGTGAGAGCCGGTCGATGCCCGGCTCGAGAGGCTGAAACACCTCGACGGCGGCGCGCACGCCCACATCGGCACGGATCAGTGTGGCATGGCCACCATACTGCGCGATCACGCGGCGAATATCGGTCGCGCCTGCATCGGCCGACTCGGGAACTTCCATCCAGATCAAACCGCCCGACCAGTCGTAGAAAGCCGCGACCGGCATATAGCGGCTGATGGCCGATACCACCTTCGCGCCGGACGTCGGAGCGGTGGACAGGCGCCACAGCGGCTGCGTGCGATGTTGCAAAACCGACAGCCGTTTCAGTTCGCTCCACAGGGCCAGCGCATCTGCGCCATCCAGAATACGTGCCTTGCCGTAGGGCGCGAGATGCGCGCTCAACTTGGCACAGCGGTAATCGACAAAGCTCGCGAGGTTCTCGATCCTCAGCGCCGTGACGGATCTGTCCGCCTCCACAATTCCGCTCGTCTCGAGCCGCGCCGCCATGGTTGCGGGCAAATGCACCGCACCGCTCACCTCATAGGGCGTGCCCATGGCCTGGCACATGACTTCAGCGGCCAATTCGTCGGTCAGTCCGGAGAGCAGCAGCGTCGCCGTCCGCTCCGGCCGCGGCATCACTTTGAACGTCACCTCGGTCATGACGGCGAGGGTGCCCCAGCTTCCCGCGAGCCCGCGTGCAACGTCATACCCCGTCACGTTCTTCAGGACACGTCCGCCGGACTTGAACACCTCACCGCGTCCGTTTATGGCACGGACGCCGAGCAGATGATCCCGCGCCGCGCCCGTCGCCACGCGACGCGCGCCGGACAGGTTGGTTGCAAACACCGCGCCGATGGTGCCACGGTCCAGAGCCCCGCCGAGGGCCGGGCCAAGATCGACCGGCTCGAACGGCAGCATCTGCCCGCGCGAGGCGAGCTCGGCCTCGATCTTTGAGACAGGCGTTCCGGCGCGCGCCGACATCACCAGCTCAGTTGGCTCATAGAGCGTGATGCCGTTCATGCCCGTCGTCGAAATCGTCAGCGCAGCCTGGATCGCCCGGCCGACACCGCGCTTGGTCCCGGCGCCCGCGATCTCGATCGGCTTGTTGCGTTCGGCGGCGTTGACGAGAAGGCTCGAAAGCTCCCATTCGGCCGCAGGTCGGACAGTGGCTGCCAAAGTGCGTCCCCCCTCAAGCAGCCGCGTCAAGGCTGCCCGCATCGTCCAGCGGAAAGACCTTCGCGGGATTGAGCAGCCAGCCCGGATCAAACACCGATTTGATGCGCTTCTGGACGAGCAGGTCGATTTCGGTGAACTGATGAGTCATCAGGTCGCGCTTCTCGATTCCAACACCGTGCTCGCCGGTCAGGCACCCTCCGACCTCCACGCACAGCTTCAACACCTCGGAGCCGGCCAGCTCGACGTTCTGCGACTCGACCGGATCGTTGGCGTTGTACAGGATCAGCGGATGCAGGTTGCCGTCGCCTGCGTGGAAGATATTCGCCACCTTCAGCCCGTAACCGCTGCAGATCTCGCCGATGCGCGTCAGAACGTGCGGAAGCTGCTTCAAGGGAATCGTGCCGTCCATGCAATAGTATTCTGAAATGCGGCCGATGGCACCGAACGCGGACTTGCGACCCTTCCAGATACGCGCGCTTTCCGCACCACTGCTGCTGACCTTGATGGACTTGGGATGAAACGGCTTCACGATCTCGACCAGCCGCGCCAGCAAATCCTGGATCTCCGTTTCCGATCCCTCGACCTCGACGATCAAGAGCGCTTCGACATCGAGCGGATAGCCGGCCTTGGCGAAAGCCTCGCACACCTCGATCGCCGGCTTGTCCATATATTCGATCGCGACCGGAATGATGCCCGAGGCAATGATGGCCGAAACACAGGCGCCCGCCGCTTCGCTGGACTCGAATCCGAGCAGCATGGGCCTCGCCTGTTCGGCGGCCCGCAGGATGCGCACCGTCGCTTCCGTTATGATGCCGAACTGGCCTTCGGATCCGATGATGAGAGCCATCAGATCGTAGCCGGGGGAATCGAGATGTGATCCGCCGATCTCGACAATTTCACCGTCCACCAGCACCATCTTGAGGCCGAGGATGTTGTTGGTGGTGACGCCGTACTTCAGGCAGTGCGCGCCGCCGGAATTCATTCCCAGATTTCCGGCCAGCGTGCAGGCCAACTGACTTGACGGATCGGGTGCGTAGAAGAATCCCTCCGGCCCAACAGCGCCAGAGATCGCGAGGTTGGTGATACCCGTCTGCACGACGGCGGTACGGCAATCGTAATCGACCGACAACACGCGGTTCATCTTCGACACGCCGATGACGACCGCATCCTCGGCCGGCAGCGCACCGCCGCACAGCGAAGTGCCTGCGCCGCGCGGCACAACCTTGATGCCCTGGCCGTGGCAATACCGCAGGACTTTGGCGACTTCCTCCGTCGTCTGAGGCAGCACGACCGCCAGAGGCATCCGCCGATACGCCGTCAATCCATCGGTCTCGAAGGCGCGGCAACCATCCTCGTCGGCGATGACACTTGCCTCGCCGGTCAACGCCTTGAGATCGGCGACAATTGCACCGCGCCGGGCGACGACGTCGGAATCAGGCTCCGGCAATCGTATCGATGACATTTTGAACCTCAAAACGGGCGGCCACCGCATCGATGGCTGATCGAGCTTGTTGCGCTATGAAAGCGGGCGCGGGCTGGTCGCGCAGCACAATCGCCATCCCTCACATCTATTTCGCATGACGCGGTCACACCGGCAACTCCCGCGCGCCTCCACTCTTCTATGCACCGACATTCGTCGCGCAATCGCCGGCTCAGATGAGGTGCATCGCCGGATGGGACCGAGGGCCGCAGTCTGATGATGCCCAAAAATGAAGCCAAGCTTCGCCTTTGCCTCTATCAGATGAAAGATCGCAAGGCACGAGAGAGGAGAACCCCAGCGATGCAAACGAGAGTTCTCTCGGGTTTGGTGCTGCTGCTGGCCAGCATGTCCGGTGCAGCGGCGCAAGATGCCGCAAACGGCGAACAGATTTTCCGCAGATGCCGCGCCTGTCACCAAATCGGTGCAACCGCGAAAAATGCCGTGGGACCTCAGTTGAACAACATCGTGAACCGCCACGCTGGAGCGGTCGAGGGTTTCAACTATTCGACCGCCAACAAGGAAGCGGGCGCAAAGGGTCTCATCTGGACCGAAGACAATCTCCTCAAGTATCTCTCCAATCCTGCGGCATTCATGCCGAAGAACAAGATGGCGTTCGCGGGCCTCAGGAACGACGAAGACCGCAAGGACGTGATCGCGTACCTGAAGACGTTTTCGAAGTAAGCCAGAAACAGCCGCGCAGCTTATCGTCCGCGCGTGGCAATGCAGCGCCGCATGCACGCGGCGAATTGTGCATCGCAGGATGGCGAGCCTTTCGTCGAGATCCGGCACTGGTTGTATTGTGCGCGGCAACCCGCCGTGCACGCGCCGCTATTCTGCGCAAGTGTGATGTCGGCGGCCGTCGGGTGCGACCCCGCCAAACCTCCGGCAATCAACGCAAGAAAAAGCAGCCTCCGATACACCTGTGGATCTCCGGTCCGCGTGCAGCGCTTTTTAAACCGATGCTGCATGAATACAGTCTGAACCGGTCGTTCTGCGGACACCCAACAGTTGATCATTCTTCCCGAAAAGATAAACCCCTTTGTGAGAAGACAGTGAAGGCGAGGCCTCCTCGGGTCAGAGTTGCCTAGAACACGTAATCCCGGAAAACGTGATCGATATCGCGCTGCCAGGGACCAGCAAAGCGTTCTAGCAGATCGTCCGCCTGCGTCCGCCCGCTGGCGACCGTCTCCTCGACGAACTCCAAATGAATGGTCTCGTCCTGCCCCTTGGCGTTGCGGCGGTTGCGCCGCTTGAGACCGGAGGCCGCGATCGCAACGGCTTCCGTGGCGATATCGCGCACCGAGCCCACACGGAACCTGGCATCGAGCGCCTGGCCCGGCACCACGTCGCGCAGTTCCTGGCGATCCTCGGCCGTCCACGGCTTGACCAGATCCCACGCCGCATCCAGCGCCTGGGTATCGTAAAGCAAGCCGACCCAGAACGACGGCAGCGCACAGATCCGCCGCCAGCGTCCGCCGTCGGCGCCGCGCATTTCCAAAAAGCGCTTCATGCGGACTTCCGGAAACAGCGTCGTCACATGATCCGACCAGTCGTCGATCGTCGGGCGTTCGCCGGGAAGCTGAGGCAGCTTGCCGTCCATGAAGTCGCGGAACGAGGCGCCTGCGACATCGATATAACGGCCGTTCCGGTAGACGAAATACATCGGCACGTTGAGAGCGTACTCGACGTAGCGGTCGAAGCTCATGCCGTCCTCGAACACGAACGGCAGCATGCCGGTACGATTACGGTCGGTATCACGCCACACCTCGGAGCGCAGCGACTTGAAACCGTTGGGCTTTCCTTCCGTGAAGGGTGATGAGGCAAAAATCGCGGTCGCGATCGGTTGCAACGCGAGCGAGACGCGCAGCTTCTTGACCATGTCCGCCTCGTCGCCGAAATCCAGGTTCACCTGAATGGTCGAGGTCCGGTACATCATGTCGAGACCGCGGCTGCCTACGGTCGGCATGTATCGCGTCATCACCGCATAGCGCTGCTTCGGCATGCGGGGCGTCTCGGCCAGCGTCCATTTCGGCGAAAAGCCGAGGCCGAGAAAGCCGATCTTGAGATCTGCGGCAACGTCCGTCACCTGCCTGAGATGCTCATGCGTCTCCGCACAGGTCTCGTGTAGTGTCGCGACGGGCGCTCCCGACAGCTCGAACTGCCCGCCCGGCTCCAGCGAGATCGTCTCCGCCCCCTGCCCCTTGGGCCGCTTGAGAGCGATGATGTTCTCGCCCTCCATGATCGGCTCCCACCCATAGCGGTCGATCAAGGCCTGCATGAGCGCCCGGATGCCGCGGGGGCCCTCATAGGCAACCGGTCCAAGGCTGTCGGTATGGAATACGAACTTCTCGTGCTCGGTGCCGATGCGCCAGAGGTGAGGTGGTTTCGAGCCCTCGGCAAACCAGGAGACCAGATCGTCCCGCCCACGAATGATCGGGCTGTCCGACGCTCCATCCTGACGTGTCGACATCGCGGCCTCTGGGCTATTGTTCTTTAGTTCAGGAATGCGGAAGTGATGCAGGACGCTGTTATCGCCGCGTCACGCTCGAAGCACAAGTGCTCCCTGCGCAGGAACAACGCAAGAAGGATCACCCCGAGAGGTTGCACCCCCTCCCATCAGACAGTACGCCAGTCGCCCACCACGGCATTGATCAGGGCCAAAGCCGCCACGGCGGCCGTATCCGCACGCATGATGCGAGGGCCGAGCGACAGCCGGAGGGTATAGGGCTGACGGATCAGCATCTCGCGTTCCTCGTCCGCAAACCCACCTTCCGGACCGATCAGCAGGCCGGCTGGCCCCCGAGGCAGTGTCGCCAGCGCGGCAAGCGGATCAGGCACATCGGCAGCTTCATCGCAGAACACCAGCGGTCGAGAATCATCCCAGCCGTCAATCACGCGTTGAAGCCGGTCCGGCTCCGCCACCTCCGGGATGCGCAGGATCCCGCATTGCTCGGCCGCCTCGATCGCATTGGCCCGCATCCGGTCGAGGTTGACGCGTTCGGCCACCGTGTATCTGGTAAGCACGGGCCGCAGACGCGCGACACCCAGTTCTGTGGCCTTCTGGACCATGTAATCCAACCGGGAGCGCTTGAGCGGCGCGAACAGGTAGTGGATATCCGGCCCCTCGGCCTGCGGCCGCATCAACTCAACCGCCTGCAGCGTGCAACCCTTCTTTCCCGCGAACTCCAGCCGTGCGCGCCATTCCCCATGGCGGCCATTGAAAATCAGAATTTCGGTTCCTGCCGTCAGGCGCAGGACGTTGCGCAGGTAGTTGGCCTGCTCAGAGCTGCACGCGACGACCTGCCCGATTTGAAGCTCGGTATCGACAAACAGTCGCTGCGATTTGAAATCATGGATAGCCATGAGGCGTCATAGCGCATGTGCGCCCACCCGTCTGCATCCCGGTGACGTGCCACTTTCGGCTACAGGAGATTGCAGGCGGAGCACCACCACCCTAGGGTGCGTGCGACCGAACCATCGATCTGCCGAGATATGAGTCCCTTGCAGAATACTCCCGTCCTGATTGCCGACGCTCCCCGCGATAACTGGGTGGACCGGTACGCGCCCGCAGCGATCCATCCCTATCTCAAGCTGGCGCGTTTCGATCGGCCGATCGGCGCCTGGCTGCTGCTGTTCCCGTGCTGGTGGTCGCTGGCACTGGCCGAGCTGGCACGCGGGCGGGCCTATCCGGATCTCTGGTATCTGTTGCTGTTTGCGATCGGCGCCTTCGTCATGCGCGGAGCCGGCTGCACTTATAACGACATCGTCGACCGGGACTACGACGGACGGGTGCAGCGCACGGCCAGCCGCCCGATTCCATCGGGCCAGGTGATCGTGCGACAAGCGTTGGCTTTCGCGGTCGCGCTGTCGCTGATCGGGTTCGCCGTATTACTTCAGTTCAACACGTTCACGATCTGGCTCGGCATCGCGTCCCTGGTTCCGATCGCGATCTATCCGTTCATGAAGCGGATCACGTCCTGGCCGCAGATCGTACTGGGTTTGACGTTCAAATGGGGAGCGCTGGTCGGCTGGGCGGCCATCTACGGCGAACTCACCCTCGCGCCGATCGCTCTTTACGCGGGCTCGGTTCTCTGGACCATCGGATACGACACGATCTACGCGCATCAGGACAAAGACGACGACGCGATCCTGGGCCTCAGGTCGACCGCGCTGCTGTTCAAGGATAAGACGCGGGACTGGGTCGGCGGCTTCTATACAGGCGCCATGGTGCTGTGGATGATCGCCGGCATGCTGGCGGGCGCGCATCTGATTTTCTTCACAGCCCTTGCGCTGGTCGGCATCCAACTGGCCTGGCAGGTCTCCACGCTCGATACCGATGATCCGCAGAATTGCCTGCGGAGGTTCCGATCGAATCGGGATGTCGGCTGGGCGCTGTTTCTGGGTCTGCTGGCCGACATGGCCATCTCGGCCCTGGCCGGGCTGGCCTGATGCCGCGTCCCGTGTCGCACCACCGTGGCGCACTTGCCCTTCCGATCCGCATCAGGCAACACGAGGGCTGCACAAATCACGGCAGGATTGTCAGCCCATGAGCAACGCCAGCGCCCAGCCGCCCAAGCAACTCCTCCATCTCGTGTTCGGAGGCGAACTCAAGTCTCTCGAAGGCGTCGAGTTCCGCGACCTCGACAAGCTCGATATCATCGGCATCTATCCCAACTACGCGGAGGCCCATAAGGCATGGAAGGCCGCTGCCCAGCGCACGGTCGATAACGCGCAGACGCGCTACTTCATCGTCCATCTGCACCGTCTGCTGGACCCGGAGACGACGGGGGACGCATCTGCCCAACCAAAGAAGTCGGGACCGGGCGGCAGCGTCTGATAATTCTGGAGGCCCAGTGCCCAAGGACAAACTCAGCGGCGCGGACAAGCGCCCCGCTCTGACACTCGATGCGCGGTCCCGTGGACTGCTGGCGCGGTTCCTGTCCGACTGGGTCTGGCCGCGCTGGCGGCAGCTCCTTCACGCGCTGATGCTCACGGGCCTGCTGGCGGCGGCAAGTGCCAGCTATCCGATCATCATCAAGAAGTCGTTCGACTCGCTAATGACCGGCGATGAAAGCCTTTTGCCGTGGGTGCTTGGCGCGATCCTGTCGATCACGCTCATCCGAAGCATCTTCATGTATCTGCAGAATGTCGCGACGAGCCGCATCGTGCTGCGCATTTCGACCGACATTCAGAAGCGCGCCTTTGCCCGGCTGATCGCCGCTGATTTCGCCCGCATCACGCGCGATGCTCCCGGCCAGCTCATGTCGCGGCTGACCAACGATATCCAGTACATCAACGCTGCCTGCCAATCCTCGCTGAATACCGCCATCCGCGACACCCTCTCCATCGTCGGGCTCATCGGCTCGATGTTTTATCTGGACTGGGCCCTGACACTGATCGTGGTGTGTGTGTATCCCGCGGCTGCATTGCCGATCGCCCAGGTCAGCCGCCGCCTGCGCCGTTTCGCGAAACAAACACAGCTCGGCATGGGCGACATGACGGCCCTGCTCGCCGAATATCTCGCCAGTGCACGGCTCATCAAGACATTCCGGCTCGAGGATTATGCCGTCTCGCGCGTCCAGGCGAGCTTCGAAGATGTCTTCCGCCTGCGCATGAAGGCTGTCAGGGCTCGTGCGCGACTAGACCCGCTGCTGGAAGTCTTGGGCGGATTTGCCGTCGCGGGCGTGGTCGCGTTCGCCTATTGGCGGATTGCCGCGGGCGGATCGACGATCGGCGACCTGATGGGCTTTCTCACCGCGCTGCTGATGGCCGCACAGCCGATCCGTGCCCTCGGCAATCTCTCCGGCCGCGTGCACGAGGGACTTTCTGCGGCCGAACGGATCTACGACCTCATCGACAACAGGCCGCAGATCATCGACAGGCCGGGCGCACAGCCGCTCCATATCTCCCGCGGCGCCATTTCCTTCCAGGACGTCGGTTTCAGCTACGATCCGGCCCAGCACATCCCGGCGTTGCAGAATCTCGTTCTCGACGTGCCAGGCGGAAAAACCGTCGCCCTGGTCGGCCGTTCCGGCGCCGGCAAATCGACCATCATCAATCTCGTGCCGCGCCTGTTCGATATCCACGAAGGCAGCATCACGATTGATGGCCAGGATTTGCGCGACGTGACGCTGGCGTCGCTGCGCGGCGCGATCTCGATCGTCAGCCAGGAAGTCACGCTGTTCGACGACACCATTCGCGCCAACATCGCCCTCGGCCGGCTCGACGCCACCGATGAGGAGATTTTCGCCGCAGCCGAAGCCGCCGCGGCGCATGATTTCATCCTGGCCCAGCCAGATGGCTACGACACGCGTATCGGCGATCGCGGCTTGCGCTTGTCGGGCGGGCAGCGTCAGCGGCTGGTACTCGCACGCGCCATCCTGAAAAATGCGCCCATCCTTTTGCTCGACGAGGCAACGAGCGCGCTCGACACGGAATCGGAAGCGCTGGTGCAAAAGGCGCTGGCGCTGTTCACCCGCAACCGCACGACGCTGGTTATCGCGCATCGGCTCTCGACGGTACAGAATGCAGACATCATTGCGGTTATCGATGACGGGCGGCTCATCGAACAAGGTACGCATGCCGAACTGATGGCGCAGAAGGGAGCTTACGCGCGGCTCGTCGCCTCGCAGCTTCTGCCCGCTGACTGAGGCGACTATTCGCGCCTGAGGACCGTATTGACGAGGCCGTTTGCCCAGCCTTTGGCCTTGAACGAGTGAGCGAGCTCCTCAGGGTCGTAGACCGTCTCAACCCACTCGAAGAACGGCATCGGCCGTTCGGCGCTATCCTGCAGGTAGCGCTCAAGAAAATAGTCGAGGACTCCTGTATCCGCCTGCTTGATATGACCGAAGCGCCAGGAGAGTTCCTCTTTGGCTTCGGACAGCGGTACGCCCTCCTTCAGGTGGCGATAGATCGCACTCATAAGCCCGGCGCGATCCGCACCCGACTTGCAGTGCATCAGGATGGGATATTCGATACTGCCAATGAGGTCGCGCATTTCGCGGAGTTCCGATAGGCGCGGCGCGCCCCGCGAGCGCATCTTGAAATTCACCAGCGTCACGCCGTGACGGCGGCACGCCTCCTGTTCCAGCCAATAGCTGCTGATGTCGAGAGGTCCGCGCAAATTGACGACCGTGCGCACGCCTTTCCGGGCCAGGGCCGCGATATGGTGCGGCAACGGTTGCGCAGAGCGCCACGCACATTCGCCCACCCGATGCTGATTGACATAAACCAGCCGAAAAATGCCGTGATCGAGCACAAGCATATCGAGATATGATGCGGCAGGCCCGAACGCCGACCTCACCCAGTGGGGAACGCTACGGCTCAGCTTTTCCCGCCAGCCGAGCGTGGCATGCCTCAACCAGCGGCGTACGGGTTTCGTTCGATTTGCCATCTGGCTGCATCTGGACCAAGGATTCGCTGCAAACTGCTGATTCGGTCGCGCCCCGGCCGTTTGAATCGCGTTTGCAAAGGCTCACTATCCGCTATAGAGACCTCGATCAAGGGGGGCAAATATTCAATCGCGTCTGCTCCCGATCACGTCAGAGGCAAGCCAGACGGTGGCTCGACTGCGCTTCGACAAGGCTCGCGTCAACCGGTTTGCCGGACGCGCATTTGCGCGATACGTGAAGCTTGTCTACCGCACATCGCGTGTGGTGAGCGAGCCTGCCGATCTCAATGCCTTCGCGCAGGCCAGTCATCCGTTCATTCTGGCCATGTGGCATGGCCAGTTCATGATGCTGCCGATCGTCGATCGCGGACGTGTTCCGGTCAACAGCATGGTGGCCCGGCACGGTGACGCCGAGTTGATCGGCCAAGTGCTCGAACACTTCGACATGGGGATGATCCGAGGTGCGGGGGCCGGTGGACGGGCGCGCGATCGCGGCGGCGCACAAGCACTTCGGGAAGCCGTGCGGACCCTGGCAGGCGGTGAAGGCGTCGCCATGACGGCCGACGTCCCACCGGGACCGGCCCGTATTGCCGGAACAGGCATCGTCACGCTGGCCCGCATGTCGGGACGGCCGATCGTGCCCGTAGCCGTTGCCACCAGCAGATACCGCGCCTTCAACACCTGGAGCCGGATGACGCTCAATCTCCCGTTCGGCACACTGGCGGTGGTGACGGGTGATCCGATCTTCATCGATCGGGACATATCGGGGGACGATCTGGAGCGCGCACGGCAGCACGTTCAGGACTCCCTCAATCGGACGACACTACGCGCTTATGAACTGGCGGGTGCCGATCCGGCGCGGGCCACGCCGCCGACGTCGGATACAACGGCACCTCCCGCGCAGCCGGGCTTCGCCCTCAAGACTTACCGGACACTTGCCGATCTCGCACGCCCTGTTGCTCCGCTTATCCTCAAAACCAGGGCCATGCGCGGCAAAGAAGATCCCGCACGCCGCGGCGAACGCATGGGCCGCGCTAGCCGGCCCCGGCCGGAAGGCCGTCTCGCCTGGGTGCATGCCGCAAGCGTCGGCGAAACCAATGCGGTGCTGCCTCTGTTATCAGCCCTGCGGGCCAAGCGGCCAGATGTCCGGTTCCTGCTCACAACCGGTACGATCACGTCGGCTGAGGTGGCTGCACGCAGGCTGGATGCACGTGACATCCATCAGTATGTGCCGCTCGATGTACCCGAGTTCGCGAACCGCTTCCTGGATCACTGGAAGCCCGACATGGCGATCTTCACGGAGTCGGAGATCTGGCCCAATCTCCTGATCGCGACGGCGCGCCGCGAAATTCCCCTCGCTCTGGTCAATGCGCGCATGTCGAAACGCTCCTTCGCGCGCTGGCGGCGCTCACCGTCTTCCTCGCAGCCTCTCTTCAACCGCTTTGCACTGGTGTTGGCTCAGAACGCGGCGCTGGCACGGCGGTTCGGTGAACTCGGCGCGCGGAATGTTCAACCCGTCGGCAATCTGAAGATCGATGCGCCTGCGCCCCCGATCGATGCTGCCGAGCTGCAGCGGATGACTGAGGCTCTGGCCGGACGCCCGCACTTCGTCGCCGCCAGCACGCACGACGGTGAGGATGAGATCGTCGGGGCCGCCCATAAGCTGCTGACCCGGTCACATGGGAACTTCTGCACCATCATCGTGCCCCGGCATCCGGAACGCGGCAGCGATATCGTCAGCCAGATGCGCAAGCTCGGCCTGTCCGTCGCACAGCGCTCGCGCGGGGACCTGCCTGAAGCCGGAACGGATATCTACGTGGCCGATACGCTGGGCGAACTGGGAACGTTTTACGCCATGTCGCCGGTCGCGTTCATCGGCGGATCGCTGGTCCCGCATGGCGGCCAAAACCCGATCGAAGCGCTGCGCCACGCCGCGGCCGTCATAACCGGTCCGCACTGGACCAATTTCTCCGATGCCTACCGTGCGCTCCTCAAGCACCACGCCGCGCTGCAGGTCAAAACGGCAGAGGATCTGGCAAAGGCAGCGCACTCATTGCTGGGCGACGAGGTGGAGCTGGCGCGAATGCGGGCCAGCGCCCAGCTCGTTCTGGATGGGCTATCGGGCGCTCTGCAACGGACCGCCGATGCGCTGCTCCCCTTCCTGCCCGACAACGAGGGCCTGAGGCGTGCGTCTTGATGAGCCGTCCTGGTGGTATCGTCGTGAGCCTTCCGCACTTGCGCGCGGACTGAAACCGCTGAGCGCCGTCTATAGCTGGGCCGCACGCCGCCGCATCCTCCGCACAACGCCTGTCCGTTCGAAACTGCCCGTCATTTGCGTAGGCAATCTCGTGGCGGGCGGCACCGGAAAAACACCGTTCACGATTGTTGTCGCTGCGGCTCTCATCCGATCCGGCGAACGTCCCGCGATTCTCACCCGCGGCTATGGTGGACGCCACACCGGCCAACACTGGGTCGATCCGACAACCGATTCCGCCGCCGACGTCGGCGATGAGGCGTTGCTGCTGGCCGAGCATGCGCCGACGCTGGTCTCGCGAGACCGCGTCGCGGGCGCGGCCGCGATCGAGGCTGCCAAGGCGGGCTATACCGTCATCGTGATGGATGATGGACTGCAGAACCCGTCGCTCGCGAAGGATCTCCGGATCGCCGTGGTCGACGGGCGGCGCGGCATCGGCAATGGCCTGGTGCTTCCAGCCGGGCCGTTGCGTGCCCCGCTCGCCTTTCAGCTCGATGCCGTCGATGCTGTTCTCGTCAATCATCCGCCGGGGTCCGACGCGCCCGCCTCGACAATCACCGGCTGGCTGCAGCAGAATTTCCATGGCCCGGTACTGGAAGCGCGAACACGACCCGACGAAGACACCGAATGGGTGAAGGGAACGCGGCTTGTCGCATTCGCCGGTATCGCCAATCCGCAGCGCTTTTTCCGTCTCCTCGATGCCCTCGGCGCGGAGACCGTTGCCACATTGACGGTGCCGGATCACCACGCCTTCACCGAAAGCGACGCCGGGCGCATCCTTGCGCTGGCAAGGTCGCACAAGGCATTGCCGGTGACGACCGAAAAGGATCGCGTCCGATTGTGGGGCACATCGGGCCTTCGCGGCGAACTTTGGCAGCAAAGCCGTGCCGTCGGCATACGTCTCATCCTCGAAGAACGCGACTCCGGGCGGCTCGAAGCGTTGCTGAGCGCGGCCGTCGCCGCTCGTTCCGCGCGACAGTCGCGATGACCGCCTCTCGCCGGTTCATCGCTTCCGGAAGCATCGGCACGGTTCTGCTCCACCTCGTCTTCGGCGCCTGCTTTCTCATGGGCCTGTCGGCCCTGACGACCGGGGCCTCGCTGTTGTGGTCGGGCGGCGTCAACCGGATCGGTGCAAGCGCAGCGGCCGGGCTGGGCTTCGTGCTGGTCACCGCAAGCGTGCTCTTCTTTCGCTTCGTCTACATCACAGGTCCTCGGGCCCGGGCCCACCGCGAACGGGCTCGTGCCCTCCATCCGAACCGTCCGTGGATGGAGCGGCAGGATTGGGCCGCGCGGCGCGTCGTCTATTCCGATGCCTCGGCGGCTATCTTCTCGTGGATCTGGGTCATTGGCTGGTGCAGCGCGATCGGCCTGATCGTAGGCCTCAATCTGCAACGGATCAGACTGGCGTTATCGCAGTCGTGGGTGGACGTCGTTCTCGCATCCGCATTCGCGCTGGCGACGCTGGTCGGGTTGCAGATCGCCATCAAGTCAACGCTGGCGTGGTGGCGGTTCGGAAGATCAACCCTCAGGATCGACACCCTGCCCGGCTACGTCGGAGACCGGTTTCGCGGCAAGCTGCAAACGCGACTGCGCCCTGCCGCGCGCGACAACCTTAAAATCAGTCTGGTCTGCGAAAGCGTCCGATGGGTCGATTCCGGTTTCGGCAAGAACAAGAAGCGCCGGCTGGAGGCGCGCACTCTCAGCGAGACTTCCACGCTGTTCGATGCGCGCCGTTTGTTCACCAGCCGAAACGGCGTCAACATGCCGATCGATATCGCGATCCCGCCGGATTTGCCGGGCTCATCCGCTGATGATCGCGGCAACGGCGTCCGATGGCGGCTGGCGGTCAACGCAACGAACACGAGCAACGCGCCGTTCGCCTGCACCTTCGAGATTCCCGTCTATGATCGGCGCCGCTCCGCCAGCGACAGACGGCGATGACGCCACGCTACAGGCGCGTACGCGCGGCTGTCGGATCGTAAAGCGGCTTCACGCTGGCGACTGCGGCAACCTCCCGGCCGGCGATCTCGATGCTCCACTGTGATGCCAGCAGGTCCTCGACCGTTTCGGATTTTTGCACCGGCACATAGCCGAGCCCGATGGCTCCTCCGAGATGGTGGCCATAGGCTCCGGACGTCACGTACCCGACGATCTTGCCGTCACGCAGGATGGGCTCGTTATGGTAGAGCAACGGCTCGGGATCCTTGAGCCGGAATTGCAGGAGGCGTTTGGCCAAGCCCGTCTGCCGTTTCGCCTGGACAGCCTCGCGCCCAATGAAATCACCGAACTGCCCTGCAGGCTTATCGACCTTCACCGCGAAGCCGAGCCCAGCCTCCAGGACGTGATCTTCCGGGCCGATATCATGGCCGAAGTGGCGATAGGCCTTCTCGATCCGGCAGCTATCGAGGACATGCATTCCGCACAGCCGCAGATCGGTTTTGTCTGCCCGCGTCATGAGCGTGTCGAAGACGTGCCGTGTCATATCCACGGGCACGTACAGCTCCCATCCCAATTCGCCGACGTAGGTGACGCGATGGGCGCGCGCAAGCGCCATGCCGATTTCAACCGTTTTGGCGGTGCCGAATGGAAAAGCCTCATTCGAGAGATCGGCATCGACCAGCGGAGCCAGCAACTCGCGTGACCTCGGCCCCATGATCGCGAGGCACGCCTCACCCGCCGTCACGTCGGTTGCAATGCAATGGGCGTCCGCGGGAATGTGCCGTTTCAGCCAATTGAGGTCGCGCGGCACCGTGCCGGATGAGGTAATGACCAGGAACTCGGTCTCGGACAGGCGCGTAACTGTCAGGTCGGCCTCGATGCCTCCCTTTGCGTTGAGCCATTGCGTATAGACGATGCGTCCGGGTTCCACCGCGATGTCATTGGCGCAGATACGCTGCAGGACGACTTCCGCGTCGCGCCCCTCCACCCGGATCTTCCCGAACGGCGATAAGTCGAACAGGCCGACACCGGTACGGACCGCGTTGTGTTCGGCAGCAGCGTAGTCGAACCAGTTCTGCCGCTTCCAGCTATAGCGATACTGCGCCGTCTCGCCGCGGGCTTTGGCGTCCGCCGGCAGATACCAGAAGGGGCGCTCCCATCCCGCGGCCTCACCAAAGCAGGCGCCGTGCGCGGCGTGGCGTTCATGCAGCGGAAGATGCCGGACATTGCGCGCCGATTCGTAATGGCGATAGGGAAAGTGATCCGCGTAGAGCAGCCCGAGGGT
This sequence comes from Pseudomonadota bacterium, assembly GCA_023423275.1. Taxonomy (GTDB): domain Bacteria; phylum Pseudomonadota; class Alphaproteobacteria; order Rhizobiales; family Hyphomicrobiaceae; genus ZC4RG25. Next base: position 36,575 of record JAFAFW010000032.1, read on the forward strand.
CTCGGTCACACGATTGACGAGGTACGTCTTGTTGCCCTGAAAGCCGAACATGCGCCGGATATCGACATCGCCCATGTCATAGGGCGGATCGCCATCGACCATCCAATGCGCGAGCGCCATGCCCGCGCCTCCAGCGGACTGAATGCCGATCGAGTTGAAGCCTGCCGCGACATAGAAATTCGACAGCTCCGGCGCCTCGCCCAGGAGATAGCGGTCATCGGGCGTGAAACTCTCAGGGCCATTGAAGAAGGTGTGAATGCCCGTTTTGGCGAGCAACGGCACGCGCGCCATCGCGCTTTCAAGCTGCGGCGCGACGTGCTCCCAGTCGTCCGGGAGCGTGAGAAATTCCGAATCGTCCGGAATGCCATCCACACCCCAGGGCTTCGATATCGGTTCGAAGAAGCCGAGCAGCAATTTGCCCGCGTCCTCCTTGTAATAGGCGCACTCGTCCGGAACGCGCAGCACCGGTAGATTTTTCGGAATGTCCGGGCTTGCTTCGGTAACGACGTAAAAATGCTCGCACGCCTGCAGCGGGACGTTGACCCCAGCCATACGTCCGACCTGCCGCCCCCACATGCCGGCGCAGTTGACGACATATTCGGCACGCACGGTTCCGCGATCCGTCTGGACGCCGGCAACCCGGCCTTTGGATTTGGTCACACCCGTGACGGTCACACCCTCGTGGATCTTGACGCCGCGCTGTCGTGCGCCCTTCGCCAGGGCCAGCGCAATATTGGCGGGATCGGCCTGCCCATCCGTCGGCAGGAAAACCCCTCCAATGACATCCTTCAGATCGATCAGAGGATGCCGTTCTCGACACTCGGCCGGCGTCAGCATATGCGCCTCCAGTCCGAACGTCTTGGCCATGGATGCGCCGCGCGCAAACTCCTCATGACGGTGCTCGGACAAGGCGAGGCCAAGCGACCCGTTGAGGCGATAGCCGATCGCAATGCCCGTCTCGGCTTCGAGCCCCAGATAGAGCTCGGCTGAATACTTCGCGAGCTTGGTCAGGTTCATGGTCGCCCGGAGCTGACCGATCAAGCCTGCCGCATGCCACGTGGTGCCCGAGGTCAGCCGCTTCCGTTCCAAGAGGACAATGTCAGTCCACCCGAGCTTGGCCAGATGGTAGGCGACGGAGCATCCGATAACGCCGCCACCGACGATCACCACCTTGGCTTCACGAGGAAGCGCGGCTTCGGTCGCATTCATGAGATCATTTTCCACAACTTAAAGTTGTTAAATCAATGTGTACTCGTCATATCGCATTCTCGCCATGCTACGACCTTACCGCTGTCTAAACGAACTCAATAGCGTCTTCCTGCCGTCGAAGCCTGAGAAGCGAGACTGCATGCCGTTCCCGACCACCCATCTGAAAAGATTGGAGGCAGAGGCAGTCTATATCATGCGCGAAGTTGCGGCCGAATTCCGCAACCCGGTGATGTTGTACTCGATCGGCAAAGACTCGTCGGTCATGCTTCATCTGGCGATCAAGGCGTTCTTTCCGGCTCCACTGCCGTTTCCCCTCCTGCACATCGATACGACCTGGAAATTCCGGGAGATGATTACGTTCCGGGACGAAACGGCCCGTCGCCTCGGCCTCAACTTGCTTGTCCACACAAACGCGGCAGGGATCGAGCAAGGCATCTCACCGTTCGTGCACGGGTCGGCGATCTATACCAACATAATGAAAACGGAAGCGCTGAAAGAGGCGCTCAACTATTACCGCTTCGATGCCGCATTCGGCGGCGCCCGACGGGATGAGGAAGCCTCGCGCGCCAAGGAGCGGGTCTTTTCCTTCCGCACACCCACCCAGACCTGGGACCCAAAGAACCAGCGTCCCGAGCTCTGGAATCTTTACAACACGCGAATCAGAAGCGGAGAGTCGCTGCGCGTATTCCCGCTGTCGAACTGGACTGAACTCGATATCTGGCAATACGTGGCGGCCGAGCAAATTCCGGTCGTACCGCTCTACTTCGCAGCAAGACGCCCCGTGGTTCATCGTGACGGCCAGCTCATCATGGTCGACGATGAACGCTTGCCGCTTGCCGAAGGCGAGAAGCCCGAGATGCAGGTGGTCCGCTTCCGCACACTCGGCTGCTATCCGCTGACCGGCGCGGTGCGCTCGCAGGCGCGGACTGTTCCCGAAATCGTCGCCGAGATGTCAGCGGCGCGATCCTCGGAACGCTCCGGCCGCCTGATCGATCATGACGAAGCCGGTTCCATGGAACGCAAGAAGCGCGAGGGCTACTTCTGATGCGTCACGCCCGTTTCGATACGGCCGATTTCGCCTGTCCGCAGATGGAAGTCGTGACGGACCCAGTAGATAAGGACCTGCTTCGCTTTCTGACCTGCGGCAGCGTCGATGACGGTAAGTCGACGCTTATCGGTCGGCTGCTGTTCGATACGCAGCTTGTACTCGACGATCAGCTTCAAATGCTCGAACGCGACTCGCGTCGCCATGGCACCACCGGCGACGACCTCGATCTCGCCCTGCTGGTCGATGGGCTGCAGGCGGAACGCGAACAGGGCATCACGATCGACGTCGCTTACCGGTTCTTCTCGACGCCACGGCGGAAGTTCATCGTGGCCGACACGCCCGGTCACGAACAATACACCCGCAATATGGCAACCGGCGCCTCGACGGCGGATCTGGCCATCATTCTGGTCGACGCGCGCAAAGGCATTCTGGCGCAGACGCGCAGGCACTCGGTCATCGTCTCGCTGCTGGGCATTCGCCACGTCGTACTGGCGATCAACAAGATCGATCTGGTCGGCTATGACGAAGCTGTGTTTCATCGCGTGCTGGACGACTATCGAAGCTTCGCCGGGACATTCAAGGTCGACAGCCTCCAGCCGATCCCGATATCCGCGCGCTTTGGTGACAACGTGGTCATGCCCTCGCAGAACATGCCGTGGTATGACGGCCCGACGCTGCTCGGCCACCTGGAGAACGTCGATGCCGCCCCCGATCTCACCGGCAAACCGTTCCGCATGCCGGTGCAGTGGGTGAACAGACCCGATCAGTCGTTCCGTGGCTTTTCCGGCACCATCGCCAGTGGACGAATTTGCGAAGGCGACCACATCGTCGTCGCCGCATCGGGCCGCTCATCGCGAGTCCGCTCGATCGTCACCTGCGACGGTTCCCTGCCCGAAGCTCGGGGCGGCGACGCCATCACCCTGACGTTGCACGACGAGCTCGATATCTCGCGCGGTGACTTGCTCGTCACACCCGGTCACCGGCCCGAGGTCGCCGATCAGTTCGCGGCGCACGTCGTCTGGATGCACGACGAGCCGCTCTATCCGGGACGTCCTTATCTCCTGAAGATCGGCACCCGCACCGTGACCGCCAGCGTCACCGAGATCAAGCATAAGGAGGATATCAACACGCTGCAGAAGCTTGCGGCGAAGACACTCGCGCTCAACGACATCGGCGTCGTCAATCTGGAAACGCATGATCCGGTTGCGTTCGACCCCTACGACGAGAACCGCGCGACCGGCGCCTTCATCCTGATCGACCGGCTCAGCAATCAGACCGTCGGTGCCGGGATGATCATGTTCGGTCTGAGACGCGCCACCAACGTGCACTGGCAGGCCCTGGACGTCACCAGGCAGTCGCGGGCGGAGTTGAAAGGCCAGAAGGCGTGCTGCCTGTGGTTTACCGGCCTGTCCGGATCCGGCAAGTCGACCATCGCCAATCTGCTGGACAAGAAATTGACCGCGCACGGACGGCACGTGTTCATTCTCGACGGCGATAATACGCGTCACGGCCTCAACCGCGATCTTGGCTTTACCGACGCCGACCGCATCGAGAACATCCGCCGCGCCGCACACGTCTCCCGCCTGATGGTGGATGCGGGGCTGATCGTCCTGGTGTCGTTCATCTCGCCGTTTGCAGCCGAGCGGCGCATGGCCCGTGAACTGTTCGACGAAGATGAATTCGTGGAGGTCTTCATCGATACGCCACTCGACGTCTGCGAACAACGCGACGTCAAAGGGCTCTACAAGAAGGCACGGGCTGGTGAAATCCAGAATTTCACGGGTATTTCATCTCGCTATGAGCCCCCCGATGCGCCAGAGCTGCGTCTCGACGCCGGTATCGTAGCCCCCGAGCAGCTCGCGGATCGCATCTACCAGTTCTTGCGGCAACGCCACATTTTTTGAAGCGGCGCCCGGCCGAAACATCGCGCGAAGCCCAGCAACTCCGTGATCAGACCGAGGCGATTTGCGGCAGTCTGCGAGATCTGCATTTTCTTGTCGATCGGGTATTCCTGGTGTAGCAGGCTAGAGCACATCTGCCGTCTCGCCTGTCCATTCGGCGCAATCCGCTCCCGCCGCCTCAAAGAGAAAAAAAACTTATGGAAACGCAGCTTCCGCACTTCGTCGAGGTCATGGCCGCGGCAATCTTTGCCATCGCAGTTTTTCACACATTCTCGGCGTCCTACTTCGAACATCTTGCCAAAGCCCAACCCGCGCACGCTGGACTTTGGCATCTGCTCGGCGAGGTGGAAGCGGTATTCGGCTTCTGGGCGATGGTGTTGCTTGTCCTGATAGCGGTCCAGCTCGGCACGACGTCGTCGCAGGAATACCTCGAGAGCAGAAACTTCACGGAACCGGCGTTCGTCTTCGTTATCATGGTGATGGCGGCCAGTCGGCCGGTGATCGACTTTGCCGGCGCTCTGCTGAGCTGGCTGTCCCGGCTGCTGCCATTGCCTTCCGCTGTCAGTTACTACTTCGTCATGCTGTCGGTCGCTCCGCTCCTCGGTTCCTTCATCACGGAACCCGCCGCGATGACACTCGCCGCGTTGCTGCTGCGTGAGCGCTTCATGCACAAGAACGCTCCGACGCGTTTCAAGTACGCCACGCTCGGCGTTCTGTTCGTGAATATCTCAATCGGCGGCACGCTGACCCACTTCGCGGCTCCCCCTGTTCTGATGGTCGCCGAGACGTGGGGCTGGAATACGCCGTTTATGCTGGCGCACTTCGGCTGGAAGGCAGCGGTTGCGGTCTTCATCAACGCTGCTGTCGTGACCTATCTCTTCCGTGGACACCTGAAGAGCATTTCCACGATGTCCGCCGCCCTGGCGAGACTTGACGTTCCCGTCTGGGTGATCGCAGTCCATTTGATGTTCCTCGCCTTCGTTGTGCTCTTCAATCACCATCCGATCGTGTTTTCTGCCTTCTTCCTGTTCTTCCTGGGCTTCACCGAGGCGTACAAGAAATACCAGTCACGTCTGCTGATCCGCGAAGGCCTGATGGTGGCGTTCTTCCTGGCTGGGCTCGTCGTTCTCGGCGGCCTGCAGAAATGGTGGCTGCAGCCGGCTTTGTCGGGCATGTCTCCGCAAGCGCTCTATTGGGGCGCCACTGCCCTGACCGCGATCACGGACAACGCCGCGCTGACTTATCTCGGCTCGCTGGTGGAAGGGGTCAACGACGAGTTCAAGTTTGCACTCGTCGCCGGTGCCGTCACGGGCGGTGGACTGACGGTCATTGCGAACGCGCCCAACCCGGCCGGATTCGCAATCCTGAAGGGCAGCTTCGACGATGGCGCGATCAGTGCGGCCGGACTTTTCTCCGCGGCACTCCTTCCTACCTTGGTTGCCGCTGCAGCTTTCCTATTGCTGCCATGACATAGCTGGAAATCAGGAGTCAGCCCGCCACGGGGGAGGCTGGCCTCCTGTGTCCACGCCGCGGTCGTGGCCAATGCGGAACGTGCGTACCTTTTGAAGCGCAAAACCGTGATCGGTCACAAATCCGTCGAATGCGGCGGCGAATCTGCACGTATACTCTGGTTCGCTAAAGTTAGCTTGAGGACTCCCCGAGCACACCGGCACCCCTATATAGAGATTCAGCTATCCTGCTCACCTGCACGGAGACGAGACATGATCGATAGCCGCAAGGTCCTCGAGGGGTTGCCATTGTACGCCCTGGCAACTGCTTGCGTGACCGTAGGCATCCTCGCCGTCACCATTTTCCGCCCCGAAGCCGTGTTCGACCGCAGTGTCGAGAGTGCCCTGTCTCAGTCTTCGGGCAAGGCCCTGGCTCAGGCACAGCCCCCTTCGCGGCTCGCTGACAGCCCGTATTTTCATTTGAGCAGCCATGATGAATTGCCCCTCGGTCTTTCCAAATCGGTCACCGTCGGGGATCAAATCACCATCTCCGGAACCTCCGGCATCGCCCAGGCGCTCGAGGTGGTCGACATCCGCGAAGTCGATGCCGGTCTGACGCCCGCCAGCACAGCCTCCACACCTCGTTTTCTTCTCGTCACATGCCGTGACCTGAAAAGCACCCAGCGCCTCGTACGCTTCATTATCGAAGCCGAGGGACCAGAGAAGCCTACCGGTCGGCCTCACCGGACGCTATAACGCGCTACGCTCCGGGCAAGGGGGAGGGTTGTCATGCGTTTGAATCCGCCGACCATCATGGTGTTTCTGATTTCGCTTGCGCTGGCGGGACTCGCCGTGGCGACCAAGCTCGGTTTTCTGCACGTGCCCCGTTATCTGCCGCACCAGGAATACTGGCTTGCCATCACCGCCTACATCGTTCTGATGGTGGGCAACCTTGTGCGCGGGCTTTGATTGCGGTGTTGGCGCGGCCTACAGCGCGCTCCAGACCAGCCACAGACCCGATACCAGCGAGATGGCCATGATGCCGGCGCGGAACCATTCTTCGCTCAATGACCGGGCGAAGATGGCACCGAGAACGGTAGCGACAACGACAGCCGGCGACAGCCAGCCGACCAGCGTCCACACCTCACGGCTCATCCCGAGCCCAAGCGCGTGCGTCAGCGTGACCGCCACATAGCAGAACGCGAAGAATGTCAGCGAAAGGGCGCGGCTTTCGGCTTTTTCCATGTTGCGCGCGGCGACATAAAGAATGAGCGGCGGACCGGGCAGCACCAGTACCGACGTCAACGCCCCAGCCGATAACCCGACGCTGGCCGCCGCCGGAAACCCGGGAGCACCGGTCGACGAGAGCCAGCGCTTCAAAGCACCGGTATCCCGCACGATGAGCAGTACGGTGAACAACAGCATTACCAGCCCCACCGTGAGCTTCAACGTATTCAAATCGAGCGCCAGCAGGATGCCGATACCGATCGGCACTCCGGCCAGACTCCCGATCAGCATCGGCACGAGCAGACTGCGCGGAGCCTTACGCCACAGGCCGGGAACCAGGATCGCGCTTTGAACCACATGAATCGCGACCAGCACCTGCATGGCGGCCGTTGACTGCATCGCGAGCAGGAAGACCGGCGCAGCGATGAGCGCAAAGCCGAACCCTATCGCAGATTGCAGGAAAGCCCCGGCGAACGCGGCGGCCATGAGCGCCGCAAGGAGCGTCACTTCAGGCATCACGCGCGCCCGGAGAAAATCAACCCGGCTCCGATCGCGATCAGCGCGAAGCCGGCGGCATACCGCCACGTGAAAGCTTCTCCGAGATAGAGAACGGAGAAGACGGCAAATACAATCAGCGTCATCACCTCCTGGATCGTCTTCAACTGCGCGGCGGTATAAACGCCGGATCCAATCCGATTGGCCGGAACCGCGAGGCAATATTCGAAGAACGCGATCCCCCAGGAGATCACGATCACAAGCATCAGCGGTGCGGTCTTGAAGCGGAGGTGGCCGTACCACGCGAACGTCATGAAGACGTTGGAGGCGAGCAGCATCAGTAACGGGGCGACGTGAGGCCAGGAGAACGGAAAAGCGGGCATGTGGGGATGCGTCCACAGCGGGGAGGATGTGCCAACCGAGTAGGCTCGGCACGGGATCTTGTCCAGCGGCATTACCGGGTGCCCGTTCTGCATCGCAGCAAATGCACAGCCGGAGGTGCAGCCTATGCTGACTATTGCGATGCTCTTCCGTGACCTCTAAGACCTCGGGCGCCATGCACCGATTGAGAGCCGATCTTCTGCTGTTGTTCGCCGCCGCGATCTGGGGCATCGCCTTCTATTTTCAGAAGACAGCGATGGAGCATGTCGGACCGTTTTTGTTCGTGGCCTCGCGCGCCACGCTGGCGGCGATCTGCCTTGCACCGCTGGCTTTGCTGGAAGCGCGGAGGGCGGTGATCCCATGGTCATCGGGGCTCGTTCGCATCAGTATTGCGGCGGGCCTGGCGTTCTTCGGAGCCGCCACCGTACAACAGGCCGGTATCGTCACGGCCACGGTCACTAACTCCGGCTTCCTGACTGCGCTTTACATCATTTTCACGCCATTGATCGCCTGGATCGTCCTCGGTCGACTGCCAACGGTTTACGTCTGGCCGGCCGTGGGCATGGCGTTCATCGGAACCTGGCTGCTCGGCGGCGGAACATTGGCCGGTTTTTCCTATGGCGATGGCCTGGTCGCGACCTCCGCGATCGTCTGGGCGGCGCACATGCTGATCACCAGCAGGGCCTCACCATTCGCCCGGCCCGTCGCCTTCACGGCCATTCAGTTTGCCGTGGTTGCAGTCTGCTCGCTCGCCGTCGCGATTGCGCTTGAGCCGATCAGCGTGGCCGCTCTGGTCGCCGCCGCTCCGGCGATCGGTTTTGTCGGAATCCTATCCAGCGCCCTGACGTTCACGCTGCTCGCCATCGCCCTGAAACATACCCCGCCAAGCGAAGCCGCCATCCTGGTCAGCATGGAAACGCTGTTCGCCGCTGCAGCCGGTGCGATCCTGCTTGGCGAGCGTCTGCCGCCGATCGGCTGGATCGGCGCCAGCCTGATGTTCATGGCCACGCTGCTCATCCAGATCGGGCCGATGATCGAGCGCCGCCGGCAGATGCGCACAGCCTCCTGATCCCGACGGGATCAGCGCTTTGACTTCACCGCGTCGGCTGATACGCTGCGGCAAATGGGATAGCGTCGCACCAGCCGTGTCGGTCATGGCTCGCGATCACCGTCGCGGCAGGCATTGCGTTTGTGCTCTCAGGGACGCTTTCGGACGCATCAGCACAACAGCAGCAGACACCAAAACCTGATCCCCGGATCACGCCGGGACAGGTGATCAACGGTTGGGGTACGCCAATCCCCTGCCGGTGCCGCTATCAGGGGCAAACGTTCAAGCTCGGCGAGGTCGTGTGCATGGCGACGCATCTCGGCACCGTCCTGACCCGCTGCGAACTGTTCATGAACAACACGTCCTGGGTGCCCAGTCCGGAGCCGTGCACCGTTTCGCAAGCCCCAGCGCGTCCGTTCTCCGTCGCCATGCCGCAACGGTGAGCTCACCATCACTCCTACCCCTGCTCTGGTTTCTCACGCTGCGCGGCATGGTTTGCATGGCGTCCCAGCACCAGAACAATCCCGGCGCACGCCGCCGCGACCGAAGCAGCCAGGAACGCACTGGGATATCCAAAGGTATCGATCAGACTGCCGAACAGCGGCGGCGTGACCGTATAGGTCGCGAAAACGAAGAATGTCGTCCCGGCCGTCACCTCACTCACAAGCTCGGGCGGCGCCATGCTCGCGGCTTCCGCCAGGTAGAGACCGTTCCAGGTCGCTACCGATGCGCCGACAATCAAAGCAGCCCCGACCAGGAGAACGAACGGGAGGGCCGGACCAAGGCTTGCCAGCAGTAGCGCGGAGGCCGACGAGCAAGCGGCAAGAACCATCAGGACGGGCCGCGGCGAACCGATACGGTCGGCCAGAAAGCCGAAGCTGATGCGCCCCAGCACACTCGCGCCCTGCATGACGGCAAACAGCGAGCCCGCGACAACCAGACTGTATCCCAGGCCGTCGTGCAGATAGAGGACGAGGAAGGAAAACACGGCGCTTTGGACGACGGCGAAGCCGACGCAGGCCGCCGCCAGACGGCTCAATCCCGGAGCCAGCGTCAAAGCCCGGAACGGCCGCAGGAGGTTGCCCGGATCAAACACTCGCGACAACCGGAATGCCCCTCTGGGGCGGCTCTCGTTGTAGCTGCGCGGAGCCAGAATCAGCGGCACCGCCAGCGTGACCGTTACGAGCGCGATCCACACGAGGGCCATGCGCCAGCTTGTCTGCGTCACCAGCCAGCCGCCAAAGGCGCCCGCAATCATCCCACCAAGTGGAACACCGGCCTGCCGCAGCGAAAACAGAGTGGCCCAATACGCCCGCGGCGCGTGATCGGCGACGATCTGGCTACCGGCGGGCGTCGAGCTCGCATACCCGAAGCCGATCAGCAGCGCGCCCAGCAGCACCAGCGGGAACACGGCGGTCAAGCACAAGGCCGCCCCTACCAGCAGCACCGCGACGCCTGCCCGCAGCGTGCGCACCGGCCCCAGCGCCGGGGTAATCCCGTGATTGGACATGTAAAGCCAGACCGAGCCCAGCCCGGTGGCGCCCGCGACCCAGCCGTAGGCTGTCGCCTCAACGCCAGCCGCGCTCATCATCAGTGGCGCGACGACAGGCAGGAAAAGCTGCATGGCGGCGACGCCAACGAGTGGTATCAACACCACCAACAGTGGCGGCAGGAAACTGGGCATGACTGAGGATGTGCTCCTGGGACCGAGACCGTCAGTCTTTCAGCTTGGGTGGTTGGGGGCAAGCGTTGCGGCCGTCGGTCCTGCGGAGACTGGTATGCGCACGCCGGGACACAAAAGCGTTTCGCGGCAATCCGATTCGCTTCCTCACGGCGAGACCGGCCAATCGGAAAGAGGTACAGCACCTGACGCAAACAACCTGACCGGGCACAAGGCCTTGATTCGTCACAACCTGGCGGGGAACTGGTCCGGGGCCGACGGGTTCAGTTGTCGATAGTTTTCTAAAGCCGCTTGCCGACCTGCAGGTCGGCTTCTATACAAACGGCTTTGATGACCAGCCACACCCCAGCCACCGACACCGCCTTCTTCTCGCAGCGTCATTTGTTGACCTGTGAGACCCTGACGGCAAAAGAAATCACCGCGCTTCTCGACCTCGCGAACAAGGCCGCCGACATCAATCGGCAGGTCAATAAAAAGCGCGACGTCTTGAGGGGACGCACCCTCATCAACCTGTTCTTCGAGGCGTCGACCCGGACGCAGAGTTCGTTCGAACTCGCCGGTAAACGCCTCGGGGCCGACGTCATGAACATGAACGTCTCGACCTCTTCGGTACAGAAGGGCGAGACGCTGATCGATACGGCGATGACGCTCAACGCCATGCGCCCCGATATCATCGCGGTCCGGCATCACTCGGCCGGCGCGGTCGAACTCCTGTCGCAGAAGGTCGACTGCTCGGTGATCAACGCTGGTGACGGCGCCCACCAGCATCCGACTCAGGCACTGCTCGACGCGCTCACCATCCGGCGTGCCAAGGGCCGCATCGCCGGACTGACAGTGGCCATCTGCGGTGACATCCTGCATTCCCGTGTTGCGCGTTCCAACATCAACGTGCTGAGCACGATGGGGGCACGCGTCCGCCTCATCGCCCCCTCGACGCTGCTGCCGGCCGAACCCGAGCGGTTCGGTGCGGAAGTCTACACCGACATGTGGAAGGGCCTCGAAGGCGTCGACATCGTCATGATGCTGCGCCTGCAGCGCGAACGGATGCAGGGTTCCCTGGTGCCGTCCAGCCGCGAATACTTCCACTTTTTCGGGCTCGATCACGAGAAGCTGGCGCGGGCGAAGCCCGACGCGCTCATCATGCATCCGGGTCCAATGAATCGTGGCGTCGAAATCGCCTCGACGATTGCCGACCACTCGCGCAGTCTGATTCGCGAGCAGGTCGAGATGGGTGTCGCCGTGCGTATGGCCGTGCTCGAAGCACTCGCCCGCAACCTCCCTAACCACTGAGCGGAGGTCCAGATGCGCAGCACTCGCCCGACCACCAAGGCTAAGCGTACCGTTCTCATCAACGCACGCGTGATCGACCCCGCGAGCAATCGCGACGAACCCGGCGGCGTCCTCATTGCCGACGGTGTGATCGAGGATATCGGTGGCCATCTGCGCCGCAACGCGCCAGAGGGCGCCGAGGTCATCGACTGCCGGGGGCACGTTCTGGCGCCCGGACTTGTGGACGTGCAGGTCTTTACCGGTGAGCCTGGAGCCGAACACCGTGAAACCCTGAAGACCGCCAGCCAGGCTGCCGCGGCGGGCGGGGTGACAACCATCATCGTCATGCCGGACACCAATCCGGTGATCGATCAGGTGTCGCTCGTCGACTTCATCCAGCGGCGTGCCCGCGACAACGCCATCGTGAACGTTCACACCATGGCGGCAATGACGAAGGGCCTGGCAGGCAACGAGATCACGGAGATCGGGCTATTGAAGCGCGCCGGCGCGATCGCGTTCTCCAACGGAAAATCCAGCGTCGCCAACACCAAGGTGATGCGCAATGCGCTGCTCTACTCCAAGGACCACGGCGCGCTCATCGTACACCACACCGAGGACCCCTATCTCTCGGAAGGCACGTGCATGAACGCTGGCCACGTGGCCGCGCGGCTCGGCCTGTTCGGGGCCCCGAAGGCCGCAGAAACCATCGTTCTCGAACGCGATATCCAACTCGTCGAGATTACCGGCGGGCGCTATCACGCCGCCACCATCTCGTGCCGCGAAAGCCTGGAAATCGTGCGCGCGGCCAAGGCCCGGAAACTCCCGGTCACGTGCGGCGTGTCGATCAATCATCTGACGTTGAACGAAAACGACATCGGCCCTTACCGCACGTTCTTCAAGCTGCGCCCGCCATTGCGCAGTGAGGAGGATCGCGTCGCTCTTCTGCGCGGGCTGGCGGCGGGCGACATCGACGTCATCGTCTCCAGCCATGACCCGCAGGACGAGGATGTGAAGCGGCGTCCGTTCGCGGAAGCCGCCGACGGCGCCATTGGCCTGGAAACGCTGTTGTCCGCCGCCCTGCGGCTGCATCACAACGACGATATCAGCCTGATGATGCTGCTGAAGGCGATGACGATCACACCGGCCAAGCTGCTCGGCCTGCCGTCTGGCCGTCTTGCGAAAGGCGCGCCGGCCGATCTGGTGCTGTTCGACATGGGCCAGCCCTGGGTGGTCGATCGCGATCAGCTTCGCGCCCGCTCGAAAAACTCCCCGTTCGACGAGAGCAAGATGCAGGGCCGCATCCTGCTGACCATGGTTGCCGGCGAGACGGTGTACCAGTACCCTGATCATGCGCGCGGCTGAGGCGGCGCGCATGTCTTTCTCCCGGTTGATGGACGCCGGATGTCTCAATTCTTGACCAACACGACATTGCTGGCTCTTGCTGTCGGGTACGTGCTGGGCTCGATTCCGTTCGGGCTTCTGCTGACGAAGGCGGCAGGCCTCGGTGACATCCGCAGCATCGGCTCCGGCAACATCGGCGCGACCAATGTTCTGCGCACGGGGCATAAGGGACTGGCGGCAACGACCCTGCTTCTCGATGCGTTGAAAGGAACGGCGGCGGTCCTCATTGCCGGGCTCATCGGTCCGGCCGAGACCGCAGGTGAGGCTGCATTGGCGGGCGGCCTCGGAGCATTTCTCGGACACGTATTTCCGGTGTGGCTCGGCTTTCGTGGCGGCAAGGGCGTCGCCACCTACATCGGCGTGCTGCTCGGACTTCATTGGCCAGCAGCGATTGCCTTCTGTGTGATCTGGCTCTCCTCGGCGTTCCTGACCCGCTACTCGTCGCTGTCGGCGCTGATTGCGAGCATTGCTATCCCGCTGCTGTTGTGGGCAATCGGTCTCAATCAGATCGCGGCGCTGGTCGCACTTCTCAGCGCCCTGCTCATCGCGAAGCATCACGCCAATATCCGCCGCCTCATCTCCGGTACGGAGAGTAAAATCGGCGCGAAGGCCTGATCGTGCGTCCTGGGCCGAAGCCGCCGCCGCTGCCGACAACCCGGATTGATGATGGTGAGCGGCTCGCTTGTGTGCGCCTGATCCGATCGGAGAACGTCGGACCCGTCACATTCCGCAGCCTGATCGGCCACTTCGGGAGCGCGCAGGCGGCCTTGTCGGCCCTTCCCGATCTCTCCGAGCGCGGCGGCCGAAGACGTCCCATCCGCATCTGTCCGGCAGCAGCCGCCCAGGCTGAACTTGATGCCGCCGACCGGATCGGCGCCCAGCCCGTTTTCATGGTCGAGCCCGGGTATCCTGAGGCGCTGGCCGCGACGGATGGCTGTCCTCCGCTGATCTACACCAAGGGCGATCAGCGGCTCCTGTCTCAGAAGTCTGTCGGGATCGTCGGATCGCGATCGGCATCGGCCGCCGGGATGAAGCTCGCCCGTCTGTTCGCCGACGGACTGGGCCGCGCTGGATATGTCGTGGTGTCCGGGCTGGCGCTCGGCATCGACGCCGCCGCACACCAGGCAGCCTTGGAGACGGGGACGGTTGCTGTTCTGGCGGGCGGCCTCGATATCGTCTACCCACCGCAACACACCGAACTGCACACCGCTATCGCCGAGCGGGGTTGTCTCGTCAGCGAACAACCGCCGGGATTCCAGCCCCGTGGCGTTGATTTCCCACGCCGGAACCGGATCATCTCGGGATTATCAAAGGGCGTCGTCGTGGTCGAGGCTGCGCGGCGATCGGGCTCGCTCATCACCGCGCGTCGTGCCGCCGACCAGGGACGTGACGTGTTCGCCGCGCCAGGCCATCCCCTCGATCCGCGCGCCGAAGGAACCAACTTCCTGATCAAGGAGGGCGCCACGCTTGTCACCTGCGCCGAGGACATCGTTACGGGGCTGCAGCCGTTCGGTCGCGAGCGCGGAATGGAGGCGCCGAGCGAGTCTCTGCTGCAGGACATGGCGGCTTCCCGCGACCCCCACGTACAGCCCCCACACATTGCCCAGGATGAGCGGTCCCGCATTACGGCGGTCCTCAGCCCGGCGCCGGTCAACGTCGACGAGCTTGCGCGCGCGACGGATCTTCCTATTCGGATTGTCCAAGCCGTTCTACTCGAACTCGCGTTGGCCGGCCGCTTGGAGCATCACGGCAGCCAACTCGTATCACTTGTTGTTGATAGATGACCTCTCAGCACTCAGCGGCCTGGCGCACCTCCCGTACGCGGCCTGATCAAGGCATCATGAGGTTAAAGACGGCCACGTTGATCGCGCCGCTTCAGATCGACTTCCCGAAACGCCAACTCAAGAATTCCAGCTAAGGTCGCGCAATTGATGAGACGCGCTATTCTTTGCAATTGCCTGATCATATCCGACAGATACTCGAGCTGCTCCATACCGGCGAGTTGCCGGATGTCAGAGGGGGGTGGTGCGTTGCCCGCTCCCCCCTGCACGACAATAAAGCCGCGCCGGTATCCAGTTGAGGGTGGTTTCATCGGCCATGTCTCCCCGCTCCAGCCAATGCTGCCGTGACTCACGCAAAACTACGGCAATGCCTAATATCACCCTAAAGAGAAGACAATACCCGTTTTTGGTAGATTTCACACATTTGACTTCGGTGCGTCCATCTCCCATGTTCCCCGCCACCGGAATTCGAATGCGCAGTTAATGTATCGGCCCCGCGCGAGCGCCTGCTGGGCCAAGGCAGGCGGCTTCCGCAGCGGCGGGATCAAGAGCACTCATGAACATCGTCATTGTGGAATCGGCAGCCAAGGCCAAGACCATCAACAAGTATCTTGGCTCAGGCTACAAAGTCATTGCGTCGTTCGGGCACGTCCGAGACCTCCCCTCCAAGGATGGCTCGGTCGAACCCGATAACGACTTCAATATGCATTGGGATATCGACGGCAAAGCCGCGAAGGTGATGAAGGAGATCGCCGACGCGGTGAAGCAGGCCGACAAGCTGATCCTCGCCACCGACCCCGATCGCGAAGGCGAGGCGATCTCCTGGCATATTCTGCAGGTTCTCGACCAGAAGCGCGCCTTGAAAAAGGGCGTGCCGGTCGAGCGCGTGACCTTCAATGCGGTCACCAAACAAGCCATCCTCGACGCGATGCGGCAGCCGCGCGCCATCGATGCACCGCTGGTGGAGGCTTATCTTGCCCGCCGCGCGCTGGACTATCTGGTAGGCTTTACGTTGTCGCCCGTGCTGTGGCGCAAGCTGCCGGGCGCTCGCTCGGCCGGCCGTGTGCAGTCCGTCGCGCTGCGCCTCGTCTGCGACCGCGAAGCCGAGATCGAGGCCTTCAAAACCGACGAGTACTGGACCATCGAGGCCACGCTCGCCACACCCAAGGGTGAGGAATTCCCTGCCCGCCTGCACGCTGTCGCGGGAACGACGCTCAAGAAGCTCGACATCAAGACGGAAGCTGAAGCCCAGGCGATCAAGGCGGCGATCGAGAAGGGTGAGTTCCGTGTCATCTCGATCGACAAGAAGGCGGTGAAGCGCAATCCGTTCGCGCCGTTCGCCACCTCCACGCTGCAGATGGACGCTTCCCGCAAACTCGGGTTCTCGGCCAAGCAGACCATGCAGGTCGCCCAGCGTCTTTATGAAGGCATAGATGTCGGCGGAGAGACCGTCGGCCTCATTACCTATATGCGAACCGACGGCGTGACGATCGTGCCGGAAGCGGTCAATCAGATCCGCGGGCTCATTGCGCGCGAGTATTCGCAAAAGTACGTCGCCCCGTTCGTGCGCGAGTACAAGTCCAAAGCCAAGAACGCCCAGGAAGCGCACGAAGCCATCCGCCCGACCGATGTCACCCGCAAGCCAGCCGACGTCGCGCGTTTTCTGCAGAAAGATCAGGCGCGGCTCTATGAACTGGTCTGGAAGCGCGCCGTCGCCAGCCAGATGGCGTCTGCCGAAGTTGAACAGACGACGGCCGACATCGAGGTCAAGGGCCGCGACGGCAAGGTCTATACGTTGCGCGCCAGCGGTTCGGTCATTCAGTTCGAAGGCTTCCTGAAGGTCTACGAGGAAGGCCGTGACGAGCGCCTGCACGCTACCAAAGGCAAGGACGATGTCGCTCCGGACGAGGACGACGCCAGCCGCCGCCTGCCCGCGCTCAGCCAGGGCGACCGCGTGACCGACCGCGCAATTGCGGCCGATCAGCATTTCACGCAGCCGCCGCCGCGTTATTCCGAAGCCACGCTGGTCAAGAAGCTCGAGGAGCTGGGCATCGGGCGGCCGTCAACCTACGCCTCCACCCTCGCCGTGCTGCAGGAACGCGCTTATGTGCGCATCGATAAGAAGCGGCTGATCCCGGAGGATAAGGGCCGTCTTGTCACCGCCTTCCTGGAAAGCTTCTTCAAGCGCTACGTGGAGTTCGACTTCACGGCGGACCTTGAAGACAAGCTCGATCTGATTTCCGACGGCAAGCTCGAATGGAAGGACGTGCTGCGCGATTTCTGGCGCGACTTCACCGGCTCGGTTGATGAGATCAAGGATCTGCGCGTCACCGAAGTCCTCGACGCGCTGAACGAGATCCTCGGACCGCACATCTTCCCCGCAAAGGAGGACGGCTCAGACCCACGCGCCTGCCCGGCCTGTTCGGCGGGACGTCTGAGCCTGAAAGTCGGCCGTTTCGGCGCCTTCGTCGGCTGCTCGAATTACCCTGAATGCCGCTACACGCGCCAGTTCAACGAGACGGGCGAGGGCGAAGGCGAAGCGCTCACGGCGGATGGCAAGCTGCTCGGCCACGATCCGGAAACCGGCCTGCCGGTCACGCTGCGCAAGGGACGTTTTGGCCCCTACGTTCAGCTTGGCGACGCCGATGGCGATGAGAAGCCGCGGCGCTCATCGATTCCACGCGGCATCGATGCGGCAACGCTCGAACTGGAGCGCGCCCTGCAACTGCTGTCGCTCCCGCGCGAAGTCGGGATCCATCCGGAGACGGGTGAGCCGATCACGGCCGGCCTTGGACGGTTCGGACCGTTCGTGCTGCACAACGGCACCTACGCCAACCTTGAAAGCTTCGAGGACGTCTTCACGATCGGCATCAACCGCGCCGTCGCACTGCTGGCCGAGAAGGCCGCAGGCGGCGGCAGCAAGTGGTCACGCGCCAAAGCAACCGTACTCAAGGACCTCGGTGAGCATCCGGACGGCGGCGGCAAGATCGAAGTGCTGTCGGGCCGCTACGGCCCTTACGTGAAGCATGGCTCCATCAACGCCACCGTGCCGAAAGGCAAGGAGCCCGCCAATCTGACCGTCGCCGAAGCGGTCGAGCTTTTGGCAGCGCGCGCGGCGCAGGGCGGCGGCAAAAAGAAACCTGCCCGCAAATCCGCCAAGGCGAAGACGTCCGCCAAGGGAGAAAAAGCTCCGGCCGCAGCAAAAGCAAAGGCGAAGGCCCCTGCCAAGAAGGCAGCGGCCAAATCGCGTGCGAAGGCGAAGCCTACGCAGAATGCGGCGGAGTGAATGACCCGAGCCACGGCGATCGTTGAACAGGCCCTTGTGTCGATAGCCTGCGCCTGGAGGCGCTGACGCCGTGGCCCGTAAGCGCTCAGGTCCGCCCGCTGCCAAAGCCAAGCCCGCAGGCGCACATGGGCTGCCGACCAAAGCCGACCTCGTCAAATTCATCGAGACCTCGCAGACCAAGGTCGGCAAACGCGAGATCGCGCGCGCCTTCGGCGTCAAAGGCGGCGACCGTATCGAACTGAAACGGCTGATTGCCGAGCTCACCGATGAAGGTGTGCTTGCCGGCGATAAGAAGACCTTACGCGGAAAGGGCTCGGTGCCGCCTGTGACGGTGCTCGAAGTCACCGGTCGCGATGCCGACGGCGATCTCATCGCGCAGCCGATGGTGTGGGACCGCAAGGAAGGTGAGCCGCCGAAGATCCTGCTGGTCAAAAGCAGGCGGTCGTCGGAAACCGGCGAAGAAACACTGACGATCGGCGACCGCGTGCTGGCGCGCGTCCGTAAGCTCGATCAAGACGACGTTGCAGGATTCCGCCTTGAGGCCGAGCCGATCAAAAAGCTGCCGCGCGAGAAGCGGCGGATGCTCGGGATCTATCGCGCCTACAAGAAGGGCGGCGGCATCATCGCGCCGGTCGACCGCAAGGAGCTGCGCGACTGGCCGGTCCAGGCCGGTGATGAAGGCGAGGCACGCGACGGTGATCTCGTGCGCTTCGACTTGCCGCGCTCCGGGCGGTTCCGTGTTCCGAACGCCCGGGTGGTGGAAACCCTCGGCAATCCGCAGGACCAGCGCAAGATCAGCCTGATCGCGGTCCACGCGCATGGTATCCCGGATGACTTCCCCGAAGGCGTTCTGGCGGAGCTGGAGAAGCTGCAGCCGCCAACGATGAAGGGCCGCACCGACCTGCGCGAGATACCGCTCGTCACCATCGACCCGATCGACGCGCGCGATCACGACGATGCCGTTCACGCCGAGCCCGATCCAAACCCACGCAATGAAGGCGGTTTCATCGTCACGGTCGCCATCGCCGATGTCGCCCAATACGTGAGGCCCGGCAGCCGCCTGGATCGCGAAGCGCAATTGCGCGGCAATTCGGTCTATTTCCCGGACCGTGTCGTTCCGATGTTGCCGGAAAAGATCTCGAACGATCTGTGCTCGCTGCGCGAGCTGGAGGATCGTCCCTGCCTCGCGGTGCGCATGGTGTTCGACAAGCGCGGCGAGAAACGCGGCCATACGTTCATGCGTGCCATGATGCGGTCGGCGGCCAAACTCAGTTATCAGGAAGCGCAGGCTGCCATCGACGGCGATCCTTCGGACAAGTGCAAACCACTGATGGCGACGGCGCTACAGCCTCTGTGGGCCGCCTATCGCGCCGTAAGTGCTGCGAGAGACCGGCGCGCGCCTCTCGATCTCGATCTGCCGGAACGCAAGATCATCCTCGACGACAAGGGTGAAGTCGCACAGGTCGTCATTCCTCAACGCCTGGAAGCCCATCGCCTGATCGAAGAGTTTATGATCCAGGCAAACGTCGCGGCCGCCGAAACGCTGGAGCAGAAGAAGACAGCGCCCGTCTATCGCGCGCACGGCCAACCGTCGAAAGAGAAGCTCAAGGCTCTGCGGGATTTCCTGAGCAGCTTGAAGATCAGTCTGCCGCCGGGCGAGCTGAAGCCAGCCCACTTCAATCGCGTGCTATCGCAAGCCAAAGAGCTACCGACAACGGATCTCGTCAACGAGGTTGTGCTGCGCGCACAGGCACAGGCCGAATATAACACTGACAACTACGGGCACTTCGGCCTGAACCTGAGACGCTACGCGCATTTCACATCGCCGATCCGTCGTTATGCCGACCTGCTTGTCCACCGCGCGTTGATCCGCGCCTTGGATCTCGGGGCGGGCGGCCTGCCCGATGAGGACATTGCGAAGCTGCCCGACATCGCCCAGGCGCTCTCGGAAGCCGAGCGCCGCGCCATGGCCGCGGAGCGCGAGACGGTGGACCGATTGATCGCGGCCCATCTCGCCGACCGCATCGGCGCCGAGTTCGAGGCGCGCATTTCCGGCGTGACGCGGTCGGGACTGTTCGTGCGCCTCAGAGGCACCGGTGCGGACGGCTTCGTGCCTGCGTCATCGATGACGGGAGATTTCTACGAGCATGTCGAGGCCGCGCGCGCGCTTGTCGGCCGCCGCAATGGAGAAGCCTACCGGCTCGGCGATAACGTTCAGGTCCGGCTGGTCGAGGCCATTCCCACCGCGGGCGCCCTGCGCTTCGAAATGCTGTCGCAGGGGAAACGTGGCCACGTCGCCCTTGAAAAAGGTTGGCGGGGACCGGCGGGCGGACGCCGGGTGCGCCCAAGTCGCCGATCCGGTCGCCACTGACGATTAAGCCGCACCTCCAGCGCCCTGCTGCGCCAATTTCGACCCTATATGACTCACTGAGATCCCCTCAGAATTGTTCGACGCTCGCAGAAGGCGTGTTGCGCTCAGGACATGACTGGGTTGAGCGGCGATTGGACCGCTTGACGCGAGCAGGCGAGCGGTGGCCAATAGCCACAGGAGGAAAGCATGCCCGTCGACATCGAAAATGGTGCATCACGCGACGTTTCGGCTGCGATGATGCGTGGTGTCCGCATGACCTGCCCGGCATGCGGCAAGGGATCGATGTTTCGAGCTTTCCTCAAGGTTGCAGATCACTGCCCATCATGTGGTGAAGCGCTGCACCATCAGCGGGCGGATGACGCTCCGCCTTATGTCACAATGGTGATCGTCGGCCATATCGTCATCGGCGGTGTGCTGGCGCTCGAACAGGCCTATTCGCCGGCGCAATGGATCCACTTCGTGTTGTGGATGCCCTTGACCATCGGACTGTCGCTCTACCTGCTACCACGCGTCAAAGGAGCCTTGATCGCGCTGCAATGGGCCCTGCGGATGCACGGCTTCGGCGAGAGTGTCGGCGTGGATGACAAGGCGGGCGGCCCATCCGCCATCGAACCTCCGTTAGCCGTGCAAACCGCCGATCGATGACCAGCAGCAATACACCGACCTCCACGGACCCGTCCGGTAAGCCGCGTGCGTTGCGCCCGCGTGACGCGGCGACCTTGATTATTGTCGAGCGGAGCAGCGGCACGCCACGCTTCCTCATGGGCAAGCGGCGCATGGATCAGGTGTTCATGCCCGGGAAGTACGTTTTTCCCGGCGGCCGGGTCGATATCGCCGACCGCCACGTGGAAAGCGCCGACGAGCTGCGTCCGAGCGAGCTGGCCAAGCTCCTGCTGGATATGAAGGGAACGCCCAGCGAGAAGCGCGCGCGCGCAATTGCCCTGGCGGCCATCCGCGAGACATTCGAGGAAGCGGGCCTGCTCATTGCGGCGCAGGCGCCGGAAGGCTGCTCGGCGCGGCACGATATGCCCAGCTGGAACGGTTTTTTCGAGTGCGGTTTTCGCCCCAAGCTGAGCTCGCTGTCGCTGTTTGCCCGCGCCATCACCCCGCCCGGCCGGCCGCGCCGCTATGACACGCGGTTCTTCTGCGTAGCGGCCGAGGAAATCGGCCACACCGTGGATACGCGCGACGGGGAGCTGTCTGGCCTGCACTGGCTCAACGTGGAGGAGGCGCGCAGCCTCGATCTCCCGTCCATTACCCGCGTCATTCTGGAGGACCTGCTGGACCACCTGAAGGCGGCCCGCGATGCCTCAGAACATGCGGCAATTCCCTATTATCACCACAAGAACGGCACCTTCCGCCGCGAGCTGCTGCGCGTCACTGACACAGCCTCATGACTTGACAGCGCAGACGACCTGAGTATGTTGCCCACCGCTTCCACTGATCGCGCGTGATGCGCTGAGGATCGCAGGACATCATGGCAAAGCCGGTCACACAGAAGATTAAGCTGCTTTCAACTGCCGGAACGGGCTTCTTTTACGTCACGAAGAAGAATCCGCGCACCAGCACGGACAAGCTCAGCTTCAAGAAGTACGACCCCGTCGCGCGCAAGCACGTCGAGTTCAAGGAAACCAAGATCAAATAGATTGATCGTCAATCTGACACCGTAGGCTCGCTTCGTGAGCATGCGGCTGGTCTTGCTTTGCGTTTTTCCTGAGTATGATTGCAATAGCGATGCGTGAGCCTGAGGCGCACGCGGGAAGCTGTTGATTGTGGAGATAAGGAAGGGCCTCGGCCAGGGCCCGCAACAACTCTCGGCAGCGGGGTAAGAAGTCCGAGCGCGTCGCGGTCCCTGACCTGATAACCAAACGGATTGCCAAAGAGGGCGTTGGCTCCCCGCTTGGTGAGATCGGTCGTTTGCAGCCGTATGAGGAGGCCAACTCCTAGCTGCAGACCGACCCGTGTTCTCTACACTCAGGAAATGCGGCGGACCTGAACGCAGAGTACACCTCTTTTCAGCTCGCGTAGGCCTGGGAAACAATCCGCTCCCAGACCACTAACGGCGAGATGAATAAACTTTTATTTGGTGCCCGGAACTGATCTTGACAGAACACCTGACGCTTTGCAAGCACGGCGCTGTTTGCGATTCGTCAGTATTGTCAACAAGGTTGCAGCAGCGGCATAGACCTCGTTGGCACTACGCCGAGTTAATCGCGTTGAATCTGAACGCCGTAAGTTGACGTCATGTTGTCAGGCGGCGTCGCTGACAACTCTATTGCGGCCCGCATGTTTGGCGCAGTAAAGAGCCTTATCGGCGCGCTTGAACAGACTTGCGGGCGTGTCAGCACAAGATTCGAGCGTCGCAACCCCCACGCTCGCGGTTATATGGATCTCCTGCAGCCCCCCGGCCGGAAACGGCATTGCAGCAATGCTGGATCGGAGCCTCTCACCGACGTGACATGCGAGGCGGAGATCCGTGTCGGGCATCA